>NZ_SLVH01000035.1:0-1097 GCF_004342335.1 Rhizobium sp. PP-F2F-G48 | reverse complement strand
GCTTTGCATTCCGTCACCGGCTTTGCCACAAAAGGTGTCGCCATGCCCAGGAGGGTCGGACCCTGATGCCACTTGAGAACCCGCGCGCATTCCTCGCCTCGCTCTTCCACGCCGCCGTTCGCGCGGCCGATCCGCTGGAAGCGATCCGTGCCCATCTCCCGGCGCGACCGAAAGGCCGGACCGTCGTCATCGGTGCGGGCAAGGCGGCGAGCCAGATGGCGCAGGCGCTGGAAAGCGTGTGGGATGGTCCGCTGGAAGGCGTGGTCGTTGCGCGGCACGGCCCGGTTGCGGCGTGCTCGCGCATCCGGGTGCTGCAGGCGGCGCACCCGGTTCCCGATGAGGCGGGCATCGTCGGGGCGCAGGCCCTGATGGTGGCGGTGCGCGGCCTGACGGCGGACGATCTCGTCATCGCACTGATCTCCGGCGGCGGCTCCGCGCTCCTGCCGTCGCCGCCGCCGGGCTTCGCGCTTGCCGACGAGGTGGCGCTGAACGAGGCCCTGCTCGCCTCCGGCGCGCCGATCTCGGCGATGAACGTGGTGCGCAAGCATGTCTCGATGATCAAGGGCGGGCGGCTCGCAGCGCTCGCCTTTCCGGCCCGCGTCGTCAGCCTCGTCGTCTCCGACGTTCCCGGCGACAACCCGGCCTTCGTCGCCTCCGGCCCGACCATTCCCGATGCCGCCGGCCGCGAACATGCGCTGCGGGCGATCCGGGACTACCGGATGAACCTTCCGCCCCGCAGTCTCCAGTATATCGCCACGGCGGAGACGCTGCGCCCCGACGATCCGGCCTTTGCCGGGCACGAGGCCCATGTCATCGCGTCCGCCCGTGTCTCGTTGCAGGCAGCGGCGCGCTTGAGCCGCGAGGCCGGCGTGACGCCGCTGATCCTGTCCGACCGGATCGAGGGGGAAGCGCGCGATATCGGCCGCATGCATGCGGCGCTGGCGATGGAGTTTCAGGTGAGCCGTCCGCCGCAGGAGGGCCCCATGGTTCTGCTCTCGGGCGGGGAAACGACCGTCACGATCGGACCCGAGGGTGCGGGCAAAGGCGGGCGAAACACCGAACTGCTGCTGGCCGCTGCCATCGACCTCGACGGCACC
>NZ_SLVH01000034.1:0-1193 GCF_004342335.1 Rhizobium sp. PP-F2F-G48 | reverse complement strand
CGATGGGCTTCGGCTGCTTGTGACAGCGGCATCACCTTGCCGATGTTGATCGACAGCTTGCCGGTCATCAGGAAGCCGATCAGTTCGTTCATCGTCTCGGCCATGAGCTCCGGCCAGGCGGCATAGGCCGCGATGTAGATGCCGATGACGCTGTGATTTTGAGCCGTCAGCCGCCAGGGGTCGATCTGGGCGGATTTGCCGCTGGATTGCCCGAGATAGACCATGCGGCCGAAGGGCGCCAGGGCGTCGAGAGCCCTGTTGACGTTGTCGCCGCCGGCGGTTTCCATGATCAGGTCGACGCCGCGTCCATCGGTCAGTTCCTTCACGCGCTCGGCCCAGTCGGGCTGGCGATAGTCGACGGTGGCGTCCGCTCCGAGCTTTTCGGCGATGGCCCGCTTTTCCGGCGTGCTCGCGGCGGCGATCACCTTGCCGGCGCCATAGAGCTTGGCGAGCTGCACCAGGAACGAGCCGAGCCCGCCGGCAGCACCCTCGATCAGCACGGTTTCGCCTTCGACGAGACGGCCGGATTTGCGCAGCGCGATCGCCGCCGTCATGCCATGCGCCACCAAAGCGGCCGCGTTCACGGCGTCGAAGCCCTCCGGCAGAGGGATGACGATCTGTGCGGGAACGGCGATATATTGGGCATATCCGCCGGCGCCCGGGGTCGCGAGCACGGGCGTGCCGACCGCCGGCCCCGCAACGCCCTCGCCGAGCGCCGCAACCGTGCCGGCAACCTCGATACCGAGTGTAAAGGGCACCGGCGAGGCTTCCGGATAGTCGTCTCCGCGCCGCCGCATCGTATCGGCATAGTTCAATCCGACGGCGTCGACGCGAATGAGAATTTCGCCGGGGCCGGCTGTCGGATCCGGAACATCCTCATAGACCAGAACCTCGGGGCCTCCCGTTTGGTGGAACCGCACTGCTTTCATGTCACTTCTCCATTTGCATCACGCGATGCATAGGTATATGCAGGAAACCTAGTGTCAATTAGGCACTTATTGTCGCTCAGGTATCCCGGAGGAAACCGCATGGCGGATAGGAACTGCACACTTGGAGAGTCGGCCGAGCTCGTCCGGCTCATTCTCGATCAGATCGCTGATAAATGGTCGATCCTCATCATGGCATCGCTTTGCCGCGGACCGATGCGCTTCAATTCCCTGAAACGGGAACTGGAAGGCGTCACGCAGAAGTCC
>NZ_SLVH01000033.1:0-1271 GCF_004342335.1 Rhizobium sp. PP-F2F-G48 | reverse complement strand
TGACCTGCCACTGAAGTTTCATCCGGCTGCGATTAGAGCCTGGGCGGTTTTTGATACGCCAAATGGCGGGGTGGGAGCAACCGGCGGAAACGCGAAGCTTCCACATTGTGAAGCGTTGGAGCCGGTTGCCGCGATTGTCCCGGCATAGGCTGCCGGGGTCTGGTATCCGAGCGACGAGTGCGGCCGGAAGGTGTTGTAGTCCTCAGCCCATTCGGCAATGGCGCTGCGGGCGTGGTCGAGGCCGAAGAACAGGCTCTCATTGAGCAATTCGTCACGCATGCGGCCGTTGAAACTCTCAACATAGCCATTCTGCATCGGCCTTCCCGGCGCAATGTAGTGCCATTCGACCTTGTGGTCCCTGGACCAGGCCAGGATCGCATTCGAGGTGAACTCGGTGCCATTGTCGGAGACGATCATGCCGGGTTTGCCGCGTCTTTCGACGAGTGTCGTCAGTTCTCGCGCCACACGACGGCCAGAGATCGACGTGTCCGGGATCGCCGCCAAGCATTCGCGCGTAACGTCGTCGACAATGTTGAGCACGCGGAAGCGTCTGCCGCAGGCGAACTGATCGTGGACGAAATCCAGCGACCAGCGGGCATTGGCTTTTGCTTCGACGAGGATCGGAGCACGCGTGCCAACCGCACGACGTCTGGCTTTCCGCTTGCGCACGGAAAGACCTTCCTCGCGATAGAGCCGGTAGATGCGATTGACCCCGGAAGGCTCTCCATCTCGCCGAAGCAAGATGAACAGCCGTCGATAGCCGAACCGTCGTCGCTCATTGGCGAGATCGCGCAGCTTCGTCCGAAGTTCGACCTCTGGCGGTCGACTGGACCGATAACGGACCGTCGTGCGGTCGGTAGATATGATCTGGCAGGCCCGCCGCTCCGAAAGCCCCATTGTGACCTTCAGATGCGTGACAGCTTCACGCTTGGCGGCAGGCCCTACCATTTTTTTCCGAGAAGCTCACGAAGAGCGGCAACATCCAGCATCTGCTCGGCCAACAACTTCTTCAGCTTGGCATTCTCGTCCTCAAGCGCCTTCAGACGTTTGGCCTCCGACACTTCCATACCGCCGTATTTGGCTTTCCAGTTATAAAAGGTCGCTTCCGATATTCCGTGTTTGCGGCACAGGTCAGCGGCCTTCGCGCCAGCCTCCTGCTCACGCAGCACACCGATGATCTGCTCTTCCGTAAATCTCTGCTTCTTCATTCGTCCGTCCTTCGTCAGGCCGAACTCTAATCAAGTCTGGAGGAAATTCTCAGTGGCAGGTCA
>NZ_SLVH01000032.1:0-1515 GCF_004342335.1 Rhizobium sp. PP-F2F-G48 | reverse complement strand
ACCTCAATAGGGGAAATGATTGTAGCGCATGACATAAGGCATGGACATAAAGCCAATCACCAAATCAGGGCAGACGGCCTTCGGCGGAGGCATACACAGCGGCACTGGATGGCGCTCGAAATAAGCGGGTGTCGCGACAACAGCCATGCGAAGTTCCGGACTGACCGGAACCGCGATCATGTTCGGGGCTACCTCGCCCCCGTGACGGATTCCAGCGTCACAACGTTCGGTGATGATATCGGTCAGTCCGTAATCGAGAACGACTTCGACCTGAACATCGGGGTGCTTCGGCAGAAAATCCCGAAGGACCGGCCAAAGAACGGTATCCGCGGCAAAGGTCGTGGCGGTGATACGGAACGATCCCTTCGGTTTCTCTCGAAATTCCGCGATTTGGTTGAGGCCTTCTTCGATCTCCTCGAAGCGTGGCCTGATCGTTTCCAGGAGCTGCTCTCCGGCGGCCGTCGGCGCAACGCTCCTGGTTGATCTTGTGAGCAGGCGCACGCCGAGCCTGGTTTCAAGGCCCCGGATCGTGTGGCTCAGTGCCGACTGACTGACTCCGAGCTGGGCGGCGGCCCTTGTGAAGCTTCGTTCACGGGCAACCGCAATGAACGCCAAAAGGTCGGTTACACTGGCGCGCAGCATCGATGTCCTATCCATTCCTGCCCTGACATTGCGGTCATCGGTAAATTTGAACAAGAAACCACCGAGCCTAATAAAGCCCCATCTTATCCCAAAACTTGGAATTGTCGGTATCGCCGAATGGCTGTGACATTAATTTTCGTCTTTGGCAGCGACAGGCTGAGATAATTGTCCTTCTCGGCATCGTAGCGAGGCCAGACGGCTTGCCCAATTACCCCGTCATGTTCTGGATTGGAGAAATCTTAGGTGATCGACAGCGGTATGACTCGCGGCAGAGAGGCCCTCGCCAACCTTTTGGACGTTGTCTTCCGTGGCCGACCAGACGGTGGCCGCGCCTGTTCGGCGAATGCCTTTGCAGTGGCAAATCCAAGGCCGAGGGCTGCTCCGGCGACAAGGGCGACCTGCCCTGAAATAAAGGATATATGGTGTCCCTGTTCAGTAGTTTTTCGAAGGTCTTGAAGGGCCAATCAGCGCCGCGACAGTTGCGGCAAAAAGGATCGCTGCGCTGAAGACGTCGCTTCGCTGGTGAGTTCGATCGGCGACCAGGAACGTTGTCGGAAAGCGCAGCTCTGCTAGTCGTTGCCACAGCATTGCCGACCACGACCTCGCGTCAGCGAC
Source organism: Rhizobium sp. PP-F2F-G48 (assembly GCF_004342335.1). Classification (NCBI taxonomy): domain Bacteria; kingdom Pseudomonadati; phylum Pseudomonadota; class Alphaproteobacteria; order Hyphomicrobiales; family Rhizobiaceae; genus Rhizobium; species Rhizobium sp. PP-F2F-G48. Next base: position 258 of record NZ_SLVH01000032.1, on the reverse strand, counting down.
AGAAGCAGTGCGCCTGGAGCCGCACTACTAGTGAGTATCTCCTGATTCAGTCGGTTACCTAAATTTCGCGCTCGCAATACTGCCTAGGCTCAGGACTCATAAAAGTCAGAGCCAGAAGATAACAGCGGCCGCGATGCAGATGCTCGAGAAGAAGGTATGTGCACAGCGGTCGTAGCGGGTGTGAATGCGCCGCCAGTCCTTGAGCCTGCCGAACATGTTCTCGATTTTGTGGCGCTTCCTGTAGAGAAAAGGATCGTG
>NZ_SLVH01000031.1:0-2241 GCF_004342335.1 Rhizobium sp. PP-F2F-G48 | reverse complement strand
ACACCTCGACATACCACTACAAGTCCCGCCGCACCGGACAGGCCCCACTCGAACGACGCATCAAGGAGATTTGTGAGACACGCGTGCGGTATGGCGTATCCCCACGGTGACGGCCGTCTTGTGATGTGAAGCCGAACATTGGAAGTCCTGGTGGTAGCACTGGGAGTAGTCCTATGACGAAGCAACATATTGAGGTGATCACGTCGGTCGAGCGTCGCCGGCATTGGTCTCGCGAAGAGAAAGAACGGCTGGTAGCGGCGGCGTTAGAGCCTGGAACCGTTGTCTCGGATGTGGCGCGCTCGGCCGGGATTCATGTCAGTCAATTATTCCGGTGGCGCAAAGAGCTCTGCCAGATATCAGCGCCGTCCGTGCCTCAGCATCAGCCGCTGAACCGGGAAAGTGAACGCTATGCCCGCGAGGGCATCGACCTCAGCCTCTCGACGCTTGCCGACCAGGTTGGCGCTTGCACCGCGGTCTTGAAGCCCTTGCACGGATTGATCGAGGCACATGTGCTTGCTGCCGAGCGTATACATGGCGATGACACGACCGTGCCGATCCTGGCGAAGGGAAAAACCAATACCGGGCGGATTTGGAGCTATGTCAGGGAGGATCGGCCGTTCGGCGGCACGTCGCCGCCAGCCGCCCTCTACTATGCCTCGCGCGACCGACTGCAGGAACATCCCGAGGGCCATCTGAAGACCGGCATTCTGCAGGCCGATGCCTATGGCGGCTACAATCCGCTGTTCAAGGCGGAGCGCCATTCCGGTCCGCTGACCCAGGCATTGTGCTGGGCGCATTCGCGTCGCAAGTTCTTCGTGCTTGCCGACATCGCCACCAACGCCAAACGGGGAAAGAACGCCACGCCGATCTCGCCGGTGGCGCTCGAGGCCGTGAAACGGATCGATGCCCTGTTCGACATCGAGCGTAACATCAATCGTCTCGCTGCAAGTGAAAGACTGGCGCGACGTCAGCAGGACAGCTGTCGTCTTGTCGAAGAGCTTGAGGCTTGGATGCGGACCGAGCGGACAAAGCTGTCGCGCAGCTCGCCCGTTGCCGAGCCAATCGACTACATGCTAAAGCGCTGGGAGGGCCTAACGTCCTTCCTGGACGACGGTCGGATCTGCCTGACCAACAATGCCGCCGAACGCGCTCTGCGCGGCTTCGCTCTTGGCAGGAAGTCGTGGCTGTTTGCGGGTTCCGATCGTGGTGCCGATCGCGCCGCCTTCATGGCGACGATGATCATGACCGCCAAGCTCAATGATATCGATCCGCAGGCATGGCTTGCCGATGTCATGGCACGAATTGCTGACATGCCGACAACAAAGCTTGCAGAGCTGCTGCTGTGGAATTGGACAGATCCGCATCCTACGATGGCGTTGGCATCATGACCGTCGATCGCATCGCCAGGCTACATATCCAACTCGACGATATCGAGCCTTTGATCTGGCGCAGGATCGAGGTTCCACTCACGATGAGCTTGAAGGGGCTCCACGATGTCATTCAGGCCGTGATGCTGTTCGAGGATTATCATCTGTTCGAGTTCGAGGCTGGTGGGCGGTGTTACGATGTGCCGGATCCAGAACACCTCTACGAACGCAAAACCTTTGCAGCTCGCAACGTCCGCATCGCGGCACTCATCGAGCGTGGGATCGCGACCTTTAGCTACACCTATGACTTTGGTGATAACTGGCGGCACACTATCACGGTGGAGGCAGTGGAGGATGGAAACCCCAGCATCGAATATCCGCGCTTCATCGATGGTGAGCGCAGAGCGCCGCCGGAAGATGTTGGCAGTACCTCGGGGTTCGAGGAATTCCTAAACGTCATGGCGAAGCCACGACATGCGCAGCATCGAGAGTTCGTGCGTTGGTATGGTGGCCGCTTTGACCCAGAAGATTTAAGCGTTGATATCATTCAAGACCGTGTCGCTAAAATTGCCCGCCGTCGGACTCTCGGAAAGGCTGGATTTGCGAAGAGCCAGAACCAGCAGCACTGACCAAATCTGAAAAACACAGAACGAGGCATCATGGTCTACCGCAACTCCGCCCTCTACACCCTGAAATATGTCGCAGCGATGCTTGATGAGGAAGAACACTTCTTGCGAGAATGTTCGATTGAGATGTTCTCTGAAGATGGCTGCTTGTGTTGACCTGCCACTGAAGTTTCATCCGGCTGCGATTAGAGCCTGGGCGGTTTTTGATACGCCAAATGGCGGGGTGGGAGCAACCGGCGGAAACGCGA
>NZ_SLVH01000030.1:0-2402 GCF_004342335.1 Rhizobium sp. PP-F2F-G48 | reverse complement strand
GCCAAGCCTGCGGATCGATGTCGTTCATCTTGGCGGTGACGATCAGAGAATACATGAAGGCGGCACGCTCGCCTCCGCGCTGGGAGCCGGCGAATAGCCAGGATTTTCTTCCGAGAGCGATCCCGCGCAGGGCCCGCTCGGCCGCATTGTTGGTCAGACATAGCCTGCCGTCATCGAGGAACCGGGTGAAGGCCTCCCAGCGTCCCTCCTTCTCGAACATGTAGTTGATCGCCTTGGCGACGGGATTGTGCTTCGACATCTGGGAACGCTGGGCCATGAGCCAGTCGTGCAGTTCCTCGGCGATCGGACGCGCATGCTGCCGCCTCGCTACCAGTCTCTCTTCGTCGGACTTCCCGTTTATGCCCCGCTCGATGTCGAAGAGCGCGTCAATGCGGGCAACGGCCTCAAGCGCGACAGGCGATATCTCGTGGGCAGGTTTGCCATTGCGCACATTGCCGGCGATATCGGCCAGTTCGAAGAACTTGCGCCGTGCATGGCTCCAGCAGAGCGCGCTCTTGACCGGTTCGGGGCGGCGATCCGCACGATAGAGATCGTTGTAGCCGCCGTATGCATCGGCTTGAAGGGTGCCATGCCACCCGGCGAGATGCCGATTGGGATGGGTCTTCTCGCGATCGGGTGAGAAGTAGAAGAGCGCTGCGGGCGGTGCGCCGCCCGCAAACGGACGATCATCGCGCACGTAGGTCCATAACCTTGCCTGCCGTGTTGCGCCCCTGGCGAGGAGTGGCACGGTGGTGTCGTCACCATGCAGCCGTTCGGCTGCCAGTACATGGGCGCGGATCAGGTCATGGATCGGCTGCAGGGCAGTCGCGCAGGCTCCGACCTGGTCGGCCAACGTGGAGAGGCTGAGATCGACGCCTTCCCTGGCGTAGCGCTCGGCTTGGCGATTCAATGGCTGATGCTGGCCGAACTTCTCGAACAGGATCGTAGCGAGCAAGTTGGGACCTGCCCATCCCCGCGGTGTCGCATGGAACGGGGCCGGTGACTGGCTGATCTTCTCGCAATCCCGGCAGGTGAACTTCTCTCGCACCGTCTGGATCACTTTCCACTGCCGCGGGATCGCCTCCAGCGTCTCAGTGATGTCTTCGCCCATCTTCACGATCCTGGTCGAGCCGCAGCAGGTGCAGGTCGACGGAGCTTCGATGATCAGGCGCTCACGTGGCAGGTGCTCGGGAAACGGCTTACGGGCCGGCCGGCGGCGTTCGAAGGCGGAGACATTTGTGATCTTCGCTGCCACGCGTTCAGCCGCGATCTCGTCTTCGGTGGCGTCGGCTTCGAGTTCTTCGAGCTGCAGTTCCATCTGGTCGATCAGCCGGGCGCGCCGTTCCGAGCTCTGGCCATACTGCTCACGGCGCAGCTTTGCGATCTCGAGCTTGAGGTGCCGGATCATCGCCTCCGACGTCGTCACGACGGCGCGCACCTGCGCGAGATCGGCCTCGGCGGAGGCGGCACGCGCTTCCGATACCGCAAGCGCGGCGCGCAATCTGGCTATCTCCCAAGCAGCATCATCCATGGCCGAAAGCTACCATGGAACCACAGAAAGCCCAACAAAAACAGTGGAACGGTTGGCGACTATCCTGCCGTTGCAGGTCGCTGCGTCCAGCGTGGATTGCGCCAGTCGATCCCTTCCAGAAGATAGCCGAGTTGCGCCGCCGACACTGGCACGGCGGAGCTATTCTGGCTGACCGGCCAGATGAACTTTCCGGCCTCAAGCCGCTTCAGGTAAAGCGACATGCCGATCCCGTCGTGCCACAAAACCTTGATCAGATCACCCTTGCGACCCCGGAAGCAGAAGACCTCACCGCCATGAGGATCGCGGCCAAGACCCTGTTGCACCTTCAGCGCCAGGCTGTTCATGCCGCAACGCATGTCCGTCACGCCGCCCGCGATCCAGACCTTCACCCCGGCCGGAAAGGCGATCATGACGCATCCAGGACCGGCAAAAGGCCGGCAAGGATGTTCGGATCAAGCGAGGCCGGGATCGTCAGGCGACGACCGTTCGGCAGGCCGATCTCGATCGTCTTGTCGCCGTCCGACCGGAGCGGACCGGCCATCTCGGAAGATGCCGGTGGCGGCAAAATCGAAAGCGGCACGAAGCTTGTTGATGCGGTAACGCTCAGATGCCCGCTCCGGTATTCCCGACGCCAACGGGTCAACAACGACCGAGACAATCCATATCGCCGCGCCGTCACTGAACCCTGCCGAAAGCCTTGCAAGCTCTCTTCGACGATCCGAACCTTCTCTTCGTCCGACCAATCCCGTCGACGGCCAAGATCGTCCGCGGAAAAGACCTCAATAGGGGAAATGATTGTAGCGCATGACATAAGGCATGGACATAAAGCCAATCACCAAATCAGGGCAGACGGCCTTCGGCGGAGGCATAC
>NZ_SLVH01000029.1:0-2825 GCF_004342335.1 Rhizobium sp. PP-F2F-G48 | reverse complement strand
TGAATAGCCCCGCGTTTCGTAGACACCCTCGGGTTACGTTTTCTGCTGCTTTTCGAACTCGACGGGCGACAGCATCCCGTTTCTGACATGTTTGCGCTTCGGGTTGTAGAACATCTCGATGTAGTCGAACACGTCTTGCCTGGCTTCATCTCTCGAGCGATAGACCTTTCGGCGTATCCGCTCCCGCTTCAACAGATTGAAGAAGCTCTCAGCCACAGCATTGTCATGGCAGTTGCCGCGTCGGCTCATCCCTTGCCCGGCAGGCGATACAAGGTATCGCCGAGAGGGGGAATGAACCAGATTGTGGTGCTTCAGGAACGCTGCCCAGTCCATGCTGGTGAATTGCGATCCCTGATCCGAATGCACCAGAACCTTTTCCTTTGGCTTTCGCCTCCAGACAGCCATCAGCAACGCCTGCAACACGACATCCGTTGTCTGACAGCTTTGCATCGACCAGCCAATGACGCGGCGGGAATAGAGATCGATGACGACGGCCAGATAGGCAAAACCTTCGTTGGTCCGGATGTAGGTGATGTCCGTGACCCACGCCTTGTCCGGAGCAGCAACGTCGAATTGACGGTCCAGAGTGTTGTCGATGACAATGGAAGGCCTGCCGCCGTAAACTCCAGGACGGCGCTTGTAGCCGATCTGAGCCTTTATCCCGGCAATCCGTGTCAGGCGGGCAACTCGGTTGGGGCAAAATGTCTCGCCGTGATCGAGCAGGTCGTCATGAAGCTTGCGATACCCGTAGACCTTGCCACTCTCTTCCCAGGCCGTCTGGAGCAGATCGATCTGGCGCTTGTCCTCACAGGCACGCTTGCTCAAGGGTATCCGGAGCCAAGCGTAAAACCCGCTGGGATGGATGTGCAACAGGCGGCACATCGTCCGCACCGAAAACAGTTCCTGATGCAGGGCAACGAACGCGTACTTCACTTTGCATCCCTGGCGAAATACGCGGTCGCTTTCCTAAGAAACACAGTCTGCAGCCGTTATGGGTGCCAGCTCGTAGCCCATGGACCGAGCGCGGCGCTGGAGGTTCGCAATGACGCGGCCACGATGCCGTTCATCGTAGGCCGCAGCGCCTGGATCGCGATAGGCTATCCCAAACCGCAGGGTATTGTAGAAGAGGACGGCAATCTTGCGGGCCGTCGCCGTCACTGCCTTCTGCTTACCGATGCGCCCTGCCAGTCGTCGGTAAAACGCGCCGAGGGCGGTGTCACTTCGCCCAATCGTGGTGGCAGCCAACCGCAACAGCGCCGCGGCGCGGCTAGAGGATCGACGGGTCCGGGACGAAAGCACTTTGCCGCCGGATATCTTGTTGCCCGGTGCGAGGCAGAGCCACGATGTGAAGTGCTTGGCAGAGGGCCATGCTCTCAAATCCGTTCCGCATTCGCCGATGAGCTTTAGTGCAAGCGAGGAGCCCAGGCCGTGAATCTGGGTCAAATCTGTCCGGGTGAGACCATAGAGCGCAGCTCGCACATCGAAGGACGGTGCATTCGTCTGTTTAGTCTTCGTCCGGACCTTTGGGAGCGGCGGGAGCGGCGCCTCAGGGTCCACGGTCATGGACGCAATTGACGCCTCAAGCTTGCGGTCACATTCGAGCATCTTCGCCTGGTAGAAGTCGTAAAGCTCCAGTGACTGGGAAAGGGCAAATACGTGCTCATCGCGATCGTTGCCGATCAGGGATGCTCTGATTGTTTCGACGGAGGAATGACAACGAACATCACGCAACGATGCCAGATGGTCGGGATCGCGCTCGCCGGAGACGATCGCACGGATGATCTTCATGCCCGTTACGCCTGTGATGTCGGAGACAACATGATGGAGCTGTAGGTTCATCTCCATCAAAGCCTTCTGCATATGCTGGATATGAGCTGCCGCATACTCGACCAGCCGTTCTCGCTGGCGCAGGTAAGCACGCAGCGTTACGACCTGTGCGTTCGGCCGAAAGCTCCCGCGCAGCAGACCATAAGAATGCAACTGGCGAAGCCATGCCGCGTCGCTGACGTCCGTCTTCCTGCCAGGGACGTTCTTTGCATAACGCGCGTTGACCAGGATCACCTCGAAGCCGTGCTGCTCCAGGATCTCGTAAGCCGGTATCCAGTAGACGCCGGTCGACTCCATCGCCACGCTGGTGACACCGCAGGATCTGAACCAGGCGGCAAGATCATGCAAATCGTGGGTGAAGGTCCCAAATGAGCGGATTGGCATCTCGGCACAATCCGGATTGACCGCGGCCATATGCATCGTAGACCCGATGTCGATGGCCGCCGCTCCAGGGTTCATGCGGGTGAGGTTCTGCGGCATGGATGAACTTGTCTTTGGCATGGCTTCTCCTCCTTTGAATCGGGAGGGGCTGGGCCGAGCAAGTTCGTCAATTTCCTAACCGGGATCGCGGCCTAAACCGCGTCACCACTCTCAAGTCCGCAACAGCCCATGTGCCACGTTTTTTAACGGGGTCGATCGCCTCCAATAAGCAGTCGGCAACTCCCCTCCGACCGCAGCATAGCACAACCTGTTTCTACCGCGCACAGGCGGACCGAAGCCCGTGATCGTTTTTTAATATGTCGCGCTCCTCGGTGACACGCGCCAGTTCCTTTTTGAGCTGTCTGATCTCCTCGGACAGATCATTGCCCGGGCCGCCAGACGCCGAAGAAAACTTCTTCTTCCACTCATAAAGGGAGTGTTGGCTGACACCCAGCCGCTGCGAAACTTCGGCAACGGGATAACCCCGTTCCGTGATCTGACGAACCGCGTCCCGCTTAAACTCTTCGCTGAAATTCGATTTGCTCATGATGCTCTTCTTGCCTCAATTTAGGAAAGAA
>NZ_SLVH01000028.1:0-4767 GCF_004342335.1 Rhizobium sp. PP-F2F-G48 | reverse complement strand
CGGCGCATCTGCGCCTCCGACAACAGCATCAGGTCACTCATGGCAGCGTCTCCTTTCGATCCCAGTGAATCAAAACGCAGAGCGCGCCGCAAGAGATTAATAGGTCCTGAGCCTAGTCGTCGGTTCTGTAATGACGATTGACACGTCCAGAATGATTATCAGGTAACTGATCAGGATGATGGCCACCTACGAAGGCAATCTGGTTTGACGGCTGCGACACGACGGTTCGAACGGATATATGCTCCTTAATCATAGACCCATTCGGATCTATGGCGCTAATCGCACCATCCGTTTGCGCATACAATCACCAAGTAGCATCGCGCCGCCGAGCAACCATCCGTCGCCGACACCCGTGGCAGGATGCGTCTGGCGGCATCAGTGACCCATTAAAAGGAGCCCAACCAATGTTAGGGACCGTTCTTTACTCTCCCGGAAGCGTTCGTTGCGAGGAAGTGGCCGAGCCGAAAATCCTCCATCCGACGGACGCAATCATCAAGCTTTCCGCCTCGTGCATCTGCGGCTCCGACCTTTGGCCATACCGCGGCCTCAACGACATCGCGCAGCCGATGCATATGGGCCATGAATATTGCGGCATCGTGGTTGAAGTCGGCAGTGCGGTGAAGACCATCAAGCCGGGCCAGTTTGTCGTCGGCTCCTTCTGCCTGTCCGACAACACATGCCCGCATTGCCTCGCCGGCTTTCAGTCCTCCTGCGAACACCGCGAAATTATGACGGGCGCACAGGCGGAATATGCGCGTATCGCTCAGGCGGACGGATCGCTGCTCGCAACCCCCGAAATGCCGTCCGAAGATCTCATTCCGAGCCTGCTCGCCGTCTCCGATGTGCTCGGCACAGGCTGGTATGCTGCCGATGCAGCCCGCGTTCAGCCGGGCTCGACGGTCGTCGTCGTCGGCGATGGCGCGGTCGGCCTGATGGGCGTGCTCGCGGCCAAGCAGATGGGTGCTGAGCGCATCATCGCGATGAGCCGGCACAAGTCCCGGCAGGACCTCGCCCTCGAATACGGCGCGACAGATATCGTCGCCGAACGCGGCGATGAAGGTATCGCCAAAATTAAGGCGCTGACGAGAAAGATCGGTGCGGATTCCGTGCTGGAATGCGTGGGCACACAGGAATCGATGAACCAGGCGCTGCAGGTGGCGCGCCCCGGCTCGATGGTCGGTTATGTGGGCGTCCCGCACGGCGTACAGTTCGACGGCCAGTCGCTGTTCTTCGGGCAGGTCGGCCTCATGGGCGGACCTGCCCCGGTGCGCCGCTTCCTGCCCCACCTCATGGATCTCGTCCTGAGCCGGAAGATCAATCCCGGCAAGGTGTTCGATCTTGAAATTCCGCTCGCTGATGCGGCTGAGGGTTACAAGGCCATGGACGAGCGCCGCGCCATCAAGACCCTGCTGCGCGTATAACTTTACACTTCGCGGCGGCCGCCCAAGCGGCCACCGCCTTATCAGATCTGGCTTTGCAGAGCCTGACAATGGTTTTCACATCCTGCTGCCTACCTGGTCAGCCGCGAAAGCTTTGGCCTTCCCGGTCTCTAGCGGCCGCCGGGTTTCAACATTTTTTTAGGCGAGGACAACACCGCAATGCCGAGTAACGACCATATCCCAATGCCAGTGGGCAGTCGGCCGATTCTCTGGATCATCCTCATCAGCTTCTCGATGCTTGTCGTGGACAACTCAATTGTCTTCACGGGATTGAGCAAGATCCAGTCCGAACTCGGATTCACAGATGTAGGTCTGTCCTGGATAACGAGCCTTTACGCCCTGACGTTTGGGGGCTTTCTACTTCTGGGCGCACGGGCAGGCGATGTCTTTGGTCGAAACTTCGTCTTTACAGCGGGACTGACAGTTTTCTCATTATCTTCGGCCGCCATCGCTTTCGCGCCATCGCCGGCAGTGCTTGTGATTGCACGGGCAATCCAAGGCATGGGCGCTGCAATCGTGGCACCCTCCACCCTGTCGCTTCTTCAGGCCGAGTTCCCCGCCGGCGAGCTTCGGGCGCGCGTCCTGTCATACTATGCCGCGGCGGGCGGTGTCTCGGCGAGCATAGGCCTTGTCATTGGAGGCATCTTCGCAGGCCTGCTGTCGTGGCGCGTCGGGTTCTTTATCAACGTGCCGATCGGCCTGCTACTGATTTGGGCGTTGAGGCGCTACGGCCAATCCGACGAAGTCTCACCCGGCCGGATCGACGGCCTCGGAGCGGCCACCTCGACGATAGCGATCGGAGCCCTGCTCCTTGGGATCGAGCGCACAGCGACGGTCGGATGGACCGATCCGTGGACCATCCCATTACTGGTTGCTAGCGCAGTCCTGTTCGTTGCGTTCGTGGTGGTGGAGATGCGGGTGGCGGTTCCCCTCATTCCGCTCCGTCTGTTCGCAAGCAGCGAGCGCAGCACAGCCTATGTGGCTCGAGCACTCTTCCTCGGCGCGAATATCGGCTTCTACTTCTTCATCAGCCAGTACATGCAAGGCGTCCTGGGGATGAGCGCCGCGATGGCCGGTCTGGCCTTCTTGCCATCGACCGTTGTTAACTTCGCCGCAGCGATGTTGGCCCCGAGGTTGATGAAACGTTTCGGCAGTGCAACCTCAATGATGTTCACCATCGGATGTGGCCTCATCGGAATACTCATGCTTTCGTTCGTCACACCATCTTCCGGCTATTGGACCGCGCTCTTCTTGCCGATGATGCTGGTCGGGATCGGGCAGGGCGGCACATTGGCGCCCTTGACGTCTTCGGGTATCGCGGGCGTCGAACGTCAGGACGCTGGCGCGGCGTCGGGGTTGCTTAATGTCTCGCAACAGGTCGGCACCTCGTTGGGTATTGCCATCATTACGGCATATGCCGCAACGGCCAACGTGAATCTCGGTGGCTCGGAGCTGCTTGCAGATCGCGTCCGGCTTGCGCTGCAGGCGTCGTCGGCGATGATGATCCTAACGTTGCTGATTGTGGGCGTCTTCATCTTCTCACGGAAGAGGTCAGAGGCGGCGTAAAAATTGCGGCGAAGCAGCGCGATAGTGCAAGCAACCGAAGTCCGCAGCCTTCGCCCGATTTATAGGTCTTGAGCATAACTGCATGCTGAATTCAGCGCATTAACCGGTGATCGTAACTCGGCTATAACCGAGCACTCGCGGCGCTGATCATGAGTCCGAAGGCGGATACATTACGGGAAGCGATTTCCTGATCGATGGCGGTGCTACCACAAACTTTTACTATGGTACGGACGCCAAATAAGGAGCCCTCATTGGGGCGGTTGCCGTCCTTGGTATTGAAACATCAGGCACACTTTTGGCAACAACGAGGAGCAGCTATTGCAAACTTTTGAACTGCTCCTCGCACTCATGTTGGGCGCAGCTCTGCTGTCGATGTTTGCGAGTTCGATGGCAGTACCGTATCCGACACTTCTGGCGCTCGGCGGCGTCGCGCTTGCCTTCATACCGGGCCTCCCCGAGCTCGGATTGCCGCCCGATCTGATTCTTGCGTTGTTCGTGGCGCCGGTTCTACTCGACGCCGCCCACGATATGTCGCTTCGCGATTTAAAGCGCAGCTGGAAACCCGTCATGTCGCTCGTCGTTATGGCAGTAGGATTGACGACGTTGGCAGTGGCAGTCGTTACGCGCTTCTTTCTGCCCGATATGCCATGGGCGGCAGCGATTGCGCTCGGCGCGTTGCTTGCTCCACCTGACGCTGTCGCGGCCCTGGCGGTGATGCGGCAAGTCAATCCCCCGCATCGTATCCGCACGGTGCTTGAGGGGGAAAGTCTGTTCAACGACGCCTCTTCGCTTCTGATCTACCGTCTGGCCGTCGGGACAATCGCAACCGGCGGCTTGAGTTTTGGCGAGGTGGCGCCCGCCTTCCTGCTGGTTGCCATCGGCAGCGTCATCGTCGGCTGGTTGCTGGCGAAATTGACGTCGGGCTTGATCCGACGGGTGGCGGATGCTCCGACCGCAACGATCCTGCAGTTTGTCACAACCTTCGGCGTCTGGCTGCTGGCGGAACGCTTGCATCTGTCAGAGGTGGTAACGGTCGTTACCTTCGGGATAACAGCGTCGCGCAGTTCTACACTTTCTATGCCGGCAAATGTGCGTGTCAGCTCTTTTGCAACATGGACAACAGTGACGTTCGTTCTGAACATACTGGCCTTCACACTGGTCGGGCTCCAACTCCGTCCGATCCTACCGATGCTCAAAGCCGGCCAACATCTCGACTGGCTCGCCTTTGCATTCGCGATCCTCGGCCTCGTGATTGTCGTTCGTCTCGCATGGGTTCTGCTGTATGGCGTCTTCCACCGCGACGATCAGTCGATGCCCGGTGCCATGACGCGAACCGAGTCCATGAAGGCAGCGCTGGTTGTGGGTTGGTCAGGTATGCGCGGTATTGTGACCTTAGCGGCCGCTCTTGCCTTGCCGCAAGACTTTCCATTCCGTGAATTCATACTGCTCACCGCTCTCGTTGTTGTGCTCGGGACACTGGTAGTTCAGGGTTTGACCTTGAAGCCACTTCTCGACTGGCTTGGGATGAACCCCGACACGACAGAGGAGGACGAACTCTCGATCGCACGCACCACGGCTTTGACGGCAGTTCTTTTAGCTTTAGAAGGAGATGATAGCCCTGCCGCTGATCGGATACGGACTGAATAGCCCCGAGATTTGTAGACACCTTCTTTCCTAAATTGAGGCAAGAAGAGCATCATGAGCAAATCGAATTTCAGCGAAGAGTTTAAGCGGGACGCGGTTCGTCAGATCACGGAACGGG
>NZ_SLVH01000027.1:0-2500 GCF_004342335.1 Rhizobium sp. PP-F2F-G48 | reverse complement strand
TAGATTGGGATGACTTGTGGCTAGGGGTGAAAGGCCAATCAAACTCGGAGATAGCTGGTTCTCCGCGAAAACTATTTAGGTAGTGCGTCGATCGAATACCTCAGGGGGTAGAGCACTGAATGGGCTATGGGGACTCACCGTCTTACTGATCCTAATCAAACTCCGAATACCTGAGAGTACTAATCGGCAGACACACGGCGGGTGCTAACGTCCGTCGTGAAGAGGGCAACAACCCTGACCTCCAGCTAAGGTCCCCAAGTCATGGCTAAGTGGGAAAGGATGTGAGGATCCCAAAACAACCAGGATGTTGGCTTAGAAGCAGCCATCATTTAAAGAAAGCGTAACAGCTCACTGGTCTAATTAAGGGTCTTTGCGCCGAAAATGTAACGGGGCTAAAGCCATGCACCGAAGCTGAGGATGTGATCCTTAGGGATTACGTGGTAGCGGAGCGTTCCGTAAGCCTGTGAAGGGAGACCCGTGAGGGCTCCTGGAGGTATCGGAAGTGCGAATGTTGACATGAGTAACGATAAAGAGGGTGAGAGACCCTCTCGCCGAAAGACCAAGGGTTCCTGCTTAAAGTTAATCTGAGCAGGGTTAGCCGGCCCCTAAGGCGAGGCGGAAACGCGTAGTCGATGGGAACCACGTTAATATTCGTGGGCCTGGTGGGAAGTGACGGATTGCGTAACTTGTTCTGACTTATTGGATTGTCAGGGCGGGGAAGCGGTTCCAGGAAATAGCCCCACCGTATAGACCGTACCCGAAACCGACACAGGTGGTCAGGTAGAGCATACCAAGGCGCTTGAGAGAACTATGCTGAAGGAACTCGGCAAATTGCACGCGTAACTTCGGAAGAAGCGTGACCCTTTTCTACGCAAGTAGGATGGGGTGGCACAGACCAGGGGGTAGCGACTGTTTATCAAAAACACAGGGCTCTGCGAAGTCTTTAAGACGACGTATAGGGCCTGACGCCTGCCCGGTGCTGGAAGGTTAAAGGGAGAGGTGCAAGCTTTGAACTGAAGCCCCAGTAAACGGCGGCCGTAACTATAACGGTCCTAAGGTAGCGAAATTCCTTGTCGGGTAAGTTCCGACCTGCACGAATGGCGTAACGACTTCCCCGCTGTCTCCAGCATAGACTCAGTGAAATTGAATTCCCCGTGAAGATGCGGGGTTCCTGCGGTCAGACGGAAAGACCCCGTGCACCTTTACTATAGCTTTACACTGGCATTCGTGTCGGCATGTGTAGGATAGGTGGTAGGCTTTGAAGCGGGGACGCCAGTTCTCGTGGAGCCATCCTTGAAATACCACCCTTATCGTCATGGATGTCTAACCGCGGTCCGTTATCCGGATCCGGGACAGTGTATGGTGGGTAGTTTGACTGGGGCGGTCGCCTCCGAAAGAGTAACGGAGGCGCGCGATGGTGGGCTCAGAACGGTCGGAAATCGTTCGTCGAGTGCAATGGCATAAGCCCGCCTGACTGCGAGACTGACAAGTCGAGCAGAGACGAAAGTCGGTCATAGTGATCCGGTGGTCCCGCGTGGAAGGGCCATCGCTCAACGGATAAAAGGTACGCCGGGGATAACAGGCTGATGACCCCCAAGAGTCCATATCGACGGGGTTGTTTGGCACCTCGATGTCGGCTCATCGCATCCTGGGGCTGGAGCAGGTCCCAAGGGTTTGGCTGTTCGCCAATTAAAGCGGTACGTGAGCTGGGTTCAGAACGTCGTGAGACAGTTCGGTCCCTATCTGCCGTGGGTGTTGGAATATTGACAGGATCTGTCCCTAGTACGAGAGGACCGGGATGGACATATCTCTGGTGGACCTGTTGTCCTGCCAAGGGCATAGCAGGGTAGCTATATATGGACGGGATAACCGCTGAAGGCATCTAAGCGGGAAACCCCCCTGAAAACGAGTATTCCCTTGAGAACCGTGGAAGACGACCACGTTGATAGGCCGGGTGTGGACGTGCAGTAATGCATGAAGCTTACCGGTACTAATCGTTCGATCGAACTTGATCGTTCCCATTGCCCATGCTCATCGCTAAGGTGAAGGCGCAAAGCCTTCGCCGGCTCGATCGCATGTTTTGTTCTTGCGCTTGCCAGACCAAAGGGTCTGGGTCACAGGTGTGAAGCAAGCATTCCAAAGACGTGTTCAAATCCAGCATCCGTCGAGCCCGAAAGCATATGCTGCTTACCGCTCGACCCATGTCCGATCACAAAATCCAGCTTCTCGTTTCGTTTGCCCTTAGCCGACCTGGTGGTTCTGGCGGGGTGGCCGCACCCGTTCCCATTCCGAACACGGCCGTGAAACGCCCCAGCGCCTATGGTACTTCGTCTTAAGACGCGGGAGAGTCGGTCGCTGCCAGGTCTGCTAAGCGCAAACAAACAAACATCTTCTCCCAACAAACTCAGTACCCCATAACCTTCCGCGGGGTGGAGCAGCCCGGTAGCTCGTCAGGCTCATAACCTGAAGGCCGCAGGTTCAAATCCTGCCCCCGCAACCA
>NZ_SLVH01000026.1:0-6635 GCF_004342335.1 Rhizobium sp. PP-F2F-G48 | reverse complement strand
CCTTATCGACGAGCAATGTGATCCGGAAAGGATCGAACGCATCATGGCGGACCAGCCTAAATCATAAGCTCTGCGGCCTTCGCCGGATGGATACGTTATCAGAGCCGGACGGGAGCGGAGTGGGCGCGCGCGTTCGGCTTCTGCTCGACGGCATGATTGACCAGTGGCGCGCTCTCGATGCGCGCATCAAGAGGCTCGACGATGAGTTTGCCGAGATGGCGCGCAACGACCCGGCCGCTCGCCGCCCGGACGATACCGGGCATCGGTGTGATGAACGCGACCGCGTTGGTGGCGGCTATCGGTGACGGGGCCACATTCAAACGCGGTCGCGACCTATCCGCTTGGCTCGGGCTGGTGCCTCGGCAGGCGACTACAGGCGGCAAACCGAAGCTACTGGGGATTACCAAGCGGGGCAGCAAATACACGCGCAAGCTCCCCGGCTGAAGCGGAATATAATTCGGGCGCCGATCTCGTCAGGTGGCGCCCCGGTCCACGAACGGCGCGGCGATCTCGGGCGTGAGATCATGGACGACGAGGTCGTACCCGGCTGACTGAAGCGCTGCCGCCATGCCCTTTCCCATCAAGCCAAGGCCAATAAATCCTATACGCTTCGCTTACTCCAATAGTTATTGGATATATCTATATAAGGCATGTTAACTCGTTTACATTCGCGATGGAATCGACATGCTGCAAGTTCACGATGAGATTACGTCGATCTGCATCACGATACTGCCGCTTGCCGTGCCTGAGGCACGCATGTAACTTTTCGTCGATATCCTTCGGCACCATGGGGTTTGTGGGGCTGCCGTACGGATCCTCAACGATCGACCGAAGCTGGCGGCCATCGCGCGTGACAACCTCGACATCGCCCGGGCCGAACCTGTTGTCGGCTATGCTTTCGTCGATGCTGTAAGTGACCTTTCGGGCCGCGGCGATAACGTCGGGATCGGCACGCGCGCCCTCGGAAAAATCCGAGATGGCGACATCCCGCTTGACCATCATTATGCCAAGTGTGAAAGGAATACTGTATTTCGCAAATATAGCATTGGGCGGATTGCGGCGCGCTTCGATGGGTTCGCAATTTCCACGCCCATAATTGCTCACCACGACACGAATTTCACGAATATCATCGTCGTAAAGGTCGTATTTCAGGATTATATCTCTGAGAGCCTCGATGTATGCGTGGGTTGCCCGGCAGCAGGGCCAGGGCTTCGAACTTATATTGACCCCTTCGTAGCGGACGCCCAACCCATCGATCATGCGGTCCGGCGAGTATTTTCCGTCGAAATACTGGTTGAAAAACCCACGATCGCCGCCGAGGAAGTTCTTCGGCCCCTCCAGTCCCCTCCGGGCTAGCAGAACCGCCGTTACCCCCACGTGCTGTGTAAAGGCATCGCGTACGCCGCGTATCTGGCTGTCGCCGCGTCCCATCTCCTGCGTACCACCGATCTGGCAGAGCGCTATGCCAAAGGCATTCTGCAGCTCCCGTGGTGTAAGCCGGAGGATTTTCCCGGCGGCTGCGACGGCGCCGAAGTATCCGCATGTCATGGGCGTGGTCCACCCATGCTGCGGAAGCGCAATGTCTAGCGAAAGACCCAGTCGGCAAACCAGGTCCGCCGCCAGGGCGACGGCTGCCACCAGCTCAGCGCCGCTGACGTCCGCCGCGAGTTCCGCGGCGGCGAGCGCCGCGGGGAGGACCGCTGCGGTCGGATGGCAGATGGCCGCGTCGTGCGTATCATCGAAATCGAGCGGGTGGCTCAACGCCCCATTCGCAAACGCGGCCATGGCCGCCGGCAAACGGATGCCGTGGCCAATGACCGTACTTTCATGCGCACCGCCCCCGGCAATGGCCATATCGACGAGCGGCGCGGTTTCCACGCAGAAGCCCGAAGCCGCGATCATCACGCAGAGCAGATCCGCGATACCGGCCTTTGCCGCCGCAAGGGCCTCCTTGCCGATACCGCCCGGTTTTGTGTCAGCAATGTGCTGAACGATGGAGTGCTCCAGACCTGACATCTCACCCTGCGCGCCTCGCGGCCTTTCCGTTGCCATTCTACAAGTGCGCCTGCTGACCCAGCGGCGCCGGAGATTTGAAACTCGCCAATCCGGTCGTCGACCACCGCCATCGGATCGTGTCCCATTCGGCAAGTGCAGACCATGTGCTGCGTTATCGTGCAATTTTTACGGATGAAATCGAGGATATCCTTATCGCTCTCGACCTGCGGGCGGCATCAGCTCTTCCGCGATGGTCTCGGCAGCCCGCGACGGACGTAAGTGCGGCAGAAAAGCGCGGCTGTGAGTTTGATCATTTTTTCTCTCCCTAAGAGCCGGCCAATGATCTGCCCGGCTACCGCGGCCCGCGATTTATTTTCCAGGATTTCCACGTTGATCTGCGACGTTAAGTCCCCGGTCTATCTGCCACGAGCAATTATTGGTTGCGATTCATATACTGCAAAAAACTCAGCCCGTTGGCAAGAACAAAATGAACGACCAATCATTCTGAGATGAGACGGCTTAATCTGCATCAGCAGTATCTCGAACAAGTCGGGTACCGCTCCCGGATCTCATGCGTTCTCGCCAGGAACTAAAGGATGTTTCAGTAAACAGAAGCTGCCTTTGCATTGACTGTGGTAAGGGCCTTCTGGCATTGCCGGCACACATGCTGCCAGGCGGCGCTGCGCATCGTGGTCACTGCTCGTTCTGTTGACGTGACTGCAATTAGGATTTCCCCAGCCGACCAGCCAGGCATTTCCAGCGAGTTCCCGATGAAACTTTTCGCAAAACGAAGACCCGTCAGATCGCCTCCCGTCAGGCTTTCGTCCAGCGACTGGGATGCAGGCTGCCATCTGGAGATGTTATCATTAGGCAAATAACATGCGGTCTCATAGCAGACGCTCATTTTGTTTAGACTCTAATATAGCGTTTGCACGGCGGCTGCCCATCGAGTCGGCAAACTTAACCCCGTAATTTCAGCAATACCTGCTGTTCGGGAAGCAGGGTTCATTTCGGATCATAGATTTCGACGCTAGTTGCACTGAATATTCGCACAAGTGACATCGACTAGCTCACTTATTGAAATCCAAATATTTTGCCTTGCATTATTGATTAAACGTCGGAGAAACCAAAGGGCGCCCGGGTACGGCGATAGTCGTCAGAAAGAATTTGGCGACCGATTGGCGGCTCAGCGCGCGCGGTGCACGTGGTCCGCTGACAGAGGCGACAGGCAATGCCGACGGGTGTGAATTCCGGTTTCTCATGCAGACGATGATACGTCAGTCGATCCGCGAGTTTGGGCACTGACTGGTAACCGCCCTCGGTGATGGCGCGGGCGCCATAGGAGAGCCGCTTTGCATCTTCGAACGTGTTGCGGATCGCCGGGTGGGTCTTGAAGCGCTGGAATTCCTCGAAGGGTGTGAGATAGGGGTTCTTGTAAATCAGGTGCACGACGAGGCCGACCACGACCAGATCGTCGCCGAGGTGGTAGAGAAACGAGCCGCCCCAGGTCTTGAAGCCCAGCGGCCAGCCGAACGAATGCTGCACTAGCCCCTTGCGGTGCCTGTCCGGCTGACTTGCCAAAGTTCCTTGAGGCCGATGCCTTATTTCTGCGGCTCGCGGCCTTCGTCGAGCTTGAAGCGGTGGATCAGCTCCTTGGCAAGCGATCCGGGCACGCCCTCGCCGATCAGCACGTATTGCCGTGGAGCTCCATGCCGCGGGTAACTGCTGCGGATACGAAGGTGGAAGACGTTGCCGTGAAGACCGTGGTATTGGGTGACGCCTTTATCGCACGGGGAAGGAAGACTACGACGCGCGACTGCCTTGTTGCCTGCTAGGCGACAAAGGAAAAGTGCTGTTGACACTCTTTACATCAAAGTAGCGTGGCCACGTCATACGATGCGGTAGCGCCGATTTGGGTATGGAGCTTCGGACGATTAAACATACGCATATACTGCGTCCCTTACGAAGTTCCAGCACCCCTGCGGTGTGAAGAGATTGCAGATGTCGCCAATGGCGCGCCAGAGGGCCTCGAAGGTTCTGGCTTTTGCCTTTCTCAGGTGAGCCTTGAGCTTGGCGAAGGCCATTTCCATAGGATTGAGATCGGAGCTGTAGGGCGGCAGGAACAGGAACCACGCGCCTTTCCGCTTGAGGCATTCGGCAGCTTTGGCGCTCTTGTAGATGGCGAGGTTGTCGAGGATGACGATGTCGCCCTTGCTCAAGGTCGGAGCAAGCTGGGTCTCGACATAGGTGTCGAACGCCGCTCGGTTCATTGCCTTGTCGATGATCCAGGGAGCAGTCAGGCCGTCGCACCGGAGCTCTGCTATGAAGGTCTGTGTACCCAGATGGCCGAAAGGGGCGTGCGCTTTGAGACGCTCGCCCTTGAGGCTTCGTCCGCGCAGGCGTGTCATCTTCGTCGTAACGGAAGTTTCGTCAATGAAGACCAGGCGGCCAGGCTGATTGCGCATGCGTGGCTGGCGGGAGTGCCGCCATCTGTGCCGGGCCTTGGCGACGTCAGCGCGTTCGCATTCCGACGCCAGCAGCGCCTTTTTTATATGTGAAGCCACACCGGCACAAAAACCGGGACAGCTCTGCCGGATCGGCCTTCATCTTGTGTTCTTCGAGCAGCCGTGCCGCCAGTTCCGGCATGGTGATGTCAGGCTGTCTTTCAATCGTCCCGACTAAGAAACTTTCGAAACGTGACCAACCGCCCGCCACGGGGTCGCCCCTGTCGGGCCGGCGACAGCGTGCCATGCTCGGCAACACGCTGCGGCAGTTTGACCGCGAAGCTGTCGCTGACGCCGAAACGGCGCGCTGCAGCCCGCCGGGAATGCCCGGCATCAACATAGGCAACAACACGGGAAAGAAGATCAGATGAATAATACTTGGCCATGGAGCACCTCCTGACCAAGTGAATCATGATCCGATCCCAATGGGGATCTAGAGATTCCGTTTTCAAGTCCGATGCTCTAGAGCACCATCAGCGCTAAGATGCAAATTTAATTTCGCCCAGCCGAGAGCATCGTATTTTCCGCACGAAACGAGCCTCCGCAGTGGCTTGGTTGGAGGCTCGGCTCAAACAGGCGTCGCCAGATCCACCGCTCGATACACTGCCAGCACTCAGCAGCCATGTAGGAAAACAATGCACCAGCCAAAGGTACGAAATCAGCGTCTCGATAAAGTCTTGCTAAAGGGACGCATACCAAGGCAGATTTGCGACGAATACCGCCCCTCACCTCTTTGGGCAATACCGACTGACCGACAAATCTGGTACCCTAACTGACCCAGGTAGCCCATATAGGGTCGGGACATGCGGAGGCGCTGGAACTTGTTGGCGCCAACTCTGTCTGTAAGCGTCCGGTCAGGCCAACTCTGCGGACCTTGCAGGTTCCACGGAAGGAGTTCGTCGATCCCGTTGGTGGGACTTTCGGCGATGTGGGTGAGAACCTCTCGCAGGTAGACTTGAGCTTTGCGGTCTCGATCAACGACAGGATGCAGCGGCGCGTTCGCCGCCGAACAAGGGCCGCTAGCTAAATCCTTAGTCCCATAGGTTGCACGTCGCAAATCAGTGCGCTGGAAGAACACTAAGTTTCGCGTCCAGCGCTTCTCGTCCTTTGGCTGTTAGGACGGAGGATAGAAGGAACCTCGCGTTCGCAACAATGTACTCATCGATTGTGGTGACTTTCGAAAGCCTCCAGTATTTCAAAGCCCAAGAGTGAGCGGTCATTATCGTATGGTAGACGAACAGTTCCACGTCAACGTCAGTAAAGTATCCCTGCTCAATGCAATCCCTAACCGTGATCGCTATGATTTCGTTCGTCTGGAGCTCCATATCCTTGATAAAGTTAATATGTTCTTTGGCGAGCGACTTTGTCTCCCGATATGTCAGAATACTCGCATCGCGATTTTCCTCGATCACTCTGCAATATGCTTCAAAGCATGCGTAGAATTTCATGACGGGGTTTGATACCCGGTTGGAGGCCTCGGGTAATCCCTGTTTCAAAGTAAACACGATAAGCTGAAGAGCGAGAAAAAGCAGTTCTTCCTTGTCGTTAACGTATTGATAAATCAGGCCAGGACTTACACCTGCATCTTTCGCTATTTCCTTGATAGTCGCAGCGTGGTAGCTTTTTGCGCAAAACACTTTGATAGCACTTCTAACAAACTGTCCGCGACGGGTCCGGACAAGCACAGGATCTTCCACCTGCGCCTTGACCAGACCGAGCGTTCTGGGGTCTTCAAGCCAGATCGAATCGAAGTCCTCTCGCTTTTTGTCGATTTGAGCTCCTCGACGGGCCATGCTTTACCTTCTAGTGAATAAACACATCTTATGAATGATCGGACAGTCATCAGTTTGCACAGTTTTATCCAATAAGGAAGACGGCACCACGCAACGATGGAGGATTTTGGCTCACGGGTGGGCATTCTGAACAAATGGATTAGAGGTTGACGCCAGCCTATGTTGGTGTGAAGTAAAAATATCCGATGGATTTGATCTCATCTAAGAATTTCGTTTACGCCCTATTTCCCTTATGGAAGCTTTCCTGCCGTATCCATCCGGCGAAGGCCGCAGAGCTTATGATTTAGGCTGGTCCGCCATGATGCGTTCGATCCTTTCCGGATCACATTGCTCGTCGATAAGG
>NZ_SLVH01000025.1:0-7651 GCF_004342335.1 Rhizobium sp. PP-F2F-G48 | reverse complement strand
TCGCGTTTCCGCCGGTTGCTCCCACCCCGCCATTTGGCGTATCAAAAACCGCCCAGGCTCTAATCGCAGCCGGATGAAACTTCAGTGGCAGGTCAGGCCGGCAAAAGGCAGGCTTTGACATTCCCATCCCTTCGCCGGCATGATCCGGATCAGGTTCGAAGGGTCACCGCGCTGCTTGCGCCAGCGGTCTCTCAGCCCCTTGCGGGACTCCCCTTGGTATTAGAGAAAATAGTGTGGGAAGGAAAACAGCCGGAGTCAAGTTTCCCAGAGGAGCGATGCATCTGAGTCGCGAAAATCCCGACATTTGCTCGAGATGATAAGCCGACTTTTGCAGCGCTGCAAAATTAGGATTTCTGCGACACTACGCCATGTAACCGCCATCGAGAACCAGCGGAGTTCCGAGCATGAAGGATGCCGCATCCGAGCAAAGCCAGAGAACACCGCCTGCGACTTCAGCAGGCGTTCCCAGCCGACCAATCGGCTCTTGCGCCATGATCTGAGCGCCAATTTCCTCGTTCTTTTTTATGAAATTCTCTACAGGCGGCGTGCCGATCCAGCCAGGGCAAATTGCTGTAATACGAACTCCGTCCTTGGCATGCTCAAGTGCCGCGCTCCGCGTCAAGCCCAACACTCCATGCTTGGCGGCGGCATATGCGGCACCTCCCGGAAGCGGATAACCTCGCAGTCCATCGACGGATGAATTATTGACGATGACACCGCGCCCGGCTTTGAGCATGGCGGGCAACTGATAGCGCATGCACAGGAATACGGACGTAAGATAACCGTTGATCGTCTTACCCCATGCATCCTCGCTCATGCTCGCTATCGGAGACATTTTTCCCCCGCTGCCAGCATTATTAAAGGCGTAATCGATCTGTCCATGTTCTTTCAGTATTGAGGATACTAGCCTATCGACACCACGACCGTCTGTCACATCGCACTGCATCCATCTTCCACGGCCACCGTCCGAGAGCGTTGCCACAGCCTGTTTCGCTCGTTTTTCATTGCGGCTAGCGATGATGACGGTTGCCCCTTCATGAGCGAAAGCTTGGGCTGTCGCCAGACCAATTCCAGTACTACCACCCGTCACAAGAGCAATCTTGCCGCTCATTTCGGGATATCTTCTTGGTGACAGGTCATGGGCCACAGATTGTCTCCTCGCCGCGAAAATGCTGGTTCTACAACGAAGCGGATCCAGGATTACTTAGCACGTCAATATCACTCAAATACTGATCGAGATGCCGTTTCCACAATGCTGGTTTGAATAGCAAGGCATGGCCCATTGGGGCAGCAACGAATTTGCCCTTTCCTCCCGCCGACAGGAACGTTTCGAAATTTGCTCTACAGTGCTCTATCCGATAGTACTGATCACGGATGCCATGCAGCCAAAGCGTCGGAATGTCGGCAGGTGCGCCGCGTTCGAAGAGGGTTGGGTTGACGATTTCATGGTTCGGGCAGCCTCTGCCGAGCCAGCCACCGTTGAAATTAATAGCGCCGCGAAACGTATTCGGTCGCATACCGGCATACGCTATCGACAGAATGCCGCCGCGTGAGACGCCCCCGATGACAAGCCGGTCTTGATCCACATCAGATCGTTCGCGCAGATGGCGAACAACAGCGTCCATGTCTTCGACGGCACACTCGAAACCCGCGACCGAAATTTCAATATTGCAAGAGTAGCCGGAGCCGTCTGGAGCTAGACCTTCTCCGTAGCCCCCGCCTGACTTCCCTCTTCCCCGGCGCTGTGGAAAGAGGACCATCCAGCCCTTCTCAACAAAATAGTGTGCCGCGACGGCCGGGCATACCGTCCTTGTATAGAGGGACTTATTATGGCCCCTTCCGGTAGAGCCATGGTTGAAAACGACCGTCGGATGCGGCCCATCGGACTGAGGTTTAGCCACCACGATTTCTAATCGCGCGTCCGCTTGGCCCGATGTTATGAAAAACTTCTCAAACTTCATTGACGCTCGCGCTCGGTTCTCTATTGCTAAAATACCGAATTTTACTCGATATGTTAGCTGTGCTTTTGCAATGCTACAAAGGCAGGAGCGATGAGGTTCGCCCTTACAGAGCTGGACGCAAATAGAGGTGGCTGACTTTGCCTCGATGCGTGACTGCGAAACCCCATTCCATTTTCGCATTTTCAAACTCGACGTCATAAATATCCAGGCCTTGCTGAACGCCTTTAAATGACAGGGCTTTTAAGGACCCAGCTTTCTCCAGCTCGCTTTGGATAAAGTCTTTTTGCTCGATTGCGAGCGCCGCCAATGCTGGTGCCATACCGTCAAGGTCGGGTTCCCCCCGCGCATGCTCCTCAATCAGGCGGCGCAAGATGTCTGCACTTCCAGGCATTGACGTCTGATCGCGGATGCGCTGCTGAATCTCAGCCTCGATGCGGAGTATCGGGTCTACGGCTACCTTTCGGGCATGGTCCTCGAACCCATTCTGATGGTGAACAAGACCATCGACCCTGCCATCGTGGTCGCGGCAGAACTTTATTTGAACCGGCAGAACCTTCATAAAAAATTCGGTCTCGCCCTCGGGAAATATGTCGATGTCGGACTGACCTACAATCCTGTAAGCAAGTTGGCCGTCGTGATTGGTGACAATTGAGAGCGTTCCGTCGGCAGTCTCGTAGGCACCCGAAAAGGTGTCGAGGAGGTCCGCCTTGATCGGAACCTCGTCTCTTGGACGCATCTGTTCGTATCGACGCCAGGCTGCGGTATCCTTAGAAGTCTCTGTCATGTGAGTTTCCCTTGCCAGATTGGTAAGATCATCAATCGATGGTGTGCCTCCGGATCGAATCTTCGATTGAAGACTTTCGATCACCTGCAACCCTCGTATGGCGCGGTCCTTCGAGTTTGCTAAAGCCTCGCGCTGCAATGAAAGCGTTTGCTCCAAATCAGCGACCTGTCCTTCCAGAAGCTTTGCTATATCGCGCAGGCTAAGGCCGAGGGTTTTGAGGGCCAGAATTTCATTCAGGCGAACGATCTCGGTGCTGCCGTATAGTCGCCATTGCTTGGAAGTGCGCCGTGGGGAGATCAGGCCATATTGCTCGTAGAGCCGAAGTGCTCGAATGCTAACACCGACCTGCTCTGCACATTCCAACGCGGTCAGCAAAACTTGATCTCTATTTCGGCGATCGTGCATCGAAAACTCCTTCAGGAATATTCAATACGGTATGACGATAGGTCCGGCTCAAGCGGAAAATTGAGCTGTCGCAAAAATCCCAACATTTGCTCGATATCTAAATTCGACTTTTGCAGCGCTGCAAAATTAGGATTTCCGCGAACGAGCCGTTCAAAGTCGCGCGACCAAGTGCGGGACCGCAGACGCAATCATTGCCACTCCCGATAAGGCCAGTAGACCGAGCACAATTCGGCGAAAGGTCCTTTCGCTAATGCCTACGTAGAGGCGAGCACCCATCAGTGTTGGCAACAGCATTGCCGGTGCGACGATCGCAAACATCGGGACCATTTTTGTCGTGACAATCCCCGTGGCCACATAGGTCAGCATCGTAAAGGCGAGTGTCGCCAGATTGAAATTCTGGATAACATTGCGTTGGACGTCTTTTTCCATCTGCCGCAATGTGGTCCAGAGGGTAGGTATCGGACCGGAAAATCCCCCCAAACCTGCCATCACTCCACCAATCAACCCGGCCACACCATCAGCAACCCTTCCGCCGAAGCGAACGGGAGGGAGTTGACGTGAGAACAGCATGATAGGGCACCAAAGAGCCGAGAGCGAACCGAGGATGGCCTTGAAAAGATATGTATCGAGCGACGGTAGGATGGCGACACCAACCGGGATACCTACAACTCCGCCCAAGAGAAAAGGTGCGAGAACCGGTAGAGCGAACCCTCTCCGAACCGAAACTATCCCGATGATTTGACCTGTCAGGGCACCGAAGACGACAAGCACGGCGGCGAGTTGTGGTTCTAAAGCCCAGACCCAGAACGACATTGCGACAAGGCCGAAGGCAAAGCCAGATAATCCCTGAACGAAACCTGCGATGACGGTTCCCAAGACAACAATCCATATGGATTCTGACAAAAGTCGTTTCCCTTCCCTCAGATTAACGCTGGTTTCCTTTGTGCAGAAACACCGACGGAATCTACAATTCTGCAGGCAGTATGTTGCAAAATCAGGATTGCCGCGACAAGGGACGGCCTACCGGCGCACTTGGACTGTGCCCCGGTAGGCCAGCATAATCAGGCTACAGCCCGAAACTGCGCCTTACCTTCATGCAAGAAGCACGCTTTTGAAAAAAGCCCCACATCTACTTTGTTGGGCAAGCGTATGTCCTGCATATCCGGCAAAGGCTTCGCCTCCGGATCGTATGAACGGTCAATCTGGGAGATAAAGGCGAAAATAATTCCCGTCTTTCGAGCAAAGTGTTGAAGGGTGGCTATTTGCTTCGAAAGCTCGGGTTTGTTTCTCCGTTGATCGAGGATTTGCAGGTAGTCGATAACGGCGACCGTCCCCCGGGAGGCATCGGCGAGATGGCGCATGATATAGTCGGCGCAAATCTCGTCAGAGGTCACGATTTCCAGAGCAACCCCAAGGCCCGACGACTCGCCTTCTAGCGACCGGATACGCGCATGGGTTTCCTGCTTGGTATATTCGAGGGTGAAGAAGACACCTCGCCGGCCGTCACGGATGGCATCGAGCAGGAGCTGAAGCCCGAGCAGGGTCTTGCCATGACCGGGCCGCGCTCCCAGCAGGAGCATATCGCCATCAGAAAGCCGGGACAGCATTTCGCTTGCCGTCGCAGATGTTGCAACTCGGGCGGAAAGCAGGCTCCACCCCGCAAAACCTTCGTCGCGTGCTATGCGGTCCAACGCCGAATGCAGGGGGATTTTTTCATTCCGCGCCAACAATTTGGCTCGGCGCTTCAGTTGATAAATCGGAGCAGATAGCTTCATCAAAGGAACCTCCATTCCGAGCAGAAAACGCAATCCCTCCTTATGCGGCGCTCGAACAGATGGCTCGATGATCTCAATACCCCGTATGAACGATACTTCCCCGATGGGAGGGAGGAGGCGCGGGCCAAGCCTGTCCCCTGAACATAGCTTGAGAACGGGTCATCAACAAGTTCCATCCACACGCGGTGCTGTGCCGAACGCGAAAATCAGGATTTCCGCGACATAGAAGGACGCTACTTGGTGGAGAACGTGATCTGAATGCTTTCGCGGCCGCTTACGCGTTGCCGCCATTCTGCAAGATTTGCCTTTTTGGAGAACATCTCCTGCCCCTCGGGAACCATAAGGAAATAGTCGAGCATCGGTGCGACATGGAGATCGGCCAGCGTGAGACGATCCCCGGCGAGCCAAGCGCCATCTCCCAAGAAATCCGAAAGAGTTTCCAGACAAATCGGGGC
Source organism: Rhizobium sp. PP-F2F-G48 (assembly GCF_004342335.1). Lineage (NCBI taxonomy): Bacteria > Pseudomonadati > Pseudomonadota > Alphaproteobacteria > Hyphomicrobiales > Rhizobiaceae > Rhizobium > Rhizobium sp. PP-F2F-G48. The sequence goes on along the minus strand of NZ_SLVH01000025.1, from coordinate 2,271 downwards.
TTTCGCACGGGCTGTCGCCACACGAGCTGCGTCAGCCGGCTCGCCCTTCTCTGCCTTCGAGACAAGCTCAACATACATTCCCCATACGAGCTGAGGGTAATGTAGCCATCGGCAATGCTGATGATTTCATTCACACGAGCCCGTTTCTTCGGCTCCGAAGGCTGGAGCGATGCTCCCTCAAAAGCTTCATCGACATAGCGGGTAATGGCTCCCGTCTCATACAGGCGGAAACCCTCGTGCTCAAACGCTGGAATTTTCCCGAACGGCTGCCTCTCAAGATAGCTCCTTGCCACATTGTCCGGGGCAAAGATGTCGATAGGGATCAGATCATATTCGACACCTTTCTCGTGGAGAGCGAGGCGTGTGATGCGTACATAGACGCTATAGTCAGCGCCGAACAGCTATGGCTTGCTCATTCAATCTTCGAAGGTGGATCTGTCGCAAAACTTCCACAGACCGTCTGAAAACTCGTCAGCAGTCGATCCGAAAAGCTCTGCTGGAAACTTGGATTGAGTTTTGGCATGGATCTTTTGCGTTGGCGAATAGATAGCCGTCGGCCTCATGGATTGGGCCGAACTTCAGGCCGGCTTTGCCGCACTGGACGCGGAATGCTTCGACATCCTTGACGTCGAACACCAGTTTGATGACGGACTGGCCACTTCGTTGTCCCTTGGCTGCTTCATGCAGCATTATATTTGCTCCACCGTCTTGCGCTACCAGTTCGATGATCCGATCACCGGGCAGTTGCATGGCTTTGAAGCTGAAATGCCTCTCATAGAACTGCGCGGTCTCCTCAACATTCCTCGCGTAAATCATCAATCGATTAAGTGGCAAAATATCCTCCGATTACAGCCTGTTCGATTCACCTGCATCAATGCTCGTGGTAGACTTTGCCATGGCACATCTTTCAGGAACAGACCGCTCGCAATTGTTGCTTCTGCCCGAAGCGGTCGACGACTATGTCGCACCGGACAACTCGGTTCGTTTTATCGAGGCCTTTGTCGATGGTCTCGATCTTGTTTCGGCCGGGTTTCTACGAGTGGCGGCGAAAGACACTGGCCGTCCTGGATACGATCCTGCCGATCTGCTTAAAATTTACATCTACGGTTACCTCAATCGGGAGCGGTCGAGCCGCCGGCTGGAGGCGGAGGCCCATCGCAATATCGAGGTGATCTGGCTTCTGCGCCACCTGAAGCCGGACTTCCGCACCATCGCCGCCTTCCGCAGGATCAACCGGTCTGCATTCCGGCAGGTGTTCCGGGAGTTCGTGATCCTATGCCGCCAGCTCGATCTGTTCGGGAAAGAGCTTCTGGCGGTCGATGGCACGCGGATCAAAGCGGTCAACAACAAGGATCGCAACTTCACCCGTGGCGCACTGACGAAGTTCATCAGCGAGGCCGACGAGAAGCTCGCCGATTACATCAAGCGGCTCGATGAAAGCGATGCCGACGAAGAGAAGCTGGGAAACGGCAATGGCTCTGGTCGCGGCGATGGCAAACTTGCGGCGAAGATCGCGGCCATCAAAGGCAAGCGCGATCGTCATAAGGCGCTGATGGATGAACTGGATAAGACCGGCGAAGACCAGATCTCGCTGACCGATCCGGATGCCCGCGCCATGGCGCGTATGACGAAGGTCGGCGTCGGCTACAACATCCAGCTCGCCGTGGATGTGAAGCACAAACTGATCGCCGAGCAGGAGGTCTGCAACCAGGTCCTCGACATGGGTCTGTTGGCAACGACGGTCGAAGCTGCCATGGAAACGCTCGGCGTTGACAAAATCGAGGCGGTCGCCGATCGCGGCTACTTCAAGATCGAGGACATCGAGGCCTGTGAGAAGGCCGGCATCAGCGCCTATGTTCCCAAACCGATCCGGGGACCGGCCGCACGCGAGGGCTTCTTCACCAAGGAGGCGTTCCGCTACGACCCGGACAAGGATGTCTATATCTGCCCAGCCGAACAGGCTCTCTCGCCACGCTACGAGAGCAAGTCACGCGAGAACGTGAAATTCGACTACTGCAACAGGGACGCCTGCAAGGGCTGCGCCCTCAAGCCACGCTGCACCAACAACCCGTATCGCCGTGTCTCGCGACTTGAGAACGAGGCCGCCCTTGATCGCATGGCAGCACGGTTGGCGGCGCGACCTGACGTTCTCGACCGGCGGCGCGAAAGCGTCGAGCGTATCCATCCGGCGAAGGCCGCAGAGCTTATGATTTAGGCTGGTCCGCCATGATGCGTTCGATCCTTTCCGGATCACATTGCTCGTCGATAAGG
>NZ_SLVH01000024.1:0-11023 GCF_004342335.1 Rhizobium sp. PP-F2F-G48 | reverse complement strand
CCCGTTCCGTGATCTGACGAACCGCGTCCCGCTTAAACTCTTCGCTGAAATTCGATTTGCTCATGATGCTCTTCTTGCCTCAATTTAGGAAAGAAAGTGTCTACAAATCTCGGGGCTATTCATACAGCTATCTCTGCCATTCCATTGGAGCGCAGCCTTTCCAGCATATGGATCAATCCGGCGAGATCGAATGTTTCCGGTGCGCCCTTTCGCGTCCGTAGGCCGCGAGGGATAAGAACCTACTCATCGAAATGGAAACCTCCATCGCCAAGATCGCTACGTATTCGCTGATTTTGGCATTCAATGCCAGTTCCAATCCTGCCGCGACTGTCGACTTCTCGGAGCCCGGCGGGCCAACGATACCGATGACCCAACGCTTTCCGAGAGGAATATCTGCCAGCTTCGAGACAAGCTCTTCCACAGATATCGTTATCATGAGGAGACGCCTTCGTTAAATTTCCCGAGCGAGCCATCTTACCATGTTGGCCATTAGTCTATCGTACCCATTCCACTGCATGAAGTCTTGGGACAGCCAATGTGGACCGATGTCGGTCATCCAGGCTAGCGAACGTCCCTGGTGATAGTGGCGTACTGAGAGAAGCGGTAGGTTCAGATCGCGGTATCGGCAGGAGATCAGGGTCTCTCCCTCCGATTCCCGCCTTACGTGCACTTTGTTCATGCCAAGGACAAACGGCATTGGTGCGTCAAGACCGTGAAGGGTCGGATGTTCGGGCCGGTCGATGACCGGATCAAGGCCCTCCGGCGCCTCCAGTCCGTCCGGGCCGGCACCGATCTCGATCGGGAGGCAGTCCTCAACGGCTGTGCCGTGAAACAGTGCCGCGCCATCGATCCCTTGAAAGCAGGTATAACCGCCGGCCATCATCAAGCCGCCGCCCTTGGCCGTCCATTCCCGGAGCAGTTCGAGACGGTTGATCGAACGACGGCCGGCGCGCGTTTCGGGGGTGTAGAGAAGGGATAAGGCACCGACGTCCGATATGACAACGACGGAGTATGCCGCCAGAGCCTCGAGTGACGTCGGAAATTCCGCCTCGCAGCGTTCGCCGCCGATCTGCACGACGGCGATATTCTCTCGGGCGAGTGCTTCGATATAGTGGGTTGCGCCATTGGAATACCGCGAGAACGCTCCGACCTCCGCGCCTTTGGACGCAAAGGACGTGACGTGAAACGTCTCACCGGCGAGGAGCACGGGTTTCATGATGATCCCTCTGTTGAAGAGAGGGCAACGCCCGTAGGCGTTGCCCTTGGCTATCAGAACTTGAACTCTTCAACATTGGCCGGGGTGACGATCTCGGCCGGCCCGAGCCGAACCTCGCCCTGGGCTCCGACCTTGTAGGATCCCAGGCGACCAGCAGTAAATTCCTCGCCTTCCTTGCCGGTGAGCTTGCAGGTGGCAACGGCCTGAGCTGCGTAGTAGGTCAGGTAGCCGAGATCTTTCACGTTCCACCAGATATCCTGAACCGACCCATCCTGGATGTACTTCTTTATCAACGTGGCCGGTGCCAGACCGGTGAGTTTGATCTTGCCCAGAAGACCGGCCTGCTCCATCGCACGCGCTGCTGCCGGCAGCCCGATACCGGCGGGAATGATGATGCCTTTCAGATCGGGGAAAGCCTGCGCTAGTCCGAGAGCCTGCTGCTGATTGACCTGTTCGCTTTCCTGACCGTAGGCGACCTGAACCAGCTTCATCTTGGCATACACGCTGTCGCTGGCCATCTTCTTCTTCATGAAGTCGATCCAGGCATTCTGGTTGGCAGCGGTCGGCGTCGATGACAAGATGGCGAACTCGCCCTCGTAGTTGATGAGTTTCCCCATCGACGCGAGCATCATCTCGGCCAGACTGTCTCCAGCCGCCTGATTGAGGAACACCGTCCGCGCTGCTGTCGAGACGTCCGAGTCGTACGAGACGACTTTGACACCCTGCTTCTGGGCACGACGCAAGGCAGGGGCGACGGCGTTCGCATCATTGGCGGAGATCGCGATGACGCCGACCTTCTGGGACACCAGGTTGTTGATGAAGTCGATCTGCGCTTCGGCTGTTGCCTGAGACGGTGCTTGCTTGATCGCCTTGCCGCCGATTTCCGCTGCGGCTTCTTCTGCACCGGTCTGTGCAACCTGGAAATAGGGATCGGTATCGAGCTTTGGCAGGAAGCCCACCGTGACGGGAGCCGTTGCGCACTCCTCGGCGCTTGCGGCGGCTACGGGAACAAGGAGGCTGCTTGCCAGAAGCAGCGATTTCAGGATTGTCGATTTCATGCGTATTCTCCTCCAGAAATCCGGCTTAGATGAACAATGCGAGCCACCGGACGCTACTCGCCTGCTTTGGGTTGAAAGTATTGCGCCCTCACCGTCGCGAAAATGCGCTCTGCCGCGTTGCTGACCAGCAGTGAAACGATAAGGAGCAGACCGATGACGGTCCCCTGCGCGTCACCGCCAATCTGTAGAAGGCCGAGAACATTGCGGATCGTTGCGAACAATAGAAGCGCCCACAGGACACCGGTCAGCTTCCCCTTCCCGCCGAACACGCTGATGCCTCCAAGCAACGCGATGGTAATGACGTCGAGTTCGATCCCGAGGGCGTTGTTGGCGCGCGCATTCGCGAGGCGCGCGGCGTAAACCATGCCAGCCGCGGCACACACAACGCCCGAGGTCACGAACAAGCCGAAGATCGTACGGGAGAGACCGATACCGGAGTATCGTGCGGCCTGCGGGCTTCCCCCGATGGCATAGATCCGGCGACCGATCGGCATTTTCTGCAGCGCGATCGCGAAGAGCGGCGCCAGAGCAATGAAGGGCAGAACAGTCCAGGGAACGGGGGTGTTTCCGACGCTGTCGATACCGAAATCGAGAAAGCTCTCCGGGAAATCGTTAATTGAGCCGGAACCAAGCAGGATATACCCGATGCCTCGAAACAGCGCCATGGTCCCAAGCGTTACGACGAGCGACGGCAGGCCAAGGGCAGTGACGAGTACTCCGTTGAACGCTCCGCATGCCGCGCCGGCGACAAGGGTAAGCGCGATGGCCAGGTAAAGAGGAATGCCGGCCTGGACGAGCAAGCCGAACACCACGCTCGTCAAAGCCAGCGTGCTCCCGACCGACAGGTCGATTTCGCGGGCAATGATGAGCAACACCATCGGCAGCGCGATCAACGCCCGCTCAGATATGCCCGCGACAGCTTGGGAAATGTTGAACGTCGTGGCGAAATTGGGCACCTCGAAGATTGCATAGACGATGACGACGATCGTAATGGCTGCCAGGAAATTGTCCCAGTTGCCGATCCGGGCGATGACGTCCGGTTGATGTCTGGATTTGGTAGCCATTAGCGTGCTCCCCCATGGGCAGCGCGACGCGCCACGAAGGCGTCGATCGCGATAGCAGCAAGAATAACCAGTCCGTAGACGCCCTGCAGCCACAAGGGGTCAACGCGGACGAGCGTCAGTCCATTGTTGATCACCAGAAGCATCAACGATCCTGCGGCAACCCCGAGGACCGTACCAGAACCGCCCCGGACGGCGACACCGCCGACGACGACGGCCGCAATCACCGTCAGCTCGAAGCCATATGCGACGCGGGCATCGACGGTCGCATATCGGGAAGCCCAGAGAGCGCCGTCGAACCCTGCCAGCAAACCGGCAGCGGCAAAAGCGAGAAGGACGCGCGGACCTGCCGGAATGCCGATCAACCTGGCGCCCTCGGGATTGGATCCTATGGCGTAAAGTTCACGACCGACTGTCGTGTAGCGAAGCACGTATGCGACGGCCAGAAGAGTAACGACCGCGATAATCAGGATCGCCGGGATACCGAGGATGCTGGCGCTGGTCATGTCGAGCCAGCTCTGCGGCACCTGATCGGCGCTAACCTGGGTTCCGCCGGCCCACAGACTGTTCAGTCCACGGAAGATCGACATCGTTCCGAGCGTCACGACGATGGCCGGTATTCGACCGTAAGTGATGATCAGCCCGTTGACCAGTCCGGCAACCGTCCCGATGCCGCAAGCCAGCAACACGGCGCCGACCACGCCAATTTCGGGATGGCTATGCAAAGTGGACGCAGCACCGTAAGCCGCAAGACCAATGATGGCGGCGACCGAGAGATCGATACTTCGCGTAACGAGAACGAGCATCTGAGCGAGCGCCACGATGACCAGCAAGCCGGCATCCATGGCCAGCGCGGTCAGGTTCGCGCCACTCAACATGCGAATGTTGAGGAAGGAGATCGGCACGACGACCGCAAGAATGGCGGCGGCCAGACCGAACTCCCGCCTGGCGAGCAAGGACTGCCAGAAAGGCTTCCGCTCGTGGTGCGGCCCGTTCCGGGCTTCGGGGCCAGTGGCCTTGACGACCAGCATGCCCTCGGTTCTCTCGACCACCGCGTCGGTGGCGGCTTCGATGATCTTCTCTTGCGTCGCCTCGCTCCTGTCGAAGCGCGCCGACACATGACCCTCGCGCAGGACGATCAGCCTGTCGGCCATACCAAGAAGTTCCGGCAGTTCCGATGAGATGAGAATGATCGCCATGCCCTGGCTGGCAAGATCGGCCATCATCTGGTGCACGCCCGCTTTGGACTGGACGTCGATGCCCTGGGTCGGCTCGTCGAGGATAAGCACGCGCGGTTTCGTCGCCAACCATTTCGACAAAACCACCTTTTGCTGATTGCCTCCCGAGAGAGAACTCACCGGCTGGTCGTAGGAACGGAAGCGCAGGCTGAGGCGATCGAGGAAGGGCTTTGCCAATCCGAGCTCTTTCGCGCGTGACATCATGCCCGCCTGCGTCGCGTCATCCAGCACGGTGAGAGAGGCATTGTTCAGGATCGAAAAATCCATGACCAGGCTCTGCCCGAGGCGATCTTCCGAAACGTACGCTATCCCATGCTTCATCGCTTCGTTTGGAGAACCGAAATCCACGGCCCTGCCATCGATTGTCACGGTGCCCGATGTCGCGCGATCGATGCCGAAGAGAACCCTGGCAATTTCCGTTCGACCGCTCCCGACCAATCCGCCGAAGCCGAGAATTTCGCCAGCCCGCAGCTCGAAGGAGACGTCTTCGAAGCTTTCGCCCAAGGTAAGGTTGTCCACCTTGAGGATAACGTCTCCGGGGGCCGCCGAATGTCGGGGATAAAGACCATCAAGCGTACGGCCCACCATCATCTGTATCGCACGCTCGCGCGACAATTCGCTTGTCGGCTGCGTGCCCACCAGCTGTCCGTCGCGAAGGACGGTAATGCGGTCGGCGATGCGATAGATCTCGTCCATTCGATGGCCGACGAACATCATCGCCACGCCATGCTTTCTCAAGTCGTTCACCACGGAGAAGAGGCGCTCGACCTCCCTTTGCGACAGCGCAGCCGTTGGTTCGTCCATAATCAGGACGCGCGCATCCAGAGAGAGTGCCCGCGCGACTTCGACCAACTGTTGTTCGGAGGTGCGCAGTCGGCCGAGGGGAAGCGTGACGTCGGCATCCAGACCGACCATCCTGAACAGGCGCCTTGCCTCGGTCTCCATGGCGCCATAGTCGATTTTCCATTTTGCGCCGGTCTGTCCGATGAAGAGGTTCTCGGCAATGCTCAAGTCGGGGAACAAACCTGGATGCTGATGCATCACGGCGACGCCGGCATGCTGGGCTTCCAGCGGCGAGGAAAAACGCGTTGGATCCCCACCAATGCGAACTGTGCCACCGTCCGGGCGATAGACGCCTGCCAGAAGCTTCACGCAGGTGCTTTTGCCGGCGCCGTTCTCGCCCAGCAGTGCAAGAACCTCGCCCGCCCGCAGATCAATCGTGACGTCCGAAACGGCAACTGTCCCGCCGAAAATTTTCGTCACGTTCTCCAACGAAGCGACAATCTCGCCCTCTTTGGCGGAGGGCTTGATCGCTGTTGTTAGTGCACCAACCTTAAGCATGCGCGCGATCCCACGTACCAGCCTGCTCTGCGCGAGCCTCAGTTCTACAAACCAACATTTCTCCGGTTCCTTCCCTGCATTCCACCACACCAACTCCCCTCGGTGCAGTTATTAAAGCAGATTACTATAAATTATTGATGGGCCGGTCAATCTCTGACTCCGGTCCACGGACGAAATCTCGACGGCGCCTTCGGTCTCTGGAAACGGACGACGATGAAATCACGAGGGAGCTGGTGTTGCCTGAATAAGTCCTGCAGCGCGGGCTGCCTGCGAATCATAATCGCCCGCGTCTTTACGATGCGGCGGTCCAGTTTCATGGCTAAAATTTGAAGACCGCCTTGTCGAGATTGCCGCACAGCGACAAGGCACTAACATCAACGCGCGAAGCATTATTTATTAAAGCAGGTTACAATATCAGAGATCTGGTGCGATGGACTGCAGAAGCTTCTGGCGGTTGCGGCCAACCGAGGGACTATGTACAACGGAGCCCGTCGCACCGGGCATCTCCGGTCCTTTGACTAAAACAGAATGCATCTTATGAACGGGCGAACAGATCACGATGAGCAGTAAAGGAAGCAATTCGGTTCAACTGCGCCACTATAACGAGCGCGTTGTTTTGGAGGCCGTGAGACGCTTCGGCCAGGCATCCAAAGCGGAAATCGCCCGCTTCGCGCATCTTACTCCTCCGGCAGTTGCCAGTATCGTCGATGCTCTTGTCGCGGGCGGCTATCTCGCGGAGAACGGAAAGCGCTTCGGCAGAAAGGGACAGCCTTCCGCCATGTATACCCTCGATCGGAACGGTGCTTTCTCGATCGGCCTCCATATTGGACGGCGCTCGCTCGATGCCTTGCTTATCGACTTTGCCGGCAAGACCGTATCGTTCGAAACCCACGATTACGACTACCCTGATCCGGAAACCGTCAAAAGACTTGCAAGCTCTGCGATCGGCCGCTTCAAGGCGCACCTTGGCGCTTCCGGTCAAGCTCGATTGGTCGGTGTCGGGGTTTCTGCACCTTATTTCATTGGAGGCTGGGACGAAGAGCTGGCCTTCCCACTCGAGGTGCAGCAAGCGTGGCGTGGGTCCGATCTCAAGAAGTATTTTTCGGAAGCGACCGGGATCCCCGTCCTCATCGAAAACGATGCATCCGCCGCCGCCGCCGCCGAGTTGGTATATGGCTTAGGAAAGCAATATTCCGACTTCATCCATATTTCCCTCAGCACCTTTGTCGGTGGTGGATTGGTACTCGATGGGACTCTCCAAACAGGTCCCAATGGCAACACGGCCGCCTATGGGCCTTTTCCGGTCACGGCCTCGACGTTGAGTTCGGTGCCCGCTCCAGGAAAACGGTTTGAGGTCCTCCTACATCGTGCCTCGATATACACACTGATCCGACATCTGAACGTCAATGGCATTGCGATAAAACGGGTGCGCGACCTGGAGCCAATGCCGGCTGAAGCGCGCAAGCACGTTTCGGAATGGCAGGATGATTGTGCGGATGCGCTGGCTCAGGCGCTTATCGGCAGCATAGCTGTCGTCGATGTCGAAGCGATTGTCATAGACGGATTGCTCCCCTCAACACTTTTGATGGAGACGGTCGCTAAGGTCCGCCAGTGTTTCTCCGACATGCTTCCCCCCGGATTGCTGGCCCCCACGATCGCGGCTGGCGCTTTTGGAGCGCGCGGGTCGGCGCTGGGCGCGAGCATCCTCCCGATCTTCTCAATGTTTGGACCCGATACCGGCGTGCTTATGAAAAAAGGGAGCGAGAAAAAGCCGCTTTTAATTGGTTCATGAAAACAAAATGGAGAGCGCAGTAAGCCAGCATCTTATGTCGTCTCAGTAAAAATTATAACAAGTTGCTCTTGTTGGCTATTGAACAAATCGCCGGCTTTTAGGCACAAAATATTGCTTAGATCTATTTTGTTCACTTCCTGTGGCAAGTGGTGTGGCGAAAATGGTTGCTTCTCCGAATTTTGTCATCTGGCGACGCATATTCAAGGTCCGATGAGATCTATTGGATGATAGTTTTGGACGCATGGAACGCTTAGTTTTTCAATACTTCTGACGAGTGAAGGAGGTTCGCCCCGACCCGTTGTCGATCGGCGATTGCTGGTCGCAAAAAATTGCGCAGAAGCTACTCATACCTCAAGCTCCATAGATGGCGAGCACTAATGACGATATTGAAAGCAACCACCTCCTCCTCCGCATCACCTGCGTAAAAATAACGATGAATTTACTTCCTGAATGTAATTGATCCACGGCGTACCTGACTAGAACTCAAATTTTACGCGTAAAGATTAATTAACCTGTCGCTTTTTGCAAGTATACTTCATTGAGTCCTTTCTCGTCCAGGCCAATTGATTTTGCGGCGCTGACGACACGATTTCGGCCACCTCGTTTCGCAACGTACAGTGCCTCGTCTGCCACTTTCACAGCCTGCTCAAAGAGGAAGTCGTTGCTGTCGATTTCTGCAACACCGATGCTGACACTCACGCTGACGACCACATCTCCAAAAAGGAATGGTTCCTCCGATACCAGGAGACGCAGCCGTTCAGCAAAGTTTACGGCATCTTTAAGCGCGGTATTGTTCAAGATGACCAAAAATTCTTCGCCACCCCAACGACCAACGATATCCTGTCCTTGTCGACTGTGCGCATCAAGGCGGCGTGCAAACTCTTTCAACACAGCATCACCACAGTCGTGCCCGTATCTGTCATTGACGGCTTTAAAATGATCGATATCCGCGATCAAAAGAGACATTGGATGTCTCGCGCGATGACGGGCGTCAGAAACGTGCAGTGCCTGATCATGAACTCCGCGTCGGTTCGCTAGCCCTGTCAATGGATCGATGGTTGCGATAACCTTCATCCGCATCTGCGCATGCTCCAGCGACATGGCGATCAAGCCAACATAGGTCAGGACGCTCATAATCTGGTCGATGAAAATTGCCGTGAAGACATCTGATGGCAGACCAGCATTGGCCTCGATTATCCATAGTCGAATAGCAATCAGTATGATCGATGAGAAGATTGCCGTGGAGTAGATTGCCAAGGCACTGCCCACTAGCAATTGAGACGGTAGGTAGCGCTGTGGTGTGCGAACGAAAAAAGTATGAGCCGTGACCGCAGTAGAATATAAAACCAACGCCATCGTCAACATAATCGCTATGTCGGGTTCAGAACCCAGAGTACGGGCGCCAGCGTAGACGAGACCCGGCGATAATCCCATGACGACAAAACGTACCGAGTTTACCTCGGGTCCAAAAAATATGCGAGAGCCCGCCCAAACACAGGAAATGCTGAACCCGAGAATGGTGTAGATCAAACCACCTTTTGTCGATGAAAAATATGGATAATTAGGATCGCTGTAGACTAGTAACAAGCCGACAGCAGACCCGAAAATACTTATGGTCCAAAAGCGGAAGGCCGCTGAGAACTCGCTTTTGAAGCTTGCTATCAGGAAAATCAGAATGAACCCACCTCGTGCCATAAAGCTGGCAAATAGAAGAGTATTTATGTCCACCGCACCCGACCCCCATAGCGAACGATGACCAATCGATCTTGGCTGATCTAGCCTTGTTTCGCAAATGAGGTATACTTCATATCACTTAATGAACTCACTTAAGTTATGATTTATAGGACCTTCACGGGTACCTGAAATTTCCATGCGGCCGACTTCACGGCCCCATGATCTGATATTGTCGATATAAAGCTGCGGTTCTTCCATGGCGGCGAAATGGCCGCCTCTTGGCATGTCCCACCAGTCAACGATGTTATAGACATGCTCAGCATAGGAACGGGGCGGGGGCGTGTAGAGCGCATCGTTGGGAAAATTCAGGACTGTGGTCGGCGTCTCGCAGCGCTCGTTCAGCGGAAGGGTCATCCCGCCTTCCTCGATGAGCCCTCGGTAAAACCAAGCGGCGGTCGTGAAACTGCCTGTCATCACGTAGATCATGATGTTGGTGAGCAGCGAGTCCATCGGATGGACATTATCCATCGACCGGTTTGTCAGGTCCGACCAGTCATGAAATCGTTCCGCGATCCACGCGGCCTGTCCGACCGGATTGCCAGCTCCCATCCATGCTATGGATTGCGGTTTGGTCGCCTGAAGCGAGAAATAAGCGCCAATTGTACCCTGAGCGACCGACATCTTCTTTGCCCATGCCTGTTCGTCCTGGCTCGTCGGCGGGACGCTCGGACGGAGCCCGAGCATGTTGAGGTTGATCGCCCGCACCGACGCTCCGTGCTCACGACCCAGCCAGGATGCGACCGTGCCGCCCCAGTCGCCGCCCTGCGCCAGATAGGTTTCATAGCCCAGAACCTCGGTCATGAGCGTGTTGAACAGGCGCGCCGTAGCGCGCGGGCCGACCGACCGCGCGGGTTTGGACGAGAACCCGAAGCCGGGAAGCGATGGGATGACGAGGTCGAAAGCGTCCGACGCATTGCCCCCGAAGCGGCTGGGATAGGCCAGCGGTTCGATTACCCGCCAGAATTCGAAATGCGATCCGGGCCATCCGTGCGTGATGAGGAGCGGGCGCTTACGCTTTGCTTCGCCCACAACATGAAGGAAATGAAGATCCAGATCGCCGACGCGGGCCGTGAATTGCGGAAACCTGTTCAAATCATCGACTGCGGCGCGCCAATCGAACCCTGTCGTCCAATAATCGCAGAGCGATCGCAGATAGGCCGGGTCGCAACCATAAGCCCATCCGTCGTCGATCGCCGCGACGGCGGGCCAGGGATAGCAGTTCACGCGATCGAGAACATCGCTGACGTCGTTATCGGTCCAGCGGACTTGGAATGGCAGTATCTCACGGGTCATGTCTGATTTGCTCCTTGGGGTCCTGCGTTTGTCGAACGTCGGCGTTCGCCGCCATCTACACTGTCGTCACGCCGCGGATTGGTTCCGGCAGATCCCCCAGCGTCCCAGCGGCGCCGCCAGGGGATCCGCTGGGCTCAGGCTTCGATCCAGGGCTGCAGCACGACCTTGCCGGTGGTGAGGCCATTCTCCAGCAGACGATGGGCTTCGGCTGCTTGTGACAGCGGCATCACCTTGCCGATGTTGATCGACAGCTTGCCGGTCATCAGGAAGCCGATCAGTTCGTTCATCGT
>NZ_SLVH01000023.1:0-19458 GCF_004342335.1 Rhizobium sp. PP-F2F-G48 | reverse complement strand
TCGCGTTTCCGCCGGTTGCTCCCACCCCGCCATTTGGCGTATCAAAAACCGCCCAGGCTCTAATCGCAGCCGGATGAAACTTCAGTGGCAGGTCAATCCGCCGAAACCTCCACCTGCTCCACCAAGTTTGCTGCTATCCTGCGTCGTTGCCGTCGACAGCTTGTAACCGGGTGACTTCGGAGTGACATCGCCGCTATTTGTTACACCGAACTCTCCGGGGTAACTCCCTGAGATACGCGCCGAGACATGGCGAATTTTTCGCCAGCAAATTGGTCGCCGCTAGCGTTAATTGTCACGTTTGAGCCTATTGCAGATCCGAGAAATGCACCCACGCCCATTCCTATAGGGCCACCAGAAATGGCACCTATCATGGCGCCTACTTCCGCCCCAGCTACTCCTTTGACGAAGCTATAACCTTCAGCCTTTGCGGTAGCTATAGCTGCATCGTAGCCGCCGAATGCCCAAGCCACTAAAACCTTCGCGGCTGTTGTACCCACTCCAAGGTATTTTCCGGCTCTACCGAATTCGTCTTTTGTAAAGTTATCTCCGATTTGTTCAGCATATCTTGTAATACCATTTATAGCGTGACCGGCGTAGTCTGTCGGTGCATAGCTATTATCAGAATTATTTCCCGGACTTGCCATTAATATTTCGCTCGAAATCCGTTCCAGATAAAGATGATAAGCCTAACCATATGCACTGCAGGATGATACGATGCCGTGCTAAGTCCATGGATAAATATTAGTACAAGACCGGCGGCAATTACAAAGGCTAGATAATAAAAAAGTGCTCTAACGTAATCACTAAAGTACCATAGTGTTACGGCAAAGCTAACGATTATTAATCTGCACAAGTAAAGAGAAAATTTTGCTTTTAAATCCAACAGATATCTCGTTTCAAAACGGTAAAAAACTTGCTGCCGCTGTATTGATATTCGTTCGAATGAAATTATCCTATATTGAGGAATACACGTGAAAGAAGCCTCCATGCAAGTCAAACACGGCTCTCGACTGAAATTTAATTTGAGGCATACCCGCGGATTCATTGCCCTTCTTGCATTCATAATGAGCGCAAGCGTGGTTCAAGCCAGTTGCCCAGAAAGGGGTGACGTTGGAAAGCCCATTCGCTTGTTCCACACCAATCCCTTTCTAGAAAGTGTGTTTCAACACAACGCAAATGATATCAATGAAATAAAGAGGATGTACATAGATAGAAACTTGAAGGAGGTCATCTCGACTTACGAAAATGCTCTTCTACTACGGGAGAGCGCAAATGCCAGTAGTTCTATAATTTTTGCGTACAAAGATACAGAAGGCTTCTTTGAAAAGGCCTACTCGCACACGGGCTGGAATTCGGCAGTAGATGTCCAGGTTAATCAATCTCTGCTCGATAGAGGCGTCATTAATATAATTAAGGTTGCGGAAGAGAATGTAAAAATCGGAAACTGCTCTTATATTTCCGATGTTTTCAGGGAAACAACATGGTTATCAAAGTCGGGATATATAAATCTCCTAAAGTATTATGCTAGTGAGATTGAAATGATTGTTCGCGTAAAGTATTTAAATGACAACGGTGATTTAATTGGTGATACAACATACGATCAAATTTCAGTTTTAGAATGACTTACGAATGAATCACCAATGGAAAATTGGAGTTTATATACAGAGTTAAAGTTTAATGGCGCTGGAATTCGATCAGTGTTTTGATCACAGTGCAAGGGGTAAATCTTGAAGTGAATGAATGGCGTTATCTTGGATAGCGCCATCTGTCGGCTTTCCTGCTCGTAAGCTTTCCACGCCTGCTTTTCGGCCGCCTCATCGATTGCAGCAGTCACAAACGCCACCGGACCGCCAGCCTCGTCGATCAGCGCCGGATCCGTGAAGTGCGACAAATAGCCAGTCTTTGTCAGGGGAAGGGGGCACCGCGCCGGCACCTCCGAGGATAAGGTCAGATGACAGGCGTTATAGCCCTCGTTCGCCGGACAGTTCCGCTCGTAGGTGATCGGACACGGATGCCGCGCCAGTCGATGTGGTGGTGTCATAGCGGTGCTCTTTCATAGCTAGGCCTCCACACCAGCCCGCGACCGCACCGCCCTGACGCGGAAGTCCGCGCGGTGGTAAGTCTCCGCCATGTCACCGGCCTCAACCGCGACGCGTAAATCTTCCAGAAACTCTGTAAGGGCCGCCATTGCCTCGGCACGGCTGGAAAACGTCTGCAGCGTGGTCTCGCCGCCTTCCTCCTCGGTCCATGTGTTGGTCCAGCCATCGCAGGCGGTGTGCTGTTCGACCTGATAGCGTTTGATTGTTGTCATCTCTTCTCCTTGGGACTTGGGTTGCTCATGCAACCTTGCCCATCGGCGAGATCGGGGTGTCCAAGCCGTCACAGGAGAATCTGGACGGGCGGTGCGGGCGCACGGCGCGCCAGCGGCGGAGCCTCGGCCGGCTTGATTGCCCTTGCGGCGCGGGGAGGGGCTGGCCCCTAAGCTCAATAAGAAAACGCTAACTCAGGAGGAAAGTGTTCATATGCGACATAAATGATATTTAACAGACGAACGATTTGTGTGAGTGTGGTAGGCGTAATCCTACTTAGTTCTTGTCGTTTGCATGACAGTTCAGTCATCTAGGAACATGTGCTTCCCTAAAATGACACCTGCGGGAACGTTTTTTAGATGGCGAAGATGAGGTTCTCGCAAGGTCTCTTGAATGATACGGTCTCCCGTCACTGACTGGCCTGACTGAGACCCCCACCCACCAAGGGCGGTGACGTCTATATGGCGTCCTTCTTTTTCAGCTTCCTCGCGAGCCCTATGCCATTTTGATTCATTAGAAGTCGGCCCTTCGATCGAAAACTGCTTCTTGTCCTGGTCCACAACCATCACGTAAAAAGAGCTATAATTCTTCACTTCCGGCATGACCATTTCCTATATATTATTGGGCTTTGTGAGTCTGGTATACTAACGTCACGCTCTCGATGAACCTTATGAGGATTGATTTGAGCAATCTTGTAAACCCTGCCGATGCTTTGCCATCGTTCCAGAGCGCTTTTGAGTCAGGCGATATCGAATTACAGAAATGCACTAAGGATGAAAATCTCTTCGTTCACGTCGATCAGCCAAACGGCGAGATGCGGCTTACTTACGCTCGGGTTGAAGCAGGTAAAGTAACGGCACTAGTCATTTACTTTGTCGCAGAACCCATGAACGGAATTCCTTGCTTTCAAGCAGGCTGGGCTGTTCCAGAGGCCTACCGAAACAAAGGGCGTGCTAAACAGGCGGTTAAGTCTTCCCTGGCGGAGCTGGAACATGGTTTTGCTAAGCGGGGAATCATCCCGGAATTCTATGTCGAAGCGGTAGTAGGCGTCGATAATATTGCATCGAAAAAGGTAGCCTCAACGGCTTTTAGAGCGTTTCCCTGTCATGTTGGATCATATCCGCAGGAATTGAAGTAGTTCTGAGCTTCTTGCGGTTCGACCATATCAATCAGCTTGCCGATGCGATCCCACAGTCCGGTGACGGTTCTCTCCGCAGCTTTTCGCACGAGAGCCTTGAGCTTGGAGAAGGCCTTCTCAATGGGGTTGAAGTCCGGGCTGTAGGGCGGAAGGAACATCATTGTCGCGCCGACCGCCTCGATCAGTTCCCTTGCTGCCGGTCGTTTGTGGCTGGACAGATTGTCGAGGATGACAACGTCCCCTGGTTTCAATGTCGGAACCAGAACCTGAGCGACATACGCCTCGAACCACTCACCGTTGATCGGTCCGTCTATGACAAGTGGCGCGACCATTCCCGTGTTGCGGAGGCCCGCAACCAATGTGGTCGTCTTGCGATGACCGTGAGGGAAACCCATCCGCAACCGCTCGCCCTTCCGGCATCGCCCGTGAGTACGGGCCATATTGGTCGCGGTCCAGGTTTCGTCGATGAACACGAGCCGCTCTGGATCGAGATCGAGTTGCTCCTCGAACCAGCATTGCCGCTTTTCCAGCACGTCCGGACGGCTTTGCTCTACCGCATGGCCAGTCTTTTTTTGCGCGTTTGTTCGTGCCGAACAAGAAAGCGATGCAGCGCCGACTTGCTGATGGAAATGCCTTGGTCAGCCAAGGCTTTGCGAAGCTCGAAAAGGGTGCCGTCCCGGTGCTCGCCGAGCCAGGTCATGATCAGATCGGCATGCGCTTCTGTCTTGTGGGAATTGCGGTCGCCGCCGAGTGGACCGGGTCGAACATTTCCCTGCTGGATTTGCAAGTGACGCCAACGGCTCACGCTGGCTGCGCTCACGCCGAAACGCTCGGCAGCCTCTCTATGCGATGCGCCGCCGTTCACGGCAGCGAGCACACGTATGCGAAGATCGACGGAAAGGGCTCTCGACATATCTGCCGACCTCCATCGGCAGATAGTTTGAATCAGAAGGAGACTGATTTGCAAAGCCATCCGATTCAATCAGTCAGGGAAACGCTCTAGTGACGAGCCAGAAAATGGAAATGACAAATTTACTGGAGAACCGGTTTTACAATATGTGGTAAAGCTAGCAAAGTAAACGCGTGAATATTCAGTTCTTCTAAGCCTGATTTCAGATATACAACTATTTTGTTTGCGAGCTACTAAGACTTTTCCGTAGGTCAATCGGGACTTCGGTAGAACCAATGTGAAATAAATATTCTATCTGGCGACCAGTCATTTGATCGAGCAAATTCACGGCACGCGAGACGCAGTCGTTGAAACTCACTGGATTGTCTAAAATTCTCGGCGTAACGCTAGCAAACTCATCAACATGGCCGATGTAATTATTCCGATGTTCTACCTTGAGTGTATTAACAGCTTGACGATATGCCTTGACTTGTTCGCCAATTCGGTTTGTGTTTTTTGGATCAAGACCTTCTCGTTTCAAAGCCGAGAACGTAGTCTGAAAAGAGCGATTTCCGATATCTTTATCATCCAACGCCGTAAGGCGTGCGACAATATCGCGGGTTGCGCTTTCAAGCATTATTAGCTCTAATGCAAACGACTCGCGGTCCATAGCCGATATTTCAGGGAAAGCCGCTTTTCGGCGATGCGTGTAAACCAAAATCAATAGCCATAGAACGTCGTCCCTTAGACCATCTAAGAGTATTGCGGCCTCTGTGTAGTCCTTAGCCATAGATCGATTTATCCGAAAACCTCGTTTCTATTTCGGCCAAAACGATTTCGTCTCGGATCAGCTTGAGTGAATATATGTTGACGTCTGGGGCCAAGCTGAACGGCCCCGACGCATCGTAAAACCTATACTCAAGAATCATACGATCATTTCCCGCGTCAATTGCGTAGGCGGACATCATCTTTGGGGAAATAGGCTCAATCTCCCTCAGCCCCAGCGCTAGAGCCTGCTTCCTCGCTATCGTATCATCTTGCTGATTTTGAGCTTCCTGAAGCACTGCCTTCAGCTTGTCGTAAATCGGGTTGAGAACTGAGATAGACACAACTAATCCTTTTTTTGCTGGCTCTACTCTGCCGCGAGGCTAAGCGCTTCACAACAAAAATATATTCCCGCTCGAACGGGCTCTGTCTACCTTAGACTTGAAGCAAATCTTTCCAGTTGGTGGTGTAAGCCGCCGACTTCTGCTCACTCCGCAGCGCCCACGTCTGCTTCAGCCCACCGACCGCAAATCCCACGGTCCCCCGGCCATAGCGCTTATTGAGCGCGTCCAGCCCCGCCATCAGCTGAACCCGCTCCGGACTGTCCGGCGCGTGGAACAGCGTACCCTGCACGGTCTCCGCCCGGTGCAGGTCGAGGCAGACCACGCCGGCTTTCTTGTAGCTGAACCCCGGCTGCCAGATCCGCTCAAGCCCATGCAGCGCGGCCTTGATCAGCCGCGTCGTGTCCGAGGTCGCCACCGGCAGGTGCACGGTATGCTGTCCGGTGTATTGCTTGTCCTGCTCACGGAACCGGTTGGTGGTGACGAACACCTGCAGGGCAGGGGTCACCAGCCCGTCGCGGCGCATCTTCTCGGCCGCGCGGCTGATGTACGTCGCCACCGCCTCCCGCATGTCGGTGAGGGTAACCACCGGTCGGCCAAACGACCGCGACGCCATGGTAGTCTGCCGATCGGCAGCTTCTAGCTCCAGCGCCATGCAGGAGATCCCCTGCAGCTCCAGCACCATGCGTTCCAGCACCACGCTGAAATGGGTGCGGATCCGTTTCGGGTCGGTGTCACGCAACTGCAGCGGCGTGGTCACGCCGATGTCACGCAACCGCGCCTCCATGCGTGATGCCAGCCCCCACAGGTCGGTGAGTTTGAGCCCGGCCAAAGCAGCGGTCTGCTCGGCCTCCGTCATCAGCGCCAGCACCCCGCCACTCTCCGGCGTCTTCTTCGCCAGCCGGTTGGCGACCTTGGCCAGTGTCTTGGTGGGGGCAATGCCCACGGAGACCGGAATCCCGGTCCACTGCAGCACGGCGGCCCGCGCTTCCCGCATCTGCCGGTCCATGCGGTCTTCCATCCCTGCAAGGCTGAGGAACGCCTCGTCGATCGAGTAGATCTCGATGTCAGGCACGAACCCCCCAAGGGTCCGCATGACCCGCCCGCTCATGTCGCCGTAGAGGGTGTAGTTGCTGGAGCGCACGATTACACCCTCCCGCTCGAACTTCTCGCGGTTAAGGTGCCAGGGCGCACCCATGTCGATGCCGAGCGCCTTGGCCTCGTTCGAGCGGGCGATCACGCAGCCGTCGTTGTTGGACAGGACCACCACCGGGCGGCCACGCAGTTTCGGCTGGAACACCCTCTCGCACGAAGCGTAGAAGTTGTTGCAGTCGACCAGGGCAATGGGCGGGGGCATGCCTAGAACATACGGATCGAGCGCGTGATCACGCCCCACACCTCGAACTCGCGGCCCTCGCTGATGACGATGTCGGGGTAAGAGGGGTTTTCCGCATGCAGCAGGATGCAGCGCTCGCGCACCAGGTAGCGCTTGATCGTGAACTCGCCGTCGACCAGCGCCAGCACGATGCAGCCGGACACGGCGTTGCGGGCGCGGTTCACCACCGCGATGTCGCCCGGGAAGATACCGGCCCCGGTCATGCTGTCGCCGGAGGCACGCACCGCAAAGGTGGCGGCCGGGTTCTCGATGATCAGCTCGTTGAAGTCGAGCGGGCGGTCCATGTAATCGTCGGCCGGGGAAGGGAAGCCGCAGGCGGCACTGGTCGACATCAGCGGCACGGTCTGGGCGCGCACGCCTTCGACGTCGATGAAGCCGTTGATGTCACCGGCGCGGATACCGCGATCGGCAAGCCGCCGCGCTAGGTCGGCCAAGGGTACGGGAAGCCGCACCACCTTGGTTTCCGGTGCGCGTGGTCGCCCGGCATTGCTCCGCCGTCCCCCGTGTGGTCGCGCCAGCTTCATGATCATGATCCCCATCTTGATTGTTGTAACAACAATCACACAGGCGGCGGGTTCCGTCCAGCGGTTCGATAGCCTGCGCGAACCTTTCAGCCGATGTTCACGCGACGAGGTCAATCAGCGTCGTCATCCCCTATTTCTAAGTTAGGGATGACGACACTCCGCACCGTTTCGACGCAGCACAGGCCCGCCTGCGAAAGCGAGCAACTCTTCATAAGAGTATCTTTGCCCGGCGCGCTATCATATTATTGCCATCCTTGCGTAATCCGGCAACGACATGGCTGTTATGCGCGCCGCTGGCACTCGCTATGTCACGGAAGGCCAGCCCTTCCTATACAAGATCCCAGCCGTTAGCGTGGCCAATGCTAAAAGTATCTGTCTGTGCTAATTCAAAGTTTCCAAAATCTTGAGCCTTGGGAGGCGTAACTCCCAACCCCATTGTGTTATTTTCAAGCGTGTTCTGATCGAAATGCAAATGAAAATGGTCGGTAATGTTTATATTGAATGGAGTTCCATCTTTGGTAACCTCCAATGTGGCCAGTACAGCTGTCGCAAGGGTCGCGTACACACTGCGTGCGGTATCCATGTTGCCGTCATACCTATCCGGAAGTCCAGTTAGTTCACCATCAAACGACCATTTATTGGCGGATGTCCGTGTAAAATCACCTTTTACAGTCAGTCTAATATTCCCCACAGTGTAGGAAACTTCTGATGTACCAGGGTCATTGTACGTGCTGTAGCTGAATGTGCTTTCAATATGCTGTTTGCCTATGACCTTCGAGTTAATCGCAGTCTGCAGCGCCGAAATTTCTTTGGTTGAAATATGGATATTTGCATCATTGATGTTCAGTTTCATGTCTTTTCCATTGCCGAACAAGTAATGCGTGAGCGCATTGATGGGCATGAAACTGCCAGCGTGAAGCGTTGCGGTATTTACGTACGTGTTGCTTAGCTTATCACTGTGAATTTGAACATATGCAGGTGTCATGCCCGCTTCGTATTGACCCATCCCAGAGATGTTCGAATAAACGATCAAGGTGTTTTTAGCTGTTTTCGCGTCTAGCTTCGAGACATCTTTGAACCAGTCTACCATGTACTCTGATGAATTCATGTAATCCACATATTCATTGAGCATGTTTATGAGGTGCCAATGCTCCTGAAACATTGACTCGACTTCGGTCATCCAGTTGCTTGCCATTCCCCAGTAGTAAAAATAGTGGGTACCACCGCGCACAATAATCGTTTCAAGTACCGAGTTGTTTACAGCTTCAGCCTGTCGTGTATCCACGATTACCTGCTCCTAACCGATTTTCTGGAACTAAATTATCTCGAAATACTGTATTCGACATGTTCGTCACAAGCTGGCATAGCGCCGAGTACGGCGATCTGTTTGCCACTCCTGACAACTTTGAACGCTACAGACCAACCCGCGTTGTAGCTATAGGTCGCAGTGGCGGGCACCATCTCCAGCTCAGATGTAGTGACGCGTTGCCCATCAATGACTGGATTGCGGTTCCATATTGGATAATGCATAGAAGCAAAGACTACTGACTTAATCTTGTCTTCATCCCAATCTGAGCATTCTCGAATGACACGGTTCATCGTAAACATAGGTATAATCACCGCAGAAACGGCCGCAAACAATCCTGTCCACAATAGATATCGGTATGCTTTATTCAGGCTAAGCATCAAGTATCCTCGTCGGCAAGGTGAAGGTTTGGTGCAAATGAAATCTCGCATAACATGACTTTTTTAATCATATTAAGTCAATGATCGTTACCCGAGATTTCAGGTCGTCGGAGCATAAAGAATGGCTAGAGTTGCAAATCTGCGCATGATGCAGGCGAGTGAAATTCCGGCTTTTGTCGATGCTGTTATTGAAGCAGGCTGCGATATCTGCGCCTTCGGTGACGATCTTTACACGATCGGAGATGCCGACCTGACGGACGAAGAATACGAGATCGCAGCCCCCCAGCTCCGAGCAATCAGCTTAAAATTCGGCGATCGAGACTTCCTGCGACGTGAAATCGCTGCCCACCTGCGCGCACTCGGCCGTTACATCGACAGTTCAGATGTGAGCCACTGGACCTTGAACGCACCGTCACCAGGAACCACCCCGTCACAGCATTGACTGACGATTTCCGAGCTCCGGCATTGATCCCCACGCACCTTACGGCCCACGAAAAAGTTAGGTATACTTAAAATGGTATGGATCCATGACCATTTCTGCAGGACGTAAACCTTACTTCGCCATGCTGGACTGCGATGACAGATGGTCAGTCATCGATGCGCGAACAGGCCTGGCACTGGTTATAGACGGTGTACCAATGGTCTTGCTGAGCCGGGATCAGGCTGCCGCTTTGGTTGAGGCCGCCAATCTGGGTGCCGACTTTTTGAAGCTGCACTGAGTATTGAGAAGGTTACAGGCGCTTGGCGGCCTCCGACCCTAAGGCTGCAGATTTCAGCGTGTTTTAGCAGATGGCGCACAAATCCCGAGTGCAAGCTCAATGCCACTGGCGCAAGCGACGTTCACATGAAGGCAATGCCGGAGGAGGCGACGAATGCCATTAGCCTGCGGCATTGATCGTTATTTCTCATTCATCTGTATTATTTGATTTTGATATAGACAGAAATCTGTCACATTACCCTTGGTTCACCCGACTCTGAGTTTCTGGAAATTGCAACTGCATCCCGTAGGCATAGAAATTGGCATGACCAAAGACCAAGCGAAGCGTTCAGCGGACGCATTTTCAAATATTGCCAATCCCGTACGTATTCTCATGATCAAAGTCATGGCCAACGGAGAAACGTCGGTGGGAATGTTGGCAGATAGACTCGGCCTGTCGACGTCCGCAGCCTCGCAGCATCTGAAAAAGCTAAAAGAAACCGGAATTCTCGTTCAAAGAAAACATGCGCAGTACCGGTATTATAAGCTCGATCCGAGAAGTTCTCACGCTTTCCTTAAATTAATCTCTCTTGCGGAAGAGCGAGAGCCTCAACCGTCAGGCCGGAAGTGGCGCCTTGATAGACGTTCAAATACCAGGTGACTCTATGGAGATCCAGCAAACACGTGGCCGACATCGGTCCTGCTGGTCCTAGAACCCTACGCTATTTCAAATATGCCGACCCAACCCCTTAGCTTGTGGAAACCTATCTTGTTGATCATGTAAATGCGACGTGTTCCGTCGGATTGGACAGAGACCAGTTCGGCATCCCGAAGGACTTTGAGATGTTGCGACACAGCCGGGCGGCTGATCGGCAAGCTGCTGGCCATCTGATTAACCGTCATGGGTGAACCGCTGAGTTGTTCCAGGATCCAGCGTCGAACAGGATCTGAACGTGCTTTAAAAATGCCGTCCGTCATAGCCGATCGGCCGCAGCCAATGCCGTCCAGGCGCCAATCAGAACTCATTCCAGTCCTCGGTTTTCCGCACTGTGTTCCCGTGACGGGAGGTAACCAGCCTGACTGGCTTTGCAACGGGGACGTGCTGGGCTTCCTGACGAATTGTCCCGACGTTGAACCGCGAGAGCAGTTCGAAAAGCTGGCCTGCTTCTGTTGCCAGCTGACTGGCTGCAGCGCTTGTCTCTTCGACCATGGCTGCATTCTGCTGGGTCGCCTGGTCCATGGTATTGACGGCGGTACTGATCTCCTTCAGGCCGGTGGCCTGTTCCGTCGAGGCCGTAACGATGGCACTGACATTACGGTCGACCTGAACCACTTGCGCTACGATATCCTGCAGGGCGCTACCGGTCGTTCCAACCAGAGAGACGCCATTCCGAACGAAGCCACCTGATTTGGCAATCAGGTCTTTGATCTCCTTGGCAGCAACCGCCGACCGCTGAGCCAGCTCGCGCACTTCTTGCGCGACAACGGCAAAGCCTTTGCCGGCCTCTCCCGCCCGTGCCGCCTCGACACCAGCATTCAGAGCCAGCAGGTTGGTCTGAAAGGCGATTCCGTCAATCACGCTGATGATGGTTGCAATCTCGGTCGAGGAACGTTCGATATCGCCCATGGCCGACACCGCTTCGCTGACAACCAGTCCCGACTGCTCAGCGCTGCCCTTGGTACTGCGCACCAGCTGGCCGGCTTCCTTGGCACGCTGGCTGGAGTCCGAAACGGTCGTGGTGATCTGCTCGAGGGCAGCGGCCGTCTCCTCGACAGATGCAGCCTGCTGCTCGGTTCGTCGCGCCAGATTATCAGAAGCGGATTGGATTTCCCGGGATGCAGAGGCGATGGCGGAGGCGTTCCGGGAGACCGTTTGCATGGCGGAACAGAGACTGGAAGCGGTTTCGTTGAAGTCACCCCGCAAAGACTCCAGCGCCGGCAGAAAGGGCGCGCTGATCGACTGCGTCAGGTCGCCTTGGGAGAGCGCCTTGAGGGCAAGGCCCAGCTGTTCGACGTTGTTAACCCGCGTGGTGATGTCGGTCGCGAACTTGACGACTTTGAAGACCCTGCCGCTTGGATCAAAAATGGGGTTATAGGAGGCCTGAATGTGCACATGCCGGCCTCCTTTACCGAGGCGCATGAATTCGTCGGAAAACAGCTCTCCTGCAGCCAGGCGCGACCAGAAGCCCCTGTATGCATCACTCGCGACGTAAGCAGGCTCGCAGAAGAGGGAGTGGTGCTTGCCGAAGATTTCACTGGCGGTGTAGCCGAGCGTGGTCAGGAAATTCTCGTTGGCCGTGATGATCTGCCCTTCAGGTGTAAATTCGATGACGGCCTGTGCACGTGAGATGGCGGAAATTTTGCCAGCATCTTCGGCTGCCAACATTTTTCGTTGTGTGATGTCAGTTGCAAACTTGATAATTTTTGCGACCCGGCCGTGGTGGAACACCGGATTGTAAGAAGCCTCGATCCAGACTTCCCTGCCGCCCTTGCCGATGCGCTTGTACTGCCCACGATCGAATTCGCCGCGGCCAAGCTTGGCCCAGAATGCCTGGTAATCGGGTAATGCAGCCTCGGCCGAATCAACGAACAGACGGTGATGCTTGCCGACGATTTCGGGAAGACTGTAACCCAGCGTTTCACAGAAATTCGCATTAGCCGCCACAACTGTCCCGTCGACCTTGAATTCGATGATGGCCTGGGAGGCATGCAGTGCCTTCAGTATGGCACCTGCTTCGAAATTCACCCCAAACATGCAAATCTCCTTTTAGTGACCTGACATAGATCCCGTGCGATCACTTGATCGGCTTCGCGGACTGACCTGCCATGGTCCCAAAAGTGGGGTAAGAAATTTAGGAGTTGTAAATTATAATGATAACTACATGATTTATACGGAATTTAGACCTTGGTTGCGTTTGTGTGCCCTGTAAGGCTTACTCATCGCCAGCTTCCCTGTCGGAACACATCGCCGGGCCTCTCGCCGAACTCCGCAAAAAAGAGACGTGCAAACTCGCCTGACGAGTAGAACCCCCATTTCCGGGCGATTTCCCCAACCCCTAAGCCATTACCGGCTTTCAGATCAGCGTAGGCACGCTTGAGTCGAATTCTTCGAAGATACTGCTGGGGCGTCGTCTCCAGACGCTCACGAAATGTCAGTTGGAGGGAGCGGATACTCACTCCGGATGCGACAGCGACATCGGTAGGCGTTATAGGCAGGTGGACGTTCGCGTCCATGTATTGCATGGCTGTCCGGATAATCCGCGGCAGTTCGATAGAGCCCTGGAGCAATGCCGCCGTGTGGTTATGCTGCGCGCCGTACAAGATTGTATTGATCAGGGCATCCTGCAAATTAGCGATCGCCAACGGATTTCCCGCAAGTCCGCCGTGTTCGGATAATCCGACGTACAAGGTATCGCAGATATGTTCGCAGGCGATATGCACTGGCAAGGCCATGCCGCCAGGAGCAAAGGTGATCCGGGCAGCATGAGACTGGCCCATCCGGTCACAGACTGCCTTCATCAATGTGCAGGCCTCGATGATGACTCCCTTTTTGGACATCATTGCCAGACCGGTGGATCCTTCCGAGTCCCTCCGGTCTATCATAACGGTGGCGTGCACGTTTTCGCCGTCAATTTGAGAAGTGTGATCCAGGTCAAGAGTTTTGCGGTGGATGGCAAAGACGAAATCATCCAGCGTCTTTGTGTAGCGAGCATGGTAGCCGGTGATGGAGGCTGCGCCGAAAATTAACAGGCTGTCGGTTTGCGCGACCCGCCCCAGGACGTGGAACTTCCCTTTGTCCGGAGGTTCTAGATTGAACGGAGCCGCAAGGCTCTTGATGGCATTGTTTGCTTGGTCAACATCGAAAAACTCCATCTGCGGCATGTCGTCCCCCTCTAGCCGGTCCGATTACATAGAAGGGAACTCTGTATTTCAACTATCTATCTTAGAGGAACAATTTTCCCAAAGGGCGTCGTTCAGAATGAGAGCAGAAGCTTCTGGCAATGATGTCGTGTTCTGCCTGCCGACATGGCGATGAAACCGAGATAGGTGGCAGACATACAAAGGTGTCTATCACCTAATGTCTTGTATTAGATAATCGGGCGAAGCACGCCGACCACCATGAAATTAGTAAGCCAAAGGTTCCACTTCGACTATGCATCATAGACTTATCTGCGATTGCGCGATCGATGCGATCTTGACCAACATTACGAACGCCCGATATCCTTGATGGATTATTAAGGAGGTCGTCTTGGGCGGTGCATCTTCCTACGGATCATTAGCCGATAAGCGGGCCAAGACGGTTAGAGGCGATCACGACCTGACCAAGGCAGCCTTTGCCGAAATGAAGGCACAGGAAGATGCAGACCGGCGGGCGAAAACCGAACGTCTGCGCGCCCTGCGTCTCTCCGCCCAGAACGGCGCCTGAGGAGGCGATACATCACCCTTGGCTGTCTGAGCGGAAAACGGTATTGCTCGGACTGCTTGTCTGATTGGAAAACCTTATGGCGCATGAGAACACCGGCAACGGTCAGGTGATCGCACTAGCGGCACGGATCGTTGCTACCTACATTGGCAAGCATACTGTTCACATGGCGCAGCTACCAGAGCTGATCGACCAGACGTGGGCCGCTTTGGGTTCTTTGGGCCAAACGCCGCCTGTTACCGACGACCCGGACAGGCCGATACCCGCCGTGCCGGTCCGCAAGTCGATCCAGCCCGATCATCTGCTCAGCTTGGAGGACGGCAAACCCTATGTATCCCTCAAGCGCCATCTGATGGCGAGATACGGGATGACCCCGGATGACTACCGCACCAAGTGGAATCTGCCCAAGGACCTCCTGAAGCGTCGCCAGGACTGGTTCGACGGCCAGCTCGATCTCGATCCGGTGCGCCTCGTCTTCATCGATGAAACAGGCCTGAGCACGAAATGTCACGGCCTTGCGGACGAGCCATCTGTGGAGAACGATGCCGCTCCCCGATCCCACACGGGCACTGGAAGACGACGACGTTTAGCGGAGCGCTCATGCTATCCGGCATGACCGCGCCCATGGTCTTGGACGGTGCCATGAACGGCGCCACCTTCCAAGCCTATGTGCAACAGGTTCTCATTCCAACCTTGGCACCGGGCGATATCGTCATCATGGACAATCTGCCAGCACAAAAGGCTGAGTGCGTGCGTCACGCAATCGAAGGTGCGGGATGCCGTTTGCTCTACCTTCCTCCCTATAGCCCCGACTTCAACCCCGTCGAGAAGGCTTTTGCAAAGCTCAAGGCTGTCTTGCGCGCCAAAGCCGAGCGGACGGTCGCGCGCTTGTGGAATAGGGTCGGCCAGATCGTCACCATGTTCGAGCCGTAAGAATGCGCCAACTGCTCAAATCGTGCGGATATGACCCTGAGTAAAGTGGATGTGCTCTAATTAGGAGGCCGGATAAGCGGAAAGACGATGACGGTGCTGTCACTCTCTAAATCAACTAAGCAAGGGATTGTGCCAACACTCTTACTACCATCAATGTTGTCTGCTTGCTCTCGGCGGTTTCGATCAGCGATCGGACAAGACTGTGCATGTCGGCAGTGATGGAACAATATCTCGATGTCATCTCTCGCTTCTGAACCATCAGGCCATTTCGCTTTAATAATGCAAGGTGCTGGGAAGTTGCCGATTGCGAGAGGCCGACCCTCTCCGCAAGCGTCCCGACCGATACCTCTTCGTCTAACATGATCTTCAACATAAGCAGTCGTTTTGGATTGGCGAAAGTTGATAGTAGTTTTGCGCGTTCAACAGCATCGACTGAATCCATATTGCACCCCCTTGTTATTGATACTGATATGCGACCACAAGAATGCAGCGAACGTTGGCACAGATCCTGGCACCACTGGAGAACGTCTCGCAAACGCAGTTGGCTCGACAGGCCATTGGCCAAAGATACGAACGCTCGTCTTCGATGGAGACCTGCATCATGAGGCAACGAAATCGGGTTGCCGTCACGCTGTCGCCGCCAGTGGCACGTGACAAGGAAAGCATAGGTTCCTAGAGCGGGATGCATGCTCTCTCCTGGAATCCCGCTGCGTTCATCACACCTGGACCTGTCATGCTTACATAGAGCGGGGATAGCCCGATATGCGGCGCGACGGCGGTCGGAAGCGTTGGAACGGAACGCGTCGCCGGCCGGCGGACACGAGCCAGCGTAGGCCTTTGCTCCCGCCGGTCGCACGCTGGAAACCAGGGTCAGGCCTTCAAGGTCCCAACCGGAGCTTCGTGTCTTAGTAGCCGAGGCCCTTCTTGGCTTCGTACACCTTCTGCGGCTCGTCGGCCTGGGTGTAGAGCTTGGATTCCGTCTGGATCCACTTCGGCGGTTCCTTGCCGTCCTTCTTGAAGGCGGCGAGAGCGTCGAAGGCGGGGCCTGCCATGTTCGGCGTCAGTTCGACCGTCGCATTGGCTTCGCCGGCGGCCATCGCCTGGAAGATATCCGGAACGGCGTCGATGGAGACGACGAGGATGTCCTTGCCCGGCTTCAGGCCGGCTTCCTTGATGGCCTGGATCGCGCCGACGGCCATGTCGTCGTTATGAGCGTAGAGGGCACAGATGTCCTTGCCGCCGTTCTCGGCCTTCAGGAAGCTTTCCATGACTTCCTTGCCCTTGGTGCGGGTGAAGTCGCCGGTCTGCGAGCGAACGATCTTCAGGTTGTCGTGGCCCTTCAGCGCCTCTTCGAAGCCCTTCTTGCGATCGATGGCCGGCGAGGAGCCGGTCGTGCCCTGGAGCTCGACGACATTGCACGGCTTGCCGGCGGTGGTGTCCACCAGCCACTTGCCGGCGACATTGCCTTCATGCACGAGGTCGGATGTCACGGCCGTCATGTAGAGGCTCTTGTCGGCATCGACGGTGCGGTCGAGCAGGATGACCGGGATCTCGGCATCCTTGGCTTCGCCGAGCACTTCGTCCCAGCCGGTGGCGACGACGGGCGCGACGAAGATCGCGTCGACGCCCTGAGCGATGAACGAGCGCAGCGCCTTGATCTGGTTTTCCTGCTTCTGCTGGGCATCGGCGAACTTCAGGTCGATGCCGCGCTTTTCGGCTTCCTGCTTGGTGACCGTCGTTTCGGCGGCGCGCCAGCCGGATTCAGAACCGATCTGCGAGAAGCCGACCGTCATGTCCGCGGCAGAAGCGCTCGAAAAAGCGCAGGCAGCCAGAACCGTTGCACAACTAAGTGCCTTAACAAACTTCATGATTTCCTCCCGAAAATTACTCCCCAGCGATACAGCCTTAAAATCATATAATATTACAAATGGCAACTACATATCTTAAAATTAGGCATGTCACCCGCCGCGTGTCCAAATGTGTCGTTGACGGTTTTAAAGCGGTCAAGATCAATAATCAGAAGGTGAAAGGGTCGTTTCTCTCGTAGGGCAGCGATCTTGCGATCGCGGAACGCACGGCGGTTGGGAAGTCCTGTCAGATGATCATTGAAGGCGAGCTCAGCAATCTCATTTCGAGCGTTTCGTTCCCCAGTGACATCGTTGAACGTGAAGACGACGCCACCTCCGGCTACCAGATTGCTGTCGATCTCGACAATTCTTCCGTCGGGCAACATAAGATCTGCAGGGGCAATGTCGATAGCCCTTGATCGATTGCTGATGCGATTGGTAATCCGGCTGCGATGTTCCGGATCCCATTCGGAAGCGGATGACACCAGCTCAATGACATCGTCCACTGTCATCCCAACGTGGAGCGAGGCGCCATTCAAGCCGAACATCTTGACGAAGCGTTCGTTAAAGAGTCCGAGCTTCCCTTCTCCGTCAACAAAGACCAGTCCGTTCGACATATTCTGAAGCGCCGTCGAAAGCATGGTGGAATGCGATTTCTCCTGCACATCGAAGCGCTTCGCAGCGATGATCGTCATCAAGGTGCCTATCAAGAGAACGGCAGCGCCCATGCCGGTGAAGATGCTTAAGGTGAGATGATCCCATACCAGACCCGATGTATTGAGCGCGCGCGACAGTGTCGTTCCAGAGATAGATATGAAATGCGTGCCACAGACAGCAAGGGTAAAGGTGGCGCAGAAAAGACGCGGGGATGCCAAAATTCGGCTGGACCCGCTTCCAGCGGCCATAAGCAATGCACCTGTCGCGAAAGCCGCAAGCGTGGCGGTCGGATCCTGGATTTGAATGCATCCATCAAGTGCTGACATCCCAGCGTAATGCATGGTCCCAATACCCAACCCTGCACTAGTACCTAGAGCGACGCGAATTGCTTTTTGCTGGATGATGCTCGTCGCAGCGAGCGGAATGCCGACAGCGAGAACGCCGATCAACACCGAGGCAGCTGTAACGGGGCCGCTGTAGCTGATGTGCAGGTCTGGCCTATATCCGATCATCGCCATGAAATGAGTAGTCCAGACTCCAATACCTGCTACAGCCGCGGCGCCTGCCAGCCATTGGAGGCGTGTCGTACCCGTGGAAAAAGTAGCTCTGGCGTGGAGTGCGACGAGTAGCCAGCCCGCAGCAATGCAGATGGCGAGCGCGGCGAGTATAATGGCGACCGAGTGGTCTGCCGTGAGTTGAGATAGTTCAAGAAGCATGACATGAAGATAACATTACGCATATTGCACATTTGCAAACAATTCCGGTTAAGAAATCATTTGCTGCCCTCAGATAATGGCACGAAATACTCCGAAGGCTTATACAATCAGAATGACAACGAGGGGATCTTGGTCTGTCCCCATGGGGTGATCCGGGTTTAATGTTAGTGCATGCTCGGCCTGGCCGCTACCGCTGGCGTTGACGCCGGGCCGTTTTGGCGAGGCCAGACAGCCGCTTCGGGTGCCGGTGGCTTGTAGTTCAGTGACGAGTGCGGACGCACGGTGTCGTAGTGCCCCCGCCAGCCCTCGATGATGATCTTTGCTTCTTTAAGCGTGTAGAAGATTTCTCTGTTGAGCAGTTCGTCCCTGAGCTTCGAGTCGAAGCTTTCGCAATAACCGTTCTCCCATGGGCTGCCCGGCATGATGTACGCCGTTCTGGCACCGACCGTTGCAATCCACTCCCTCAGCGCCTTGGCGATGAATTCCGGGCCGTTGTCGGAACGAATATGCGCCGGGACGCCCCGCATGATGAACAGGTCTGAGAGGACGTCGATTACATCTACGGCCTTCAGCTTTCTCTCGACCCTGATACCGGTGCATTCCCGTGTAAACTCATCGATCACGTTGAGCATTCGGATCTTCCTTCCATTATGCATGCGGTCCTCGACAAAATCGTAGGACCAGACATGGTTGGGATATTCCGGTGTCCGGGCGATAACCCATACCGACGCGCAACACCACTCCCCGACATCTCGCCGCTATGGCTTTCGGCGACAATGCGGTCCTTCTCCTCGTCGCTCCAGTCGCGGCGACGCCCTGTTCCCGTGAAAACCTCAAACCGTTGTAACGGCACATCTTCACTGGTGCCATGCGTAAACCCTGTAATCGTCATATGTCGAAGCCCCGTTCAGGTGCTCTGATCCCCATAAACTGGACCGTTC
Organism: Rhizobium sp. PP-F2F-G48; assembly: GCF_004342335.1. Taxonomy (NCBI): domain Bacteria; kingdom Pseudomonadati; phylum Pseudomonadota; class Alphaproteobacteria; order Hyphomicrobiales; family Rhizobiaceae; genus Rhizobium; species Rhizobium sp. PP-F2F-G48. The sequence goes on along the minus strand of NZ_SLVH01000023.1, from coordinate 196 downwards.
ATAATTGAAGTTTTCCGCGGTAATTTCCCGGCTGGGAAAAGGAGCGGAAGCATGAAAGCATCGAAGTTTTCGGACGCCCAGAAGGCGTTTATCTTGAAGCCGGGCGACGACGGCGTGCCGGTGGCCGAGATCTGCCGGAAGGCGGGGATCAGCCAGGCGACGTATTTCAATTGGCGCAAGAAGTATGCAGGTCTGC
>NZ_SLVH01000022.1:0-20639 GCF_004342335.1 Rhizobium sp. PP-F2F-G48 | reverse complement strand
CAGTACCCCATAACCTTCCGCGGGGTGGAGCAGCCCGGTAGCTCGTCAGGCTCATAACCTGAAGGCCGCAGGTTCAAATCCTGCCCCCGCAACCACTGAAACTTGTAAATTCTTCCACTCCACATATTTGCGTTCGAGCTCCTGGCCATAATGGTCGAGGAGCTTTTTGCGTTTCTCTTCCGTGTCGATCTCACCAGACGCAATCCGTGCCATCAGATCGTTGCCAGCCGCAGCGACAAACTGCTGCTCCATCAGATCCATGACCTCCATGGATGCCATGATGTTGGCGATGTCGCCGTGGACTTGCAGGCTAGCCGGCTCGTGGCCGGGTGTCTTGCCGATGACGACGGTCTGGATCAGATCACGGACGATCGGCATGAGACGCTGTTTTGCGTGTTCGTCGGCATTGTTGCGGGCGAGGAAGAGCAGCTTCTGAATAGCAACTTCGACACTGGCCGGATTGAACTGCTGCTTTAGTTTTGCGATCTTCTCCTTATAATCCTCCCCCGGCGCGCCGATGCCGGCAAGTTCCAAAACCAGCTTCTCACGCGTGGCTTCCAGTTCATCGAGTTGGTCGTCGAGAAGGGCGAGGCGCGGCCGGCTTTCAGCGTGCCGATCCTGGATCTGCTGCATTAAGCCCTTCTGCGTTGTGGTGATTGACCCAAGTTCGGCCTCCAGCGAGGCCTTGCGGGTTGGTGTACGCTTCAGCACGGAGACTTCATGTGCGATCATCTTCTCTGAAATTCGGTCGAAGATGTCGATGGAGTAGAACGCAACGGGTATGCAGTTCAGAACGCGTTCCTCAAGCTCGTGCCGGGTAATCGTTTTGCTGTTGCCGCAGCATGCGCCGTCGAGTTCGTCAATCGGCAGGCGCTTCTTGCGGTTGGTGCAGCTATAGCGGTCCTTCCCGCTGATCGCATAGGGTCCACCGCATTCTGCACATTCCAGCATCCGGCTGAGGAGATACTCTGGTCGATGCGTCGCGTTCAGGCGATTGCTCTGCCCGAAATCGAACAGCTCGCCAATTTCCTTCTGCCGGTCCTTCACCCGCTGCCACAGTTCGTCAGAAACGATGCGCATCTGTGGCACATCTGTCAGCACCCATTCGCTCGCATCGTTGGCGCGGGCAGTGCGTTTCTCTGTTTCCGGGTTCTTACGAAACTGCCGACGGTTCCACACCATTCGGCCGATGTAGCTCTCGTTGTTGAGGATACCGGTCCCACGGCTGACATGGCCACGGATTGCGGTGTCACGCCACTTGGCGCCTCGGGAGCCTGGGATCTTTTCCTCGTTCAGAACAGAGGCGATGTCACGTGGCGACATGCCGTTGGCGTAGAGTTCGAAGATCCGGCGAACGACATCTGCTTTCTCCGGATCAATCTCCCGCAGTCCCCTGATACGGTCGCCCATCTCGTCGCGCTGCTGGGAGAGCTTGTAGCCATAGGCCAGGCATGTCGAAGCTTTACCTTTACGAACGGCCGTCTTCATGCCTTCGCGTGTTTTATAGCGGATCTGTTCAATCATCTCGTGGCTGAGTGCCGCGCGCATCGCCAGTTCGAGATCGGTGACCGGCGTGCCGGCGTGGACTGTCCAAAGTTCGACGTCGCGGTAGCGAAGCTCCTTGAGGATCTTGGCGCTATGCTCGACGTCACGCGACAGGCGATCGACGGTCACCGAGAGAACAACATCGATGCTCTCGCGCTTTACATGAGCCATGAGCTTCTGAATGCCAGGACGCGACTGGTAGCTCGTCCCGCTCGTAGCAGCATCGCAATAGGTTGCAGTCAGCGTCCAGCCCTGCCGTTTGACGAACGCTTCCCCCAGTTCGATCTGTGTTTCGATCGAGACCTCGTGCTGGCGGTCGGTGGAGTAGCGGGCGTAGAACAGAACTGTCTTTGTCATTGTCTTCTCAGGTTTTAACGTGTGAGGTCTGCAAGTGTGAGAGGGTCGATCCCGCGAGAGCCGTTGCGACACCGCATGGATCGCTTCTACCAAAGGCGGTCAACCGTGGACCGGTCTGGTACACACGTGACGACGGCCTTTGCGTTCCCAGCGTCGTCAAGGTGCCGCCTCCTTTTTACATGCAGTCCAGGCATAGGGTTGCTGACGGATGGACGGAGCATCTCACAATTGGGGAAAGACGTCAAATATCTGTAATTGTTGACAATTTGGCGATGTGAACCAAAATCGAGAAATGGCTCAGAATGAGACAGTCACAACTGAGGGCAATGCTTGTGCTCCATGTTTGGGTCGAAGGCGCCCACCTGATGGTAACCATCACTCCGATTGTCAAAGTTGGTTCGGCGTAGCAGGGGGCCCAAAGAACCATCCCATGCGCCCCCGGAGCCGGCAGGTGCCAAGGATGTGTTGCCACCGGCGCTGGCGAACGTCGCTTCGAGCACCTGAAACCCTCTAGAAATCCGATTCAGAATCAAACGCCGTTTTAGGAAGTAATGGGGGGAAGACGACAACATCTGGCAAACGCCGTGAGGCGTGAACGCTGGATCAGGGCACAGGGACCGGCATGACCGGAGGAGGGGAGGTCCCCCTCAGATGTCCAGGTCGGGAACGTTCGGATGAAGGAGGTGGACCTTGCGACGAAAGGGCGAACCGGTACGGTACTTCTCAACGAGGCTCTCGAAGACAACATCCGAGGCGCGCTCGTCAAAGCCCTGGTCGGCCAGCATCGAGACAATCTGGTCCCGAAACTTGTCGAGCTCCTCAAACTGCCGCTTCTGGATGGTGCGGCTGATCAGCCAATAGAGGGCGACACGCGCTACATCGTCTCGATCGGGTCGCCTGGCTTGCTTGTCGCGATCCCGCAGCTTTTGCTGACGCTCGCGTTGCTCCTGATTGTGCGCGTCTTCCGTCTTCCGCGGCATCCCATCTCCTAACCGTGTTCGCTCAGGCGGAGCTTACAGACTGCTGCGCAACCGGCAACGCCGTTTACCGTTGAATCGGATTTCTCAGTTTCTGAATCGTCAGCACACGGTTTGGAATCGAATGACCGCAATTTTGTTTGACGTGCGGGCAACTGCAGACACCTCAGGATGACGTATCGGTGTGCAAACGCCGTTTGTGAATCGGTGTTCCGCAATTGTGACTCGGAAATCCTCAGGTTTGAATCAGATGACCGCAATGTGTTTTGAGTTGCGAGCACGTCATGCCGATTTGCGGTGACCTCGCGCACGGGCGTCTCTGCCGCTCTCACCGCGGGCGGTGCTCGATCCCTGCCGTGAGCCCGCCGTTAACCCTGTTCCGGATCCGTTCTCATCGGGCTCACCGGGATCCTTGAGATCCGGGCGGGGTCCTGTCATCTGTTGGAGCGTTCCAGACGGGAACATCGAACGGCCCAAGCCGGTGGTGAGACACCGACAAGGGCCTGACCCTCATGCCTTTTGAGACAAGGAATCGGGCTATGAACACCCTTACTGCCTCTGCCTCCACCGGGGAAGCTCCCCTGGCCACCCGCCGTCGTTTTGGCAACCGCCCGGCAATCGCCACCGATGGGCCACCCGCCCTTCAGCGCTTCCCGAGCCGCGTCCGCTTCGCCGAGGTCGAGACCGATCTCGAGATCCTGATCGACAAGGCGATTGCCGCGATTGCCGATGGCGAGCCTGCCGACGACGAGATCCTCGGACACTACGTCCACGTCGCATCGCTCGTCCGCGCCATCTCTTTCCGCGAGGGCAAGCTGCTCGAGCAGGCGGTCGAACGGCTGTCGAAGGCGAACCCGCATCTCATCGTGCTGACGCAGTCGATCAAGCTGCCGCTGGTCAAGACTGCGATCGAAGCGATTGCCGGAAACGCCTGGCATGATCTCGATGGTGTTCGCTTCGATTGCGAGGCACCGGCCAAGGGATCCTACACCCCGGATCTGATCATCGTGAACCGGTCTCGGCATTCGGCCTCTATTCTGGATCTGAAGCGATCGCTCGCCTCCTATGGTGACACGAGCCGGCTCGAAGAGCTGAAGGCCAAGATGATGGCGGCTGCGATGATCCTGCCGGATTGGCTGTACAAGACCCAGAAGCGTCTGATGGTCGATACGGTTGGTGTGGCCATTGTCGACGGCGCGAGCCGCCCGAGCAGCCATGACACGGGCATCTGGGCTCTGTCGGAGATCGACGACCTCTTGGAGATCGATGGTGCGGCGGCCTGCATGGCCGAGCTGCGCCGACGCTTCGGCATCAGGGTGCAGCAGCTTCTTGAAGCGGAGGCGCGTAAGGCGCTGGGTCTGGCTGAGGTCCCACCGGCTGCCATTGCTGAAGCCATGCCCACCAGAAGCCACCGTCCGATGATGAACCTCAACGCTCTCGGCGCTGACACCCTGGACGGCGACGAGGATGCAGTCCTCTTTGCATCCGACGAGCCGGAGGAGCCTGCGGTCGATCTCCCGCTGATCCGCCAACCACAGCGCATTCGCGTCGGCTTTGCCCGTCGGCTGCTCGATAGCTGACCGGCCGCTGATCGGGGCTGCGGCGTGAGGACATGTCCTGTCGCGCCGCCAGCCTCTCGTCTCCTTCATCCCCTTCTATTGCCGCCGTCCGTGTTGCGGACGTTGCGTGCGGAGCTTTGTCCCCATGTCTTCTTCAGACACAACTCTGCCGTCATCCCGACGGTCCGCCATTCGCTGCGATGCCGTCGAAGCGGAAACAATCGCCCCATCCGTCTGTGATCGCCATCTCGATCCCGCCGTGCTGATCGGCCTGTCTCTTGCCTATGCTCGGCGACAAGTAGCGGTACCTGAAGCCATCGCCCTGCCGTTGACGGAGCTTGCAGCTCAGGGTGATGCCACCTGCCGTCTTGTCGCGGACTGGATTGAGAAGCGCTCGATCTCCGGATCCCAACCGTCCGGACCGTCCCGAAGCCGCGGTCGAGCGCGCTCACGGTTCCCCGGTACGGAAATTATTTCCGCGCCGAAGGAGGGTGCCCGATGAACAGATTGTCCCGCTTGTTCGTCCGTCGCCTGCGTCAGCGCGCCGCCCGCGATACCCGCCGCCATGCCTTGGCAAATGGCCTGCTCACCGTGACAAGCATCGACGTGCAAGGACATCTCGTGCGGCGCTACACCCCGGCCTTCGACACCGGTCCTCTGACATTCGACCGGACCGCCGATCTGGGCTGGCTGACCCGGACCTTCGGCTCGCTTTTGCAGGAGACGGTCAAGCCGGAGGCCGATGGAACTACCACTGTCGTCGCCCAGCCGATCACCAGACTGTCTGGAGTGGCTTCGTCCGCGACCAGCGTTCCAGCACATGCGTCCCTCGATCTCCCAGAAGCCGTTCCCGACCGGTGTGCCTACGCCACGAAGCTGGTCGGCCTGGCAGCACCCCCGGTTCACATCGCGCATCTTGCCACCGCCTTGCTGGTCGCCCGCGCCATTGCGTCATCCGGCCTGACGCTACAGCGCGTGGTCGAGATCATTCGGCGGCCGGCCCCGATCATCGTCCTGATGTCCCAGGTGGACGGGGCACAGGACGCATTCTTGCGGCTGATCGAGATGACCGGCCTTGTCCCGTCAGGCCCCTATGCTGGTGTGACCGGCGACCGTTTCCCTGAGCGCGACGTCGATGGCTTTACGGACGTGGCTCTTCGCCGCCGTTTCGTGTTTTTCCAGGGAAAAGAAACAGGCCGCGAAAGCCGGGCAATGAAGCGCGGGCTTGCTGCAGTGCTTGGCAGAGATGATCCGATCCTTGCCATCGCGCACCATGTCGCCGACATCCCTGACCAGATCCCGGCGGCGGCCGACCTGCATCTCGATGCCGGCGCGGTTGATCGGGCGTTCCTGGTTGATCTCCTTCAAGCGGTCTACGGCGATGGCGACGGTATGGTCCGCGATGGTCACGATCTCAAGGCGTTCGATGCAAGCGTGTTGACGCTCGATGACCTCGTCCTTGCACTGCGATCCGGCCGACCACGGGATGAGGCTCTGGTTGCCCTCCACCAGCTTGCTGCGTGCAGGGTTCAAGGTGAACGCGGAGAGGATACCCGGGAGAATCGGGACAGGTTCCCAACCGAGCCCGCGACAAAGCAGGGGGCACTGACGGAAGGGAGAAAGGGGTCGTCCTTGTCCAGTAAGGGCAAGCCGTCGGGTGCCGAAGTCATCCAGCCGCAGCCCCTGCCGGGCGACCGCGCAGACGGCAGCAAGCCACCGGTGACTGTCGAGACCCTGTCGGGCTACGGCGCAGCGCGAACCTGGGCGCTCGATCTCAGACATGATCTTGGCGACTACCGAACCGGCGACCTTAGCTGGGACGAGATGAGCACCAAGTTGCTGCTGTCTGGCCCACCAGGAACGGGCAAGACCAGTTTCGCAAGGGCCCTGTGCAACAGCTTGCAGGTCCCGCTGGTGGTGACATCTGTCTCGACCTGGCTGCAGGGCGGCCATCTCAACGATGTCATCGACAGGATGAACAGCACCTTTGCCGAAGCACGCGATCATGCTCCCAGCATCCTGTTCATCGACGAGATCGATGGCATCGGGAAACGGGTCGATCCCAACCGCGAGTACAGCGAATACTGGAATGCGGTCGTCAACAAGATGCTCGAGCTGCTGGATGGCGCGGTCAGATGCGACGGTGTCATTGTGATCGGTGCGACGAACAGGCCCGAGCAGATCGATGAGGCTATCAGGCGCTCCGGGCGGCTGGAGACGCATATCGAAATCCCCAAACCAGATATTCCGGCTCTTGCCGGGATCATCGCCCATCATCTCGGCAGGGACATCGATGTGGTTCTGCAGACTGCCGATCCATCGAAGCGCCAATGGATCGATACGGCGGTCGGAGATGCCCTAGAAGAAGAGATGTTCGGCACGCCTGCCGACGTCGATCAGGAAGGAGCCCGGCCATGACCCCCATCTCCTCGATCAAGACGACATCGTCGAATGCCTCCGGCCGTCCACCAATGGATGACTTGGCCCCGGAGACCGCGCCGCTGTTACGGCGGCTCGCCACCCGCGCGATGGGCATGACCGGTGCGGATATCGAACGGATCGTCCGGCACGCCCGACTGACGGCACGTCGGGAAAAGCGACCCTTGCGCTATGAGGATATCGAAGCCGGCCTTCGTGATCATCGACCGACCCTGCCCTACGATGTCAGGTGGCGCTACGCGATCCACGAGGCGGGCCATGCCGTGGTGCATCAAGCGCTCGGTCTTGGCGATGTCACCGGTTTGACGATCGATGCGCAAGACGGCGGCTACAACATGCTGAGGTTTAGCGGCGGGACCATGGAAACGCTCGCCTGGTACGAGAACATGATGGCAATGATCATGGCGGGGCGGGCGGCCGAGTTGCTTTTGCTAAAGTCGGCTTCCACGGGATCAGCGGGTGCCGACCATTCCGATCTGGCCAAGGCGACCGATCTTGGACTGGCAATGGAAACGAAGCTTGGCTTTGCTGGCGTTCGGCCGCTCTTGTACCTGTCGCACACCGTGCCTGCAGAGGTTCTGATCTCCGATGGCGATCTGGCCGACCGCGTTCACGCGCGCATCGAGACAGGGCTGGAGCTGGCAACAGAGGTCATCAAGCTTAATCGACCGCCCATGGACGCCTTGGTGCGAGCTTTGTTCGACGCGCAGGCGCTGGACGGTCAGGCTGTCATGGCGATCCTGCGGAGGTCGTATGACGGGATGTCGGACAAAATCGCGTTCGACAAACGGTGAAGTCCAGACAGCAGAAAGGGCCGACGAGCGGCCCTTCGTGTCTTCGGTTTGGGGGAGGGCTGTCCGGCCCTTCCGTTCTTGCGAAGGATCAGATCGCGAAAGCCGGGGCTGGGACCTCTTCATCAATCACGTCGGCGTCGTCCGGATCGACATGATCATGCGCCAGCGGCGGTACATCATCGATCTGTGTGCGTGCGGGCGCTTCGAGATCCGGACCGGCCAGCGGCCATTCCGGCTTGCGTTCTTTCGACAGCGTCCAGTCAAGGATCGGCAGAACCTCGTGTTCAAGCCAGCCGCGCATCTCGCCCGCCTTCGGCCAGGTCTCCATGCTGCCCAGCCGCTGAAGCGTGCCGTTCACGCGCGCCCAGGGGCTTTCCGCCGGAAACGGCATCACGCGCGCATTGTGGCCGAGATCGAGGTTCGGATCGACAAACAGTGCAAGGCTCTCGAGCTCCAGACGGGTAACACGAGCAAGATCGCTGACCCCCTTCGCCAGACCTTCCTTGATGACGCGCTTCTTGGCGAGCTCCGCCTGGATGATCTGGCTGATCAGACCAAGGTGCGCAATGAGGCTCTTCATCCCGTCACGCGTCTTCAGCGCAATCAGCGCCTTCAGTCCCGCGACACCGCCGCGCAGGAAGAGATCATTCGTCTCCGCCTTTCCGTCAGCCTGATTACCCCCAGACAGAATGGTCTTCACATCCGCGACCTGGAGCCGGCCGTGTTCCTCGGCAAAGGTGATGGCTTCCTCGATCTGCGCAGGGGTTGCCGAGCTCAGATGGAACAGGGCGGTCAAACCAACGGACAGGTCAACCAGCTCGTCCCGGTAAGGAGACAAATTGCGATACACGGCCACAAAATTGCGGGCACTGCGTGCAACAAGACCGCAGCGGCTCTTGACCCACTTGTCGAAGGACCCTTCGGGCAAGACCTCGGCCGCCCGATTGAGGTGATCGCCGAATTCGAAGGCCTGCTCCGTCGTGCGCCGCCCAAGTTCATGAATAAAGGCAGCGCTGCTTTCGAGCCGTTCGCGATCCGCGGGATCGATGGCGAGCGTCTCGTAGAACTCAAGAGGAGATGCGGGAACGGTAGGCACGTTTTTAACAGTCTTAGGCACGGTAGTCTCCATGTTCATTTTACCAATAGATCGATAGACTATCTATCTCACCAACAATAGGCTAACACGATTTTGATTGTATTTCAACCTGTTCAGGAAATACGATCGGACTGAGAGATCAAAATATACTATATTTTATAGCTACATTACTTGGAGTAGCGCCTCAAAAACCGCACCTTCGAACTTTTTTCCACTATATCTCATTTTTCTATACTTTCATGAGTTCCGCAGACAAATGGCCGCGTTTGGGCTCGTTTTCCCTGTCATCGCGCCTAACTTGGCCCTGTTTTCCGCCGCGCGGCTTCTGCGTGTCATTCCATCCACCCGAAAGGGAAAATGCAACCAAAGGTCTTCAAAGTTCCTCCACGCGTTCCCGTTACGCCCGTCACCACCAAAACGAGGGTGAGACTGACGATGGCAAAGACAATGAGCGCGCTTCACCGGATAGAGGCAAAGGTCCTGGCGTCGACGCGCAAGGCAGTTGCTTTACGTCAGAAACGGATCGCCAAGGCGATGTTCGAAATCGCCGAGATGATGAGCGCGTTTGCGAGCGTCCTGCCAGACAACAAGGTCATCGGCTTCTTCGGACCGGAATGTGGCCTCCCCCGCTCGGATGTGCGCACGTATTTGAAGCTTGCGAAGTTGTCTCACGAGGATCGTGGCTCAATTCGTAAAAACGTCGCCTCCTTCTCGACACTCAAGGCTCTGGTCCAGGTGAAGCCAGAGGCTCGCGATGAGGCCATGCAACGGATGGCCAAGGGCACGCGGCTCGGCCCCGTCGATATCACCCGCATTCAACGGGACCAACGTCTGGCATCCATCGGCGCCGACGTCCTGAAGACAAAACAGGAAGCAAGCTTTTTCACGCGTCAGGCGCGCAAACCCGTGAACAACATCCGTGATTTCCGCAGCCGGTTTACGGAGTTTGCGCTGTCGCTCGAGGAATTCTACTTCGCCCATCTCGACAAGTTCGACGACATGTCGGACGCGGAGAGGACAGCGTTCGATCAGCAGTGCGCCGAGTTCAAGCGGACCGCCGCTGAGGCCCTCACGCAGTTCGAAGCGATCTTCGACGTCTCAAACCTCCCCGGAATCTGGGAGCAGGACTGCTACACGGGCATGAGGGAGAGCAATCGCCTGGCCCGCGCTTACCACGCGCTGTGTGACATCGCGAAGGGCCTGTTCGAGCCCTGGTCGCAGGGCGAGGATGGTGAACGCCCCGGAGGGATCTCCGCAGGCTTCGTCGATCCCTACTATCTCGACGCTCTCTTGTGGCTGTGCGGCCAGCCAACGCATCTAAACGCCAACTCCAGCATCCGCCCGGTCCCGTCCAGCGGTGAAGCACCCAGCGTCATGCCATCGACGCGACTGCGCTCCATCGAGCTCTGCGCTGGCGCCGGTGGGCAGGCCCTCGGTCTTCACTCTGCAGGTTTTGACGCTCAGGTCCTCTTCGAACGGGACAAGGACGCGGTTGCCACGCTGCGCCAGAACGACTGGCTTGGAGAGGTGGTTGCTGCGGATATCAAGCAGGTCGACTTCTCCAGATACAAGGATGTGGACCTGATCGCAGGCGGCGTTCCCTGCCCGGGCCATTCCAATGCCGGAAAGCGCAAGGGTCGCGACGACGAGCGCGATCTGTTCATGGAGGCCGTCGGCATCGTCGGAACCGTCCGGCCAAAGGCATTCTTCTTCGAGAACGTGAAAGGCTTTAACGAAAAGCCCAACGCCGACTATCGGGCGGAACTGCACGGAATGCTCACCGATCTCGGCTATGACAGTCGCGTCTTCGCCTTCACCGGCGCCGACTTGGGATTGCCTCAACTGCGCCCTCGGATCGCGCTGATCGGGTTCCGCGACGGCCGCATGCGTGACTTCCATATGCCGCCGATATTCCCGGAGTGGGCATCGACCGTCGGAAGCGCGATTGGGGATCTCGTGCGAGCCAATGGCTGGGAACACGCGGATGCCTGGATTGAGAAAGCCAACCGGCTGGCGCCAACCATTCTTGGCGGCTCCCACAAATCCAATGCTACCGGCTTCACGACCAACTACTCGAAAGAGACGATGGAGGCACTTCAACTGGATCCGACAAGAATTGCGGATCAGGCACCGCCAAAAGGGCATCCCGCGGACGCACCCTTTGCACTCACCCACGCCATGGCTGCCCGCATGCAAGCGTTCCCCGACGACTGGAACTTCCACGGCAATCTGCAGGCAAAGAAACGGCAGATCGGAAATGCACTACCCCCGATCATGGCGCGTGCTGTTGGCCTTGCGATCTACTCCGCTCTGACCGGCGAGAAGTTCGATTATGAGCAGGCGCTCCAGATGCCGATCGTACGCTCGGAAACCCTGACGCAGTGGAGAGATCGTGTTGGTCTGAATGGTGGATCCCGGCGGTATCACCACAGCCAGGCCGCTGAGCTGGAAATCCAGGAGGCGGGTGACATGGGCGCCGACTGGGATGCGCTGCGGGCATAGGCTTGACCATAAGCATCCACGGTGTCCTTTGGACATGAAGCCTAAGGCGCTCATGCCTGTTGCTTCAAGCAACCTTGCTTTTGTCTGTGACTGCTGTCGTCAACGACCCGCGCAATCCTGCGAAGCTTCATTCTGAGATAGGTCAACCTTGTTCGGGGAGACCTTCGACGTGAGGGGAGCATTGACATGGGCGGCGATTATCCAGCGAGGATGCCGCTGCGCAAGCCGGCGTCTCTGCCCCGTTGGGAACCGGTGGTTTCGGAGTTCAGGTGGCATGCCTCCCACACATTTGTCGCCCCTAGCGGCACCACTCAAAAGAAGAATTCTAACTTTCCGAGAGCGAGAGGATATAGCTTTGGAATGCGCTCGGGGCGCTGGCATCCGCGCAATCGCACGCAAGCTGGGGCGATCGCCGAGCACAATCTCACGCGAGATCAGGCGCAATTCGGCGACACGCAGCGGCGACTTCGACTATCGCGCCACTTCCGCACAGTGGCATGCTGATCGCGCAGCACGACGGCCAAAGGCAGGCAAGCTGGCAACCAATCCTACGCTTCGTGACTATGTGCAGGACCGGCTCGCTGGCCTTATTGCCACGCCGAGTGGCATCGCCTTTGACGGACCTGTTGTGGTATGGAAAGGGCGACGGGCCGTTCAACGGCAAAGTCGACGCTGGTCCAAAGCCTGGAGCCCTGAATAGATTGCGCGGCGTCTGACGCTGGACTTCCCTGAGGACGCGACCATGCGCATCAGCCACGAAGCCATCTATCAAGCGCTCTACATTCAAGGTCGAGGCGCCCTGAGGCGGGAGCTGTCGGCCTGCCTGCGCTCCGGGCGAGCGCTGCGTTTGCCTCGTGAACGCGCTCGCAACCGTGGCAAGTCCTTCCTCACTGATGCGTTGATGATCAGCGATCGTCCGTCCGAGATCGGCGAACGAGCGGTGCCTGGCCATTGGGAGGGTGATCTTATTCTAGGTCTCGGCAGCTCCGCGATCGGCACGCTTGTCGAACGTACGACGCGCTTCACAATGCTCCTGCACCTGCCACGGATGGAAGGTCACGGGAAGGAAACGACTGTCAAGAACGGTGCTGCTTTTGCTGGGCATGGTGCCGAAGCAGTCCGTGACGCCATCGCCGAAACCATCATGCAGCTACCGGCGCACCTACGCCAATCCCTGACTTGGGATCAAGGTGCCGAGATGGCTCAACACGCACAGCTTCGGATCGACACCGGCCTCGATATCTACTTCTGTGACCCTCAAAGCCCGTGGCAACGCGGGAGCAACGAAAATACCAATGGCCTGCTGCGACAATACTTTCCGAAGGGCACGGATCTCAGCCGGCATGGTGCCGACGAGCTCAGAGCAGTAGCGCACGCTCTCAATAGCAGACCCCGCAAAACGTTGAGCTGGCGCACCCCAGCAGAGGCTCTCGACGGGTTGCTCAAATCAGATATGATCGACGGTGTTGCAGCGACCGGTTGAATCTGCCCAATATGTGTCGATCAAGTATTCCGAGCGGTTGGCGGAGGCGGGCATCGAGCCTTCCGTCGGAAGTGTTGGCGACAGCTACGACAATGCTCTCGCCGAAACAATCAATGGGCTTTACAAGGCCGAGGTCATCCACCGGCGAGGACCGTGGCGCAACTTCGAAGCAGTAGAGTTCGCCACGCTCGAATGGGTAGACTGGTTCAACAACCGCCGCCTTCTGGAGCCCATCGGGAATATTCCACCCGCCGAGGCCGAAGAACGATACTACGCCATGGTGGACGCGCCAGCCATGGCCGCATAACTTAAACCAAACGGTCTCCGGCAAACACGGGGCGGTTCAACTCGTTGACGCTGCGCAGCAGTTCCAGCTCGGAGTCGGTCGTTCAAGCCCCATGCTGGCCGCCCCGTCGTGCAGTAGTCGAAGCGCTGACGATGAAGCATAGCGAGCGCCCATGACGCAAGACATCACCACCCAAGAGGCGATCAAACGACTGGAGCAGCATTCAGGGTCTCGCGAGGGGATGCTGATTCGTAACCTCACGATGCTGTCGTCCTCAGGCCAGCCTGCCGACATCACGTTCTATAGGCGAAAGCCGATGATCAACGTCCAGATTAGCATGAAGATTGCTGCGGCACGGCTCTACGGACTTGAAGACCAGCTTCCGAAGATACTGAAACGCATACCGTTCTCGAATGGTATGGTCGCCAGCATTGGCGAGATTTGGACTGTTAATCCCATGCCCATCGGCGGGTTCAGCGACGAAGAGCTGGCGGCGGTGGACCTCACCCAAGGCGAGGAACGGCAAGGACCGAATAGGGAGACTCTGCGGAAGATGATCCGTAAGACCTACCAGTGCAAAAGCCGCAAGGAGACGGACTATTACCTGCGGCGGTGGATCGCATCGTAGCAAGACCAGCCGCGAGAACTACCTCGCCGGTCCGCCGAGTTGGGAGGGCATCTGCCACTGTGGAGGTGGTGGGTTTTCTCGCAATTGAGCGATCAGCGATCGTTGGTTCCGGAGCTCCCACTGGCCTCGAGCGTCCAGACCGCCTTCGTAAGGTTCGAGGCGCGCCATTTCGGCGTCGGCCGCATCGAAAGCCCCACAGTAAGCGAGAACGACGGCGTACTGGCTGCGAACCGGAATGATCCGGCCGGCAAGTTTCAGTCCGGTGATCGTCGGCATGAGGTTTCGCTCGATGACGTCACGGGCGCCGATGTAGTCATTGCGGCCAATGAAGTCATCGACCAGCTTCTGGCCAACGCGGACGAAAGAGTCCAACGACTGGGCCATCGAGTAGAACTTCATTGCGTGTATCGGTGCGAGACCCGGATTGCCTCCGCTCGCCTTGAGCGCCTTCGACTGTAGGTCGAGCGAATCGGCGAGGTGTTTCAGGTCGTCGGTGTGGCTATGATCGCCTTTCAGCAGCGGCCAGATCTTATCCGGATTATTACCCATCACGTCGGACAGGCGAAGTCCAAGCTCGTCGTAATACTCAACGACCAGATCGAGCGTACCGGCGACGCATTCGCCCATCATGCCGAGTTCGAACAATGCGTGTGCATAATTATATTTCGCAACGCGAAGGTGCTGAGGGGTTTGCGGCAGGACACGGCTTAGCTCGGCCATGGTCTTCGTGACCGTCGCAACATCCTTGTTGCGCGCTGCGAAGATCATTTGCTTCATTCCAACAGCCAAGCGTTCGGTCAGGCCGAGGTCATTATCTCGGACAAGCGCGTCCATGCGATCGAGCTTGTTGCGGATATCGGTGTCGTCGCCTTCCTTGAAATGCGCGAAAACGAGCCCGTCCAGGGCCCAGAACCGATCCTCTGGAGCGACTGCCTCCGATGCAGAGGCTTCGACCAGGAAAGCGGAAATTTCCTCCATGTAGCCGAGCTCATGGAACAGTTCGTCGGTGGCCATCTGCACCAGCGGCTTCACGTTCCCAAGTGCCACCAACATCCGCAGCAGCAGGAAGACCCGTTGACGATCGTGGTCCAGCGGCAGCGCAGTCATCACTAGGTCGCGAATTACCTCTCGGGCGGCTTTCAGGGCGTCAGCGCCGCAATCGACAAGGAAGGCGCGGCCGAGCGGACGGATCGCGTCGTGAACCTTGAAGCGATCGACACCGAAAATCTGAATCGAGCCAGTCGTACGGAGACGCCGGAAGGCTCCGGCTGCCGCGGCCGGCTCCATGTCGAAGGTCCGCTTGAGAATCGTGGTAGCTTCGGCTTGTGAAAGCGGGACATCGCTGAGGCTCAGCGCGCCCACCGCGCGGCGCTCGTTTTCGTTGAAGGTTTCGAAGACGTCGGCGAGGATGAGTTCCTGCACCGTTTCGACGACGTGTGTCCGCTCCTCCAGTGCGGTGCAGAGTCGATCGATGTCACCCTCGTACGACCCGGCCGCAATTTTAAGGGCGTTCTGGACGTAGAGCGGCAGGCCGGCGGTCAGCTTCAGCACACGCTCGTAGTCCGTATAGTCTCCGTGACATCCAAGTGATAAGCCCTCTGCGGCTGCGGTTTCGTTCGACCATCCAAGAAGGGGCTCGGACGAGATTCCCAGGGTGGCTTCGATGCGCGCCGTCGACGCGTTTGGTTGTGCGAGAAGCAGGAAACGCAACTGCGGCGATGCGCAGACGAGTGGCACGAGATCGGCAGCGGGAACGCGGTGTGCATTGTCCAATACAACCGTCGCCGTGAGACCGTCTTCGGCGAGATGGCGGCCGATCGCGATGAGGATCTCTGTTCCGCTCGCACCGGGCAGGAGTATCTCCCCGAGCTTGCCGCCGCGCGATCCGCACATCCGCGCGGCAAGTTCACGCGCGACTGAGCTTGCCAGCGCGGGGCCGGAGATGTCCGCAACGTCGTAATAGGCCAGCCGATTGCTTGCATGGAGCGCCGTCTGGGAAACCCAAGATGTCTTGCCGGCCCCTGAAAAACCGACGACGAGCCGCACACGCTGGTCGCTGACCAGCGGTGGCTCCTTGTCCTGTGGTCGGTACCGTAGTGGCGGCGCCGGGAAGTCCTGGAGCTGGACGACGAGCTGTTCAAATA
The DNA here is from genome assembly GCF_004342335.1 of Rhizobium sp. PP-F2F-G48. Taxonomy (NCBI): domain Bacteria; kingdom Pseudomonadati; phylum Pseudomonadota; class Alphaproteobacteria; order Hyphomicrobiales; family Rhizobiaceae; genus Rhizobium; species Rhizobium sp. PP-F2F-G48. The sequence continues at coordinate 4,829 of NZ_SLVH01000022.1, read as the reverse complement.
GGGCGGGTAGCTCGTCGACGACGAAGGCATGCCCCGGGTTCGGCTCGACGCCAGCCGATGCGGCCATGACCCGACCGGCGATCTTCCAGACCAAAGTCTCTGGGGCCAGGATACCGAGCGGCATCGATTCCGCTGCCGCTCGACACGCGTCGAAGGCATCATCGACCGTCGGCCAAGGCTCCGGTAGCGGTGCCGCTGGAGTCCCTGACCCAGGATAGACCAGCGTGACGTCTCTCGGCCAGTTGGCCTTCACAGCGCGTTCAGCAAGCTCAGGACCAAGTGGCGTGTTCGCTACTACGACGAATTGGCATGTGCCGCTTCGTCGACCTGCGCTGTGCTCGTCTCGGATTTGAGCGAACCGCCCAAGTGCGCCCTCGACATCGCTAAAGATCAGACGCGATCCACGGGTCTTGATCTGGGCGTAGATCCGGTGACCCGGCAGCACCAACTCGACATCTTCGTCGTTCTCCACAACGACGTGTGTCACACCAGATGCCGCCGCCTTGAACAGGCACGCGGCGGCGTAAAGGTGCTGGTAGAGGAAGCCGCGATGAACAGCCTCGATGCGAGCTAGTTGCCTTGCGTCGAGGTTAAAGTTCTCCATGATCCGCCTCTAAATTGTTGAAAGTGGCGGGATGCGGCGCAAGCGAGAGGCTAGCAGCCTGGGCGAGGTATTGGCGGTACGCGTAGTTGATCAGGTCTCTGATGAGCTCAAGAAGCCCGCCGGTAGGAAGCCCATCAAACGGATCGCCGTGTGCAAGGACGTTTCGGCGCTCTGCCAGAGTCGGATGTGTTGCGCCGATTAGTTGGCCTACAGCCGTTCCGCCGCATCGAACGATCATCGGAATCCGGTCGTCGGTCAGCCCGTCCGATTCCACCATGAACTTTAGGAGAGCTGCGAAGTTCCGCTTACTCTTCGTGATCTGGCCGCCGTAGCGATCTATCAACGCGAGTTCGAGTTCGAGCGCGATCAGGGCAGCCAATTCACCAGCCTTCAAGATACTGAAGTCGACCCAGCCCAGCAGGTACAGGACCTGCGCACGCGCATACTTCGCTCGCACGACCTCTGGAATACGCGCGTCGATAGCGAGACTCTCGACGAAGGCGCGCCAGTCGGCCACTTTTTCAAATATTATGAATCCGCCCGCGTTGCCTTGTGTCGGCCACGCGAGCAGCAGGGGGTCGTCCCGGTCGCTGAGAGTGATCTGAGAACGCTCCAACATCGAGTTTTCCATCGCCTCTGAGGCTTGTTTCATAGCTCTATAATCGGGCTGGGGTTAGAGCGCGACACAACCAGGGTCAGGTTGCGGCTGGCTCGACTGATCGCGACATATAGCAGTCGGCGATCCTTCTCGCGGAAGGTTGTCCCGTCGCAGGGCATAATCACCACGTTAGGGGCTTCCAAACCCTTCGCTTTGTGAACCGTGCTCACCGCGCGCAGAGGCGGCAAGCGTCGAGTAAGGGCATTGTGGCGCGACTGTTCCGCTAGGCCAGCCTGCGGATCCTTTGCTGTCCCGAGACGGACCGCTTCCCAGAACTCCCGAGGATAGTCGATGTGAACGGATGCGAACTCGGCTTGGAACTTCGTTGCCTGCTGCAGATCCTGCAGGAACGCGCCGACGCCCGCGTGATTCGGTTGCTCCACGATCCGGCGCGCCAACGACTGGACGAGCGCCGGCTTTCCCCGGGCCGGCTTGGCGCAACCGCTGGCGACCTCCGCCTGGAATCGGGTCGCGAACTGGCTGTCGGAGAAGCCAGTGCAAACCCCTTGGACGAAGGCTACCGCGGCCTTGGCGACGGCAGCGGCGTCATCGCAGGCGGCAAGACTCTGCACGAGCGCTGGCAGCGCCGACCGCGTGTGTCCCTCCCAGATCGGCATGGATCGACCGAGAAACGCGCGGATCGCCTGAACCGTGTCGTTGTGGTGCGACAGGATCAGCAGGGGCTGAACCCCTTTGAACGCAGGATCGAGCGGCCGTCGGTCCTGGGCGTCGAGTTGGAAGCCAAGGTTTCGTTGCGCGGTATTGTCGGCGAAAACGACCTTGAGCCCGCGTGGCAGCTTGCCCGTCAGGCGTAATTTCCCACCAGCGGCCAGGCTTGCGCGGCTTTCCAGAATCCAACCCCCAAGCTCTTCGCCGCCGCCCGTCCAACGGTGGGGCACATCGAGCGATTCCGCGACATCGGCTGCTGCACGAAAGGAAGCCAGGCGGCTGTCGTCGGCTTGGCGCTGCGCCTCCGTCGCGCCCGCGCCATAGATCCGTTGCATCGGATCGAAGAAGGCTCGGACTCTGGCACCGGCGTCGTGCAGGCACTCGATGACGGCGTGCTGTTCGACGCTTGCGTCCTGATGCTCGTCGCAGACCACCATTGGATAGCGGCGCGCCAACATGTCGGCGATGAACGGACGGCGCTTCAGCAGGCCCGCCGCCCAGCGGCTGTTCCGGTCGTAGTCGGGCAAGGCTCCTGCGATTAGACCCGGTTCCGGATAAGCCTCGGCGATCTGGCCAATCAGGCTATCAATGGTTCGGATTTCCAACCCGGACAGCCCCTTCGTCCGATCGCCGAACACATCGCAGGCGGCATGGGTGTGCGTCAGGATAAGAAGGCGTCCTGCGCCTAGGGTCGAGCTGACATCTGCCGCGAAGGCAGCGCCTTGGAACGTCTTCCCGCATCCGCCCGGCGCTTCAACCACGACCAACCTCGCGGTTGACCTGAGCGCGGCTGCAACCGCCTCGTCAGCCATTTTCCGTCGCCATCGGCGTCCTCGCGGCCAGCGCCGTGAGCGCGTCGATCAAGGGCTGAAGCTGGGGCTTCACCTTGACCATGGCGCCCAGAACATAGGCTTTGTCCGCCAACTCTCGACCGCCATCGAAGCTCTTGAACCAGCGCTTGCCGTGCTTCTTCCAAGTCTTGGCTTCCTTCTCAGGAGCCCCTTCTGAATCGCCGCTCGCAGCGGCGATGATCAAGGCGCGCAGGCGTTCACCGGCGACGGCTCTGACGGTGGCGAAGTCATGCCTGGTGAATTCGGCCGTGGGTTCAAGGACCTTAATCCGCTCGATCAAGGTGGCGAGCCGGGGTTGGGTATGGATTTCGTCAGGATCGATAAGCAACGCCTCCAGCTTGTCGTCACAAATGTGGGCGATGATGTTCTCCTCAGTGCAGCCCGATGGCCACTGGAACAGAAGGTCGCCCATCGCAGACTTTAGATCGTTCCAGCGCTTGGTGTTGTCGCCCTCACAGTCGACGAATGCGGCGAGGCCGAGTTTTGCTTTGGTGAACTCCTCCAGCAGTTCGAGCGTGAAGTTATTGCCCTGACCGTCGCAGAGGCGAACCCCCAGGTCGAGCAGGTCCGTCGCGATTTCTCGCTGAAGCACCTCTGTGAGGAAGCCGACCTCGGTTGGCCCTTCGCCCACCAGGGTCAGGCGCGACAGGAAAGCTTCTGGGTCCCGCTTTTGCAGTTGAACCGACCGCGGACTGGCAAGTTCGGCGATGACACGGCCCTGGCTAAGGTACCAAATCGTCGCCGGCTCGGCGGCGGCCAGGGCCGGGGCGCTGTGCGTCGTCATCACGACCTGGGATGGGCCTGCTGCCAGCTCGCTGACGAGCTTGCGTTGGCGATAGGGCTCGAGGCCACGCTCGGCCTCGTCGACCAAGGTAATGGGGCAACCGGACCGGCAGGCCTGGGCGACGGCCAAGGATGCCAGACGGCGAGTCCCCGAGCCCCAATTCGACAGCGGTAGGCGACTTTCCTCTATGGCGGCGGTCAGGCCGATCAGCGCGCTGATCGACTGGCCCTGGCCTGCGCTGAGCCCAAGCCCCAGGTCATGGGGCAGGGCACGCTCGCCGAACGTCTCGTTCAGTTGCCTCATCGCCTCTTGCCCTTCGGTCTGGAGCTCAGCCTTCACATCGACGTCCGAAAAGGTTGAGGTAAGACGTGAGCGTAGAGCTTTGTCGCTGAGCAGCCGATCCAGAGCCGAGCCCTGGACAAGGCGGAGGTCGCGGTCATTCCGGTCATCACCGCCCAGACGCACTAAGCCGATCTCTCGACGGAGAGTCGGCGAGAATATGTCGATGGTGTCATTCGGATTGTGAATTGCATAAGTCAGGTCGAGCTCTTCGGAGCCGCTGACGGAGATCTTGTAGACCGGCGATCCGACCGGACGCGCCGGCTCACCTTCATCGGACTCCTGCGGTCTACAGGCCTGTCGGCCATCCCACTCCCATGGGAACGCCGGACGCGACTGAGTGGCGATGCTGCTGTCCGGCGGCAGGCTGATCACGGCGCCAATGAAGAATCCGCCCTTGCGCTGACGGCCCCAATAGTCATTGTCGGACACAAGGGTAGCATTGCTCGGATTGAGCAACAGGGCGATCGATTCGAGAATGGTGGTCTTGCCAGCGTCGCCGCCGCCTAGGATCACGTTCAGGCCGGCCTTTGGGAACCAGTCGAACTTTTGGAAGGCGCGGTAGCGCTCGATTTTTAAACGGTGGATCGTGGCGCCCGCGACATCGACCAAAGTGTCCGCCTCCGTGTTCGTTTCGCATCCATACGCCGAATCTCAGTTCCACTTGATCAGGCTTCAAATTACCATAGCCACCGCACTGCGTTGCCAAGTTTAGCGGCACTCTACACGCGGACGGCAATAATTGCCCACTAGGCTCAGGACTCATAAAATTCACAGCCAGAAGATAACAGCGGCTGCGATGCAGATGCTCGAGAAGAAGGTATGTGCACAGCGGTCGTAGCGGGTGTGAATGCGCCGCCAGTCCTTGAGCCTGCCGAACATGTTCTCGATTTTGTGGCGCTTCTTGTAGAGAACAGGATCGTG
>NZ_SLVH01000021.1:0-20916 GCF_004342335.1 Rhizobium sp. PP-F2F-G48 | reverse complement strand
GGGAAACGACCGTCACGATCGGACCCGAGGGTGCGGGCAAAGGCGGGCGAAACACCGAACTGCTGCTGGCCGCTGCCATCGACCTCGACGGCACCACAGGCATCACCGCGCTTGCGGCCGATACGGACGGGATCGACGGCTCGGAGACCAATTCCGGCGCCTTCTGCGATGGCGGAACTGCCGCGCGTATCCGGGCGGCTGGCAGCGAGCCGCGTGCCCACCTCGCGCGACACGACGCCTGGTCCGCGTTTTACCTTTCAGACGATCTGTTCGACACGGGGCCGACCGGCACGAACGTCAACGACTTCAGGGCCTTTCTGCTGTTTTAAACTTTCAAATATCTGACATTTCGGTCCCCAACCCATCTCCCCTTTCAAGGACGCCATTGTGACCCCGCCGGACAACAGGACATCCGCTGACCTTCTCGTGCAAGAGCGCGAGGGATTCGTCGCCCGCTTCACTGCAGAGGACGCTTGGGCGCTTGGAACGCTCATGCGGCAAGCGGCGGTGGCCGCCCGCCTGCCGGTCGCAATCGAGGTCACCATCGCGCGCGAGCCGGTGTTCTTCACCCGCCTTGCCATGGCCTCCGAAGACAACCGGCACTGGGCTGAACGCAAGCGGCGCGTGGTGGAACGGTTCCACCACAGTTCGCTCTACATGCGGCTTCTCACGCAGGAAGAGGGCTACGAATTCCACCACCGCTACGGACTTTCTCCCGACCTATTTGCGGCCTTCGGCGGTTCGGTACCGATCTTTCAAACGGACGGCAACCTGATCGGCACGGCAACAATTAGCGGCCTTCCAGACGTCGACGACCACGATTTCGTAGTGAAGCACCTGCGTCTTTTAAGCCCTCCTACATCCGAACGGCCGTAGAAACGCTGCGGGTTCGGCTCATAACTCGGGTCATCGAATGCAAGCGATCGACCGACTCGATTCTGCGCGGGACGCCGTTGCACTCCATCCCGTGGACACCATGCGGCGCTCCAACGCGCGACGACATACCACGGTATCGCGATTCTAAGAACGCTCTGCGATGGCTGTAACTAACCGGCTTACGGCCGGGTCCTGGGCTGGTCCAGCAACCTTGTTGTCTCAGTCGCGTCAGCAAAGAAGTTCGCCCGTCACACCTGAGTAGACGTGAAGCTTCCCCTGCGGCAGATATAGGTTTGGATAGCTTCCAACAGCGCAAGTGTTGGGGCGCAAGCGGGCGATCAGCTCGTATCCGTCGAGCTTCAGGAAAGCGACTGTGTCAGATTCCGGCGGCGACTCGGATAATACACGTGAAACGCGCTAGGTTTGCCAGTGATTTTTGGAACTACGACCGCCGCGGACGTGTGGGATATGGAGGTCGCTTCACTCACTCGTTCGGGCGACTGTAGGACACGAACGCCGATCGGTGAAAAAAGGGGTATGGGCATTGAGATAACCCAGTCATTACCCCTTCCTGAGATCGAGCTCCCTACGACCTATAGAGCATTGAGCACGACCCTTTCATCGACATAACGGGGGAGCACCAAAACGATGCTCCCCAAGCTAGTTACCGAGACTTCTTATAGAGCTTTTCGGCGATCTCGAACATTTCCTCGGGCGCGTAATCGGGCGTGAACGCGGACGGCACACCGACAAGCTGGTGGATCTTGCCGCCTTCGGGCATCCCATCCACCACTTCGAGCTCCCCTGGCGGATCGGTAGGGAGCGCTACTTCGCCGTTACCCCAGATGCCGGACATCTCCTTGTAGTCATTGGGACTGAAAGTGTAGAGGCGGCGATGGGAGCCCTCGTCTAGGTACTTCTGGCATTCCGGGATTTTGTCGAGCGGGATGTTTGGGGTTGGCAGAAACTTCTTTACATCAACACCTGTCACCTTCTGCAATGCGAGAGCGTAGGCGTGTGCATGCACCGATCCCCGCACGAGAAGATAACCGCAGACCTCTCGGCCCGTTGAATCGCTGAGTGTCTCGTAAACGCGTAGCTTGTGAAGCCGTGCGCCGCATTCAAGATGAAAGTTGTGTAGCAAATCGAGCACGACATTTCCGGTCGTGGTGATGAAGTCGTTGTTCCAGGAGAAGCCGTTGCTGTTTACCGGCATCGCCCCGCCACCCCCTGACAGGAAGGCCGCTGCAAGTCGCATGTCCTTCATATCTTCAAACGGGGCCCCTGAGATGTCGCCGCCATCGCCAGCGTCGCCGTCCGGAACATCCGGGCCATTGTTCAGCATCGCAATGCCGTTGCTGACGAGTTCGACGTGACCGAGTTCCTCGGCCGTGATCGCCGCCACGAGGCTGTAAAACGGCTTCAGTTTCTCTTTCGATCGGAAATTGAAGCTCTGGAACATGTAGTTCCCAAGCGTTGACATCTCACCGTATTTGCCTCCAAGCAGTTCCTGTAAGGCCGCGGCGGCATTCGGGTCCGCGCGCTTGGGTGCCGGCAGGTTAGCCTGCAGCTGGTCGACTCTCATAAACATGGAAGTTCCTTCCGTTTGAGGTCTTTTCCAACCGGGCCACACTTGCATTGTTCCCGATCAAGATCCACCGCCACAATATCGCGGCGTTGACGACGTCGGACAGGATTGACTTTGCACGTCTCTATCTGTGAGGCATCGTCCTCTTGAGTGGCGTCAGTCTGTTCGAAGAGCGATGAAGGCATGTTCGAATCTTGACGGCCTCTACATCGAGAAACGAGGTCGCGAAAGGTGTCATGCCACTGCAGCATTCCCTTCTTTTTCCTGCCAAGCCGGTCTTTCGAAGCTTCGCGATAGCGGGTTTCGAGTGCGGTCTGGTTCACGGCGGCCGTCACGATCTCCTAGTTACGACCAGACACACCGCCCAATCCCGCATGCTCGACCATTACCGAATTGTTCGTGACCATCGGATAGCGACGATACGCGACGGGCTCGTGCCCGGTCACCACGTCGTCGAGCGACTTGCCGCTGCAAAGGAGGCATCGATCGAAGCCATTTGGGATCTGTCGCATTACCATCGCAATCAGGATCCGATCCGCTGTGCCAGGATCGCTGCCGAGGCATCAATCGCTGTCAACGGCTCGGACAGGCTGTGGCTCTGCCCCGTCAACGAACCTTCCCTCTATCCTCGAATTGCTGGAGTGCCTCGACATGAGGCCATCGAGATGGCGATCACCATGGCCCGCGTCGCGCGCGATCATCATCCCGATATCGGTATCCTCACGAATGATCCGATTACCGGTGTGGGCGACCGTCAGTTTGAGGCGACCGATGCGATCGTCTCTGCCATCCATGTCGATGTAATCGGGACCAACTATTATCCGCATACCGCAAGAACATCGCTCGTGAAGGTGCTGATGGCGACGTGGCAACGTTATCGCATGCCGATCATGGTGTCAGAAACGAGCTGGCACGACGGCCATCCCATCCATCACCGTCGGCATCCGGGACTGAACAAGGGCACATGGTTGCGGCATGTCATCGAGCAGGTCGATATCGCCAGGTTTCATGGGGCCAACATCGTTGGCATATGCTGGTATCCTATCGTCGATTGTCCTCCAAGGCACGCGCCTCAGTCGCGTAGCCGTTGGAGCCATGGCCTGATCCGAAAAGATCTGTCTGTCGATCCGTGGCTGTCGGCAGAATTGGAAAAGGCGACAATTCGAGATGCTGCATAGGCAGATTTATGGTTCAACGATTTTACGCGTACGCAATTTCAGCAAGAGCCGATCTAACGAAATGCCGCCGATCCGCGACCCGTAGATCGTCCGGCGTGGGCTGTCCAGGCGACTCTTTATCCGCTTGTCAAACTGGAGACGCAACTACTTCTTTTCGATCAGCATTTTCACATGCGCAAGATGCGTCTCGAGGTTGGGTAGCGTTTCTTTTGCGAACCCGACGAGCGCCTGATCGTCACCTGAGCCTGCATAGGTGCGGAAGAGGGCGACGGCTTCCATATGGGCCTCGGCCTGCATATCGAGATACAGCGTGTCGAAATCATTGCCCTTCGCGGCCTGAAGCTGTTCGATCATCTTTCGATGCTTGGGTGCCAGTTGGGTTTCCGGTAGCGGCACGCCTTTGCCTTCGAGCGTTACCTTCAGTTTCTCGCCGGCTTTCGTATGATCGGCAATGATCATCTCGGCAACCTCCTTGATGTCTTTGTTCAAGGCGTGATCCCGAGCTAAAGTGCTTGACTGTACCTCGAATGCATTTGCGCCTGCGACGACGGGGACGAAGGTGGCCCGATCGATGATCATCATTGGAGCGGCGTCGCCGGCGGGCATTGGCTTCAGCTCCTGCGCTTGCAGCGATGCCGCGCAAAACGTTTGCGCTGCGAGCGGGAGAACGAGCGCCAATCTTGTCCAGAATGTTCGTGTCATGATCTTGCTCCTCTTAAGCTTACTTGCCGAAGGCTTTGACGAGGTTGGCATTCGCCGCATCGACTGCGGCCTTGGCCTTGTCCACGACCTTGGCCATTCCAAAGAACTCATGCGTGACGCCCGCGACATCGACCAGGTCTACGGTCACGCCCGCCGCTTTCATCTTCTCGGCAAGCATCTGTCCCTCTGAGCGTAGCGGGTCGATCTGAGCCGTGATCACCGTTGCCGGCGGCAGTCCGGCAAAGTCCCTTCGACCGACGAGGTTGATGCGCGGGTCGGAAGTCTGATCTTTCGCGGTGAAGACATGGGAAATGAACCACGCCATGTCGGCCTTTCCGAGCGGAGCAGCCTCTGCATTTTCGCGATAGGACGGCGTGTCGAGATCGTTTCCGGCGATCGGATAGACCAGGAGCTGGTGAACCGGCTGGGTGGTCTTTTTTTCCTTGGCCATCAAGGCAACTTTCGCAGCAAGGTTGCCACCGGCGCTCTCGCCGGCAACGGCGATGCGTTTGGCATCGCCGTTCATCTGGTGGATGTTTTCCACGGTCCAGATATAGGCCGCCCAGGCGTCGTCATGCTGTGCCGGAAACTTGCTTTCGGGCGCGTGACGGTAGTCGACCGACACGACAATCGCCTTCGATCCGAGTGCGAGCGCCCAAGGCGTTGCGTCATAGGTGTTGAGATCTGCAACGACCCACCCACCTCCATGGAAATAGAGGACGACGGGAAACGGTCCCTTGCCTTCGGGTGTGTAGATGCGCGCGGGCAGCGCACCTGCAGGGCTGGGAATGGCGATGTCGCGTGTCGCGACCTTTGCCTCCGGGTTGGACGAGATCTTGCGATCCCGCTGAACGGTTCGGGCAGCATCCGCACCGCTTGCCTGTGTGCGGGCTTCCGGTACGCCGATGGTGTGAAACGGTTTCGCCTGCAAGTCCTTCAAAGCGTCGAGAACGGCCTGCATCTGCGGATCCGGTGTGGCCTGCTGCGCGAAGGCGGCGGGAGATGCGAAAAGAGCGAAAGCAAAGCTTGCGTTGCGAAGTGCCGAGATCGTTGTGGTCATATTCGATTCTTTTCTCGTATTTTTTTTGTCGCCGGGCATCACCGCTTCGGCGGCTTGACGTCTTGCGCGTAGCGACCAACGAGCTCGCCCTTTGCAAGGACGTGTCCGGAAGCGGCCTCCAGCAGCGCATCCCGATCGGCTGTCGACGGAAGATCGATCATCGCATCCAAGGCAAGGATTTGGATATGATAGCGATGGGCGGGATCGCCGACTGGCGGCTTCGGGCCGTAATAGCCGTGGGTCCCCGATGTATTGCGGCCCTGCAGAACGCCTTCTGGTTCAACCAGTCGAAGCTGTTCCTGCAGGCCCTCGGGCAAGCTGTTGACGGAGGCTGGGAGGTTCCACGCAAGCCAGTGCACGAAAGGCTTTGTGGGCTTCGCATCCGGATCTTCCATGACGATCGCGTAGGATACAGCGCCTTTCACTGCGCTCCAGGTCAGAGGAGGAGAGACGCCATCGGCGTATTCGGTATGCTTCTGCGGGATCATGCCGTCATTCTTGAAGCCCGTAGACGACACCGCGAGGGCACCTGTGGACTTGGTTTCCGGGCGATCCATGGAAAGGGGGACGTTCAATCCCTTTGCCGCCTGCGCCTCCATCACGTCGGCAGGCGCGGCCGGGGAAGCGTTGGCCTTGTCCGCATTGCCGGAATAGGCGATTCGGTAAAGGACGCCGTTGACATCGTCCGCCATCAGCAGCGACCCGTCCCTGGCAACGGCCAGCCCGACGGGGCGTGCGAAGTGCGCTTTGCCTCCGTCCGTCAGGAAGCCCGTCAGGAACGGCGCGATCGTTTTCGGCTGACCGTTTTCGAAATGTATGCGGACGATCTCGTAGCCGGACGCCGGGTTGCGGTTCCATGAGCCGCGCATGGTTGCGAACGCGTCGCCGGCATATTCCGCGGGGAAGGACGTGCCCGTGTAGAATTTCATCTGCATCGGTGCGGCGTGCGCGGTATAGCCGATTACCATTGGCGCGCTTTGGTCGCGCCACTGCTGCTTCGTCACGCCGCCGACAGGCGTCGATTGCGGATAGATGTCACCCTTGGCAAACACATGCGGCCAACCATATTGCTTGCCCTGCTCAAGCTTGTTGAGTTCTTCCGGCTGGACTTCGTCGCCCATGAGGTCAATCCCGTGATCGAGCCCCCAGAATTCGCCGGTCCTGGGGTTCCAATCAAAGCCGATCGTGTTGCGAAGACCCGAGGCAAAGATCGTTCGGCTCTTCCCATCTGGCGTCGCCCGCAGCATCGTCGCGTTCTCGGGATTGCTCCTTGCAGGCGTTGCAGGTCGAGCCGACGCTGATGTAGAGCATACCATCCGGGCCGAATGCCATGACCCGGTTCGGATGCTGGCCAGAGTCGGGCAGATCCCCGATAATCATTTCGAGTGGTCCGAGGGTGCCATCCTTCTTGATATCGGCGACGAACACCTCTTTTACCGTGACGAGGTAGAGCTGGTTGCCCTTGATCGCGAGACCATGGGCTTGCGCGCGGGCAGCGACCCTAACGGGTGCACTGTCTGCTTTGCCGTCACCGTTCTCATCCTTCAGGAGAAGGACATCGCCTTCTTCCCGCCGACTGACATAGATGAACCCCTGGTCAGACACTGCGACGATGCGGGCATTGCCAAGTCCCTGCGCGAACGGCGTCGCCGTAAAGCCTTCAGGAAGTTTTAGCTGTCCGATCCGCTCACTCGTCGGCAAGATCTTGTTGGGCTTGAAGACGTTTGTCGTGATCTGGACCTCGGTGCCATCGCCCTGCTGAGCGTGGGCAGGGGCTAGATGCGTGAGGATAGCAAGAAGTGAGACAGCGCCGAGAAGTGCAGGTTTCATGAAAATCGCCTCCGTGAGACAACTTCAATCATGTCAGGTGAACTCGGTTCCAGAGAGGCTTAACGCGCACAACATTTGCGAGTGATGCGAAGAGCCTATACTGATGGCTTTTACCAACATGAGTGAGAGTTTCACGTGTGTCGGTATCGCTAATACGAGGCACTGCTTCTTAAAGGTCGGCCTATTGGGAAGTTGAGCTAAAACTGACATATTAAGAAGCGCTTATCCAAACCAATTCCTCCTCAACGACATCTTAAGGGGCGCGCGGTGATCGTCGGTCTGAGTCTCCACACTGCACTAACGCTCGATGCGGCTGCTTCGGTGCCATTCTGATTCCGATCCGGTGCAGAGAGCGGGCGTCTCATGTTTGGTGCCAAAATACAGGCGACTTTGTTTGATGACCTTTCAGTAGGCCTTTTCGTCACCCTAGCGGATCTATCCGCTACCTGATCGAAATTATAGTGGATGCTGCGCTCCTCGCTCAGGGAGATACCGGGTGAACAACGGGTACATCCGCCTTGCTCGAAATGGCGGGCGCGTTCGCAGCCCACATTCCTTTGAGGCGCTTTAAAAGAGTATTTCTTCCACCGCTTGCCCCGCCCTGCCGGTTCTCCTCGTCGGATTGACGAAAGGACTGCCATCGGCAGCCCTTTCCGTACTATGAGTGGAAATCTGCTTCAGCCTTCGGCGTTCTGATTGACGACAGACGTCGCGATAGAAGTCAGAGTTAGATCCGTTGCCTGCTCTTCGTCGAGCGTCGTCTGAAGGATTCCCGCGGCATCGTTCAGGCCGAGTTCCAGCGCCCATGTGCGAAGGGTGCCATAGCGCGACATCTCGTAATGCTCTACGGCCTGCGCCGCGGCGAGGAGTCCGGCGTCAAGCGCTGGCGAGCCCTCGTATTCTTCCATGATCTCCGCACCCTCGTTCGTGATACCGAGGATGGCGTCGCACGTCTTCGGTTCCGGGGTTTTTCCGATGATCTTGAACACCTGTTCCAGTCGCTCGACGTGGACCCGCGTTTCACCGAGATGTTTTTCGAAAGCCGCCTTCAGCTGTCCGTTTGTCGCAGCCTCATGCATTTTCGGAAGGGTCTCGACGATCTTGCGCTCGGCAAAGTAGACGTCCTTGAGAGTGTCGTGGAAGAGCTCATCGAGCGTCTTTGTAGAAGCCATGTTGGTATTCTCCTTTAAGTATATCGCCGAGCCGGACTATTCCGGCCCGATGTCAATTGGTCCGGCGTACGGTAGCTTTTTCGACAAAGCCGCTTCGCTTTGTCCCCGTCGTTCCGCCGAACCACGAGGCGATCGCGCCGAGGATCAGCGCTACGAATGCCAGGATGGCGCCCGCCGAAACGGCAGCCGTCGTAGCCTGTGCCGCATCGATGGCCTGCTGCTTGGCTGCAGACATGTTCTCTCGATAAGTCTTTTCATACTGATCGACCTGCGCGCGGGCCTGATCGACGGGAATGGCCTGGGATCGGGCAACCGCCTCGGCGGCACGAACCCGGGCGTCTTCGGCAGTCGCTTCGTCGCCAGTCACCGCTGCCTGTACCGCTGCGATCGCGGCGTCCTGAAGGGCCTTCGGGTCGCTGCCAGTCGACGTGCGGAGCTGCTGCTCAATGCCAGCCATCGGATTCGCGGAACTCGCGATCGAGGGTGCCGCGACGCCTGCGGCCGTCGCCGCGGTCTGGCCGACGCCGCCGATGACGCTGCTTAAGCCATTGAAGGCACCGCCGATGATGGCTCCGACGGATGTCGTCAGCAGATACAGAACGACGAGGGTCGTGACGGCCCAGGACGTCAGGCCGTGATAGCCGCCTGTCGAGTTGCTGGGACGGCCTGACAGGCGGCTGGCGACGTATCCACCTACGAAGGCGGAGACAATGCCAGCGACGACGAACCATATACCTCCGGCTATCGAGAAAGTGCCCGCCGCGGGATTGTCGGAAGTCGCTGGATCAAGCACCGCCGCACCAATGCCCACGCCAAGAAGGTTCAGCAGGAATTGAACGGCAAGTGCGATGGCGACGCCAGCGAAAACTGCGCCCCAGGACACTTTATGAAGTCCGGCCGTCAAACCCGGATCAACATCGCGCACGGTGTCGTGGGACAGGTTCGTGGAAATAGGCGTTGTCATGGTTATGTCTCCTGCACTTCACGGGTTCGTGAGCACCCGACAACTGCGGGTAGGCAAACATGTTCCCCTATCTCGAAATCCAAGCTTGGAAAACAGACGTGAGTTATGACCAAGCTGAGGTTCTCGGAAATCCTGCATATGCAAAGCTGTTAGCCTTTATACATCAAAGGCCGTCCTTTAATCCGAGAGCACTGTCACCAACTAGCGACCACTTCGCTTCCCAGAGCCTTAGTCTTGCACCGCGGCGTGAGTAAAACTCAATTAATTCTGGAAATACTTATTGATATGAAATGCATATATCGAGAGGCATTGACTATTTTCAGGTGGCAAATAGATTTTGCGGTCCCTGAAATAAACTTCATTCCGGATTCGTCGTATGGACGAGAAGATCAAAAAGAGACGTCCCAAAGGACAGGCGGCCTTGGGCGATGTTTACGAGACAAAGAGGGTCGTGGAAGATATGCTTTCCGCGCAGTCCGAAGAGAGAAGGCTTAAAACAGATAGACTGCGTGCCCTTCGGCTTGCGGCAGGCGCCAAGGCGACCGATGACAAAGGCGTCGTCTAGGGATCAGTCCCCTTATGACTGCGGAAGACGATCGTCGCCAACTCGCGACAGATGCGAGTTTGGAGAAAGCGTGGAAAAGCAAATGGACCTCTGGCTTGATCTGCTGTCTCTGAGAACCTCGAACCTCGAACCTTAGCCTGAGCCACATGCAGGTGTGGGAGCTGCTACGGATGAACCGCGAAAAGCCAGCGACGGCTGCCGTACAGGGTTGAAGCCAGGCATGTCCAACGGTGACCACGACGCGGACGTTAACTCGACGTCGCGAACCGCCTTGTCAATCGCTTGCCAAAGACCATATTGAGGCATCGAGCTCAGCGGGACCAGATGGCACAGAAGTTGACAATCCCCTCGACGATTCTCGTCGTCGAGGATGAAATCCTCATACGCATGGACGCGGCGGACTATTTTGCAGACGAAGGCTTCGACGTGCTCGAGGCAGGTTCTGCGGACGAGGCCCTACGCCTTCTAGAAAGCCGCACTGATATCGACTTCGTTTTCAGCGACATCAACATGCCCGGTAGTCTGGACGGTCTGGCGCTCAGCCGTCAGGTCGCGGAGCGTTGGCCGACCATCGGCGTGATCATTACGTCCGGCATGATGAGGCCTGCCAAGACGTCGCTTCCCGGACGTACGCTCTTCGTGGAAAAACCATACGAGTACAAGCGTCTCCTTGATAGCCTCTCGCGCCTTGGAGTTTCCGGCACGCGTTAGCGGGTCTCGTCAGGGTTCGCCAATTGGTCATCGGCGGCCATGGGCGGCACGATTGAGAAGTCTAGCTCGTATATCGTTCCCGGGTGCCCGTTCCGCCAGTTTGCGTTTCCGCCTAGTTGGTCGCCGAGCGAACGTATCAGCTTTAAGCCGAGACTCGCGGTTTCAGTGGAAGCGAAATTTGCCGGGTCGCCTTTGCCGCTGTCACTCACGGAAAGCCGCATGCCGCCCTCTCCATTGGACAGGAGTTCGACCTGTACATGTCCACCGGTCTCATCGTAGGCGTACTTGAAGGCGTTCGTCGCGAGTTCGTTCACGAGAAGTCCAACGCTCATAGCCTGCTCCGTCGCGACTTCGACAGCCACCGAACGACATTCGACCGTGTTGCCAGACGTCGAAGCGGCTAACTGGCCACATAGGTCATCCAAGAACGCCCCGAGATCGACAGCGCGTGCCTGGTTCTTCCGCCAAAGGCGGTCATGGACGGCGGCGATGGTTCCGACGCGCCTTCCCGCAGAACGGAGAGCGACCGAGACCTCGGTGCTTTTCGAGGTCCTCGCCTGCATGGAAAGAAGTCCCGCGACGATCGACAGTGAGTTCTTGACGCGATGGCTCGCTTCCTGAGTGAGGACCTCCTGGAACGCCATGGCTGCTTTCAACGCGTTCTCGCTGCGTTTCAGTTCGGCTTCGCGACGGTCACGCTGTATGGCCACCCCCAGCAGAGCTGCCAGGCCTTTCAGAAACGACGCGTCGTCTTCGTCGAACCGGCCTTCGCTCGGTGTGTCGACTTCGAGTACGCCGTAACGCGTCTCCTCGGTCTGAATGATGACGTTGATCGCGCGGGTCACGCCGTGCTCGACAAGCAACGACGGGGTCCTGAAACGCTGCTCGTTTGCCAAGTGGTTCGAAATGACGACCTGAGCCGAATGGAATGCGTATCCCGCCGGACTCTCCATATCGTCCCCGACAGTGGCTCTACCCACGACACCGGGATTCCAGCCGACACCTGCAACGACCAGAAACCCAGCCGCGTTGCCGCGATGTTCGAGAAGTTTTGAGAATTTGACTTCGAGTCCCTGCGCCGCGACGCGCGTCGCCTCCTGGAGCAGAGCTCCGAAGTCCCCCGTCGACAACGCAAAGTATCCGAACTCCGCCAAGAGTCGTTGTTGTTGAAGACGATAGAGGAGTTGCACCGACGGCCGAGTTTCCGGCGCGCGTGGGGAAGGTTCTTCGTGGACGTCGGGCGTATCCAATGTGAACTCTCTGGCCGGATGTTGCGACGCCATGCGCCCGCCCCAACGGAGTAGAGGCGAGATCGAAAGCGCGCAAGCCAATTATCGGGATGCGACCCGGCAAAGCGTTTGCGAGACGTCTATGAAGCCTTGCGATCCGAGGAACCGGATGGCGACGACGGAGCGGACCTCGTACGCAAGGTTGCGAAAGAGCGGCTGTTCTTTTCTATCAAGGCCCGCCTGACGTGAATGCCTCGTCCGGTGCTAACCGAAACTTTAAGAGACCAAGGCTGTTGGAGTTTCCGTCAAAAAAAAGCACCCTGCAGAGGTTTTTCCAGGTCCGGCGCACTGTCGGTTTGATCCTCGACTAGGAGGGGCAGCAATGCACCTGAGCTAACAACGCACGTCCCACTGCCGTGGAGTATTTCCGCGAGATCGCAGGCGATAGGCTGAGGGCTGGCGAGCCTGTGGGTATCTATGCGATCCATATCTCCGACGGGACCGGAGAGGTGCTCATGAGAGTCGGCATGGCGGAAGCGGTTACACCATTGCTATCGCGTCCTGTCTGAAAGCCGGCGGGCCAGCTGTGAAACGGGCGACCAGTTCCGCTTGACAGGTCAGCTCCGCCCCGAGCGGTTCGCATGCGGCGACAGCGCATAGCGGCTCCGTCGGACGGGGCACGGAACAACGCCTATTACAGAGGGTTATAACGCGCCTCAAACAGGGAGACATACGAATGTCACAGGATGACAACAACCAGCGAGAGAAGGCCTATCGTATCTGGGAAGAAGAAGGGCGACCGGAAGGACGTCATGACGATCACTGGCGACGGGCAGGCGAACCGGACGTGGAAGACCAGGAGTCAGAGGACGTTATCAAGGTCAACCAAGAGGCGGATAAGGATTTCGCGGGAGACAGCGAGGCCCAGTCGCCGATCGATACCAGACCGCCATCGACGATCAGCCCAGACTGACCTTTGTCAGGATGCAACTTTCAGTCCCGAGGCTAAGCGCCTCGGGAAATATGCGCGGTGGAAGCGGTCATCTCGTTAATCTTCGTCGCCAGCGCATCTACGGAAAACGGTTTTGAGATCATCGCCATGTTAGTCCCAAGGAAGCTAGCCTTAGTCGCGGCGTTTTCCGCGTATCCGGTGACGAAGAGGACGGGAAGGTCGGGGCGGCAGCCCCTAGCCACCTCGGCAAGCTGACGACCATTCATGCCCGGAAGCCCGACATCCGAGACCATGAGGTGGATGGGGCGTTCGGACCTCAGTACGGGTATAGCGACATCGGCGTCAGGAGCTTCGATCACAACATATGAGAGTTCGTGCAAGATGTCGGCTACGAGGAGGCGGACCGATTCGTCATCCTCCACCAGAAGGACGGTCTGGCCCCGTCCGACCTCAAAGGAGTGACCGATCTCATAGTCTTCCCGCTCCTCTGCTACCTCCGAGGAAGGCATGAAGAGCTCGACCGTCGTTCCTTCACCGGGTTCGCTCTCGACACGGACCTGCCCCCCTGACTGCTGTGCGAAGCCGTAGATCATCGACAAGCCCAGACCCGTTCCCTGTCCGATCGGCTTGGTGGTGAAGAACGGTTCGAAGACCTTGGCTAAGACGTCAGGCGGCATTCCGACACCCGTGTCGGTGACGGCGATCACCACGTAAGGCCCGGGCCTCATGCCGACGACGCGACCCGCCGAAGAAGCGGTGACGAGCGATCAGCGTGCCCTTATGTGAAGCCGCCCGCCATCTGGCATTGCGTCTCTGGCGTTGATCGCCATGTTGAGAAGAGCGCTTTCAAGTTGGGTCGCGTCGGCGAATACCGCTCCTACGTCCGACTCCACGTCCAGAGTGATGACTATGTTCTCCGGCAGGGTGCTGCGCAGAAGCTGGCACGTCTGAGATAGCTGCGACGGCGTATCGAGAGGCCGGGCATCAAGTGTCTGGCGGCGGGAAAACGCGAGCAGGCGGGCGACAAGGGCGGCCGCACGGCTTGCAGACTTCGACGCGGCATCCATGAAGCGGTCGACTTCATCGAAACGACCCGCGGCGATCCGGCGTTTGGAGATATTGATGCCTGCGATGACGGCCGTGAGCATGTTGTTGAAGTCGTGTGCGATGCCACCCGTGAGCTGACCGACGGCTTCCAGTTTCTGTGACTGTCGCAGGGATTCCTCCGCAAGGGCGCGGGCGGCGATCTGCTCTTCAATTTCCGCGGTACGCGATGCCACCCGTTCCTCAAGGCTGCGGTTGAGTTCGCGCAGAACAGCCTCGCTTTTGTCGAGTTCGACCAGTCTGTCCCTCATCCGGAACTGCTTCTCGCGCAACCTCACCGCCGACGCGACGGCGCTGAACAGCGACGCTCGGCCCAACGGGCGCTCGAGGACGACGCTGTTGCTTGCGAGGTCGAACAGGGAAAGCTTGGAAAGCCTTTCGCTCGGCGCTCGACTGGTCCGAGCGGCCGCCAGGAGCACGAACGGAATGTCCGACTACGGAGGCTGGCTCTCCAAGGCACTCCGAAGGCTATCGACGCCTTTCGCCAGAGCCTCTTCCGTGACAAGAACCGCCCCCGTGTCGTTGCCGACGAGAGCGGCGACCACCTGCACATCGGGGCAGATTTGGACATCGTAGTTTCGCTCCTTCAGGAGCGAAAGAAGGCCTTCTGCATCGCGCCCGAAAGGAGCGCAAACCAGGATGCGTCTTCCTTCCGAACCACGATCATCTGTCACTTCGACGATCTTCCATGAGTGGCTTCTGATTTCCCCTGTATTCCGGAGTCCCGGTCAGGACGCCGACGAAATCGGAAAGCGGCTCGCCGACGCGGATTCCGTTCCTGTCGATCCGTAGTTCGCGAATGGCGTCCTCGTGTTCACCGCCGCGGTTCTTCAGGACGGAGATAGCCTTTCTAACGCGACCACCCGCCTCGAAGAAGCGCAGGAGCACCACGGAGTCTGCCACGTAGGAGATGTTGAGGTTGGTCGCCATCGATCCCACAAGCCCATGCTGCGGATTGATGAGGAACGTGACAACGCCCTGCTGGCTCAAGTACGACAGGAGTTCGTGCATCTGGAGGATGAGCTGCTGCTCTTGAGGCATCGCGGCCATGTAGCCGTTCAGGCTGTCGATGACGATCATGCGGGAGCCGCGCAGTTCGACTTCGTTTCGAACCCGTGTCGCAAACTCGCCCGGAGAGATGGCGGCCGGGTCGATCTGCTGGATGACAAGGACACCGCTGTCGATATGCTTCCGCAGATCGAGGCTGAAGGCTTTCGCGCGTGCGAGCAGGGTGCCGATCCGCTCGTCGAACTCGTAGACGGTACAGGCTTCACCGCGTTCGCAGGCGGCGTTCAGGTATTGGAGGGCTATGGTCGTCTTGCCGCTGCCAGCAGGGCCGGTCACCAGCGTGCTGGTGCCCCGCATGGGACCGCCGCCCAGCAGCTTGTCTAGTTCGGCCACGCCGCTCGGTGTGACGTCTCCGGAGAACTCGGTGTGATGGTCCGACGCCATCAGTCGCGGATAGACCTCGATGCCACCTTTGAGAATCCGGAAGTCATGATAACCCGCCGTGAAGTCGACCCCTCTCAACTTCTGCACCTGCAGACGGCGTCTTGCCGCTCCGAACTCCAAGGTCAGGCGCTCGAGTGTCACGACGCCGTGGCAGAGGCTATGGAGCTGGGCGTCGCGGCCGTTCTCGTTTCCCGTCATGTCGTCGACGAGAATGACGGTAGTTTCCCGGCCCGCGAAGAACTGCTTGAGGGCAAGAACCTGACGGCGGTACCTGAGCGGCTCCTGAGCCAGCAGACGCATCTCCGATAGGCTGTCGAACACCACGCGTTGGGGCCGCACCCTCTCGACTTCGTCCTGGATGAGGCGAACAGTTTCTCCGAGCTCCATCTCCCAGGGGTGCAGAATGGACTGCTCGCGGTCGTCCCCGAAGACGTCCTTCACCGAGTTGAATTCGAAGACGTCGAAGTCGCCGATGTCCCATCCGTGCGAGACGGCGACTGCCGTCAACTCTTCCTTGGTTTCCGAAAGCGTGATGTAGAAACCGCGCTCTCCGAGCCGTGCGCCTTCCAGCAGGAACTGCAGGGCCAGGGTTGTCTTGCCCGAACCGGGCGCGCCTTCGTACAGGTACATCCGGTTGGCGGGGAGGCCGCCTGTCAGGACGCGGTCGAGACCCGTATTCCCCGTTGAAATCATGTCAGGCAAAGTCATCTCGATTCAGTTTCGACGGCACGCTGCCAAGCTCGCACGTATGTTTTTATCGAAGGAAAAGACTGCCACAATGCCCTCACGGCGTCAAAGCCAATGCGTTCATAGCCCGCGGCGGAGCTTGAGTGATCAAGGCCCGGAACTGTAGCCCGGTAACATTGAGTTTCAATCGAAGCTCGCATTTTGAGCGAACACCTATGGAACCAAGCAGGGACTGTTTACTTCCCTGTCCGAGACCGAGGTGTGTCAACCGGACATGGCGGGGATGGTGAACGCGGGAGTTTTTCCGGTTTCTGCCCGTGGCCAACGAAATGGCAGCCGAGCGCCCAACCCGTCCGCCTCGGTCTCCCACCAGTTAGGAAGCCGAAGATCATCGATCCTCCCGTACGGCCGCTCGGAGACAAGGAACGGGACGAGGAACTCAGACTCGTTGCAGACTACGCGGTTCACTTGCTTGTCGAGAAAGCTCATCTCGTTGGATGGCAGCGCGTTGAGTTCGTGACCGCTCTCATGGACGCCGCCAACGACAGGCTTTCCGCACTCGAGCCGCAGCCAGCACAGTCGGACAAGCTGAACAGCTAGGCACGCAATATCTTTGCCGACGCGGTTTGGTCATCCATCACAGAGCTGTTGGACCGTGGCGCAATTCAAACGTTGGCATGGCACACGTGAACCTTGTTTCTACACTGTTCGAGGTTGCCGAAAGAGACCCACCATGGGCCTTCGCGATCTGAGACGCGATGTGCAGGCCAAGCCCAGGCCTTGCTGGATGCTTCTGATATCCCCCGGATAAACGGCTCGAACAGTTTCTGCATCTTGTCCGTCGATATGGCCTTACCTTTGTTCGATACCGACAATGTAAAGTCCCATCGTCGTCCAGCATGGCGTCGATCGTAATTGGCTGATCGTCGGCGCCGTGGCTTATGGCGTTGCCTACAGGATTGGACACGAGCTGGCGTAGGGGAAGCCGCAGGCAGCGCTGGTCGCCATCCGCGGCGCGGTCTGCGCCAGATGCGGCTCCACGTCGAGGAACCCGTTTTAAACCGGCTTCCAAGTTTGACCCTTTTCGGCGCGGAAGGATGACCCCAGACGCTACGGAGTAACATGCTGAAGCGTTTTCGTTCTTTGCTTTCCAACCGGGTCAGCTATTTGCGCCCACATCGGGGTGAAATTCTTTGCCGGAACATAGGCAAGACGTGTTCGACTACATCGAGATGTTCTACAACCCGAAGCGCAAACATGTCAGAAACGGGATGCTGTCGCCCGTCGAGTTCGAAAAGCAGCAGAAAATGTAACCCGAGGGTGTCTACGAAACGCGAGGCTGTTCAGTCATGAGACCCGCAGCAGGCCAAGAAGCGCGAAGCGCGGCATGTTTAAGGCGAAGCAAACGAGGTTACCTAGCGGATCTTGGCTCTGGCAGTCGAGTTTCGGCCGGATAGGGTGGATGGTTCAAGGAACTGTCCAAAACAAACGACGGCAACGCGCTCGCCAGTTGTCTTGGCGATGTACATATACTCGTCGGCGCGTTCGACATAGCTTTTCGCAGTATCATTTTCCTGGAGGAAAGTGACACCGACGGCTGCGCCCGTGAACGTGACCTGGCCGCCTATCGGAATCGGCTTGAAGATCCGCTCCATGGTTTTTTGCAAGTAAGGCTGCAGATCCCCCGCTAGCTTGCGGTCGATGTCGAGCATGACAACAAATTCGTCGCCGCCTATTCTTGCGATGAAATCTGTTGCACGAAAGTTCTCTCGCAGTCGTCTGGCAATAATTCTTAGAACCTCGTCTCCTGCGGAATGCCCGTGTGTGTCGTTGACCACCTTGAACTTGTTCAGGTCGATATAGGCCAGGGCGAGCTTTCTATCGTTCTGCAGGTTTCGGGTGACGGCCTCCGCCAGAGCTTCATCGAAACTAGCCCGATTGGGAAGACCCGACAGAGCGTCGGTGCGTGCCGAGGTCTTCAGCGCGCTTTCGATCTCGCGCTGCTGCCTCACCCGTGCGGAGACGTCAATTATCACTTCTACGTCGAACGGCGTTCCGTCAATCACGGTCCGCTGGGCGGAGATCAATGTTGGGATGACAGTACCGTCGGCGTAGGCGATATCGACTTCTTCGAGTTCATACGCGCCATTCGTAGCGAGAAGACGATGCCTCCTGTCGCGCGCGGGGTTGTCAATTGCAGCGCCTTCCGACGTGAGCTTCTTGCCCCGGATGTCGTCCCATTTCAGCCCGGTCAAGCGAAGATATGCGTCGTTCACTTTCAGATAGCTGGATGTTTTGGTGTCGCTGGTCGTGATCGACATCGCAATTGGAGCAAATTCGAACATCCTCATCAGCATCGACACGAAGAGCGTCTCCGGTATCCCCGGTTCTGGAGCATTGGCGGGAGCCACGGCTTCCGCCGCGGAGATTTCGTTGCGCCCCAGTTCATGGAATTTCGCAATTGTTGCTTCAAGGTGCTCTTGGACAGCCACTTCGCTTATCAGGCCATACCATTTGACAATATCCCCTCCGCCGTCGTGATGCGGGCGCGCTCGGCTTAGCATCCACCGCCAAGTCTCGTCGTTCAAACGCATCCGGAACATGGTTTCAAAAGGTTTGCCGGTGGGCAGCCATTCAAGCCATTCCCGCCGGACCCGTTGCCGGTCATCTGGGTGCATCCGGCCCTGCCAGTCCGCGATACGGTCTACAACGTTCCTAATGGAGCCGTCGGGCGTTGGTCCCATATAATTGACAGTGCCGTGCGCATCGCTCGACCAGGTGATGTTTGGGCTCAGTTCGATCGACCAACGCGCGTGATCTTCCGTTTCTTGCAGGGCAGTCTCGATGAGTTTTCGGTCCGTAATATCGATCGCTGTGCCCGATATGCCGATCGCCTGGCCGGCGTCGTCATCAACGCGCTGATGGATGGTTAGAAATGCGTTCGCCGTTCCAGCCATCTTGAACTCATCCACGACCATCGACTCGCCGTCGAGGATACGCCGCAGGTCTCTGTTTAGATGACGCGCCTCCCGATCCGGCATAAACTGATCGATCGGCTGGCCCACCATTTGGGTTGGGCACGAGCCGAGCATTTCTGCATAGCGCTGGTTCACGCTGATGTACCGCAGATCGGCGTCGATATAACAAAGGCCAATTGGAGCCGCCCTGTACAGCGCGTCCAGCTGATGAACGCGCTGGAACAGAGAACCATTAACCCGCGGCGAGAGGGGCTGTTGCGTTCGCGATGCCAACAGCCGCTCAGTCTGCAACGCATCAAGCGGTTTCCCAAAAAGCCAGCCCTGTCCGACGTCACATCCGAGCCGCCTGAGAATGACGGCCTGCTGCTCCGTTTCTACGCCTTCGGCCACGACCGTCATCCCAAGGCTCTGACCGAGGCCTATCACGGAGGCGATGATCTTACGGCTGCCGCTGTCCTCTTCCAGTGTGCGGACGAAGCTCATGTCGATCTTCAACTTGTCGAACGGGAAGGCGTGGAGCTGCGTCAAGCTCGCAAAACCGGTCCCGAAGTCGTCGAGCGCGAGACCAATGCCATCTGCCTTTAATTTAGCGATCGTCCGGCGGACATTCTCGTTGTCTTCCAGAAGTGCGCTCTCGGTTATCTCGATATGAATCCGCGCCAGCGGAAAGCCGGTGGCGGCGATGGCAGTGATCAAAAAGTCCGAAAGGTCGCGGCTTCTGAATTGGATCGGGGAGAGATTGATGGCAAGCACGAAGGAACCCGGCCATGTCACGGCCTGCCGGCATGCATCAAGTATCATTTTCTGTGTCAGGGCGTCGATCAGACCGTTGGCTTCTGCGTAGGGCACGAACTCGCAGGGTGCGATCGCGCCCTCTACGGGATCGGTCCAGCGAGCAAGGACCTCGAACCCAATGATCGCGTTGCTTTGGAGATCGACAAGGGGCTGAAAGGCCGGCCAGACCGCTGCGGTCAGCAACGCCTGCTCCAAGCCCCGCAGACTCGGGGTCTTCCTGGTAGCCATGACCGAAGTGTTTTCGGTCTTCTGTAGTCCGACTGGCTTCAAGCAATTCGGACGCGTGTATTTAAGACGCGCAAACATAGCCCCATCCCGATCATCAAGCGAAGCATGCTGGGCAACATTTAAAATAGTGTGAGAGTTCCGTGAATCTAGCCCTACGGTTTGCACAATTGTCGAGCCGTAATGCCGCAACAACTTGAACCGCGCCGGGTTCGCCGGAGGCTCCAACTTCTGAGAAAGTGGAGCCACTGAGCAAGACAACGAACAAGTTTTCACCTGACGTCCGTCAACGTGCCATTCGTATGGTGCTGGATCACGAGGCAGAACACTCGTCCCGGTGGGCTGCCGTTTCATCTATTGCGGCCAAGATTGACTGTTCGCCAGCCACGCTGCACGAATGGGTAAGAAGACCAAGGTCGACACCGGTAGTCGACGGATGTCGCCAAGATTAGCTGATGTCGCAATTTCATCGATAGAGATCGGGCAATCGGCCTCTGGCGACGTTCGCTAACCTGCCATCCGTAATGTGATCGCCTTCGAAACATGGTGCCCCTCGGGTTCCCCATCGAACGCCTTCTGCGCCGCCTTGACCCTGTCCTTGTGGACGCTCGCCCATTGGAACAGCGCCTGAAACGGTTCGATGAGCGTTTCGCCCAGAGGGGTGACGCTGTATTCGACGGCGACAGGGGACACGGGAATGACGCGTCTGGCGACGATGCCGGAGCGTTCCAGACGCCGAAGAGCCTGCGTCAAGGACTTCTGCGTGACGCCTTCCAGTTCCCGTTTCAGGGAATTGAAGCGCATCGGTCCGCGGCAAAGCGATGCCATGATGAGGATCGACCATTTAT
>NZ_SLVH01000020.1:0-22677 GCF_004342335.1 Rhizobium sp. PP-F2F-G48 | reverse complement strand
CGGCGCATCTGCGCCTCCGACAACAGCATCAGGTCACTCATGGCAGCGTCTCCTTTCGATCCCAGTGAATCAAAACGCAGAGCGCGCCGCAAGAGGTTAATAGGTCCTGAGCCTAGTCTCGGCCAGTGGGATGATCTAGGAAATGCTCTGCCGCTTCGCCAAGCTGCAACCACTCATGTTTCGATTGCTCGAATACTGACATGGTGGGTGGCGCGAACGCCGGGTCGGCAAACGAACCTACCCCCACGCCTATCCAAGACGGTGAGGCATCGGCCTTCCAATAGACGGTCGAGCCGCAGGTTGAGCAAAAATACATGTGTACTTTTCGACCACTATCGCCGGTGCGAACAAATTCCGTCGCGGTTCCGTATATTTCGACACACTCAACCGAGTAGAAGGCATTGGCGCTGAACGATAGCGTCCGCAAAGCTGGTGTAATTTCGGGGGCGATTTGAGTGGAGACAGCGGTGGAGATTTCGCTTTTGTTTTCCACGAGACGTCAGGTGGGCACCGGGCCCGTCGGAGACGGTGGAGTTCCGAGACTTCAACCTCACCGAAAGGAAGACCCGATGACCGGCGGCAGATGACCTCTTGCCGCGAAGAGCGGCGATCCGGATTTTTTTCGATTGATTGCCGAAAGCGTGCTGCAAATGATCATGGAGGCAGATGTTGACGGTCTGATTTGAGCCGGACGCTAAGAGCGCGGCGAAAGCCGCCAGACTTGGCGCAACGGCGTATCGACACGCAAGGTCGATGAGCTGGCGCAGGCCATGGGGATTTCCGAATTCTCCGTTTCCAAGCTGTGCAAGGATATCGACGAGCGTTTGAACGCCTTACGCAGACACCCTCTTTCCGGTGCCTAGCTATACCTATGGCTGGACGCGACCTATCTGAAGATGCGCAGGGCGGACGCATCGTCTCGGTCGCAGCAATAATCGCGGTGGCTGTCGATACAGACAGCAAGCGGGAGATCTTCGGCCTGCACATCGGCCCTTCCGAATCAGAGCCGTTCTGGACCTCGTTCCTGCGTGACTTTGTGCGCCGAGGGCTGACCGGCGTGAAGCTCGTCATCTCTGATGCTCATGAGGGATTGAAGGCTGCCATCACCCGTGTGCGAGGCGCGACGTGGCAGAGATGCCGGGTTCACGCCATGCGCAATGCACTTGCCTATGTGCCCAAGCGGCAGCACACCATGGTGGCAGCCGCGATCTGCCAAGCCTTCATCCAGCCCGGCCATGACGGAGCCGTTCAGACCTGGCGGCATGTGGCCGACCAGCTTCGCGCGAGATGCCGAAGTTGGGAGCCTTCATGGACGATGCAGAGGCTGATGTCCTCGCCTACATGGCCTTCCCGTCCCAGCATCGTACCAAGCTCCACAGCACGAACCCTCTGGAGCGCTTGAACAAGGAAGTGAAGCGCCGCGCTGATGTCGTTGGCATCTTTCCCAAGGAGGATAGCATTGTTCGGCTGATCGGAGCCGTGCTCCTCGAAGCCAATGACGAATGGCAGCTTCAGCACCGTTACATGCAGATCGAGGGCATGGCAGAGCTGAACACACCAACAATCGAGGAGGAAAAGCCCCTTCAGATGACACCTAAAGCCGCCTGATCACGACGGCCCGATTCCACACCCGAAATTACACCAGCTTGACGGACGCTATCCTTCAATTCCCTGAAACGGGACCTGGAAGGCGTCACGCAGAAGTCTCTGACGCAGGCTCTTCGGCGTCTGGAACGCTCCGGCCTCGTCGCCAGACGCGTCATTCTCGTGTCTCCTGTCGCCGTCGAGTACAGCGTCACACCTCTGGGCGAAACGCTCATCGAGCCGTTTCAGGCGCTGTTCCAATGGGCGAGCGTCCACAAGGACAGGATCGAGGCGGCGCAGAAGGCGTTTGATGGGGAAACCGAGGGGCATCATGTTTCGAAAACCATCACATTACGGAGGGCAGGTTAGCAAACATCGCTAGAGGCCGAATGCCCTGTCTCCATCGATGAACTTGCGACTTCAGCTAATTTTGACGACATTGGTCGACTGATCGAAACCGCGCCTTCGGAACAGTCCAATCTCACGCCGCGTCGAACAGCGGATGTCACCGCAGAACGGCATGCAGACCGACGGCATATCGTAAGTCGGGCCATGACCGCATTTTCTCGGCACAAAAATGCGGGTGCTAAGACCTGCCAGTCACGATCTTGGAGGTCTTCTGCAAAGTCGGCATACAGTGCGGCTCGATAGTGGTTGCAATTTCCGGAAAATGCAACGTGCCCGTCCCAAGATTCACGCCATGCCGCCATCTGGTCATCTGCGATATCTGGCCTGATGTCGGTTTCTTGGACACCGCCTTTAAGGTGTCCGTCCTGAAACCGGAGAGCGTGAATGCAAAGACGAATATTCAGCGGCAAGCAAACGCTTGAAGCGGTGACGCTGGTCAGGAGCCCCGCGTCGTCTTTGCTTCGCAACGACTGCCTGGCGGAGGGTGGCCTAGCTTTGCAAAAACGCAGAGAGCGAGCAGCTAGAGAACCTCATATCCGCTCTGGGCCGTTCGGGACATCGCTGCAACGGAGAGCTTCTCCTCCTCACGCTTCGTGCAACGATCGCTGATCGTCACGTCAACGGCCATCGTCAAGTCCGATGAGATTGCCTAACCGCTTCGCTGCTACAGGCTTTGCTTCGGCAGCAGGTTCGGCATTGCCATGCTCTTCCGGATGATGAGGCGGCTTGGAATGACCCTGCGGGCGGGCGCAGGCTCTCCGGTCTTTTCGATGGCGTCCAGGAGCATGGCGACGGCAGCCTTGCCCATCTCTTCCACCGGCTGCTCGATCGTCGACAAAGGCGGGGAGCAGAAGGCGCAGACGGGGGAACCGTCGAACGAGACGATAGAAATATCCTCCGGCACACCGAAACCCATCTCACCGATCCGGCTCATGAAGGATATGGCCATGTCGTCGCTCGTCGCGATGACGGCGGTCGGCTTGTGACCAAGCGTCACAAACTCTTCGGCCGCCCTGAGGCCGATCTCGAAGCTCTGTTGATAGTCGAGTTTGCCGCCTGACCGGACCACCGCCGTTTCCGGGAGCCCCGCCGCCTGAAAGGCCTCCAAGACGCCGCCGAAGCGCTCGACATCATGATAATTGTCTTCCGGTCCGGCCAGATAGAAGAACCGGCGGTGGCCGAGACGAATGAGTTCGGCCGTTGCCGCGCGAACGGCTTCGCGATCGTTGGTAACGACGCTCGGCACGCCGGACGCGCTCATATCCAGCAGCATCGAGACGATCGGCAGACCGGCATGGGCAAGCGAGCGCCCGTCCACCTCCGGCAGCTTCGACGCCAGGATGATCGTGCCGCGCGCCGTGCCGCCGAAGGCGAGGTTGAGGATATGCCGTTCCGACGCCTCGTCGCGGGCGAGGTTGGCGATCATCAGGGTGTAACCGCTCTCGAGCAGCGAGACATTGATGGCCTGCAGCACCTGGGGAACGATCTGGGAGGCGCCGTGATAGAGCGATCCAGGCAGGACGATCATGATCACGTTGGACTTGCCGACCCTCAGGCCCCGGGCCATGGCGTTCGGCGTGTATCCGAGCTGCTTTGCCGCATCGTCGATCTTGGCGCGCGTCTTCTCGTTGACCCGGCCGGGGTTGGCAAGCGCGCGGCTGACCGTGGAAATGGCGACGCCCGCCAGTTTCGCCACATCGGCCATCAGCGGCCCGGATGGCTCCATGTCGAGCATCTCCTTCGTCTTCTTCACCACCGTCTTCCTTGCAGCCTGCCTTGATCCGAAACTCTAAGCCAACAGACCGGCAATGACAAACGTTTGCCAAAAACGGCTTGCATAAAAAACAAGCCTGTCTATTATATGGTCATGGCAAACGATTGCCATAGACTTATCTGTTGAAATCGCATGGCTTTCAGAATGCGAAAGCAAGATTTTCGCACGCTGCGCGCCGTGTCTCTCGGGAATGGCTACCCATGACGACTGGTGACAGGCTCCGCTTCGGCGTCGATCTCGTAACGTTCTTCCATCCCGGTTTCTGGGCGGTCGAGACCTATGATGCGATCATCGACTACGCCCGCGCCGAACCCCGCGCATTCTGGGACAAGATCCTCGACAGCGTTCAGGCATCCGGTGTCACCGGCGTCGAACTGACCTTCTCCCCGTTCAACTGGCAGGATGCCGTCAGGACCTACGGCTCCGTCGAAGCTTTCGCCGCCGAACTGTCGCGCCGCGGGTTGACGCTCTGCAGCGGCTTCTTTGCCGAACTCGAAGCCGCCGGCGACTTCACAAACGCAGAGGCCCAGGCGGCGATCATCGCCAAGGCCGAGAAATATGCCGATTTCCTCCGGGCCTGCGGCAGCGACATCCTGGTGATCGGCGCGCCGCTCCGTCAGACACTCGGCGCCCAGCCGGTCGCGTTTCACGACTTCGATCGCGCCAAGGTCATCGCCGATTTCCTGAACCGGCTCGGGGCGCTGCTTTATGCGCGGGGCGTTCGCCTCGCCCTGCATACCGAGGCGCATTCGATCTTCGCCGCAGCGCGCGATGTCGATCTGATGATGCTTCTGACCGATCCGGCCTATGTTCACATGTGCCCGGACACCGCGCATATCGTCGTTGCCGGATCCGATCCGGTTCAGCTCGTCGATCGCCACCATGAACGCGTGATCATCGCCCATTGGAAGGATGCGATCGGCCCGATGCCGGCGGACACGCCGATCGACGCGCAAATCCACGAGCGCCATCACCCTTACTTCTGCGGCCTCGGGCTCGGCAGGGTCGATTGGCCGGCCTGGGTCAGACTGCTTCGGGATCGCCGCATCGAGGGCTGGGCGATCCTCGAACTTGATGCCGCGCCGGACCCGGTGCGCGACATCGCCAACGGGCTGACGCTCGTCCGGCAGGCACTCCTGCCGATCTATCGCTGACCGATCACTCCCAAGTCGATGAACGCCCCGCCAAGAGGGCCTTTTTCAAGAGGTGGAACGATGAAAACCATGATCAAGCTTTTCCTGGCCGGCGTCGCAACCGCCGGTGTCCTGACCCCGGCCCAGGCCGAGGACAAACCGACGATCGAAATCCTGTCGTCGTGGACGTCGGGCGGCGAAGCCGCAGCACTCGACGTCTTCAAGACGGAATTCGAAAAGCGCGGCGGCGTCTGGAAAGATTCCTCGATCGCCGGCTTCGGTGCGGCGGATGCCGCCTTCCAGAACCGTATCGTTGCCGGCGATCCGCCGGGCGCCAAGCAGGGCATCATCGGCCTTGCCGCCGCCGATTTCGTGGGCCAGGGCCTGTTCAACGCCGTCGATGACATCGCCAAGGCCGGAAAATGGGCCGATGTGCTGCCCAAATCGATCCTCGACCTCAGCTCCTTCGGTGGCGAGACCTATCTCGCGCCGACCGGCGCCCATGGCGAAAGCTGGGTGTTCTACTCCAAGGACGCCTTCGCGAAAGCGGGCATCGCGGACGAGCCGAAGAGCTGGGAGGAATTCTTCGCCGATCTCGACAAGCTCAAGGCTGCCGGGCTCGTGCCCGTTGCCTGGGGCGGCCAGCCCTGGCAGCAGTCCAAGGTCTTCAACATGATCCTCCTGTCGCAGGTCGGAATCGACGGCTTCCTGAAGATCTACGTCGACAAGGACAAGAGCGAAGCCTCGATAGCCGGCGTCAGGAAGACGCTCGACATCCTGCGCAAGCTGAACGGATATGTGGACGAGGCCGCCGCCGGCCGCAACTGGAACGATGCGACCGCGATGCTGATCACCGCCAAGGCCGGCGTGCAGTTCATGGGCGACTGGGCCAAGGGTGAATTCACCGTCGCCGGCAAGGTAGCGGGCAAGGATTATGGCTGCATGATCGTTCCGGAGTCGCCGGGCATGGTCTACATCGCCGACTCCTTCTATTTCCCGAAGACCGGCACCGCCACCACCGACAAGGGGCAGAAGCTCCTGGCCGAGATCGTGATGGATCCGGCGGTTCAGGTCGCGTTTTCGCAGAAGAAGGGCTCGATCCCCGTTCGTCTGGATATCGACAAGACCAAGCTCGATGCCTGTGCGCTCAAGGGTGCGGCGTTGATGAGCGCCGGTGCGATCGTTCCGGACCAGGCCATCGTGCTGACACCGCAGCAGGTCGGCGCGCTCGACGACTTCGTCGATGAGTTCTGGAACAACGGCTCCGAGGATGCGACGGCTTCTGCTGAAAAATTCTTCGACATCTTCGAATAAGTCGATGCAGGTGGCGCCGGACCCGCACCGGCGCCGCATCACGCCTCTTTGCGGGGCGACCCCGGCCGCCCATCCGTCAACGAACCGGCGATGTCCATGAAACGCAAGACCAATCTCGCCGCGACCGTCGCGCTCCTGCCCACCTGGCTCGTAGCCGTCGTGGTGTTCATCGGCACCATGGCCTGGTCGATCCATCTGTCGTTCACCAACTCCACGATCTTCCCGTCATCGACCTATGTCGGTCTCGCGCAATATCAAAAGCTGTTCTCCTCGGCCAAGTGGCTGGCCTCGCTGCAAAATGTCGTCACTTTTGGCATTCTCTATGTCGGCGGCTGCCTCCTTCTCGGGTTTTTGCTCGCCACGGCGCTCGATCGCAAGATGCGTTTCGAGAGCGTCTTCCGGACGATTTTCCTCTACCCCTACGCCATGTCCTTTGTCGTGACCGGCCTGATCTGGCAATGGATGCTCAATCCGACGCTTGGGATTCAGGCCAGTGTGCGGTCCCTTGGCTGGAGTGGCTTCGTTCTCGACTGGGTGGTCAACCGCGATATGGCGATCTATGCCCTCGTGCTGGCCGGCGTCTGGCAGGGCGCGGGGCTCGTCATGGTCATCGTGCTTTCCGGCATGCGGGGGCATCGAGGCCGAGCAATGGAAGGCGGCCAGGATCGACGGCATCCCCATCTGGCGCATCTATCTCTCGATCATCCTGCCACAACTCGTCCCGGCCCTTGCCGCAGCCGGCCTGCTCCTCGCCATGGGGGTCATCAAGACCTACGATATCGTCGTTGCCATGACCAATGGCGGCCCCGGCAATGCCACGGAAGTGCCGGCCAAATTCATCATGGACAATCTTTTCGGGCGCCAGAATCTCGGCCTTGCCACCGCCGGCGCCACCGTCCTCGTGCTTGGCGTCCTCATGATCGTCGCGCCGTTCCGCTATGCCATGCATATGCGCAGCAAAAAGAGAGGTGCCCGCTGATGGCCCGCCTCCACCCCAACGGCCCGAGACCGACGCAGATCACGGCCGGCCGGATCGGTCTCTATCTCTTCCTCATCGTGGCGGTGCTGTTCTTCACTCTGCCGCTCTACACGATGGTCGTCACGTCTCTGAAAACGATGGACGAAATCCGTCTCGGCCAGATCTTCTCCCTGCCGTCGAAACTGGATGTCTCGGCCTGGATCACCGCCTGGTCCGGCGCCTGCATGGGCACGATCTGCGTCGGCATCCGCAGCGGCTTCTGGAATTCGCTGGCGATCACCCTTCCGTCCGTCGCGCTCTCCGTCTTCATCGGCGCCGTCAACGGCTATGCTTTGTCGCTCTGGCGGCCGCGCGGGGCGAGCGTGCTCTTCGGCCTGCTTCTGGCGGGTGGCCTGATTCCGTACCAGATCTTCCTCTATCCGATGGTTCGCGCCATGGCGACGGTCGGCCTCTACAACTCGCTTGCCGGCATTATCCTCGTCCATGTGATCTTCGGCCTGCCCTTGGTGACGCTGCTCTTCCGCAACTATTTCGTCAGCGTGCCGGAAGAGCTGTGCAAGGCGGCGCGCGTCGATGGCGCCGGATTCTGGCGTATCTTCTTCGAGATCATGCTGCCGATCGCCGTGCCGATGGTCGTCGTCGTTTCCATGCTGCAGTTCACCGGCATCTGGAACGACTTCCTTCTCGGGCTGGTCTTTGCGGGACGCGACAACCTGCCGATGACGGTTCAGCTGAACAACATCGTCAACACCACCATGGGCGAGCGCACCTACAACGTGAACATGGCGGCGACGATCCTGACCGCACTCGTTCCGCTCGCCATCTATTTCCTGTCCGGTCGCTGGTTCGTCCGCGGCATCGCCGCAGGCGCAGTCAAGGGGTAATGCCGCCATGCAGTCCGCTGTGTCCATCAAAAACCTGAAGATCGCCTATGGCGACCAGACCGTCATCGAGGAGATGTCGATCGACATTGCGCCGAAGGAGTTCCTGGTCCTCCTCGGCCCCTCGGGCTGCGGAAAGTCCACGCTGCTGAATGCCATTGCCGGGCTGCAGGACATCACCGCCGGCGAGATCTGGATCTCGGGAAAGAACGTGACCTGGGAGGAGCCCAAGGATCGCGGCATCGGCATGGTCTTCCAGTCCTATGCGCTTTATCCCCGCATGTCGGTGCGCAAGAACCTCTCCTTCGGGCTCCGCGTCGCCGGTCTGCCGAAAGCCGAGATCGAGGCCCGGGTTTCGCGTACCGCGGCTCTCCTCCATCTGGACACGCTGCTCGACCGTCGCCCGGCCGAACTGTCCGGCGGCCAGCGCCAGCGCGTCGCCATCGGTCGGGCGCTCGTGCGCGAGGTCGACGTCTTCCTCTTCGACGAGCCGCTGTCCAATCTCGACGCGAAGCTGCGCAACGAACTGCGCGTCGAGATCAAGAAGCTGCACCAGAGCCTCGGCAATACGATGATCTACGTCACCCACGACCAGGTGGAAGCCCTGACGCTCGCCGACCGCATCGCCATCCTGCGCGACGGCGTGATCCAGCAGCTCGCATCGCCCGCGGAAATCTATCAGCGGCCGGCAAACCTGTTCGTCGCGGGCTTCATCGGCGCGCCGATGATGAATTTCATCGAGGGCCATATTGAGACAGGCGATGGCGCACCGGTCTTCGAGAGCAATGGGCTGCGCGTCGATCTTTCTGGCTATGGCTTCAGGACGCCTCCGGCATCCGCACCCGCGACCCTCGGCTTCCGGCCGGACCATCTGATGCTGGATGCCGCCGCAAACGGGATGCCCACCCTTCCCGGACGCATCTCCGTCGTCGAACCGATGGGGTCGGAAGCCGTTCTCTGGTTCGACTGGGCCGGACAGAGCCTCTCGCTGCGGCTGATGGGGGACGTGATGCTTCGACCGGGGGACGCGCTTTCGCCGGGGCTCGACATCGCCAAGGCTTCGCTTTTCGGCACGGACGGATCGCGCCTGTAACGCTGATCGCATTTCAATTCCTGCAATGGTTGGGAGGTTTTTTCTCCGACATTGCGCCACGACAGCACGAGGACCGAGATGACGGACGTGACGTATGATGCGCTGGTGATCGGCTCAGGCGCGGCGGGCTCGTTTGCCGTCAAGGAATTGACGGCGCAGGGTTTGAAGGTGCTCCTTCTCGAAGCCGGTCCCAATGTCGGCCCGAAGGATTTCGATCCTGCCCGCAAGAAGGCACCGGCGAGCAGCATCAATATCTGGGAACGGGCCCGCGCGACATTGAAAGGCCAGCCGATCCAGGCCCGCGCCGCCTTCTTCACGGAGCGCTTCAGCCATTTCTTCGTCAGCGACCGCAAGAACCCCTATACGACCCCGAAGAACGAGCCTTTCCTCTGGATTCGCGGCCGTCAGAGCGGCGGCCGGCTGCACAGTTTCGGACGCGTGCTGCTGCGCTGGACGGACGAGGATTTCAAGATCCGTTCGAAAACCGGCAAGGGCGTCGATTGGCCGATCTCCTACGAGGAGATCCGTCCGTATTACGACGAGGTCGAAACCTATCTTGGGCTTTACGGCAACACGGACGACGTACCCACCTTGCCGGATGGCGTCTATGCCAGGCCAGCCAGCCTCTCGCCGGCGGAAGAGACGTTCAAGCGTGCGGTCGAAGGCCGCTGGCCGGACAGGCGCGTTGTGTCTTGGCGGTACATCGCGCCCGATGCCGAGCGGGTCCCGAAACCCCTCCGGGAGGCGCTTACGAGCGGCAATCTGACGGTTCAGTACGATGCCGTCGTCCGCCGCATCACCACCGACGAGACGACCGGCCGTGCCTCCGGAGCGGAATTCATCGACCGCAGCACAGGCGCGCTGTCGAGTGTGCGCGCCGCGATCGTGGTTCTCGCGGCGTCGCCGATCGAAAGCGTCCGGCTCCTCCTGAATTCCGCCTCGGTGCGGCATCCCGAAGGGCTTGGCAACAGCTCGGGCGTCCTCGGACGCTATTTCATGGACCAGCTGCCCTGCCTCGCCTTCGGCTCCTTCTCTCAGGCAAAAGGTTGGGCAGCGGATCAGTCCGCGCCGACGGACCCGTTCTACAATCCGTCCGGCGGCATCTTCATCCCCCGCTTCGGGGAAGCCGATCCGGCGCGGGGCGATTTCGACTATCAGGGCAGTGTCGGGCGTGTACCGGTTTCGGAGAAGGACGATGCCCGCCTCTCCTTCTTCGGCTTTGGACGCATGCTACCCTATGCCGACAACCGGATCACTCTGGATAGGCGGCGCAAGGACGCCTGGAATATCACCATCCCGCATATCCGCTGCGTCATGCAGGCGGAAGAACATGCTCTGCTGAAAAAGCAGGAACAGGTGCTGACGTCCATGATCGAGGCGGTCGGCGGAGATCTGGAGTTCATCGGCTCGCCCACGGGCCTGAAAGAAATGGGCAAGGGCGCCTTTCCCGAGGCGAGCGCATTCGGCCGTTTCATGTTTCGGACATGGTTCAAGAAAACCATGTGTATGGGGGCGGCCATTCACGAGACGGGCGGCGCCCGCATGGGCGAGACGCCGGAAGCGTCGGTGCTTAACCCCTACAACCAGCTCTGGGATGCGCCAAACCTGATCGTCATCGACGCAAGCGCCTTCCCCGGCAGCGGCATCGCCGGCACGACTCTCACCGTCATGAGCCTGACACTCCGCGCCTGCAGGAACCTGGTCGAGCAGTATCGGCGGGGAAGCTTTTCGGCACGTTGACGTCCAATCGGGAGAGCAGCTGAACCGCGCCGGGTTTGCCGGAGGCTCCAACTTCTGAGAAGTTGGGTCTATGACAAGCACGACGACGAACAAATTCTCTCCTGACCGCGCTGACACTGGCATATGACGGGACCGGCCAGTTTAGATTCATGTAACAAACCTTGCTGACCGGCCCGTTCCAAGTATGCGTCAGAGCCATTTCTCAATGGAATATGAAGACGACTGTTTCAACGATAGCCGCCCTCTACGCCCCCCCTTAAGCCGCCATGGATTGCGGCAATGTGGTGACGATGATCGGGGTCTTGTCCGGCACGCGGCCGTAGAGGTCGACAATGTCCTGGTTGATCATCCGCACGCATCCCGACGACACGGACTTGCCAATCGTCCACCACTCAGGCGAGCCATGAATGCGGAAGATGGTGTCCTCTCCGTTCTGGAAGATGTAAGGAGCACAGGCCCCCAAGGGATTTTTCAGTCCGGGCTCCATTCCGCCATTGGCAATGCTGTACGGCTGACGCTCGGGCTGTCGTGCGACCATCTCGTTGGGCGGCGTCCAGCGCGGCCATTGACGCTTGACCTGGATGACACCGCGATCGGACCACTCGAACCCCTGACGGCCCACGCCGTAGCGCATCGCCTGTCCGCCCTCCGATGTCAGATACAGGAAATGGTTGGCCGTATCGACGACGAGGCTGCCGGGGCGCTCGCCCGTGGGATTGCTGACCATCTGGCGATGGAAGCGCTTGTCGATCTTCTGATAGGGAATCGCCGGCAGCGGGAAGCGCTCGTCCGGCTTCGGACCGAACAGGCTCGCCAGTATCGGAGTTTCCATCGGTTCGATCGCCGGCAGCGCCGTTTCGGCTGTCGTCGTCGAGCATCCCGAGAGGGTCACGGCCGCGAGCCCTGCCCCGTCCATGATGAATCCGCGTCGCGTCAAAGTTCCTGACTGCAATGGACGTCCTCATGAATGTCGCGTTTTTTGCCCTGTCGACGGCAGCGGTCGGGCAGATCGATGTTCAAGGGAATTCCCTAACCCCTCTAGCAGCTTCAGGTGCAAGGCTTTTTCTGTGACGACACTCGGCCCGAGCCGGAATGACGCACCCTTCTTTGGATTGAAAAGCGCCGCCTTCGACA
This sequence comes from Rhizobium sp. PP-F2F-G48, assembly GCF_004342335.1. NCBI lineage: Bacteria > Pseudomonadati > Pseudomonadota > Alphaproteobacteria > Hyphomicrobiales > Rhizobiaceae > Rhizobium > Rhizobium sp. PP-F2F-G48. The sequence continues at coordinate 10,637 of NZ_SLVH01000020.1, read as the reverse complement.
AACCGCCTGCATCTGGTCCTTGACCCTCACCTTCCTAGAGGTCTCACATTCGAGGCGAATCTGGGAAAGGCACACATGAGCGAGACGGAAAGACGATCGGGCGACAGCGCATGGCTTCCGACTTTCGGGGCATGGGTCATCGCACTGGCCTCGACACTGGGGGCGCTGTTCATCGGCGAGGTCATGGGCCAGGCCCCCTGCGATCTTTGCTGGTATCAGCGTGCCTTCATGTTTCCGCTGGCCGTCGTGCTGGCCGTCGCCGCACTGCGTTCGGACGAAAGCGCGTGGCGCTACGCCATGCCGCTGGCAGCGATCGGCTGGCTGATCGCTGCCTCCCACAATCTTCTCTATTTCAAGCTCATCCCGACCGCCATCAAGCCATGCAGCCAGGGCCCGTGGTGCTCGGGTGACGGAATGCTCCTGTTCGGATCGCTGCCCATTCCCCTCCTTTCGCTCGCGGCCTTCACCGCCATCATCCTCCTCCTTTTCATCGTGCGCCGGAGAACCACAGCATGAACAGACGCACCCTCGTCATCGCCTCGGCCTCGGCCGCCATCGCCGTCTTCGCCGGTGGTGCAGCCCTCTACAGCGGCACGAAACCCGTAACGATCGCCGCTGCGCCGCCGCCGGCGACGGGAAACGAAACCCTTGTCCGGATGCATTCTCCCGTCATGGGGCCGGTCTCCGCCCCCGTGACGATCGTCGAGTTCTTCGATCCTTCCTGCGAAGCCTGCCGGGCATTCTACCCGCTTGTGAAGCAGTTGATGGCGCAGACGGGACCGGATGTTCGCCTCGTTCTCCGCTACACGGCGTTTCATGAAAGATCGGACGACGCGGTCCGGATTCTCGAAGTCGCGCGCCGGCAAAATCGCTTTCAGCCCGTGCTCGAGGCCTTGCTCGAGCAGCAGCCTGTCTGGGCCGACCATGGCCGACCGGATATCGAGAGGGCCTGGCAGATCGCAGGGACTGCGGGGCTCGATGTCGCACAGGGGAAAAGAGACGCCGCCGCCCCAGCGGTCGACAATGTCCTTGCTCAGGACACGGCGGACGTGCAGGCAAACAACGTCACGCAGACGCCGACCTTCTTCGTCAACGGGAAGCCGCTCACGGATTTCAGTCCGCAAGGCCTCTCTGATCTCGTGAAGACGGAAATCGATGCGACGAAGGGGAGATCGTGACGCGCGCGGGCCTTTCACGCTGGCGTGCTCGTCGGAAGCTCCCAAAGCCGCTACCCGACGCTGGACTAACCCCTTGATGCGATCTCAAGGCACTTATCACGAACGTAACACAATTGGTTGAACGGGCGGTTCGTCGACCAGAAGCAGCTTGAAGCTCAAGTCACTGGAGATCGTAAGACCTTCGCAGAACCAAATCTGCGGGTTGTCGGCAGCGCCTTTTCCAGGATCGGTTCTCAATGAACATCCACCACACTGCAGCGCATCGGTGCTGCCTGTCATGACGGGAGACATCGCATACTGACGATCGGAGACCTTTCGAGGGCGACGGCCGTGAAGGTTCCGAAGATCCGATACTACGAGCAGATGGGGCTTCTTTCGCATTCCGAACGCTCGGAAGGAAATCAGCGGCGCTATTCGACGTCCGAACGCGAGCGGCTGTCCTTCATCAAACACGCGCGCGGGCTCGGGCTGACGATCGAGGCGATACGTGAGCTCATCGATCTCAGCCAGCATCCGGAAAAGCCTTGCGAAGACGTCGATCGCATCGCCGCAGAGCAGCTCGCCACGGTCCGGGAGAAAATTCAGCGCCTCAGGAAACTCGAATCGGAACTGGAGCGCATCTCCACGCACTGCCATTCGAACCAGATCCGCGATTGCTACGTCATCCGCGCCCTTGCCAATCATGATCTCTGCGCGACAGACCACGATTAAGACCTGCATCACGACGTCATAACCGGTCTAGCGACCGAGCGGAGCTTGGCCTCCCGACGAGGCCGCGACGTCGAAGCGAGAGGAAATTCCTTGTCCCACACTCATGCCTCGGACAGTCACGATCACACGGCGGGAGCCAACTCCCGGATGATCGGTTGGGCGCTCGCGCTGACCTCGACCTTCCTCCTCGCCGAGGTCGTGGCGGGCCTCTACTTCAACAGCCTGGCACTGCTGTCCGACGCGGCGCACATGATGACCGACGTGATCGCACTGGCGATCGCGCTGCTCGCCATCCGGTTCGGAAGCCGCGATGCGGATAGCAGGCGAACCTTCGGCTACCGACGGTTCGAGGTTCTCGCCGCAGCGTTCAACGCGCTCCTTCTGTTTGCGGTCGCCATCTACGTCTTCGTGGAGGCTATCGAGCGCTTCCGAAATCCGGAACCGATCGGATCGATCGGCATGCTCATCGTGGCGATCCTCGGGCTCCTCGTGAACCTTGCCTCGATGCGGATTCTTTCGGCAGGACGGAAGGAGAGCTTCAATGTGAAGGGAGCCTATCTGGAGGTCAGGGCGGATATGCTCGGATCCGTCGGCGTGATCGCCGGGGCCGTCGCCATTTATCTGACGGGTTGGTCCTGGCTCGACCCGATCGTCGCGGTTCTCATTGCCGTCTGGGTCCTTCCCCGCACTTGGATCCTGCTTCGCGATATGTCCAACGTGCTTCTCGAAGGTGTCCCGAAGGGCATGAGCCTGGACGACGTTCGAGCCGCCGTTTTAGGTGTCGCCGGCGTTGTGGAGGTGCATGGCGTCCATCTCTGGTCGATGTCCGGCGAGGACGCCAGCTTCTCGGCCCACGTCGTTCTACCCGCCGGCGAGGCCCCCCTGGCCGTACGACGGGATATCGAACAGATGCTTCTCGACCGCTTCGAGATTCGCCACACGACCATCCAGATGGATAGCGTGGGCGGAAGCTATGACGACCACGTCTATCACGCATAGCGGGAGGCGTGAGCCTAGAATGGAATTTGCATTATAGCCTATAAAATAGATAAACTTTGTTCCATGTTTCGATTCCCACTTGCTAGCTTGGCGGCAACAAGGGGAAGTTTCCGGTATGGTCAATCGAGCCTCCAATGTCGGCGGAGCAGGGTTTACGTCGCGCTCAACAGAATGGCCGACCGTCGTTCTCGCGACCGTCATCTACGGCGGCTTTCTTGGCGTGACGTTCTGGTGGCAATCTCTGCCACTGGTCTTGGTCGTGCTTTCAGGGGGATGGCTCGTCGCATGGCACGGCTCGCTTCAGCATGAGGTCATGCACGGGCATCCCACGCGAAGCCAGCGGATCAATGACGCGATCGGCTCGATACCCTTGTCGCTCTGGCTCCCCTATCCGATCTACAAAGACAGCCATCTGAAACATCATCACGATGAGCACCTGACCGACCCGATCGAGGATCCCGAGTCGTCCTATTTGACGAGGAACGCGTGGGAACAACTCGGTGAACTGGGTCGGGTCCTGGCGCACTGGAACACCACCTTGCTCGGCCGGTTGACCATCGGTCCTGCCGTGATGATCCTGAGTTTTCTCGCGCAGGAAGGGCGGTTGCTGAAAGCGAATGAACCCGGGCGGCGGCAGATATGGGCCGCGCAACTGGCTGGTGTCGCCGTGCTGCTGTTCTGGGTCACGGTCATCTGCGGCATGCCGATCTAGCTGTACCTCATCGGCTTCGTCTATATCGGCGCGGCGATGACGCGGCTGAGGTCCTATGCCGAGCACCGATACGCCGAGAGCCATGAAGAACGCACGGCGATCGTCGAGAACAGTCACGTCTTCGGATTGCTGTTCCTCTACAACAACCTTCACGTTCTTCATCATCGTCGCCCCGGCATCTCCTGGTATCAGCTGCCGACCGTGTATCGCCATCACCGCGAGACGCTCATTCGCTCGAACGGCGGTTTGGTCTACAATAGCTATTGGGAGGTCGCGCGCCGGTTTTTCTTCAAGCCGCACGATGACCCGACGCACCCCCGCCACTCATGATCCTGCCCCCGCGGACACCGCGTGCTGCTCCATTGACGACGAAGGCACGAGAGGCGACGGGCTTTCCGCCACCTCTCGTGCCTTCGTCATTGCGCTCCCGGCGATGCTGTGGCGAAATCGTCGAGAGGCTCCCGCCCCTTCCACCGTTTTGGCCGCGAGCGGCAGGCCCCACACGTTCGCACAGACGTCACATGGGGCGTTCCGCCGCTGACCCGATGTTCACCTCGAAGGAATTTTTTATTGCTTGCAAGCCTTGCCATGTACGTCACCCCGCCGCCGCTGGCTGCGGGAACTGCCGTGTTCTGGAGCTTCCTGCGGGACAGGTTGCGGGAAGAAGGCCTTGCCGGCGTTCCCGATACGCTGCAGCAGACCGTCCGCTACGATGAAGCCTGGGTTCATCCGGATCTTCTGCTCGCCCAGACCTGCGGCTACCCTTACGTGAAGCGACTGCGCGGCAAGGTGCGGCTTGTCGCAACGCCGGTCTATTCTCTTCCGGGCTGCGACGGACCGAACACGTGCAGCCTCATTGTCATGCGCAAAGATACGCAGGCGCTTTCCCTCGAGGACCTGCGCGGCGCCCGGGCCGCGATCAACGATCCGAACAGCAATTCGGGCGTCAATCTGTTTCGTGCGGCCATCGCGCCGCTTGCCAAAGACGGTCGCTTCTTTTCCTCGGTCGTCGAGACCGGCGGACATAGCAACAGTATCGACGCGGTGACCGCGGGCAGAGCGGATGTGGCCGCGATCGACTGCATCACCTATGGCAACACGCTCCGTTTCGATCCGGAGCGGCTTTCGGGGATCAGGGTGCTTGCCGAAACCGTCAAAGGGCCAGGGCTTCCCTTCATCACGCGGGCGGATGCTTCCGATGCCGAGGTTGCGATACTCAGGCAGGCGCTTCGAAAGGCGATCGCCGACCCAGTGCTTGCGGAAACGCGCGAGACGCTGTCCCTCAAGGACGTCGCTTTCCTCTCGGATGCCGACTACGAACCTCTGGCGGAGCTTGAGCGCAACGCACGCCGCCTGGACTATCCCGTTATCGGCTAAAGCGTGTCGCGCCAAAGGGTGCAGCGTTTTGCGACAATGACAGGCGCGAGACTAAGGACCTAAGGCGAAACGAGCGAATCCGAACGATCGCGACACGCTTGAGGCTCCCTACGCCGCATGTCCTTGCGATCGTGGGCGGTGATCCGAAATGAAGGCCGGGATGCGATCGGCAAGCCTCTTGCCGACCCGTCAAACCCGGCGCCCGGTCAACGCGTCCGGGACCGCTTATTCCGAATGTTATGGAGCGATCATGATCGTTTTTGAGAATGTCGTAAAACGATTTGCCGATGGAACGGTCGGTGTGAACGGCCTTTCCCTGAACATTCCCCAGGGGAAGCTGACCGCCTTGGTCGGCCCATCGGGATGCGGCAAGACAACCTCACTGCGCATGATCAACAGACTGGTCGTTCCAACCTCGGGATCGATCTCCATTGGCGGCGAACCCACGGAGAAAATGGATGTCGTGAAGCTTCGGCGACGCATCGGCTATGTCATTCAGCATGCTGGGCTGTTTCCGCATCGGACCGTTCTGGAGAACATCGCGACGACGGCAAGACTGAACGGCGTTTCCAAGACCAAGGCTCTGGCGTCGGCTCGGGAATTGCTCCAGCGTGTCGGATTGCCGGGCGATTTTGCCGGGCGATATCCCTCGCAGTTGTCCGGCGGGCAACAACAACGCGTCGGCGTGGCGCGAGCCCTGGCATCCGATCCGGAGCTCATGCTGATGGACGAACCCTTCAGCGCCGTGGACCCTGTCGTCCGCTCCCAGTTACAGGACGAATTTCTCCGGCTCCAGCGCGAGATCGGAAAGACGATCATCATGGTGACCCATGATATCGACGAAGCGCTCAAACTCGGCGACCAGATCGCCGTATTGAGGCCGGGTGGAACGCTTGCGCAGCTGGCAACCCCGCGTCAGCTGCTGGCCGAGCCAGCCGATGCCTTCGTGGCAGCGTTTCTGGGCAGGGATCGCGGTTATCGCTTTCTCGGCTTCGCGGGAACGGCGGAATCGGTTCGCCTCGTGGCGGAGCCGACCGTCCGCCTTGGTGCCGACGCCGAAGAAGCCAAGGCTACCGCCCTCGGCCGCTGGATTCTTACGGTGGACGATCACAGCCGACCGGTCGGTTGGGCCGATCTCGACCGGCCGTTCGAGCAGATCCGTCCAGACGATCTCAATCTAAGCGGGACAGTGGCCGCGCAAGGCGATCCGCTTCGCGTGCTTCTGGATGCGGTGTTGAGTTCTCCGTCGGGCCGCGGCGTGGTCACGGACGCGGAGGGGCGGCTGCTCGGCACGGCAACACTCGCCAGTGTTTCCGCTGTCCTCGAAGACGGCAGGGCGCGCAACTGGATGGACGTGTCGTCATGAACATCGATTGGATCCAGCGTGAATCCGGCATGATTGCCACCCTGTTTCTATGGCATCTCGGCCTTTCCGTCGTGCCCGTCGTCATCAGCCTGATGCTGGCGATCCCGCTCGGATGGCTGGCACACCGCTCTGGCTCCCTGCGCCCGTTCTGGCTTGGCTTTGCCGGCCTTTTCTACACGATCCCGTCCCTGGCTCTTTTCGTCCTGCTCCCGCTTGTGTTGCATACGCGCATCCTCGATCCCATCAATGTCGTTGTTGCGTTGACGGTCTACGCCGTTGCGATGCTGGTTAGAACGGTGGCCGATGGGCTTTCGACCGTCTCTCAAGAGACGCTACAAGCTGCAACGGCAATGGGTTACCGGCCCATGACGCGGTTTCTCGCGGTGGAGCTGCCGCTTGCCGTGCCTGCCATCACGGCCGGCCTGAGGGTGGCCGTGGTCTCGAACGTCAGCATCGTCTCGGTGGCGGCGCTGATTGGCACACCCCAGCTGGGAAGCCTCTTTACACAGGGGCTGCAACTTCGCTTCCTGACGCCCATCATCACCGGCATCGTCCTGTCGATCGTCCTTGCGCTGCTTCTGGACCTGGTCGTCGTCTGGGCCGGGAACCGGCTCTCTCCCTGGAACAGGAGCAGCAAGTGACGTTCCTCGGATACCTCCTCGATCCCGATAAATGGAGTGGCCCGGACGGCATTCTCGTCCTCTGCGGTCAGCATCTTTACTACACGCTTGTCACCCTGCTGATCGCCGGCGCGATCGGCTTTCCTGTCGGCCTCTACGTCGGCCACACGCGACGCGGCGTGACGCTGGTCGCCGGTCTCGCAAATCCCCTGAGAGCGCTTCCCAGTCTCGGCCTCCTGGTTCTTCTCGTCATCCTTTGCGGCCCGCTCTTCGCCTCGGATCTGGCTTTCGAGGTGCCGAGCCTGATCGTTCTCGTTCTCCTCGCCGTGCCACCGATCATGACGACCACCTATGCCGGCGTTGCCGCTGTCGATCCCGCAGCCGTCGATGCCGCGCGGGGGATGGGGTACCGACCGCTCGGCATCGTTTTTCATGTCGAGATTCCTTGCGCACTACCGTTCATCTTTTCAGGGCTGCGCAACGCAACGCTCCAAGTGATATCGACCGCGACGATCGCAGCCTACGCCTCGCTCGGCGGTCTCGGCAGGCTGATGATCGACGGGCGCGCCCAGAGCGATTACGGACAGATGGTCGCCGGCGCGATCATGGTGGGTATTCTCGTGATCCTGGTCGATTTTCTGCTCGGGATCGTCGGCCGCCTGGTGGTGTCTCGCGGGCTTCGCCAGCTCCTTTAGGCCCACGAGCAGCGAGTACCAGGTTGCTCATTGGCCGTGGTTTGGAGCGTCTTCGTTTCAAACGATCCGCCAGCGCTAGACGAACATTTCTTCCATGGCGTCACATCGACGTATACTAAATCTATGAATTACATAAATTACAGAAAGAAAATTTATGAGACAGAATGCTTTAGCAGTTGCGCTGGCCAGCATCGTTTCGGCCTTTGTCGCGTCATCGGCCTTCGCCCAGAGCGATCCTCTTGGCGGCAGTGCCGCGGTTTCAGATACGTCCACGATCATCGTTGGTTCCGCAGATTTTCCAGAGAGCCAGTTGCTCGCCACTATCTATGCCAAGGCGCTGGCTGCAAAAGGCGTGAAAGTTGAGATCCGCGCCAATATCGGCAGCCGCGAGGTCTACTTTCCGGCACTGAAGGATGGCTCCATCGACCTCATTCCGGAATATGGTGGCGCTGTGCTGCGCTATCTCGACAAGACATCCACGCAGAATTCCACGGATGACGTTCTCGCTGCCCTGAAAACTGCGCTGCCGAAAGGCGTCGAGAGTCTCTCCGCGTCGTCGGCGCAAGACACGAACACGGTCGTCGTCACGCAGGCTACCGCTGATCAATACGGTCTGAAGGCCATTGGCGATCTGAAGGGCCATGCTGGCGATTGGATCCTGGGCGGGCCACCGGAATGGAAAGTAAGGCCCGATGGCGTTCCCGGCTTCGAGAAGAACTACGGCGTCACGTTCAAGTCCTACAAGACCCTTGATGTCTGCGGCCCGCTCGTTCTCTCCGCCCTGGCCAATGGCCAGATCCAGGTCGGTTGCGGATTCTCCACAGACCCGGCGCTCAGGTCCAACAAGCTTGTCACGCTTGCCGATCCGCTCAATCAGTTTCCCTCGCAGAACATCCTGCCGTTGATATCGTCCGAGAAGGTGACGGACGAGATCGCCGCTGCCCTGAACGCGGTTTCCGCAGCCTTGACGACCGACGGCCTTCTCGGTCTGAATGCGCGGGTGAACGCACATGACAGCTATGATGCGATCGCTGGCGACTGGCTGGCGGAGCACAAGCTGAACTGATCAGAGAGAGGCGGGCTCGGCAACGAGCCCGCTGTTCTGCGAACGTGCTCTGATCTGCCTTCGACGGATCGAGCCGTCTCGGATACCCGATGCCGCACTTCGGACTGCAAGGAATTTGCCATGCCAACACGCCAGCACATGATCCTCTCTGCGTTCTTCTACAACCCGCAGGGAGATCACCGGCTCTCTTGGAGGCATCCCTCTGCTCCCGGTCGGGAAATCTTCGACCTGGACTACTACAGGACACTCGCAACGGTGGCGGAAGACGCGAAGATCGACACGATCTTCATAGCCGACCACCTGGGAATTTGGGACACGTTCGAAAGCGGCGTGGCTCACTACGCCAATGCGCGGCTGGAGCCGCTCTCCCTCGTCGCCGCGCTGTCGGCTGTGACGAAGAACATCGGCTTCATCGTTACGGCATCGACGTCCTATAACGAACCCTACAACATCGCTCGCACATTCGCTTCCCTGGACCATTTGTCGAAAGGACGGGTGGCCTGGAATGTCGTCAGCTCGGCGCTGGAAGAAGAAGCGAAGAACTTCGGCCTGACCACCAGCATCAACCATGCCACGCGCTACGAGCGCGCCGGCGAATTCCTCGATGTCGTCACCAGGCTCTGGGACAGCTGGGAAGACGAAGCGCTGTTGATGAACAAGGACAGTGGATATTTTGCAGACCCTTCGAAGATCCATGCGCTCGACCATGTCGGAGATCATTTCAGGATTCGCGGGCCACTCAATATCGCACGGTCGCCACAGGGCCATCCCCTCCTCGTGCAGGCCGGCTCGTCGGAGGCGGGCCGGGAATTGGCGACGGACCATGCCGACATCCACTTCGCGATCTTTCGCAACGAGGAGGAAGGACGGCTGTATCGAGCCGACATGGAAAGACGGCTGGCAAACAAGGGAAGGGCCGCCGAGAGTTTTCTCATCCTGCCGGGCGTGCTGCCCGTCGTCGCCTCGTCGCGTCAGGAGGCGGAGGACCGGCAAGCCGCCCTCGAAGACCTGATGATCGACCGCGTCAGCCTCGATCTCCTGTCAAGCTGGTCCGGGATGGACCTGTCCTCGCATGCGCTCGACGGACCCATGCCGGACCTTCCGGACGAAGCAAAATTCAACGGCTGGCGGACATGGCTCAGCATCGTCAAGAGTGAGACGAACAGCACGGCGACGGTCCGGCAGCTGGCACGGAAGATCGCCAACACCGGGGCCGTGCCGATGGTATCGGGCACGGCGACCGACGTCGCCGACCAACTCGAGGCCTGGTTCACGTCCGGCATCGCCGACGGTTTCAACCTGATGTTCCCACTTCTCCCTGATGACTGGCTCAACTTCGCCCGCTCGGTCGTCCCCGAACTCCAGCGTCGAGGTCTGTTTCGAACCGAATATGAGGAGGGTACCTTCCGTGACCGCCTGAAACTCCAGCGCCCGCAAAATATCTTTTCGAACCGCGTAGCGTAAAAGGAGAACAACATGCACAGCAGAAACGCGTTCATCCGCGTCGCATTTCGCCTCCATCAAAATCGCGGCACGATGCAGCGTAAGCGCTGACGCCGAATAGAATCTGCTCGGCAGACGGCGCGGCAAACACGGTCACCAGAATATCCCGCAACAGTGCGAGCCCGATCGAGCGCTTGTCGCTCGTTTGCGGCACGGCCGCTTTTGAGCGTTCGCGTCGCACGGGAGCCGGACGTGTCATCGAGGATCGTGACAGTCGAGGTGCAGCCCGCGCGCGCTCCATCATACGAACACCAAAACCCCCGGCCTTTACGGCGCGGGGGTATTGGTATGTTTGTTTTAATCTGTGGTGTGTTTTGGTTGCGGGGGCAGGATTTGAACCTGCGGCCTTCAGGTTATGAGCCTGACGAGCTACCGGGCTGCTCCACCCCGCGGAAGGTTATGGGGTACTG
>NZ_SLVH01000019.1:0-23434 GCF_004342335.1 Rhizobium sp. PP-F2F-G48 | reverse complement strand
AGGTGATCGTCGGGGGTGGTGAGACTGTTGTTATTCCGCCTTCAGGCGTAGCCATGGAAGCGACACCCCGAGCTATAGCGCCCCGGCAAATCTCTCCGGCAACACGCGTTGCAAGCCCCCCGGCAATCTGCTCTCGAAGGCCCTTTTCAGTGGACGGATCGGAATAGAACCATCCGTCATTGCTCTTGCTGGCAAAGGCCGCATTGACTGTGTTGGCGCTCGCCATCTTGTCGGCCGCAGTGCGCCAGAGGGTATCACCGAGGCCGGACGACCAGACGGCAACCTGCATTGTCCCAATTTGCAGCGCGTTGAAGCCGTTGAAAGCTGGAAAGCAAAATATCGCACCGATACCGGCGAGAACGAGCGTCCAGCTCGGGTTCATTGCCCGCCCGCCCGCCTCCCCGTCATTGGCCGTATCTTTGAGGGAAGCGAATATAAGATAGGTTGCAACGACTGCCACAACCGCCAGCATCGCCCAGTTCATTGTCTCGATGAGCTGCGCAAGGATGTCGTTCGTGTTGTCGCAGGAGCCGCCGCCACTTGGCGCGGCCGAGCCTCCGGCCGTCCAAACCGTATCGAACGTGCAGCCAACCAGACGACGCAGGAAAACAAGGCCCGCGCTGTAATCTTCGGGGGTGAACAGTCCTGCAATATCGTCTGGCTTCGCCATGCCTCACCTCAGTTTCACAACGTTTTTAAAATCAAAAATACTGTGAAAGTACAGTATTAAAAGATTTTAACTCAATCACGAATCCCTGAAAAGCAAATAGTTTCACAGTGTTTTTGATTTCAAAAACACTGTGAAACGTTTTGTACTCAAAAAACTTGCCGCGTACTGGTCTGTATATTATTGATTGTACTTCCTAAGTCGGATTCTATGTAATTTTACGGCCAATCCAGCATTGACCAAGGAGGCATATCATGGGTTTAAAGGCACCAGTCCGCGTAATTCCCCGCGTTCTCAAGAATGAGCATCGGTATATCAGTGCGGCAGCTCGTGGCGCACTTCGCGCAGATCGCGCGGGTTGCCCTGTCTGCGAAACTGGATCACTCCGGCCGACCGGCGACACCGAGGCCCGTTGCTGCGATCAATGCGGAACGGTCGTCACGCTCGACGATCTAGCTATTTTCAACGGTGAACGGCTGGAAGATTCAGCCACGCAGCGCCACGACTATTTCCGCCGCCACGCTCGCTTGCTAGGGCAAGTCGCAGCCCTGTCACTGGTCCTAGCGGCCGGAGCCAGCCTGTACGCGGCATCAGCTCAAATGCTGGTGGCCGCGCTCCTCCTCTCGGTCCCTATCCTTGCAGGCGTGTTCGCCATGCGTTACCGAGCCTGGCAGGCCGCGACAGGCCGAGTCTATGAGGCGAAGGCTCCATTCGGGGACTTTATGCGCGACGAGCTGCGGGGCCTTATAGGCGGGCGCGGATGATTGTTTCTGTTGCTCGCCTCAGTCCCAATATCGCGCCCTTAGAAAATAAGGGGTTGCAGAATCGGGCAAATCAGCGATTACATGTAACCATGACACGTAAAATGACCGAGTCGCGGAGGACTGAAGACGTTCGCAAGAACGTCGCGGCTCACCGTGCGCGGCTAGCGGCCGCCGGTCAGGTTGCGTTGAATACCTATGTTCCGGGTGAATTGGTGGAAGCTATCGACCAGATCAAGGAGCAACGGGGGGAGCAATCGCGCGCCCCGATAATCGCTGAAGCTTTGAGGTTCTATATCGAGAACGCACCGAGGGCATAACGAAAAACCCCCAACCGTTGGCGCGGTAAGGGGTTTTTGGATTTAGGAACCGGCTTTGTTGGGACCAGCAATTACAGCTCCCAACATAGTCGAGAGATGACCGGCCTGCAAGACGTGTGTCTTGCCGGAACGTAGAATCTTTGTCCGCTGTCCATGCCCTCCAGATGGAGGACGAAGGACAATGTTTGCACAGATAGGGGCGGTGCTCGCAGGGGCACCGGCCGAACGGGAGCGCACGCCCGTTCGAAGGCAATCCCGCGCGGCCGGGAAATGTGAGGGCGTCTTCTGGAAGCGTACCAACCGTCAAGAAGTCCGTCAGATCGTGCTTGCGGCGCGGCGCTACGAGATCGCATGCCGAGAGCCAGGTACACGCAACGGCCCCCTAGGCGGGGTCGCAATCGAGGTATTGGAGCTGTTCGCCAATCTGGTGAACTTCCGCACCGGCAGGCTGGACCCGTCGATAGACTTCCTCATGCTCAAGCTGAGGCGTTCGCGTGACGCCATCGTGCGCGCCCTGAAGGCGCTGCGCTCGCATGGCTTCCTCGACTGGCTGCGGCGCTATGTGCCGACCGGCAACGAGGGACGTGGCCCACAGGTTCAGCAGACCAGCAACGCCTACCGGTTGTCGCTCCCTGCCCGCGCCCGTCAGTTTCTCGGTCGGTTTGGCATGGCCCCTCCCCTTCCCGACGATCATGTGCAGTCCGAGGCCGAGTGCGCGGCCAAGATGGAAGAGCACCGGGAAGCATTGAGCAACGCTGAATTACCGCTGTTCTTGATCGAGGATGAGAACCTAGCTGCGACGTTGTCGAGGCTAGGCGCAGCACTTGATGCTAAGAAACAACGTGAGTCCGCCAGACAGACTGAATCCCCATCTAGTTTTATAAAAGATACGAAAACATAAGCGGTCGCCGCTGATCGGGCCGCTATCGCGTCCCTGCGGCGGTTCCGACCCGCGCAAATGCGGGCCGGTTTGGCACCCTCATCACCAAAAATCGCAACGTTTGCGTTTGCGGCTGTCGTCGCATGGGCTTTCGAGGAAAGCGTGTGGAGAGGGCAGCGCCAAATCGTGAAATCATGAAAACATGCTTGCATGCAATCATGAAATCTGGCATTGTTGTTTCGTACGATACAAAAGAGCAACCTATGATCTCCGCAAACCCGACCTCGAAAACATATGCCGCCCTCAATCAGGCTTACGATTTTTTCAATGACCGACTGTTTGGCGGTCAGCTTTCCCCTTGCCTCGTGACGTTGCAGCGCAAAAACAAAGCCTATGGCTATTTCGCCGGGGGGCGGTTCGGATCGAAGGACGGGGCGGAAATCACAGACGAGATCGCTCTGAACCCGTCGCACTTTGCCAGCCGCACCGACGAGCAGAGCCTATCGACCCTCGCCCATGAGATGGCGCACCTGTGGCAGCACCATTTCGGCAAGCCGTCGCGTAGCGGCTACCACAACAAGGAGTGGGCGGCGAAAATGCACGAGATCGGTTTGCATCCTTCCGTTACCGGCCAGCCGGGCGGCAAGGAAACCGGGCAATCGTGCAGCCACTACATCATTGCCGGTGGACCTTACGCGCGTGCTTATGCCGAGCTGGCGGCGCAGCCCGATTTTTCGGCGCTCTATGTCGAGCTTTGGGACGACGCCGACGCTCGCAAGAATCGCAAGGCCAAGGCAGCGAGCAAGACGCGGTACACGTGCCCGGTTTGCGATCTTCACGCATGGGCCAAGCCCGATACGAAGCTGATTTGCGGCGAGTGCGAGCAGCCCTTATCGCCCGACGAAGAAGAGTGATTTACGATTTCGAAATGCAAACATGCTTTCATGTTGATATGCAAGCATGTAAGCTTAATTTCATGAAAGGATGAAAGCATGATTACAGTAGCTTTCTGCACACAGAAAGGCGGGACGGGCAAGACGACCATTGCCACGTCTCTCGCCGTCGCAGCTCACCTAGCCGGTAAGAAGTCGGCGCTTCTCGATCTCGATCCGCAAACCAATGCGGTTGACTGGTTTGACCGCCGTACAGGTGACGGCCCGGACGTGGCTTCGATCCAGCCGGGCGCTATCAGGCGCTCGCTGGACGCCTATCGCGGCCTTGGAATGGATTGGGTCTTTATCGACACGCCCGGGAAGATGGACAGCGCCAGCACCGAGGCGGCGAAGCACGCCGATATCGTGCTGATCCCTACACAGGCTCAAATTTTCGCAATCGACACCTTGGAGCCGCTTAAGCGGCTGCTCGACATGGCAGGAAGCCCGCCCGCCTTTGTTGTGCTGAATCTGGTTCATCCGAACGCAGGGGGGAGGGCGACCGACGACGCCGCCGCCATAACCGAGCGCTTTAATATAGCAGTTGCCCCGGTTCACCTATCCCGCCTCAAGACCTTCGAGGATGCGCCCGCATTGGGCCAGACCCCCCATGAGATTGAACCGGAGGGCCGGGCAGCAACGGAAATCGGAGCCTTGTTCGCGTTCCTCACCGAACAGGCAAGCATGCTTGCAGGAAAGCATGAAAGGATGAAATCATGAGCCGAAAACCATCCCTCCTAGCATCAGCTATGAAAAGTGCCGACGCCCGCGCGCCGGAAGCCGAAACGGCACCCGCGCCAGCAGCCGCCGAGGTGGCCGAGGAACGTAAAAGCCGCCCGGCTGTGCCTGCTGCGCAGGCCGGGAACTATGTTGCTCCCTCACGTGCCAACAAGTCGGCCAAGACCTACTATCTTCCTCCGGCCTATTGGGAGACGCTGGCAGAACTCAGCTTCCGAACCCGCGACCCGCAAGGGAAGCGGATTCCACAGGAACGGCTTGTTGCCGAGGCGCTGAACCTGCTTTTCGTCAAATACAATTACCCGGTGGTTCGCGAAGGCGAAGACTAAAAGAAAGCATGATTGCATGTTTTCATGCTGTCATGGTTGCATGATCGCCCCGAAGGTCTCGGCGCTGTTGCGCGGCGACAGCGCTAATCTGTCAGAACGCAAGCTGATGGATGCGCTCAACCGTCTTGGTTACGATATCGAGATTACGGTGCGGCCTACGGCCGATCCGGTCGGGCACCTAATGCTCGCAGTCGCTTAGATTAAAAAGGGGCGTCGGCCGCTTCCATGTTTTTTTGCGAGGCAGCAGCAATTTGCCGTTTGGCTGCGTGCAGCTTTGCGTCAAGCACACGATGCTTTTTCAGCTTCTGCCGTAGAGAATTCATCTCATTGGCAGCTTTCTGCCCTGCATCAGTTTTAGCACCTACAATGTGTCTGAGAGTGCCCAATTGTGCGAGAAGTACTTGCGTACAGTGATCTCGTTCATTGATTGTTTGCGCGCCATGATATTCCGCCCAAGCCGTTTTCAGTCTCAAATTCAATGAATTTGCTGCGACCAGGTGAGCGCCAACGACGCCGATCCCGGTGATAAAAATCGGCTTTCTACCAGAATGAAATCTTATCTTGTGCGTCTTTAGTCCCGCCTCCCGGACTACCGCTCTGATCTTCTTCAGGACCTCAACAGATATATGACGGCCAGAAATAGTTAGGTCATCGACCCAAAGCGAATAGCGTAATTCGTGCTCGTCACAGATCTCAGCGATACGGTCGAACATTGGACGGTGAATAAGCGCACACAAGACCGGCGTAAGTGGCGATCCGAATGAAACCTTTTCATCAATCGTACATAGGTGGGTGAGCATCCCAGCAACATCGTCATACATGCCCAAATCATCTCTGAACCACTTCCAGACCATTTGAGCCGTTGTCGAGGGATAGAACTGCTTCAAGTCGAGCGTGAGATAGCGGTCCTGATCGAGGTGAAGGGCTGCATTATCCCTTTGGCCCCGGTTTCGCCGGGGGCTAAAAAGGTAACTAGGCAATTTCACTTTATTGAGGTGGAATTTCAGACGTTCATGGACAGCTCTGAGGCGGGCAACTGGATATCGTAAATCTCTTTCTTTCTGCTTTTTGCCGATTATGGCCTTCCGCCGAACAACGAACTGCTCTTTGTAATCGATCAGTCGTCGCAGATCGTCCCGACTTTCCCCGAGCAGTTTTGCAACCTCGCGCTGCGTCGGATTCTGAGAGAAAGGTGATCGCGCAAGCTCATAGCGTTCAAACCTGTCGCGGACTTTTCTACGACGCATGGCGAAGCTCTTTAGGAGAAAGCTTCTCTAAAAGCTGCAAGACACGGCTAGCCACGATCAGCTTACCTTTTGTCTTCACAGGCTCACCGTCTAGTTCTTCTGCGAAAAAGAGCAGCTGCGACATTCGTACGTCAAGCTTGGCGCTATAACGCTCAAGGACTTCCATCGAGACCGATTTTCCGCCGTTCTCGATCTCTGAGACCATTGATTGAGAAAGCTCCAGCTCCGTCGCCAAATCCTTCTGTGATAGCCCGAGGTAGAGACGTAACAAACGCAACGCGTCGTTTATCATCGGGCGCTTAACTTCACTCATATTCGTTACTCCCCAAGAAGGGCTTTTTCCGAGGTCGCCGCTAGTCATCTCCGTTCCAATGTTTCAGGAAGTACAGAATAACTTGGCCTAAAAGGGTGATGACCTTAAAAAGCCAAACCCAATTAAACCCGCGACGCCGCCGCTGGTGATGATTTTTTCTGCTCATTGTAGTCTCCTTGTCACCAGCGGAATGCTGGGCCCGTAAGACAAGGGTACGAACAGCGACGTTTGGACCTCGAATATGCCGCACCCGGGCCCGACGGGTGCGGACGCGCGCGCCCCCCAGCCAGACACGGGAGTGAGACGGAGGTTTTTAAAGCCTCCACAGGGCCTACGGCCCCACACATCGGACGGGTTCAGTAATTTTGAGCGACCATCACTGGACCGTTATCGCTCAATGGGAGAGAGAAGTCAAATAGAATATCGCTCTGAGTAATATTCTATTACGCATTGACTGTTCATTCTAAGAATCTGTGCACCCACAAGAATCTAGCTCGTTTTTGAGGCGGGCCTAGTCGTACCCTGCGACCTTCGCTTCTATGGTGTTAACAGGGAAATTTGCCTGGGTTGCCTCTTATTTGTGGTCACCACTTTAGCGGGGTCACCCTAACCAGCCACCTAATTCCATCTTCTGGTTACCTATTTTATTTCGTCTACCCTACTTGATTGATGGGTCGATTTATGGCCATTATTAGTCAATGGTTGCCAATTTGTTCTAATTTGGTTACCTAGCAATAATGGAGGCATTTATGGCGACCGGTATTACAAAACGCGAACAACATTCACCTGATGCTATTTCTGCCCGTAATTTTTATGAAGATGAGCTGCCCCTGCCCTCAGACCGGGAGGAAGCCTTTCTTACCTATCAGCACAAAGCTGCTGTCTTGGATATCATCAGACCGGTGCAACGCGACTTTCTGCGTCTGACTTCCAAGGGCGCTTTTGAGGCGAGCACGTTTCCGGACAATACCTTTGTCCTGGATGATAACTTCTTCGCGCTGCAGGAGCTGGTGCAGACAGGGCGTAAGGCCACGCTGTTTTATCTGGACCCGCCGTATGGCACTGGCCTGGATTTCCATTCGCGTGACCTTGAGCATGCTTATGACGACCGCATGGGACAGGCTGCCTACATTGAATTCATGCGTCGTCGCCTTATCCTGATGAGAGAATGCATGACGGACGATGGGTCCATTTATGTCCACATCGGGCACCAGATGGTCGCCCATTTGAAAATCGTCATGGACGAGATTTTCGGCGCCGACAATTTCCGGAATCTCATTACACGCCGGAAGTGCAGCAGCAAGAATTTCACCAGCAAGCAGTTCGCGAATCTGAACGATTTCGTCCTGTTCTACACCAAGGGCAAAAATTACAAATGGAACCAGCCCGGCATCGAGGCCGAGGAGGACTGGATTTTGAAGGAATACTCGCGCGTTGACGAATTTGGACGCCGCTACAAGCTGGTGCCTATTCACGCACCTGGAACGCGCAACGGCGAGACCGGCATGCCCTGGCGTGACATGCTGCCACCTCCCGGCAAGCATTGGCAATATGTCCCTTCAAAGCTGGAGGAGCTGGATAAGGCCGGAGACATGTACTGGTCGAGCAACGGTAACCCCCGCCGTAAAGTTTATTGGACGGCTGATAAGAAGCGCACGATTGGCGACTATTGGGAGCAGTACCGGGACGCTCACCATCAGAGCATCCAAATTTCCGGCTACCCGACTGAAAAGAACCTCGACATGATCAAAATGATTGTCGGAGCGAGCTCAGACCCGGGCGACCTAGTGATAGACCCGTTCTGTGGGTCGGGAACAACGCTTCAGGCAGCCCGCGACAGCGGTCGGCGTTACATTGGCATGGATGCCTCTTTCACCGCTGCCAAGGCGACTCTCCGCCGGATGCGTCATGGGCTTGAGGCGATGGGCGACTATGTGAACAAAAAGCGCGGGCAGGGCGAGCCCGAGCTACCCTTCGCCAAGAACGGCGAGGGCAAGAAATCCGATCAGGAATGCGCGTTCTATGTGGACGGCCGTCTTTATGATTCCTACCGGCAGGAGATTGACGTTTTGGCGAGTATTTAGCCGTTGAGCCAATCGGCTGTGATACGTTTTGCAGCCAGTTTCAGGGTTATGACTCTCACCCGTCCGTCCCAATCGCCATCCAGGTCGCAGGACTCTTTCCACGTATCCCCGTGGACTAGTCCAGGGCCATCAGACAGGAATATAATTTTGAGCTTGGTGGGTGTTACCCTGTCGAAGGCTTTCGCCTTCTCCACCTTGTTGGCATTGCCGCCTGTGCGGTCGTCGGATTGAGCGCCGCCACGGGTAGAGTCATAGCGGGCAAAGCCGATTGCTACCACTTCCTTGTCCGCTGCGCGGCGAACAACAAAATCGCAGGGAAATGCGCTTTTAAACTCCGGGTAAATGGTCGATAGCTCAATATCACGGCCAGCGCCGCGTGGGCCTTCTATGGTAAACAAACCCTTAAAATGCTCTTCGAACCAATCAAAAAACAAGCCCGTGAGCAGATAGCCGGACTGGCCCCTGGTATCATATTCGCCAATCAGGGCGGCGAGTGCGAAGCGCGCTTCCGGGGAAAGGTCTTCAAACTGCTCTTTCAGCTTCCCGATGGGCTTGAAGGTCACTCCAAAGGTTTCAATCAGCGATTCCGTACTGACTTTCTGAATTTTTTTCGTTGTTTCCGTGTCGAGGACCGGAGACACGCAGCGGCGATACATTTTGAGAAGCGCCATGCGCTCGTCCGCATCCCTATCCTTGTGGCGAATCCGCTTTAGGACCTCGCCGCTGGAATGGCTTTCCTTGATGAGTTGGCAAAATATCTCAATGGGACCAGCGTACTTCTCGTAGAGAATATCGAGAACTTCGGGGAACCGGATGGCGCTATCAATTGGCGTGATAATTTTGTTAACGTCGGTAATCGTCTTTAGAAATTTTGTGTCGTTCATTCGGCCATTCTCGATGATTTGCCCCGGCACGATTCAGGAACACATCTCAAGAGTCAAACAAAGAGATTAAAAACGCCCAGGTTGCGGGCAGAATTGATGACGCGCCTTCAAATGAAGGCGTCATTTTTAACGCCCTGTTTCAGCTCACAGATGAAATGCCCGGACATGGCGCGACCGAACATTTCCGCGAGCGGCACCTGGCTGCTAACCACTTGCAGCTCCGCGAGATCGATGCTCGCATCAGGAAGGGGCCTCAACTTCATCCAGAAGCTAATCCGCCCCAAGAAATCATTGTAATAGGCTGGATAGCATCCATCGGCAGGCACGGTGCGCTGAACGGTGGACCGTCTGAAAACGTATGGTTTGTAGCTTTTGCCGTCCTTGACCACCATAATGATGTTCTTGGAAACGGTCTTTCCGAAGGCCTTTACGCCTATCAGGCGTCCGTATTTTCCGAACCAGCAATGTCCTTTTTCACCGATGACCTTTTGGACCTCCTCGGCAGGATCAACACCATCCATTCTAGAAACGCGGATGACGAGAATCTTAATTGTGGCAGGAGTCTTCATGAATTTCTCTGGCAAGCGTCATTGGGGTGTACCGCTCCTATGCAATGTGGCCGAATTAGTCCACCACAACACGCCGTCTCATAATTCAAAGGATTTCATCGGTGTAGGGTGCTACCGTATATCCCTATCCCTTTAATGTTCAGGGGGCCATGGTGCGACCCTGTTGACTGCGAAGCAGTTCCGACCTGAAGGCGAACGCGCTTTCACGTTGCGCTGTAGAGAGCCGGAAGGGCGCACTAAAATGCCCCGGCGCGCACAGCGCCGGGACCGTTTATTCTGGCAGAGGTACTTTGACCTTGATCACCGGCCAGTCACCGGCAAAGTTCAGATAGCCTTCCAGATCGGGAAGCTTCTGGATCTCGGACGGCAGCACAAGCCGCTCCATCACAATGTTGGTCGAGTAGGTGAGGGAGCCGCCCCCGCCAGTGCCGAAGCTGGTATGATCCTCTTGCATCTCCCGGTCGCCAAGCTGCTTTGACAGGTATTCGGCGGCGTTGCCTTCAGTGGTGCGCAGCACCAGCTTATTGCTGAAATTGTTCATAAGCGTTTCGGCCCGGTTGTCGCTGTAGGTCTCGCGGAGCTGGGCGAAGTCCTGCACGGCGACGACAATTGCGACCCCGGCTTTGCGCAGGCGCGT
The DNA here is from genome assembly GCF_004342335.1 of Rhizobium sp. PP-F2F-G48. Lineage (NCBI taxonomy): Bacteria > Pseudomonadati > Pseudomonadota > Alphaproteobacteria > Hyphomicrobiales > Rhizobiaceae > Rhizobium > Rhizobium sp. PP-F2F-G48. The sequence goes on along the minus strand of NZ_SLVH01000019.1, from coordinate 13,073 downwards.
AGCGCCAACGAGCAGCGCCGGGATTTCGCCAAGTGAGTTCAGCTCGTCCACAATGATCCATGTGGTGCGGAGAGGGGCAGGGCCTTCTCGCCGGTTGAGCGCCGATGTCACCATGATATCGACCCATGCGGCCAATAGGTCGCGCGCAAGGGTCATTTCATAGTCGGAGTAAGGGAGGAACATCCATTCGGATGTGTCCGAGGCGATCCAGTCCCGCAGCGAGAAATCGCCGTCCTTGACGTAGCGCCACGCCTTCAGGTTGGCGATGAAGCTCATACGGACAGACTGAAGCCGACGCGCGTTGTAGTCGTCGGACGCGGCCAGAACCTCGGCAGTGGTCCCGCTAACAAGCGGGGCCAGCTCGTCGGCCTCAGCCGCGATCAAGACACGTTGCAGCTCGGCGTTTGTGAACTTGCCGTCATAGACTTCGAACAGGCCAGCGCCGACCGCTCCAAAGAGCGACTTCGCCATGTCGTGCCATTCGGCTGAATTGCCGTTTCCTTCCGGCACGAAGCCGGAGGCGAGGCGGTCCCAATCGTAAAGGTCGCGCGCCTCGTTCGATAGCCGCCAGCCCACCGTTTCCTCGTGGAACGGCGACAGGATAAAATCGCCATCCTGACGGAAGGCGCGCATGAACTCGCTGTTGTTATCGAGCACGATTGCCCGGTCCCCACGTGCCCGGATCGTTTCGAGTAGACCGCGTAGCGCCGTGGTCTTTCCTGCACCTGTCGAGGCGGCGATTGCGGTGTGCATTCGCTCGTGTCCGGGCGGAAAAGGAACACCTGCAATTTCCGGCGCGGGCGGTCGTTCTGGATAGCGCTTTTGCAGCTCCGCAAGGTAGCTTTCGTGAGATGCAAAATCAGCCCCTCTCATGTGCTCCCGGCTGACTCCATCCGGTGTGCTCAGCGCGGATCGACCGAGCAGGAAAAACACGAGTAAGAGCGCCCCGGTCGCAATAAGGAATGTGACAATTGGAGCGCCTGAAACGTAGGAGTTGTAGCCGGGATCAAAGACGGCGCTGTCACGCATTAGATTGACGATGAAGCGGGCGACATAGGCCGACCCAATTACCGTCACCCAAAGAACGCCCACGAAGGCGAGGACGCGACGGACGCCGTGGTTTCCTTGAACGTACTGAGAGACAACACGGGCACCTTGTCGCCGCGAAGCGGCGACCGCAAAAAATCCGAAAACGGCAATGCCGAATAGCCACGCAATGCCACTCAATGGCGCTTTCGTGTAGTTCGCACCTTGTCCGACAATCGAGTAAACCGACAAGCCAGCCATCAGCAGGAACGCCCATTTCATGCGCGTCAGGCTTTCGGCCTGCTCACCCATTAGCCACCGGGGAAGGCGCGGACTAGGCATCGTCACTACGGCTGATTTTCGTCAGCAGCTCCGCAAAAATCTCCCGGTCACGATCACGCGTCAGCTTTTCCGGCAGCTCCTTGGAAAGCCATGATCGCAGTGCCTTGGAAGCCTCTGTGTCTCTGTCGATCTCTTGCAGGACCAACGAGCCGAGCACAACGGTGCGGCGGGTATCGTTGGCTCTTTCTGTTGCAGCCTTTCGCGCTTTCAGTGCTCTGGCCTGTTCTTCCAGTTCCGCAATTCGCTGATCTATATCCCGTCTCGCCATCCTGTCACATATCCTCTTGTCGCATTAGTTTTCCGTAGTTTGGACGACCCTCGCAATATTCTCAAGGGCGTTTGTGCTAGCGGTAGAGGCAGCATGGCGATATAGCAGTTCGGATGCATTAAATGCGCACATACGAGTTGCTGCGCAACTCTGCCTATGGCATGTTTGAAGAATGGCGATTTACCATTGTCAAGTTAAAGTGGTTTCAAGAGGCAGCAAGTCGAAAAAAGGCTTTGTCGCTGGACGCAGCTCTGTGGCTGCTGCTGCTTATCGTTCCGGCACATCCTTGCACAACGAACGCGAGGGGCAAACGTATGATTTTTCACGCCGTTCGGGTGTTGTCCTATCCGATATTGTCATTCCGAAAGGTTCGGGCGCGGAATGGGCGCTGAACCGGAGCGCGCTCTGGAATGCGGTTGAGGCTAAAGAGAGCCGCAAGGACTCCCGTGTCGCGAGGGAATTTGAGATTGCCTTGCCTCACGAGCTGGACGAGGAGCAGCGCGAGGAGTTGACGCGGCAGTTTGCGCAGAAGCTTGCTGACCGTTTTAAAACCGCCGTGGATTTCGCAATCCATAAGCCGGACCCGCGCGGAAGTGAGAAAAATCATCATGCGCATTTGCTGATGACAACCCGCGACGTGACAGCGGATGGACTAGGCGAAAAGACACATATCGAATGGGAGAACGCGAAGCTTAAGCAGCATCGATTGCCCACGACAATGTTGCAGATGAAGGAGGTTCGTCTTGCGTGGGAGTTGGTTGCAAACGAGGCTATTGAACGGGCGGGAATTGATGCTCGGATCGATCACCGGTCGCACGTTTCGCGCGGTCTTGACATCGCGCCAACCCGTCACATTGGCGTTCATGCGACGGCACAACAGCGTCAGGGGGACGTCATTGAACGTGAGCGTATGGACGCGGAAACAGCGCGTCTTAACGCGGAGATTGTGCAGGAGAAGCCAGAGCAGATTTTAGCGCTCGTAAGCGGTGAGCGGAGCGTCTTTACGCACGAAGATTTAGCCCGCGCATTGCATCGTTACGTGCATGACGACAATGAGGCATTTCAGGCGGCACTTACCCGTATAATGGCATCGCCGGAGCTGGTCGCTCTACGGGGTGATAAGGCTGACGGAATAGAGCGTTTCACCACGCGCGAAATGTTCGATCTTGAAGCGGGCATGATCGCGACGGCCGAGCGTTTGGCGGGTGACCGGTCGCATGTCGTTTCGCCTCACAATGTCGCGTCGGCTCTTGATGCGCAGGACAGGAAAATTCGTGCCAGCGTAGCAGAGGCGACAGCGGCCAAGGTTGCGCGCGGAGAGTTGACGGAGACGGAGCGGAGCGCGGCGATTGCGTCCGCCGGTCTTTCAGATGAGCAGCGCCGAGCCATCGAGCATGTGACCACCGGGAGCCGAATGGCTCAGGTCGTCGGTGTCGCTGGTGCGGGCAAATCCACCATGCTCGAAGCGGCCCGGCAGGCATGGGAGGCGCAGGGCTATCGCGTCCATGGTGCGGCCCTCTCCGGTAAAGCGACCTTCGGCCTACAGGAATCATCAGGGATCGAGAGCCGCACCCTTGCCTCATGGTCTCAGCGCTGGACGCGAGAGCGGGACCAGATCGGCCGAGGCGATGTGTTCGTGATCGATGAAGCCGGGATGATCGGTAGCCGCCAGATGGCGCGCTTCATTGAAGAGGTGGAGGCGCGTGGCGCGAAGATCGTTCTCGTTGGCGATCATGAGCAGCTTCAATCCATCGGCGCTGGCGCAGCCTTCCGGGCGATTGGACAACGAACCGGGTTCGCGGAGCTGAACGGCGTGCGCCGCCAGCGCGAGGGCTGGCAGGCAGAGGCCACGCAGCAGTTTTCCAAACAGCGGACGCCGGAGGCGCTGCGAGCCTACCGGAGTCATGGCGATATCGTCATGGAGGCGACCCGCGACACAACGCGTAGCCGGATCGTGGCCGACTACCTGGCTGACCGAGGCGAGCGGCCTGAGGGGGCGCGCGTCATCCTTGCGCATCAACGGGCAGACGTGGCCGCGATGAATGCGGAGGTGCGATCCGTGTTGCAGGAGCGCGGCGAGCTGGCACAGGGTGCCGAGGGTGGCGAACGTGTCTTCCAGACCGACGCCGGAAAACGGTCCTTCGCCGCGGGCGACCGGATGGTGTTCCTAGAGAACAACAAGAGCCTTGGCGTAATGAACGGCACGCTCGGGACCGTGGAACGCGTAGCGGGGAACCGCATCAGCGTCGCGCTCGACAACGGCAACCGCATCGAGGTGCCGGCGGACCAGTACACGGCCTTTGACCACGGCTATGCGACCACCATCCATAAGTCGCAGGGCGACACGGTGGACCGGACCTTTGTTCTCGCGAGCAAGAGCATGGATCGCCACATGACCTATGTGGCGATGACCCGCCACAGGGACGGCGCGAAGCTCTACGCGGCGACAGAGGATTTTCAGCGGGGCGGCGGGCGACTGGTCGCCCATGGCCGCGCGCCGTTCGAAAATCAGCCCGGTAAGCGCGAAAGCTACTTCGTTACGTTGGCTGACGAGAAGGGCGAGCGCCGCACGGTGTGGGGTGTCGATCTTGAGCGCGTCATGAAGGACGCCGCACCGGAGATCGGGGACCGGATCGCGCTTGAGGTAACAGGCCAAGAGGCTGTCACCTTACCAGACGGAACCACGGCGCACCGGAACACGTGGGCGACGATCGGCGCGGACGATCTGGCCTATAAGCAGCTTGAGCGCCAACTCAGCCGCGACGGCTCGAAGGAAATCAGCCTCGATTATATGCCAATCACCCGCGAAGAGCGGGAGCAGGCACGGGCGGAGCAGGAGCGGCCAGCTCCACAGGAAGAGGCAGCGCCAGCGCCGCCGCCCAACCTTGCGCCCCATGCGCGCGGAATTGACCGCACGGCCTATTTCGCGGCCCGCGATAAGGCTCTTGCCGAGCGCGCGGCGCGTTTCGACGGTCCCGAGGCTCGCACTCATGTCCCGGCATCGCCGGAAAGAGCACAGCCAGCAGCTCCCGCAGTCTCTCGTTCGGAGCCGCAGAGAAGGCCGTTTGACCGAGCGGCAACTTACGAAGCTTTGAAATCTAAAGTACCGCCGCCCGCCGACAAACGCCCGGAACCGCCCGCCGTCACGCCGAAAGTTCCGGGTGTCATTGCAGATAGACATGCCGCCGCAGATGAAGCGCACAAGAAGGCCGAGGCCGAAAAAGCAGCAGCTCGTCTCAGGCCAGACTACGGAGACCGTTTAGACTGAAGATAACAAGGAGCGTCCAATAAATGGCGGAAGGAAAAGCATTTCCCACGTTTGAAGACTCCAAACGTGAAGGCGAAAACATCGTCAGGGCCAAAAACGACGAGCACCGGGAAACGGAAAAGGCCAACCAAGAGAAGCTGACCGGCCAACATCGATCAGCGATGGAAGAGGGGATCGGAAACAGCGAAAGTGCCGCCTCGTCTGCATCTGGTGAGGCTCAGAGCCAGTGGCAGGCCAAGGTTGCGGCTGTCGATGCTCAGCATGGACGAGAGGGCAGCGCCAACGAGAAGGCGCAGCAGGCCTCGACCGACCGGAAAGCAGCTTATCAAGCCGAGCTGGCACGGCGGGACGCCCGGTCTCTGGAGGACAAGCCGTTTGATCGCAAGGCCGCATACGAGGCGTCTAAGTCAAAGCAGCAAGAGGGTGATGGCGCGAGGGACGCAAATGAACTTCGCGAACACCGTAACGATCAATGGGACCGCTAAGCCAAATGCTAGGAGGGCATATGAATGACGGAACAGACACCGGATGAGGTTGCAGCTCTTATAAGTGAAGCTGAAAACACCGCGCAAAGCCTACTCGCGTTTCGTATGTCGAAGCTTGAGCAGTTAGCGTCAGATTTGCGGGGGTTGGTTCTAACGCTTTCTGATCGAGAGCAATTTGACCCTGCTGTATGGCAACAAGGTTGTGACGAAATCGAAAAAGGTGCCTCCGAGCTAAAGAGTGATCGACGGGAGATTCAAAAGATAAGCGGACCCGGTTTTTTGCATCGTCTGGAGAAATTGAAGGCTTATCCAGCAGCTCAATCGGCTATCTGGAACTACAAAGAAAAACTGGAAACGCTCCCGTCAGAAGTGATGATGTTTTATAGGGAGTACAAGGCATTTAAGGCCCGGTTTTTCGAAGATAGAGTGGTGTTTCTCGACATTGACGGCGTTCTGCTGACCTTTGGTAATTGGTTTATCCCGCACAATTTTGAACTTGTTTCGACGCCGGTTGAGGATCGAATGGACCAGCTCCAGCTCGATCCGCGTAGCATCGCCCTGATTGTAAAATTATGCGACCTGGCTGATGCAAGCCTAGTCCTCGCATCGGGGTGGCGAAAGACATGGCCGCATGATCACGAGGCCCTATTGGAACGTCTAATAGAGCAGGGATTACGGCGCGAACTTTGGCATGAAAGCTGGATGCTGCCTGTCCTTCCGGGCCTCAATAAATGGCAAGAGCTGGCGAAGTGGACGGAAGGGGCGAGCAATTTGGTCGCGCTCATCGTTGATGACGAGGTGCCCGCCGATCCTCAACCACTGTACGCGAAGAAAGTTGAAATTCTACAGACCTCAACGCGCGAAGGTTTTGGCTTCTATAACTATGTTGACGCTCTGAAATTCTTCGAAGTCGCTGATAAAGCAGTGAAGGTGCCGCCCTCGATCCCGCCGAGAGGCACGCAATTTTATCCGACTATGGGGAGCGGAGGACCGTCCCGGCGCTCCTCTACAAGCTTCCGTCCTTGAGTCAGATAACCCGCCCCCTCCGGCCCTACAGCCCTATGTGAGAGAGCGGGCCTACGGGGGCTAGTCGTCGGTGGTGACAGGCAGCTACGCGAAAAAATCGCCCTCTGCGTCATAACCTTCTGGTTTCGGGGCAGGCATAGCGCGCAGCGTCCCTTTCATATCAGCCCGGAGATAGGTGTCGAAAATCCCCTGTTTGCCGCGCCCCTGAAGGTGCTTACCTGTCTTACGTTCAAGCCACCCACTGGCGGTCGCGCCAACGAATTTCGGATAATGAACCCTTTTCGCTAGCGGTTTGCTGAGGCCGAACGTCTCCCGCGCGTTCCCTAACGATTCTGCTTGAGGGTGCTTGCTGTGATCGTAGTTCCACCATACCGAAACGCGCAGCTCCCCGACGCTGATGCTGTTCCAGAGAACTACGGAGGGATATCCAGCGAGATCTACGCGCAGATGACCATCCTCATCTGTTGGGACGTCACCCGGAGGCGCAGCAAGGGATATTTTGCCCTGTCGTATCGCCTCGTTCACGCCGATGATCAGCAATTTCCGGTAATCGTCCATTATCTCCCCCATGTTGTTTTGTTGTAGGTCGAGATGAGTTTTTCACCTGCTAGGCCAGATGACTTTCCCACGGCAGTTCAAAGCTCTGGACAAACTTGTGGTTTCGCGGATGCTTTTCCGCAAGCGTTTTAATTACTTGTTCTAGCGCCTGTTCCGAGAGGATCAGGCGAGCCTCGCTAAAGGCGTGACTATCATCTCTTTCGAAGTGGTTTTTTGTGTTCTGGATGTGGATGCGATTACGGAGCTTTCGAAGCTCGTCCAGTTTTTCGTAAAAAACGGTATCCTTCAGATCAAAGAAATCGTTCTTTCTCGCGCTCGCAATGTATTTCTCAAACTCATCGATCTTTTTGCTTCTAATGGCGTCCAGGACCTTTTGAGGTAATCTGACCCCTTCGCGGGTGAAAACGTTAATTCGGAGATGGAAGTCATATAGCAGCGCTTCGATAATCGAGATGTTCAACAACGTTATCGGTTTTTGAAGATACCGCTTTGCCGCTGCATTTCCGTCCGCCCGGCACTTGTACAGGCATTTCAGCACGCTCAAATTGAAGACGATGTTATCGCCTAGTTTGAAATCGCCAATAAACTTGCTTTCATAAGTTACCACTAATCCCCCGGAACCTCACGTGTCAGTTTTCAGTAGACGTGAAATCGTAGATTGGCTGACATTATAGGAGCGCGCTATAGCGCGTTGTGGCTCCCCGGCTGCGAGCCGGTCCATGATTTCTTTTTGCTGGTGCGCGGTGAGCAAGTTCTTCCTGCCAAATTTCACACCTTGCGCCTGAGCGTGCGCCCGGCCCGAGGCAGTACGTTCCTTTAACCGCGCGCGTTCCCACTTTGCGGCAATGCCGAGGACAGCGAGCACAACGTCTGCCAGCTCTGAAGTCGTATCCACGATGGGTTCGGAAAGAGATCGGAATCCGGCCCCTGCTTGCCGTATCTCGTGCAAGATGTTGAGCAGGTCGCGTGTGTCACGCGCGAGCCGATCCACGGCGACGACGACTAGGGTGTCCCCGTCCGCGAGTGCCTTTATCGCCGCCCGAAGCTGAGGGCGTTCCGCCGACGCTCCGCTCATCTTTTCTCGATAGACGCGCTCACAGCCCGCAGCGGTTAGCTGCGCTACCTGTCCGGCGAGGTCCTGCCCCTCTGTCGAGACTCTAGCATATCCAAAAAGCATCGCCTTTTGTGCATCAGAATTATGCATCAAACAACGCGTTGATTTTTCGGGATTTAAAATGTGATGCATAATTCTTGATTTATGCATCAATAGCCGTCAGTATCATCTCGCAACCGAAGAGGGATGCCATGCTTGATAGAGTGCGGGCAATTGTAGGGTCGGCCGATGTTGCAGCCTACGAAAGGGTTGCCCTTTACGAGGATCGCGACCAGATCGAGACGGAACGCTGCTATACGGAAGCGCTCTATCACGGCGAAGGCGGCTATTTTCTTGTAGTTGAAAACAAGCTTTTCGCCATCTCACAACATGCAGCCTTTTCGTGGCTGAATAGGCGCGGCTTCTATGAAATAATGCTCGCCATATATTCGGAGATCGAGGGCGCGGAGATTGGGTTGCCGGAAGGAGATTATTTAAATGAGCTTGTTCAATCGGAAAAAATCGGGAAACCCTGATAAGGAAGTCAGAGCAAATTTCGATCCAGAGTTTTTCAACGGTGCTGGTTTGAAAGAGGACGTTGACCATCCACTTAGCCATCTAGCCAACCTTTTAGTACATTCTGAAATTCGTCGGCTCGACACCAACGACCGCCTTGACCAGCTCATCGGGCTACAACGCGAAACCCTCGAAACACAGAAGGCCATTCTAGACGAGCTGCGCAAACGGTGATGCTCAGCAAACCAACGTGGTGGTATGCCTAATAAGAAAAGCGCCGTTCGCTTTTCGATACGAACGGCGCTTAACGGTGCGAGCACCGATCCCCTATTTCCAAATTCAGGGACAGAAAAAACCTACGGTGATTTTGAGAGATTGTCGTTGTGCAGATCTGCATTTCGGCGTTTCGAATCCTAGTACCTACTTCCCGGTCAGTCGCTCACTTTGCAGTAGTTGAACCTCTGTCCGGAGATCGTTACCGATAAGCCTAATCGGCCCACTCGCTTCACAGTCCCTTTCGCCAGTCCGCTGTCGCCCTCACTTTCGGAATCAATCGTAAAGGGAATTACGTCGCCTTTGCTCTGTTGCAGAACAACATTTCCTGTCACTGCCGAAACGTCCTGATTGTCGTCCCAACGGTTCCCCGAGATCGTCAGAAACTCAGCCACATATCGGTAGAGGTCCGAGGAAAAGAACTTTTGGCAATCGGCGTCGTTGCGCGGGCCTCTGTCAGTCTCGGCTGCTGTGGGCGCTTGATAGAAGGCATAGCGGCCATCGAGCGAGCTTTTTCCGGCGCTGGCGATTTCAGGAGAGATGAGGGCCATTGTCAGCCCGGCAAAAAGAGGAAGTCCGTTCATCGGCTCCCCTCCATCTGCGTCATAAGCAAGAGCATGTGCGCAATAGCGCTATCGGTGCGGCCTTGGAGATTTTGTGCGCTCGAGGACGCCGCGCGCAGCTCGAGGGCGTTCTGGCGGGTCATGTTGATGGCAAGCGACCGCAGATCGGCGTCGGCATTCGCTACAGCGCTCCCCGAGCTGGTCATGTAAGTGCCGTCCCCCGATGCCATCGTGTTTGTGTTCACGCTTTCGCCGGAGCTGGTTGGCGTCTCCGCGACGGTCTGGCCGGGTGTGCATGTGTTCTGTAGGGACTGACTGCGCCCGGCGCGAACCGCCGCCATGCCGATCACCGGTATACGCTCCTTCAGGTAGCGCTCCGGGTTCACATAGAACCACGTTTTAGGTGAGGCGGCCTTCAGGGAGTCCGCCGTGGCGTATCCGTTAGGATCGCGCTTCCCCCCACCCTCTGGAAAGGCGCAATCGTCGGTGCTGGACCCCGGCACGCACTTCGTTGCAGAGACCGCGCTTGCAGGCACCTGAACCTCAAAATGCAAATGCGGCTTTCCGGCCGATTTGTTGTCCCCGATCTTTGCGATTTCCTCCCCTGCCTTCACGTCCCTTGAATCAGGCCGCGAGTAAGAATGCAGATAGAGCGTGCGGAACTGATCGCCCGTCACCATCACGCCCATGCCGCCCAAAGTGAGCTTGCCGTCATGGGCCGCAAAGAGCTGCTTTCCGTTAGAGGCTTGGCCTACGGCATCCTTCGGATAAATATCCGATCCGCGATGCCAGCCATTGCCAGCGCCAGCACCTGGGCGATCCCATGCGCCATATTCCGAGAAGATAACAGGGCTGGTGACAGGGTGCGCCGCCAAGCAGGACCCGGCCCCGCCGCTCCCCTCGCCGCCCGTGCATTGCTCGTTGACCTGATTTTCTGCGAGGTAGGTCCCGGCGCACGTGCCGTTCCCGTCTACCGCGTCGGAGCCTGTGCCCTTGTTGGTGCAGTCGCCCCCGCTCGACAGCCAGTATTTCAGACCGCCAGCGCCGACGAGGTGGCTACCGGCGATCAGCCCGGCACGTGTCACGGGAACGCCGTTGATCGTCTGGCCGATATATTGCTGCCAGTTCCCGAGGTAGCTCAGGTTTTTCTCGCCATAGGCGAGAAAGGCGTTGTCCTGTGCAGTCGGATTCGACAGGTAATCATCAAGCGATTTCACGCCATCTTTGCCGGTCCAGTTGCCGCCAGCATCCATGTAACCGGCATCCTGCAGGGCTTCGTCGCCCATCTGATAGGCGCCATAGAACCCGTTCCCGGTGTTGGTCGTGTAGTTGCCGGAGCCTTCTGATTGACGGATGTTATTCATGAAGCCGCCGCAGTCCGTTGCGGTGGGTTGAGCATTCCGGGCTTCGGTCAGGGCGGTTGTCGCCAGCAATATGCCGACTACGAAAGTGGAGCGTCGCAGCATCATGGCAGATCGACCTCCGTCTCGCAGATGGTCAATCGGCCCTCCCTCACTTTGAGGTCGTTGAGCGCTCCGCAGGCCGTAAAGGGCTTGCCCGAGGCGGCAACCTTGTAGGAGGGCGTAAGCCGTTGAACGGTCCATGTGCATTCATCCGGCCTGCATGACTCGGCCGACCGGAACGACGAAACGAGATATTGAGCGTCCCCCGCTTTGAACAGGCCATAGGAGAAGCTGTAAGCCCGCTCGCCAACTGCCTTGATTTCAGAGGCCCACACGTCGCGCATGATAAGCCCGATACCGTTTGACGGGTCTTGGCTCTCCGGCGCACGTAGTTTCGTAAGCGTCAGGGGATCGGCGTAGGCCGAGCTTACTAAGAGTGCTGTGGACAATAAGGCCGGGCCGTAAACCGACCGCCATAAAGACTTCATTCGCCGCATTATCATTTGCTTGTACCTCCAAGCAGGCCTCGGTTCCTGTCTTGACGAGTGTTGGAAAGCCGGGCGAACGTCCCGGCCAAATTGCCCCGGCCTCGTGATCCAATAGTGAGACCGGCCGCCGCCGCAGCCGTAGGACTGCCGAGCACGCTTTCGGAACGGCCTTTTTCTGATCCGAGCCAGCGGGATGCCCCGTTTTCGACCATCTCCATCACGTAATCGGAAACGCCATCGATGAGGCTACAGCAGTAGCTCACGAGCATGACCGCGAGGGACATGTAGATGACGAAGCCGCCGAGGGCTAAAGCCATGTTTCCGACGCCCGCCTGTAGACCGCCATTGCTCGTCGCCAGAACATTGAAGGCGTTGAGCGCCAGCACATTCAGGAAGTCGAGACCAACGCGCATAAGGAGCATGCAGAAGACGAGGCCGACAATTATTAATGCCGGGCGAACCAGAAGGGCGAGCAGCACACCGAGGCCGCGAGCAATGCTTGTTCCTTGTAGGCTCCCGTTTCGATTGGGATAGAACATTTGCATGAGCCAGAAAGGCGCAGTGATGATCGTCTGAACCGCCAATACCAACCAAGAGAGCGCGGCGAGGAAGAAGTAGACGAGCGGCATAAAAGGTACGACGACCGCCAGAATGAACCCTACGGTGACAAGCGCCCACCCGAGCGGTGAAATGAGCGAAGCCATCTCCCCGAGTACGACGACAACAGGATGTTTCCCTAGCGCCGATGCGGCAGCACCCGCACCTGATACCGCTAGAACACCTGACCCATAGGTGAGGATTTTTGAGCCTGTCGCCTGCAATTGTGGGATAGGATCGACCCACCCCAAGCCGTCCGAGGCTTCCGCGTCGGCCAGATCCATCATGGTATCATTCAGCCAGCGGGAAACAGCGCCTCCGCCAGAGTTGGCGTTGCCAATGGTCACGGAATTAACGCCGTGGGTGCTGGAATTGAGAGCCGCATTGCGAAAAGCCGGTTCAAGTTCGGCAAGACCAAGGGTGTCGCGGCGATACTCGCTGAAAAAGACTTCCAGCTCATTTGAGCAGCGAGACCCGAACCACCCTCCGCAACCGAACACATCGGCAAGATTTTCCGGAGGCTTGTTGCTCAGAACCTCGACGCCACCAATGCCGAGCGACGATAGAGAGCTGGTCGCATTGACCAACACGCGCTGATAAAGAACAGCATAGAACCAGCCGTTTTTCTGGTTTCCTGTCATTGCAGAGTTCGTGTGCTGCTTAAATTCGGCCGGAGCTTGCGTTAACGCCTCTCGCATCGCGGTCTTTGATTGGTCGATAGTGTTTGTGACCGCCTTTTCGATGGCGGTGAGTTGAGCCTGCCCCCGCAGGCGCTCGCCCTGGGTGGGAAACAGGGTCTTATAGAGGTTATCGCCTTCCGTGCGGATCGAAGCCAACAACGCGTCTGCACCAGCTTTCGCGGCTTGGGCTTGGAAGCGTGCGGCCGAGTTGGCTAGCTCCGTTTGAGCCGAAATGTTTTCGGGGGAAAGCCCGTTCGCCAGATTTGGCGACGGCGAAACCTTCCTTTCGGCAGCATAAGAGACGGTCACGGACCCGCAGAGGCCGGAGCTTTCATTCAGCCCTTTACCCGCCTGATAGGTCAGGACGGTTTGTGTATAGCCATCGTCGGCGGAGGTGATCGTCGGGGGTGGTGAGACTGTTGTTATTCCGCCTTCAGGCGTAGCCATGGAAGCGACACCCCGAGCTATAGCGCCCCGGCAAATCTCT
>NZ_SLVH01000018.1:0-23896 GCF_004342335.1 Rhizobium sp. PP-F2F-G48 | reverse complement strand
CCTTATCGACGAGCAATGTGATCCGGAAAGGATCGAACGCATCATGGCGGACCAGCCTAAATCATAAGCTCTGCGGCCTTCGCCGGATGGATACGCCGCTGTCGCCACATGATCTCACCAATCACAACTGCATCAATCTGAGGCTGCCGACGAACGGAGCATTCTATGCTTGGGGATTTGAGAAAGACGGCAAGTCGCTGCGTGTGAGGGTAGAAGGCCAGCTTGCCTTCAATGGCTCTAATCAGATCTTTACCGCAGCACTTGACGGCTGTGGGCTAGCATACGTGCCACAGTCCCTTGCCCAGCCGCATGTGGAGCAGGGTCGGCTAGTCAGCGTGCTGGAAGATTGGCTCCCCGCGACACCCGGTTATCACCTGTACTACCCGACAAGAAGGCAGTCTTCCGCAGCCTTCTCACTTCTGGTCGAGGCGCTACGGTACAGAAGCTGACCCAGGTTGAGAAACCTGCTTCCGTCTTGGTTCTTTAATCGTCACGGTGTTGCGGGGGGCTTTTCTTAAGCAGGAGCTGCGACGCGTCCGAAAGTTTGCGCCGCAGTGTCTCGCATCGATTTCAGAAGGTTCGACGGCAGTTATCGTTGGAGCCTCCGACAATCTTAGGTGTCCCATCGTGACTGGTGGCAACGTTGTCGATCAATAAATTCCCTGCTGATCCCAAAAATTACAATGATGATCGGCGACGAAGCGGCCAGGTGGAAGAACTTGTGATGATGGCAACTTCAGACGCAGCACATTCTGCTGGCTAGGGTCGTATTTTGGCCAATGCTCCCACTGATTGGCGTTTGCGACAGTCGTCCAATATCGGACCATTTCGTCGGAAAGCTTTTCCTGGAGAGGGTTCAGCGTAACTGGCTGACCCATGGCGCCACCATGATACCCTGGAAAGAGATATTGCAGCTCGGAGGTGTGGGCAGCCCCTAATGGAAAGGTCGTGGGCTTCAGATAGGATGGTGCCGTCCTGTCGGCAAACTCATATGCGTAAACAGGGGATTTTGCAGATACCCATCGATTGAGAGCAAGAGCCGGGCAAGCAAACAGGTAATCGGTAACTGCTGCCGCATAAGCCTCGCTTGGCGAGTTGTAGTTCGCAGTTGAATATTCTGAGAGGACTGCGGGCGTGAGGGCAGTTTTAAAGAACGCCTCTACCGCCTTTGGAAAACCTTCCTCGGTCATCGGTTGCCCTGTTTCATTTTCAGGGAAACCGACGAAGAAAGTGCCTTCATCGCGCGTCGTGCCGCTCACCAGGGTAACGTTGTTGAATTTGCCAGCTCTTAGAGCTTCGCCGGGCGCAGTCGGATAGAAATCCCCATCAATGATACCATTGCTTCGAAATGGCCCTTCTGACGCAAGGATCTGTCCGACGGTGAGGCTGCGCAGACACGCTGCGCTCTGATCGGAACAGCCCGCAGCATTTGCGAAATTCGTTCCTTTGAGTTCAGCAGCATCGAGCGGCGTGACACCGGCAAAGTTGGGATATTTGATCATCTCGGAAGCGCCGCTCATGCTTATCGCATGCTGGAACTTGCCCGTGGACCATGGCGATACGACATGAGCTATGACGCTGCTGCCGCCTGAAGATTCGCCCGCGATGGTGACATTGCTTTTATCGCCCCCGAAAGCCGTGATGTTGCGCTGAATCCAATCCAGCGCAAACGACTGGTCCATTCGTCCGTAGTTGGCGAACGGATGGCCTTCCTTGTCGATAGCGGGGTGAGCGAAGAAGCCGAACATGCCGAGTCTGTAGTTCAGCGTGACGACGACAGCGCGGCCTTCGAGCGCAAGCTTGCGGGGATCATGGTCATCCGACTGCCCCACGGACAATGCGCCGCCATGGATCCAGACGAAGACAGGAAGGCTCGCGCGTCCTGAAGGGATCGTGCGTGGCGCATAAACGTTCAGGAAGAGGCAGTCCTCCTTCCCGCCCGGCGTTGCAAACGCCCCCAGATTTGCATTTTGAGGGCAGGAGCTCCCTACTTTCGTAGCGTCGAACGTCTCCCGCCATGCCGCGGGTGCCTGCGGAGGTTTCCAGCGGAGATCGCCAACAGGCGGCGCGGCATAAGGAATGCCGAGATAAGACCGCAAGGTTCCGTCATCCACCCCCTGAAGTGGCCCGCTATCAATCTTGACGGCGGATGTGGGCTGGTCGGCGGCGACAGATCCAATGGAGCTGGCTAGGAAAAGTGCGGCCGCAATTGCGGAGCGCTTGAGAAGTGTGGTCATGCTTAAAACCTTTTGAAATTTGAGATTAGACCTAGTCGTCGTCGTCGTCACTGGGGCAGCGCGTAGGCGATGATCTTCGTACCTGCCTTGGTATTGAGCGAGGGCTTTCCGCCTGCCGCGATCAGCACGAACTGCCGTCCGCTTTTCGGGGACTTGTAAGTCATGGGACTTGCCTGCCCACCTGCAGGAAGCCGAGCCTTCCAGACCTCTTGCCCGGTCGACGAGTCGTATGCCCGGATCGCCTGTTCGACAGACGCCGCGACAAAGACGAGTCCACCCCGTGTCGTCACTGTGCCGCCGGAAAAGGGCACGCCCATGGTGACGGGCAATTCCGACGGGATGCCAAATGGGCCGGAGTCTCGAGCGGTACCGAAAGGCTTTGTCCAGATCATTCGCCCGGACGACAGATCGACCGCACTCATAATGCCCCACGGTGGCGCCGTGCATGGCGTTCCAAGCACCGAGAGGAATGGTGCGATCTGTACCGCGTAGGGCGTGTTGATCATCGGGCCACGAGGACCGCTGTTTGGCCCTTTGCCGCTGACGATCTTAAAGCCACGTTCGTCGGCTTGGCTGCGGGTGAGCAATTGCGTCAGGATTGGGAGGCGCATGGAATTCACCAGCATGATGCCGCGGTCGGCATCCACCGAGATGCTTCCCCAGTTCACCCCGCCGCCGTACCCCGGCTGGACAACAGTCTGCCGATCAAGACCGATCGGCGTCAGCGTGCCCTCGTAGCGCGCCTTCTTGAACGTGATGCGGCACAACATCTGATCGATCGGTGTGATGCCCCACATGTCCCTCTCCTGCAGATCCGCGCCGCGGAAGGCAGGCATGCCAACAGAGAACGGCTGGGTTGGCGACAGGCGTTCTTCCGGGACCACCCCGCCCTGCGGGACGGGTCGCTCTTCAACCGGCTTGAGCGGTTCGCCAGTCTCGCGATCGAGAACAAACATCTCACCGCGCTTGGTGGGTTGGATCAAGGCTGGCCTTATGCCGTTCGCCGTCGGCATGTCCACCAGCGTGGGCTGTGATGGCACGTCGTAGTCCCAGAGATCGTGATGCGTCGTTTGGAAGTGCCACCGGACCGCGCCCGTAGCTACATCAACGGCAACGACGGAGCTGTTGAATTCGTCGTCGAACGAACGGCGGTTTCCACCGAAGAAGTCGGGGGACGAGTTCCCGGTCGGGAAATAGACGAGGCCCAACGTCTCGTCGGCACTCATTGGGGCCCAGCTATTGGGGGTCGAGAGCGTGTATGTTTCGCCCTCCGGCGGAGCACCGCGGCGGTCCAAACGACCGACATCGAACGCCCAGGATAGCTCTCCTGTCACAGCGTCGTAGGCACGCACAACGCCCGAAGGAGCGCCCCAGAGCTGGTTGTCGAGGACCGCACCGCCAACGACGACCTTGCCTCGAATGACCTGCGGCGGGGAACTCAGATAGTAAAGGCCAAAAGAGAATTCGCCCAACCCGTCCATCAGGGACACGTGGCCGTTCTGACCGAAGCCTGGGCATGATTGCCCGGTATGCGCATCGACGGCAATCAGGTCTGGCGCTTGGCTTGGCGCGAAAATGCGTTCCGCGCATGGACCAGTCGCATTCGGCACCTGGTAGTAGGAGACACCGCGGCACGGCTTGCCAGACTCGGTGCTCCCCGTCATTGCATGACGCCAGCGCTCCTGTCCCGTATCGGCATCGAAAGCGACGATGGAATTGTAGCCATTGCACACATAGACGGTGTCGCCCACGACGATCGGGGTCGCCTCGAGGCCGCCCGTCGGCCCTGGGATTGCCGGACCCGTTTCCGCTTCCCACGCGACCTGCAGTCCTGAGACGTTGTCGACGTTGATATCTCGCAATGGGCTGAAGCGCGTGCCTCCGGCATCATTGCCGAAATGGCGCCAGTCAGTGCCGGCAATGGTCGCCAACGGCTGTGCCAGAGGTTGAGGGACCGGGACACGTCCGCCTGTCTGCCACATAGGGTCAGCAGGTCGGTCAGGACCAAGCGCGTTCAACCCCGCACCGACGGGGACCGCGAGAACCGCTGCAACCACGAATGGGGGCCATCCACCAAAACGACGCAGATGACCCGTGACGACGACCTGGGCGTCGAATGACACGAATAACATTCCAAAGCCGAGAACAAAGGGAGCAACGAGGCGTGGGACCAGTTCCCAAGGCTCGAATCCCACTTCCCAGATTGACCAGGCAATTGTTGCAACAAGCATCGCGCAATAAATCCAAGCGCCCCACCTGTCGCCTCTCCACAGCAACGCACCGCTAGCGACGACGGCTAATCCGGTAACGCAGTAGTAGGGAGACCCTCCTTCGTAGGTAAGTAGAACGCCCCCGCAGATCAACGCGAAACCGATGACGAGCAGGACCGCCGAGTAGAGCCGCCTGAACCAGATGGCGATTCTACTCGTCGGCGGAGATTGGAGTGTCATGCGGCTGCCTTCCGAAAATGATGCTGGTAAGATCGAAAGGGGGAGAGTAGCGCGGCGCGGCGCACAGATAATCGGCTCCAAATCGATTACACTTATGAACACGATTCATGGACAGAGTACCGAAGGCCACCCGCTCTTAGTAAATCATGTCGCGTAGTTTTTATGTTGTTGCCCGAGAATCAACTGGCGATCCCCATTCATGGGCTCACTGCATAATTCCTATCGGAATTCAGCCTCTAATCGTGGAGCAAACAGGTCCCACATATCTCTCCACTTTCCGATGTTTCCATCGCGGGTGAAAACCGCCGCTTTGAGGAAATCGAAAATGCGAGAATAAGGACGCTTTGACATGGAATACAGATATCTCGGTCGGACAGGCCTGAAAGTCAGCCCGCTCTGCCTCGGAACCATGAACTTCGGTGAATTCACCGACGAAGCGACAAGCTTCCAGATCATGGACAAGGCGGTTGAAGTCGGCATCAACTTTTTTGATACAGCCGATGTCTATGGCGGCCCGAACGCGCCGGACATGAAGAAGGGATACGGCATCTCCGAGGAGTACATCGGACGGTGGCTGGCTCAGGGCAGTCGCCGGGAAAAGATCGTTCTCGCTACCAAAGTCTATCAACCGATGGAGGTTGGACCGAACGACAAGTATCTCTCCGCCTACCGTATCAGAAAGGCATGCGAGGACAGCCTTCGCCGCCTGCAGACCGACCATATCGACCTTTATCAGATGCACCACATAGACCGGAACACACCATGGGAGGAAATCTGGCAGGCAATGGAATTGCTCGTTCAGCAGGGAAAGGTTCTCTATGTCGGGTCCAGCAATTTCGCCGGATGGGACATCGCGACGGCTCAGTCGAAGGCCGCGTCCCGCAACTTTCTCGGCCTGGTCTCCGAGCAGAGCCTCTATAACCTGACAGCACGGACCATTGAGCTGGAAGTCATCCCGGCATGCCGTCACTACGGTCTTGGACTGGTCCCATATAGCCCGGTCGGTGGCGGACTTCTCGGAGGAATTTTGCAGAAGGTTACGGACGGGCGCCGCTCGAGGCCGAAGGTGACGGAGCGGATCGAGAAGTTCCGCCCGCAGTTGGAAGCCTACGAAGCGCTATGCCGGGACATTGGAAGACAGCCTGCGGATGTTGCGCTGGCCTGGTTACTGCAAAATCCTGTGGTCACCGCCCCCATCACCGGACCTCGTACCGTCGAGCAGCTCACAGAAAACCTGCAAGCCATCGATGTAACCTTGTCGCAGGAAACGCTCGACCGCCTAGACGAGATTTGGCCGGGATACGGACTAGGCGCGCCTGAGGCCTACGCCTGGTGAGCAGGTCGAGGTCGTAATTGATCACCTTCCGGCTTCGCTCGAAGCCGCAATCTAAGGGAACAGAAATGAACAAGCTCGCCGTCACAGCAATCTCTATGACCCTCGCCGCCTCGGTCCCCGCTCTGGGCGATGATGACAAAAAGCGCTTCGGGGCCGTGCCCGTCACGATGGCAGACGTTCAGGCCGTCTCGCCTGCTCTGGCCAAGTACACGCAAAGCGTTATCTTCGACGATCTCTGGATGCGTCCTGGTCTCTCCCCGCGTGACCGAAGCGTCATAACGGTCGCGGCCCTGATCGCCCGGAACCAACCAGTCGAGATGCCGTATCACTTCAATCTGGCACTCGACAACGGTGTCAAGCCTGCGGAACTCTCGGAGATCATCACCCACCTCGCCTTCTATTCCGGCTGGGGGAATGCCACCGGCGCGGTTGCTGTAGCTGCACAGGTCTTCGCCGCGCGTGGTATCGGTGCTGACCAGCTTCCCGAAGCATCCCCTGCTCCACTTCCGCTTGATGAAACGGCGGACGCCGAGCGCGCAAAGCGCGTCGAGCAGAATGTTGGGCCGGTGTCGCAGGGCGTCGTTGAATACACGAACGGTGTCCTCTTCAAGGACCTTTGGCTTCGTCCGGGGCTTGCGCCACGCGACCGCAGCCTCATCACCGTCACCGCGTTGGTCGCCTCCGGTCAGGTGGCGCAGACCCCGTATCACCTAGACCGAGCTATGAGCGCCGGTCTTACGCAAGATCAGGCATCCGAGATCCTGACGCACTTAACCTTCTATGCGGGTTGGCCGAACGTGATGTCCGCTGTTCCGGTCTTTAAAGACGTGTTCGAAAAGCGCCAAAGCTGACCGCATGGTAACAATCAGTGCCCGGTCCGATCATACTTGGGACCGGGCACGCCTCATACGAGCCAAATTTATCCGCGGTAACGCAAGGCATCAACAACCACGTTAAACGCCGCCGAAGACTGCCGCCTGCTCGGATAGACCAGATGGTATCCGGGGTAGTACGGGCACCAGTCACCTAGGACCTCGACCAACCGTCCAGCATGGATCTCGGGCTGGGCAAGCCCCTCGGGAATGAAGCCTAAGCCGAACCCGTCGATCGCCATGTTACGGATCTGCGTGATGCCGTTGCAGGTCATCTGCCCATCCACCCTCACCCGCAGCTCCTGACCGTCTTTTTCAAACTCCCAGACATACAGCCCGCCCTTGGTCGGCAGTCTGAGGTTGATACAGTTGTGGCGCGTGAGATCCTGGGGCACTATCGGCGCGGGATTGCGTGCTAGATAGTCCGGCGATCCGATAACGATCATCCGCTGTTCAGGACTGATCCGCACCGCAATCATCCCTTGCGATACGATCTCGCCGAGCCGGACGCCTGCGTCGAAGCGTTCAGCGACGATGTCAGCCAGACCATAGTCAACGACGAACTCCACCTTAATATCGGGATACTCGTGCAGCACCTTGCTGAGCTTCGGCCAGAGCACGTTGTCGATGGCGAAATCCTCGGCCGTGATGCGGATGGTTCCGGCGGGCTTTTCGCGCAGATCCGTCAACGCGATCAGCTCGCCTTCGATCTCCTCGAAACGTGGGCCGACCATCGTCAGCAGGCGCTCGCCTTCCGGCGTAGGAGCAACGCTGCGGGTCGTTCGCGTCAAAAGGCGCAACCCAAGACGCTCCTCGAGACCCCGGACGGTATGGCTCAAGCCCGACTGCGAAACACCCAGCTTGGCAGCCGCCCTCGTGAAGCTCCGCTCGCGGGCGACTACGAGAAACGCGAGCAGATCGTTGACATTCTCACGCAGCATTCACGGGCACCTCGCATCAATCGAGCGTCATCCTAGCAGGATCTCGCAGCGATGCGATCTTCTATTTATGTACCGTGCCCATATGTCTATGCAGAATTGGACATCTAATTCTTCTGAATGTGCTGCGCTACTATCGACTACTGCGCGGCCCGCAATGTCAAGGCCGATGTCGAGGTGATCAAACCCGACCAGATCGACCGCGGCTACGAGGGTCATGGCGAAGGATGTTCGCTACCGCTTCGTCCTCGACATGTCGGCCGGCCGCAAGGCCTGAGACTGCACCCATTTACCCGCACAAGAAGGACGATCAATGAAACAGTTTACAGCAACGGCCATCGCTCTCGCCCTCTTCGCTTCGACATCGGCCCATGCCGAAACATCACAGTTCTCGCAAGGCGGCTCGCGCCCTTCGATGAAGGGACCCGAAGCGACCTTCACGGGCTTGGTCGCGATCGACCCGCTTTATTCTGACAATGAGCACACGAGCCATACGGGCGGCCACGTGACCTTCGACCCGGGTGCCCGCTCGGCATGGCACACCCATCCCGCAGGCCAGATACTGATCGTCACGTCGGGGACTGGCTGGGTGCAGGAGGAAGGCGCTGAAAAGCGCGTGATGCGGCCGGGAGACGTTATCTGGTGCCCGCCCGACGTGAAGCATTGGCACGGCGCGACCGCAACGACTGGCGTCGGCCACATCGCCATCACCAACATGAAGGACGGCAAGAACGTCTCCTGGATGGAGAAGGTATCGGACGAGCAATATCTCGACTAACCGGTGAACCGGGGATCCTTCGATGAGACATGCAATGACATTGACCGGGGCGCTCGCCCTGGCAACCGCTCTGACATCGTTCGAAGCTCGGGCGCAGGATCTTCTTCCAGTGCCCCCTGTTTCCGCGACGTCCAGTTCGGACTGGATAGCCGACGTCGCGGCCGAAACATTGGATTACCCCTGGGAGATACAGGAAGCTGACGGTCGGATCTGGATAACCGAAGCCGCAGGCAACGTCGTCTCAATCGAAAACGACCGCCTGACCCGTCATCCTGTCAGGACTTCGGATCCTATCGCCCGCGAAGGGGGCGGCGGTCTGCTGGGCATGGCGCTGTCGAAGGATTTCGACACGAGCGGCATCGCCTACTTCTACCAGACCTACCGGGTCCATGGCGATCTCGCGAACAAGGTCATCGAGGCGCGCTTCGACGGAAACTCGTGGCTGGAAACGCGGGTTCTGATCGACGGGATTCCGGGGCACCGTCTCTACAGCGGCGGCCGGGTCGCGATCGGTCCAGACGGAAGTCTCTATGTAACGACCGGATGGACGGAGAACCGCCAGCGCCCCCAGGATGTCTCTAGCCTGGCAGGAAAGGTTCTGCGCATGACGATCGACGGCAAGGTCCCGGCCGACAATCCCTATCCCGGCTCCTATGTCTATTCCCTCGGCCATCGAAACCCGCAGGGACTCGCCTGGGATCCCGAAGGTCGCCTGTTCGTCGCGGAACATGGGCAGTCTGCGCATGACGAGATCAATCAGGTACTCCCCGGACGAAACTACGGCTGGCCGATCATTTCCGGCGATGAAAGCGGTCAGGGGATGGAGCGACCGCTCCTTCAGTCGGGCAACCAGACATGGGCGCCGTCCGGTATCGCATTCGCGGGCAATGACCTGCTTGTCGCGACGCTCGTCGGCAAGGGCCTTTACGCTTTTGACGAACGGGCAAAGACCCTCAAGCCGATCTTCACGTCCGGCGACAGGATCCGCGACGTTCTGCCCGTCGGCCGCGACATCTACCTGATCACCACAAACCGATCCCCCCGGGCGGAAGGACCGTCGGCGGATCGGCTGCTGAAACTGACCCGGACGCCGTAGTCAGACCAAAACGTCGATACGACAGGAAAACCAGAAATGACATTCGACTTTCAAAACAAGGTAGCGCTCGTCACGGGCGCCGCATCCGGCATGGGATTGGCGACAGCGAAGAAGTTCGCCGCCGCGGGTGCTGCCGTCGCGCTCGCAGATGTCAACGAAGATGCGGTCAGGGCTGCTGCGGCGGTACTCGTTGCAAACGGGCACCGCGCCATCGGGATACGCTGCGATGTCGCCAACATGGCAGAGGTCGAGGCGATGGTTGCCGAGACGATCGCCACCTTCGGCGGTCTTGACGCAGCCTTCAACAACGCAGGTGTCCAGAGCCCCGTAGCTGAGACCGCGCTTGCCGAAGCTTCCGACTACGACTTCGTCATGGGTGTGAACCTGCGCGGCATCTGGAACTGTATGAAGCACGAGCTTCTTTACATGCGCGAACAGGGCAGCGGCACCATCGTCAACAACTCGTCCCTGGGTGGCATCGTCGGCATCGCCGAGCGCGGCATATACCATGCCTCCAAGCACGGCGTCGTCGGTCTGACGAAAAGTGCTGGCCTTGAATACGCGCCAAAAGGCATCCGCATCAACGCCGTCTGCCCCGGCATCATCTCGACGCCGATGGTCACCACCATGCTCGAGACGCAGCCGGAAGCCATGGATGTGATGATGAAGGACGTTCCGATCGGCCGCCTCGGTACGGCCGAGGAGATCGCCGACGCAGTTCTGTGGCTGTCCAGCCCTGCCTCCACATTCGTGATCGGGCACGCACTCCCGGTCGACGGCGGCTATACGGTCCGCTGAGCGGGAACGAGGATACGATCCGATGACACATGAGATCGACGCGATCCCAAGGCCAGAACCAGCTTCGAAAGCTTCTGAGATTTGGCTCATGACCGTGCTGGGCGTACTGCTGGCCTTCGCGTCGATTTCGACCGACCTCTATCTGCCTGCGATGCCGGGCATGAGTGCCGCCCTGAATACGTCGCAGGGAAACCTGCAGTATACGGTCTCGGCATACTTGGTTGGCTTCGCCGTTGGCCAGTTGATCTGGGGGCCGATTTCCGATCGGTTCGGACGGCGCATCCCCGTCGCCATCGGGTTGGTCCTGTTCATGTGCGGATGCGCAGGTTGCGCGATATCTACCGACGTCGTCCAGCTCATTGCGTTCCGGATCCTTCAAGCTGTTGGTGCATGCGCAGGGGTGGTGCTGGGCCGTGCCATGGTTCGCGACCACTTTGGTCGGGAACGCGCAGCTGGTGTGCTCTCGACGTTGATGACGATCATGGCCGTCGCGCCGCTGCTGGGGCCGTCGGTGGGAAGCCTGATCCTCAAGGTAGCAGAGTGGCAGGCGATCTTCTGGACACTTGTGCTGGTTGGCTTCGTCGCCTTCGTCGTATTGTTCACGATCCCCGAGACACTGCCGCGAGATCGACGCAACACCGAAACCCTTGGCGCAGCATTTGCAGCCTATGGCGGATTGATTACCGAGAAACGGATTCTCGCTTATGCCGGAGCGCTGGGCTTTTTCTACGCCGGTGTCTTTGCCAATATTTCAAGTTCATCCTTCGCCTATATCGACTACCACCACCTTTCGCCGCAGATGTTCGGTCTTGTGTTTGCAATCGGCACAGTGGGTCTGATGGCATCGAATTTCGCGAACGCGCGCTTGGTTGAGCGCTACGGAAGCGACCGGATGCTGAGGCTTGGAGCCATCGGGGCAGCCGTGGCGGGTCTGCTTCTCGCGTTCTTCACGGCGACGGATATCGGCGGGATCTACAGTATGGCTTTGAGCCTATGGCTATTCACTGCCATGAACGGTTTCATCAGCGCCAACGCGATCTCAGGTGCGCTTGCCGATTATCCGACACGAGCGGGCGCTGTGTCGGCCGTGATGGGTTCTATCCAGTATGGCAGCGGTGTTGTCGGATCCGCAGTCGCTGGCCTATTTGCAACGGGGAGCCCGTGGCCAATGGGAGCAGTGATTGCCATCTGCGCGCTTTGCTGCTTGGCATGTGCATTCTTAATAAGAATGCCTACGCTGGAATCCACATCGTTGAACCATTAAGCCGCTCGCCTTGAATGGATGAGAACCTCCGACCCGAATATTACGATTCTCGGTCGAAACGCCAATTTCTCTTCCTTGACGGAAACTTGGCCCTCACCGGTGGTCATTGAGAGCAGGTGACGATTGGGCCAATAGCCGAGCGTGAGCCTCGCATGGCACCCTATCGGATTGAACACCTCAAACTGCAGGTCGGACTATCAACGTTTGCGTGTTGCACCTAGGTCAAGTTGGAAAGCGCCTGTTCGATAACCGAGCTGGCAATTCGAGCGGTTGCTAGCAGTCGGACCCGGTCATTTCCATTGCGCGCTTTCGCGGAAAGGCCCGACATAGTCGTGCTGACATAGTCGGTTAGAAGCTCAGCCGCTTTCGGATGACGGGTGGCGATATAGTCGCGAATTTCATTCTCCGCCGCAATGTTGCAGGCGAGCGCTGCATTTCGAGCTTCCGGATCATTGCTTCGCGTGCCTTCCACAACGAGGCAGCCAGTTGCGGGATCGGCGGCATAGCGGCGCGCGGCCTCCTCCAACTCGATGATGGCAGGTATGATCCGTTCAATTGCGAGCGACCAGGCTTGCCGATCCGGCTCTAACTTCCTAGACAGTTGAAAATGCTGGTTTACCATCAGTAGATTTTGCAGTTGCTGGACGAGACCCGATCGATCGCCTTCTCTCGCGATCATCGAGAGGTACTTTACCAGCGTTCGGAGACCTTCAGCTGGGATCAGAACGCCATCGGTATCTGGAGCAGACGAGGCCTCTTTGATATCATTAAGCGACCTCACCCATTCCTGTAACAGCAGGCGCTGAAACGGCTCATCTCTGGTGTCTCCCGATAGAGTAAGCGCAAGCATAAACAGCTTCTCGGGGCTTTGATCGACCCATCGATCAAAAACTGGCACCGATACCTGTCCAGGGCCTTGCGGTTTGAACCGAGCGTCGGTGGTCACCGTCGTGATCATACCAGGGCTCGCTTTCAGCTGATCTGCTAACTCGCTCTGCAACAGTCGAAGCTCTGCCATGTTGACTGGCCACCACTGCGAAAATTCTTGTGCCCTGTAGAAGCCGATGACATCGACCGAGTATACGTCACGCGACGTTTCACGCTTGCGAACCTGCATCATGGTGAAAGATGGAAATGCCTCTTCTTCACCGTTTCGGTCGAAATCTCGAAGGGGATCAACGAGCACAGCGAGTGCCCGAGAAGACGGTTCTCTACTTAGGAGCCGCACGATCCTATCAATCTGGTTGAGTTTTCCACCAAACAGCCTGAGGCGCGATCCATGAGGATACGGAAAGTCATTATCCCGGCTGGAACGCTCAAGTTGCCACCACTTTACGAGATCTTCGAGCCAATTTTGCATCTCCTCCTCGGACACGCTGTTCGAACGAGGATATTCGGAAGGTAGTTTCAACGAGCCCTTTCCTGCGTCCGTCGGCTCATAATGGACGATCAGGGTTTCGCCAACATGGGCTCTCGCCTTTCTCGCAGCTAGCGCGTAAAGCTCGTCAAGATTTGATCCCTGGACCAGGACCGGAGCGCCCGGCACACTCTTCAAGCCCAATAATGTTAGAGAGGCTGGCGCCGAAACCCGCAAATCGAGCCCGATACGGGGAAGGTCAATTCGTTCGACCGAGATTTCCGGCGTATAAGGTAATCCTTTTAGGGTTAGCAACATCGCCGCGCCATGATCTGCGCCATCTTGAAAAGTCCCTGCCGACACAACGGCAATACGGTGAGGAATGTCGGGATCGTTCGATTCAACGTACTCGTACCGAAAATTATGCTCGTGCTTGTGCCCATGAATCGCCGCAGCAACATTCGTTTCTTTCAAAACGGAGCGCAACTGTTCGAGATTGGTGATGCCCTCGAAAGGTTTGTACTCCACCCGAAAACTTGGCGACCGAAGATGGTGATGCATGACAGCCAGCCTGACTTGCGAGCCCGCTGTCGGTTGCGGTGTATCATCGACCCTCTGGCGAAATACCTTCAATTGGTCATTCGAGATATTCGCCATGTCGTAATCGAGAAGGCGCCCAAGTGCCGCTTTCACTTGTTCCTCGAGGATCCCGTTACCTTGCGCCATCTTCTTCGGCAACTCTTCCCAGACAGTTGCCAGGTCACTGGGAACATTTGCGCGAACCTGCGACCAATTGCTCGTATTTAAGGGGTAAATGGCCCATTGAGCGTCGTCCGCGACCAGGCGATGTCGACCTGTATCTGAAGGCTTTTGGGGATCGAGGCCATCAATCCATGGAACGACGCATCCATTGTCGCGCCACACAGAAGCAAAATCTGCGTAACGTTCCGTCGAGCCCGGCGGCGATCCTTTCAGAACATCGTGGTTTCCTGGCGTGGAAACTATCTTGGCGGCGTCGATTCCGAATTCTTGGAAGGCGCCAACAATTGACTGGTATGCCGCCTCGTGGCTGCCTTTCGAACCCTTGTCTTGCGCGTCTCCGGCAAAGATCACAGCCTCGAGAGTGAGATGTCTACGCCGAAGATAGTCAGCGATTGAACTCAGCAATTCTCCCGTGGCCGCAATCCGGCTCGGGTTTTCGATCTTGGGAATCGAAGGCGACTTGATTTCGTCGCGCTTCAGTATGCCTGCCAGGTGTAAATCGGTGAGGATCAGAATCGTGCTTCGCTCGCCATTCGTTCAACCCTGCTGATCGGCTGGGATGAGAAACTGGCGCTCAGTAAGCTGTTGCCGGCGAACCAGGACTAGTGCTTCTAGATCGAATTTGTGCTCAGCAGCGAGAACGAAAATCCACTGGAGCATGTCGAGATTGGCTTGTTTTGCAATCGCGAGGAATTCTTCGAAGTGGTCGATTTTTTCACAAGCATCGCAAAACCTGCCGGAAGCATCCGCAATATCCTCCAGAAGTCCGTAGACGAACTTGGCATCGGCTCTCATCTGGAAATCACGATCCAACCGCTGAGAGAGAACGTTCGCAGCGCTGAGCATCACCAAAAGAGCGTCCACAAGCGTCCGGCTCAAGACCGATAAATCTTTTGGATGCAAAGCGACGCGGCCGGCATATTTGGCGTAATGCAAACCATAATGCTTGAGCCGATCCATGCGCGACAGGCAAATAATGTCGGTATGGTTGCGTCTGTCATGTTGAAATTGCTGCTGCTGCCACCGAAGTAATGTTTCGGGCTTAATTACATCCAAGCTCATTTGCTTCCTCCGGTTCTTTCTATGGCTGCGTCGCAGAAGATAGACTTGAGTGCTGTCACTATTTCAAGGAGGAATTTGGCGCCCCCTTGCAAATTCGGTTGTGTAGGATTATCTTACGGGTCGGTAAGGAGTTCGTACCAATGACCAAAGACGAAGTCAAGAATGCCCTGCTGCAAGTGCTCGATCGCGTACAGTCGCTGAGTGGCTGCTCAAGTCCTGCACTCAAGGGCTCCGATGTTCCTGGAAAAGTGCTGGAGAGCTTCGACAGTACGGTTTGGCCAGTCGCGACTGGTTGGCTAGCAAAGAAGCTCGACATCATCATTCCAAATGATGTCCATATCTTCGGGACGCTGGACGGCAAAACCCTCCTGACTATCGACGAAAGCGTTAACCTGGTCCTCGCCAAGAAGCAAAGCAAGCCCCCGATTACGGTCGCGGCGGAGTAATACATGAGCGAAAAAGATAGACAAAAAAGAATTGCGGACCGGATTAAGGAGGCTCGGCAACTGTCAGGCCTGAGCCAAGGGCAGGCTGCGAAAATGCTAGAGATGCACCGGCCGACGATCAGTGAGATTGAGAACGGTAATCGGAAAGTGTCAGCGACCGAGCTCGCGCAGTTCGCGGAAATCTACGAGGTTTCCATCAATTATCTGATGGGAGAAGGCCCGGATCAGATGAACCCCTCTGACCCAAAGCTCCAGCTTGCCGCCAGAGAACTGAGCAAACTAAGCCCAGATGCGTTGAACAGTTTGATGCGCGCGCTTGCGGTCATCCAGGGTGACGATAAGGATGACGATTCTGATGACGGCAAAGCGTAATCTAATCCTGCAGGCATCCCAAGCCGCAGCCGATGCCCGAGATCAAGCCGGCGTGGACGATATCGATCCGATCGACGTTTACACGGTTGCGGATCGGCTCGGTTTGCGAGTGCGTTTTCTCAAGGTCAGTATGGAAGGGCTCTACAAGAAGGGCCCTCCCGCGATCACGTTTTTATCGTCGCTGCGGCCGGTTCCAAGACGCGCCTTCACGTGTGGGCACGAGCTCGGGCATCATTGGTTCGGGCATGGATCGACGATTGACGAGCTTAAAGAGGACGACCGCAAGTCGTCTGATAAGCCAGACGAAATCTTGGCTGATGCGTTTTCGTCGTTCTTGCTGATGCCATCGATCGGTATCCGGAGGGCGTTCGCTTCCCGCAAATGGGACATTTCGACCCCATCACCGCTGCAGATAGCAACGGTAGCAAGCGAATTCGGCGTTGGGTACGGGACCTTAATCTCTCATCTGACCTATGTGCTTCATCACATAGATGCGGAGCAGCGGACTACATTATTGAAGACGAAACCTCAGCAAATACGGCGTTCTCTTATCGCAGACGACACACTGACAGCCCTGCCGGTCTTCGACGGACACTCGCTGACCTCCACGGTCGACCTCGATATCGGCAATGGAATTGCACTTCCCAAGCTCAGCGAGATCAAGGGCGAAGGTTTGGACTATCTGCAAGATGGCGGGGATTTTGCCATCTATAAAGCGACAACGCGCACCAAATTGAAGGTTCGGACCGGTCTGCGTCAAATGACTGTCCGTATCGGCCCTACGGAATACGAAGGCTTGATGAAACACCGACACGTTGAGGAGGAAGATGATGACTAAATCCGGATCACCGCGCCTGATCGAGGCAAGCGGCCTTTCGATCGCTTGGGGGCATGTTCTCTCTGAGCTGACAGCACCGGGTTGCACAGAGATCTCGCCACTCACACTCTCAATCACGGGTTTTGATGACGACGGATACCCCGTGGAAAACCAGAATATTCGAGTAGCTCTCGATCATTGGTTGGAAATCACAGGCAAACGGGGATGTGAAAATGTCGCATTCACGATCTTTCCAGAACGATATTATGTGCTCGCGCAAGGCAACCGCGCAGAGTTCTTCGAAATGTACCGAGAGGCGTTTCAACGCATCCAAAAATTAAACCCTCAAAACAACAAGAAAGGCTCCTACTTCCAGCGCCTGATTGATTTTGAGGGCGGCGGCAAGGGTTTCAATCAGTTGGAGTGGATCCTTGCCGAATACGAACGTCGTCCGAGCGGCCGCAGATCCAGATGGCAGGCGACAACTTTCGATCCACACCGTGATGTCAGCAGGACATCGCTTCAAGAATTCCCATGCCTTCAGCAGGTCAGCTTCACGTTTTCCGAAACGAACGGCTTGATCGTCAACGCCTTCTATGCGACGCAGCAGATCATCCGAAAGGGATATGGAAACTACCTTGGCCTCAGCCGACTTGGTCGTTTTATGGCGCATGAGATGGGATTGAAGATGGAACGGCTCAACGTATTTGTAGGCGTCGCTCAAGCGGACGATCTGAAAAAAACGGACCCAGATTTTCTTGCGATGATGGCCGTTATCAAGGCAGAACTGCAGAACGCCCCGGTTCTCGCGTGACTGCTGAACGAAAGCTTGCGTCGCAACTATTCACAATAGGCTCCAACCGGTTTTCGAGCCTTGAGGTTACGCCGGTTTTCGACGCCTATTGGCAATTTGCTGCGGAGCGGCAGGAAATCTATTTCCGAAGAATTGAGAGGCGGCTCGGTCCTTGGACCGACGATCCAATCCTGAAGCAGTTTCGGTTCACCAACGCCTATCGAGCCGCTGATCGTGTCAGCCAATACCTGATACGCTCAGTGATTTACGACCCAAACCTCGATGAAAATCCCGACGAGATTTTCTTTCGCACGATCCTATTCAAAATTTTCAATAAAATCGAGACCTGGGAGGTCCTAACCGAGCAATTGGGCGCGCTCACATGGAACGCATTCAAGCCTGCCGCGATCGATAAGGTCCTCTCCAAAGCCCAGCAGAATGGAGGCCGAATTTACTCTGCGGCCTACATCATGCCTCCTGTAAAATTGGGGCCGACTGACGGGGTGAAGCACCGCGGACATCTGGCTCTTCTTGAACTCATGATGCGGGAACGGGTTTATGAACGCATTCAGGAAACGCAAACCCTGAAGCAGGTCTATGAAATTTTGACCGCCTTTCCATCGATAGGTCCATTCCTCGGCTATCAGCTGACGATCGATCTCAACTACTCGTCGCTGATCCATCATGAAGAAAGTGACTTTGTCGTCGCCGGCCCCGGAGCTCTCGACGGCATCTCAAAATGCTTCGTAAACGCCGACAATCTGCAGCCTGCCGATATTATTGAGTTCATGACTGACCGCCAGGAACTAGAGTTTGAGCGTTTAGGTCTGAACTTCAAATCTTTATTCGGTCGCCGCCTACAGCTTATCGACTGCCAGAACTTATTTTGTGAAATCAGCAAATATTCACGGGTGTCGCATCCTGATATCCTTGGACGAGCGGGCCGCACCCGCATCAAACAGGGCTTTCGCGACCACGGCGACGCGCCGCAACCCTTCTTCCCGCCCAAATGGAACCTCACGGTGCCTGCAGAAGTCAGCCTGACGCGATGACCACCGCAGCTGCTGCGTTTTGGCTGTGCGTGATACTCAGAAGCCAGGAATTGATCCGCATTTCCTCAGCCCGGAAAGCCGCTTGGCCAGAAAGATGAATGGTTGGCTGACCCGCTGACGCGCGAACCTCGATCTCTGTCATCGCCGTGCCTTGCTGTAGACCGCCAAGGACTTTGAGGACAGCTTCTTTCGCAGCAAATCGACCAGCCAAGCGGTCGATTTGGCTGTTGCTGTTGAGGGCTTCGCTGAGCTCAAAGGCGGTAAATACTCGACCCAGCACGACGAGATCGTCTAAGGCATAGAGCGAGCGGAACTGCGGGATTTCTACGAGGTCGAGACCAATACCGATAAGAAGCACGCGCTAACGTGCCGCACTCTTGCGCAATTCCGGATCTTTGATCTTGTCGATGGCTTCGCGTCGCTCCTCCGAAGCCCTCTGAGCCTTCTGCAAAATCACCTCCATCGCTGGGCGATGTTTCTCAATCGCAGACGAAACCTTCTCGCCGGATTTCGGTGGGCCGCTGCGAGGTGAAAAACTTGCGCTTTTAAAAGCCATTTCATTCCTCCATCTCTTTGAACCGGTCTGCCAGCATACCAAAAAACTCTTTCACATCGGTTTCGATGCTGTTGATCATCGTACCAACAGTTTCGTCTTCGAGCAAATCCCGTCCACCATCAATTTGCACCACGAAGCGGACAGGCCCATCACCAATTGAAATGGGTATGCATAGGACCCATTTCAAATCACTTCGAAGGGCCTTGCGACGCAAGCGGTGTTCTGGGGCCATTAAACTGAACTCTGGAGACAGTGGAGCGAGTTCGAACCAGCTGTCGCCAGTCTTCCAGGCTTGCCCTGCTACTGTTCCATCGATTGGGATCAACATCCGCTCATCATGATGACCTTCATATCCAGTTGAATACCGAAGCCGCAAAGATCTCGTATGTCCTACGTCCGGGATCGCAATTGCAACGCGGACTTTGGGGTTACGCTGGTCAAGTGCCGCTTCGATGACGTCATCGACAAGCCCTTTGGTAAAACGGCAGGCTTCAGCATAGGTTTCGGGGGTTTGAAAGAGCCATTTGTCCAACTTCGCCGTCGCCGCCGTTTCCGCGTCCAGGACCTCTTTGATGGCCCTGTCAATGGACAGATCAAACTCGAGAAGATGCAGGCTTGTTGAAAGTTCGAGCCGTTCAGCTTGTCCGGCAGCACGGAGGTTAAGTTCGGAAGAACCGAACAATCCGGTTTGAATGAAGGCACCCATCCAATTTAGCCGATTGAGGATACGCCGTTCCGTGGCTGTCTGGATCTCGATGGCGAGGGTGATGGCATCCGGATCAAGTTCACGCTCTTCATCGAACGACCAGGCAGGAAGGTTTGAGACAATCCCCCCGTCCATATGCAAGTTTTCGTCAATGATCAGTGGTTCGAATATGATCGGAAGGGAGATGGAGGCAGCGACCGCATCCGCTACCGGAACGTTCGGCGTTCGCTCAGGAGAAAAAAGCTCCATCTTCCCCGTCGTCAGATTGGCGCTTACGATCTTGAGTATCGGCCGACCATCGCGGCCAAAGTCGCCCATTCGAACGACGCGTCCCGTTTCTGATGGGAACATCCGCTGCTGGAGAAGGATGCCAAGGGCTTCGGAAAACTCCCGCGATCTGGCGAGTCCTGATAAAAGCGACGTTGCAACGCAACCAAGAAATATAATCAATGCAGCGAAAATAGCTGCGGCGAGATATATTCTACCCCATGCCAGGAGCGCGCCGACCAAGAGTAGTGTGAGCGCAACGCTGACCAGCGAGACGCATAAAATCGTCGGCAACATCGGCATCGCAGTGCGAAAAAGCCAGACTTTCCACCATCCCCATCTACCGAACAGATGCTTCGCCTGTTTGATGGAGGGCCTGATCTCACCAAGCCGCGAGATGACGGAAGATTTATCGAGGGGGTTCAGAAGCTCATCTGCAGAGAACCCCGAGGCCTTTAGTGTTGCAACCAGAGCTCCAGCGGATGTGCCAGAGAGCCCCCTGAAATCAACACCCTTTGCTTCCAGCGCTCTGAGAGCGCCAAGATGAATCAAGGCCTTCGCACCGCCCCCGGCAAACGCCACAAACATTCGATGTGTCAAACGCTTTCCACTGCTCGTTTATGATGTTGAACGTTTACCAAACAGAAGTGGAAGCGGAACTATGAAGATCAAGTGTTGATTTCCAGCCGGCTTTAACCGGTTTTGCCCGTCGCGTTAGCCACCAGATCCGGTGTAGTGAATTGTGCAACACCAATTTTATCCGGCGTAAGTGGATCACTGCGAACGGAAAAATAGATCAAACACACACGGAAACGAACAACAAGATCGAGTGGCCCGTTCTCATATCCAGACGTTGCTGTTTCCAGGTCCGGCAACCCCACGTGGATCGGCGAACGCGCATGCTGGCCCCGCGATCATTGCCCTACACTACCGACCAGCGGCGTTGGTAGCCCCAGGACTTTCAACCTGACCACCCTTCCAGACAAACCACCTGCAGAACCCGGCTAGGGCGCCTATACCTCCTCCTGTTTCGCCGCCGTTGGATTCCAGAAAGGCAACGAAGACGAGCCTGCCTTATCTAGAACAATCGCAACGCTCTGCTCCGCTCTCGTGACTGCGACGTAGAAGCTGGAAGCGGAATTTGCCTCTAGATAGGCGCCAGATGCGATGAACTTGGCGATGGGCTCGGTCGGGACTATCAGGACGCGTTCATACGTCATGCCCTTTGACACTTTGAAATTGAGGTAGTCAAGATCGAAGGCCTTGCCTGAATTGACGCTGTGTCGCAAGCACTGAGGGTGGAAGTGACGAACGTATTCGGTGACGTGCTTTGTCGATACCAGAAACACGCCATCGTGATCCGTAACTGTCCTGTTCTCAGACTGCGTCTCGGGGAACTTCCAAGACGGGTCGAAGATGCTGTCAGAGAATTTCGCAATGACGGGATGGCACCGCCAAGTCGTCACGCTCTCCGCGATTTCAAGCAGTCCTTTAGCCTGACGCTCGCGCGCCCACTTGATCGACCCCGCGTACGAATATTTTGCATTCTTGGAGCTACGCGGATTTGTCGCGAGCACCGACTGACGGATGTCCCCGACCATGCGAATGTCGACCGAAGAATGCAGCAGCACGTCGATGATTTCCCAGTCGTGAGCGCTGAGATCCTGAACCTCATCGATCAGGATTTCATCGTAAATGCACTCCAGCGTCTTCAGAAGCGCCCCCTTACTTTGGGCAACCAGTTCGTGGGCGAGGCGACCGAGTTCGCATCCGTATGCGGCGCCACTGGAGTCCAGAAATCGACCAATGCCGGTTGACATGCGATGGGGACGCCCCTCGAAATTGAAGCCTAGGACACGTTTCCCGGCGAACTTGAACGGCAGGAAAGGCTTGGCGAAATGTCGTAGCAGGAAGGTGAACCAGCCCATCACTTCGACATGATGGTGGTCGCCTGCGTACTGCTT
Source organism: Rhizobium sp. PP-F2F-G48 (assembly GCF_004342335.1). Classification (NCBI taxonomy): domain Bacteria; kingdom Pseudomonadati; phylum Pseudomonadota; class Alphaproteobacteria; order Hyphomicrobiales; family Rhizobiaceae; genus Rhizobium; species Rhizobium sp. PP-F2F-G48. The sequence continues at coordinate 1,973 of NZ_SLVH01000018.1, read as the reverse complement.
CAGCCGGCTGATCAGTTCTTCTTGATTGGCTTGCGTATAGGTCAAGACCAGCACGCGGCGCTCACGTGACACCGAGGCGCAGTGCTCAACGATGCTTTGTGTCTTCCGAGAGCCTGCGACCGCCAGCGTCAGATGGTTAGCCATGCGCAAACTTGACAGCTTCCAGCATGTACGCTGGCGGAACAATCTCTTTGTCTGAAGCGCTGATTCGAAGAGCTGCCTCGGTCTTTTCCCTGGTCATCCATTTCAGCAGGTCTGCATGATCGGCGATCCCAAGAATGTCCCGCAGTAAAACTTCACCGGTGTGGTGAATCAGTTGTGGCTCGAGCGTCTCACCGTGGGCGACTTCACCGATGAACAGTTCGCGTTCGCCCTTCTTTAGCCACTTGCCTACAGCACCGCGAAGCTCATCTGGATCAATGCCATCGTTGTCTCGTAACGCTGTTATCGGCTTTCCGAGTGCAGCACAGAGTTCCAGACCGCGAGCCAGCGAGAGGCCGCGCATACTCAGGACGTCGATCCCGCACGCCATCGGAAGCTTCCCGTACCGGTCCCGGAAAATCCGCTCGAACACGATCTCGTCGGATGGGCCTTCGACCAGAACGATCTTATTCGCAAGGACGATGCGCAGGGTGTCATATCCGGGAAGCTTCTTGAAGTAGTCGACTGTCTCCGGGTCGAGCGTTGAGAGCTTGACGGTGACATCATGGCCCATCAAAAGAAGGGCATCCAGTCCCAAGCGATTGAGCACAAATGAGCTGTGCGTAGTGATGAATAGCTGTTGCTGCTCACCCGCAAGTGACTCGATTCTCGAAAGCAGAGTGACGAGGCTGGTGTGCGTCAAATGGTTCTCGGGCTCTTCGACCATAACGAACTTGGCGCGGCCGGCGTGCCGATTCATCGCGAGCGAGATCTTGATTGCCGATTGCTGCCCCTGACCAGACATACTGAATGGAACGTCACCCACGTGCGGAGTTACGACACCTTCCCACGACGTTCTCGCGCTTTGGTCCATTGCAAGCTCGATCGGCCGGTTGTGCAGAGTCGAGTGCACAGAACTCATCCTCGTATTGACGGCATGCAATGCAGTGTTGGACATCGAAGCCTTTACACGGCGGTATTCAAGCGAAATCTGCGCTCGCTCTGCAGGCTTTAGTTGGTCGCCGAGGATTTGGCGCATGTGATAGTCGATACCAGATGACGTCCGGACGGTGTGCGAGTTGATCACTGCAGTGGCCAAGACCTTCGGCCGGGTCGTTAGTTCCTTGTCTGCAAACGACCGCCATTCACAACGGTAGTACTCGACCGGGAGAAGAGAGGTCGGAGCCTTGGCCCACTCTTCTAGTTCTGGCGCGTAATCCGGATTCGCCGAAATCCGTATGCTCACGCCAGGACATGCCGTCGTCGGCACATGCGTGTTAACTGCGCCACATAGGATCTGCAGCTCCGGAACATCCTCGAAATACAGCTCAATCAGAATCTCCGGAAAACTGACTGGAACACCGCTGACCCGCTTCTTGATGAACTCCTCGACGACGGCTGTGTTGAACCAATGCGGATTTAGTTCCTCGGAGACGCTGCGGCCGTTGATCCGGCCCGTGAGCGCAAGCGCGACAGCCTCCATGAGCGTTGACTTGCCAGACTCATTGGCTCCAACAATCAGGTTGAATTTCCGGTTCGGCTCAACCGTCAGATTCTTATGTGTTCGGTAACCCTGAATCTTGATTTTTCGAATCATCCCGTCCTCCTCCATTCCCGGTTTCATAGAGCGCCTTTTCGATTTCGGACCCAATCGCGGTATGGTTCACCCCAAGGGAACGCTCAGGCAGATCCAATCCTTCGTATCGCAGCTTGGCAAGTCACTGTGAATAGTCAGGGTGAATAGCCCCGCGTTTCGTAGACACCCTCGGGTTACGTTTTCTGCTGCTTTTCGAACTCGACGGGCGACAGCATCCCGTTTCTGACATGTTTGC
>NZ_SLVH01000017.1:34821-36666 GCF_004342335.1 Rhizobium sp. PP-F2F-G48 | reverse complement strand
ACCTCAATAGGGGAAATGATTGTAGCGCATGACATAAGGCATGGACATAAAGCCAATCACCAAATCAGGGCAGACGGCCTTCGGCGGAGGCATACTTCCTGCCCTACGACGAAGGCTTTGATACAGGTATCGGCGCCATCGGGTTTGATAAGCGCTGTGGCGACATATCTGCCTAAGTGTTTAAGGTGTTCCGGCGCGTTTGGTAGCATGATCGTCGTCAGTATTTCCGGTGCCAGTTAGCTCGACTTGTTGCGTTTGCGCATAACATTGGAGCAAATTGGCCTTAACGGAAGCCACTTAAAACCGCATCCCAAACATATACTTGCAACCAGTCCTCCTCGCTGTAATAGGGCGACTGGCCGACGTCTCTGCTCGTCTTCATCAAAATCTCCTCGTTCATATTGCCGAGAAAGTTCTAGGCATGAATGGCTCGACCAATACATCATCGTAAGCATCGAGGAGGCACAGGAATTCGCCCAGTGGCTATGGACCTATAACAACGAACGGCCCAATATGGGCATTGGCGACATCACGCCCGCACAGAAACTGAAAATGGCTGCGTGAATTCTTTTGCCGAGCCCCGTTAAAAACGGGGATTACCATCCATCGAGAACCAATTATTAGATAAACAGGTCCTTTCAAGCGGAACCCGCTGTACCGGAGAAAAATTCTAAGGCTCAACGCGCCACACTCACCGGGCGAATTGTAACTCCACACGTTGGCACCTTTAAAAAGCTCTTTCCGCAATTAACTCGCTGAACGGGGCATTGAAACTTGGATAACCCCACAGCCCTTCCAGGCATGTCTACGACATAAACCAAAATTCATGTCTAAAAAACAGGGTCTGGATCCGTAGACGCCCGGTCCGAGGTCTATCAAGAGAACCACCGCGTATGGAGCATAAACTAGCTCCACACGCAGCGGTATTTCGACTAATGCAGAAAATCAACCTTTTATCAATCCCATTTTCTTTGCCAAGCCTTTCCAATACTCAATAGAGTCGATCAGCTTCTTTTCAAGGTCAGCAGGGCTCATATCAACCGGCCTTGCATCCAGCTTTGCCAAAAAAGCCTTACCTTCCGCCGACGACATGACCTTTTGAATGCCGTCATGAAGCTTTTGCACTGTCGCTGGGGGCGTTCCTGCAGGAGCAAATATTGTCCAGTAATTGTCGGCCAGAGCGTTCGGGTAACCTGCTTCCGCTGCGGTGGGCACGTTTGGTAAAGCCAAAGCCCGATCTTTTCCCAAAATGGCTAAGGGAACCGCGCCGCTTTGCACCGCCGCCAACATGCCTGCAACAGCACCGACGGTGACGTCAACGCGATTGGCCACAAGGTCTAGATAGGCCTCTGAGCCTCCTGGATAGGGTACCGGCGTCATGGAAACGCCAAGCGCATCATTGAGCATTTCGCCATAAAAATGCATAAAGCCGCCTGCACCGGTCGTCCCAAAGAAAAGCTTGCCTTCTTTGGCTTTCTTAGCAAGCTCCTGAAGCGACCTTACATTCAGCTTCGCGCTGCCTAGAACCATTACGTCGCCATTGCCAGCGATACCAACGGGAACGAGGTCCTTAACAGGATCGAATGGGAGGTCAGTCCGCGAGGCCGCGTTTGTCGCGTAAGACGACGACGCAAGTAAAAGCGTATGACCGTCCGGCTTTGCTCGCGCGACATGCATTGCGCCGACCGACGTGCCACCACCCGGTCGGTTCTCGACAACCATCGGCTGACCGAAAAGCGCGCTTAACCCCTGCGCGACATAACGTGCGACTACGTCATTGCTGCCTCCAGCGGAAAACGGCACGACTAGCGTCATCGGTTTCGTCGGGAATTCTTGCGCATAACC
>NZ_SLVH01000017.1:0-34725 GCF_004342335.1 Rhizobium sp. PP-F2F-G48 | reverse complement strand
CCCCTGCGCGACATAACGTGCGACTACGTCATTGCTGCCTCCAGCGGAAAACGGCACGACTAGCGTCATCGGTTTCGTCGGGAATTCTTGCGCATAACCTGACGCTGGAGACAGCGCACCAAGTAAGGCGAAAACTCTTAGATATCTACCAAGCATTCTTCCCTCCCATATCTATGATTATACTTCACGTCATACACAGAATTGTATCTGCCATAGTGATCCTCCATGCCCTATTTTTATTCCACGAGACGCCTAGTAACACTTTAGTCATGGACAATTGCCGCCAGAAACCTAACAGCTGATGAACATGAAGCGCCCAAGAAAGGCGTGGAAAATTATGTCTGTTGGCATCACTGAACCGCCACCACAACTGTAGCTTTGATACTGAACACACAAAGCGGCCAAGCACGATGGCCGGGAACAAACATCAATCAGAAGTCCTAAGTAGCAGCGACTATTCGGTGATATGCTTAGCACCGTTCGATCCGATTGTTGGGATACTGGCTCTGCTAAATGACGACTAGTTTCAGCGGGCGACGGGCGCGATCGTGCAAGCGATTGTGGTGCCCCTGGAAACGATAGCCCCGTGATTGGTCTGCCTATCATCGAGACGACGCGGTCGGGCCGGCAATGAATGCCAGTTGCCTTCCCGAAGCTACTTGACCGCTGGCAGGTCGCGTTGCCCACTGAACCAAAATTCCACCACGTCGCAGACAGCCGGTATTCCACAGATACAATTTTGGGCGACCGTCTCTTAATACAACCACTGCATATGGAGCCTAAATCCGCACCAAACGCAGTAGTTTCTAACCAGCTGAAACATCAGCCCTTTATCAACCCCATTTTCTTTGCCAAGCCTTTCCAATACTCAATAGAGTCGATCAGGTTTTTTTCAACGTCAGCGGGGTTCATATCGACCGGCCGTGCATCCAGCTTCGCCAAAAACGCTTTGCCATCCGCCGACGACATGACCTTTTGAATGCCATCGTGAAGCTTTTGCACTGTTGCTGGGGGCGTTGCCGCTGGAGCGAATATTGTCCAGTAATTGTCGGCCAGAGCGTTCGGGTAACCCGCCTCCGCTGCGGTGGGCACGTTCGGTAAAGCAGCAGCCCGATCTCTTCCCAAGATGGCTAAAGGAACTGCGCCGCTTGGCACCGACGCCAACCCGCCGGCGACAGCACCGACGGTAACGTCGACGCGATTGGCCACAAGGTCCAGATAGGCCTCTGAGCCTCCCGGATAGGACACCGGCGTCATGGAAACGCCAAGCGCATCATTAAGCAGTTCGCCATAGAAATGCATATTGCCGCCTGCACCGGTCGTGCCATAGAAAAGCTTGCCTTCTTTGGCTTTTTGGGCGAGCTCCTGAAGGGACCTCACATTCAGCTTTGCGCTTCCTAGAACCATTATGTCGCCATTGCCGGCTATACCAACCGGAACGAGGTCCTTAACAGGATCGAATGGGAGGTCAGTCCGCGAGGCGGCGTTTGTCGCGTAAGACGACGACGCAAGTAAAAGCGTATGACCGTCCGGCTCAGCTCGCGCGACGTGCATTGCGCCGACCGACGTGCCACCACCCGGTCGATTCTCGATAACCATCGGCTGACCGAAAAGCGAGCTTAATTCCTGCGCGACATAACGTGCGACTACGTCATTGCTGCCTCCAGCGGAAAACGGCACGACTAGCGTCATCGGTTTCGTCGGGAATTCTTGCGCATAACCTGACGCTGGAGACAGCGCACCAAGTAAGGCGAAAACTCTTAGATATCTACCAAGCATTCTTTCCTCCCATAACTATGATTTACTTGACCTCATACGCAGATTGAATGTCTGCCATAAGGATCCTCTATGCCCTTTTTGTATTCCACGAGACGCCCTAGTGACACTTTAGTCATGGACAATGCGCCAGAAATCTAACGGCTGATGAACATGAAGCGCCAAGGTCAAAGGCGTGGTAGCAACAAGTCTGTTACTCTTTGCGTTACTGAACCGCAGCCAAAGTGCGCTCGCACCAATGTACCTTTGATACTGAACACACAAAGCGGCCAAAGCACGATGGCCGGGAACAAACATCAATCAGAAATCCTAAGTCGCTGCGACAATTTCAGCGATATGCTCGGCACTGATGGCAAACGGTGGAACGCCGGCCCTTTCTTGCTGGAGAACAAGGAAGGACTGGCTGTCGCGATTGCTCCAGCCACGATTGATCGCCTCGGCAATATCTTGGTATACGAGGTTACAAATACGCATCGGCACGTTGTTCTCGCGTCCGATTTCAAGCGCTAGCCCAACATCCTTTAAGGTAATTGTCAAAGCGCTGTGCGGAGGATCGAGCCGCCCTTGTAGGAATCGGTTGCCGACATTGTCGAATGTCCTCATCCGTCCAATCACGCCGGTCCGGATGGTCCTCCAGAGCGTTGCCGGCTCAAGGCCAGCCTTCACGCCCATTGTGAGGACCTCGGCCATAATCGCATTGACGGCGGCATTCGCCGCGTTGTGTACAAGTTTCGTGATAGTCCCGGAGCCTACTTCGCCGACGTACTGAGCTCTTTCGGCAAAGGCCTTCAGGACAGGTTCACAACGGAGGTAAACTTCGTAATCGCCGCTTGCCCAGATGGCCAGCTGCCCAGTTGCCGCGCCCCTGGGCCCACCGCTAACTGGCGCGTCAAAATAAGAAACGTTCCTTTCCGCCATCTTCGCGTGTAAGCTGCGAACGACCTCGACAGAGTTTGTCGTTAGATCGAACCAAACCGAGCCGGATTTTAACCCACACCATAGACCGTTTTTGCCGAACGCTACAGCTTCACTCTCGCTAGGCCCCGGCAAAGACGTGAAAATTATCTCCGACATTTCAGCTAACTCACTAGGCGCACCGGCCCAGAGAGCCCCACGGTCGATAAAGGGCTTGGCGACTTCAGGAGCGAGATCATGGACGACGAGATCGTAGCCGGCGGACTGAAGGCCCCCCGCCATTCCCTTTCCCATCAAGCCCAGGCCGATAAATCCAATACGCATTGAGCCCTCCAAACGTTATTAAGATCGATTGGCTGCTCCGCCATCAAGTGCAAGTTCATTATACCTGCCTTCTGCATTTCTATTGCAGCTCTGCGTGACTCTCTGAACACAGCTGTGGCGGTGCTGCCTATTTTCTTTCTGAGAAGGTCGTGAATTTGCTATCGACATCGCTTGGCGCCGTTGGATTTGTGGGACAATTGCTTTTCAATCGCCCCCCCCAGAATAGTACATCAACTGACGAATATCCGTGAGGTCTTCAAGATTAAACACAGCATCGATTATCTTGTCGGACGAGGAGTCCTTGAGGACGCCGCTGGCGTTCTTCTTGAATTTTTCGATCAGCTCGTCATTAGTCGCATAGGTGGACGGATCTGACGATGGGCTTCCTTTGGGGTAGCCCTTCTCGCCTACGAAAACCTGTCCCCGCGCGTGGACCTCTAGGCGGGATGGTCGGCTCAAAGGGTTCGCAGCATACGCATTGAAGAAATTAGGATGAACCTCCCAACTTATTCTCTCCATGAGATTGAGCACGGAAGGATTGAATACGACGTCCGGTCGTTGCCATTGCTTACCCGGTTCGTATCCATGAGCAGCCACAGCGAGCGCGTGAACGAAGCTGAACTGGGCGTCCTGCACATGCTGAATATTGCGGTTCATGAATGACGGAAGCTCAGCCCATCCTTCACCGAAAGCTTTGACCGATTCAATTTCTTCGACTTTGATATCGTGCGCTCCAACGATTTCAATCATTAGATCTAGAGGCGCTGCATTGATGCGCACGTGAGGGTAGATCTTGTAGGACTGCAGGTCCGGGAAAGTCCATAGCGAGCCGAGCCCGTTTGTTATGTTTTCGGGAGCCCATTTAATCGTGCCAATGTAGCGCGCATATCCAAATTCGACGTCGTCAAGAGCTTGATGATCTCCGCGATGTCCGAACTCTGCCATGTAGGAGGCGGTCAACGCCGACTGCGTCAGGGTGCCCGCCAACATATACTTGATGGTCGACGGAGGAGAGTGGAGGCACCAGGCTTTGTGCGAGTTTACCGGAGATGTTGCGGCCGCAATGCCGAGCGTGTCGGCTATCTTCGTGGTGCCGAGTCCGCGCAGCATAGCAGCTGCGGCTGCAGTCCCCAAGACGGTGCTGGCATAACCGAGAACAGGCGCATCAGCAGACTTGCCGTTAACGGTGTCCCGGTTCTGGCTCATGGCATTACCCATCCGGCACGACATTTCATGCGACACAGCTATAGCCGCGATGAGAGAGCGACCGGATGCACCGACGCTCTCGCCTGCCGCCAACGCTACGGGTATCGCGTATGGGCTGACATGGCCAGGAGGCAGGATCGCGTCGAAATCCAGAGCGCTAACAAGCTCTCCATTAGCAAATGCTGCACCACAGACCGAAGCTTTCTCACCCGAGCCAATGATCGTTGCTTCGTCGCCACCCATCATACGCCCGAACCGAGTGCCGATTTGACCCTTTTCATGTTCGACGCCAGCCAGTCCGCAGCCAATAGAATCTAGGAGAACACGCTTGCTCTCCTCGACAACCCGCTCCGGTAGATCCTCGTACCGACAACCGGCAGCGAAGTCAGCAAGTTGATATATCAAGGCGTTTTTCATCAAGACTTCCCATTCCAGAAATTATGTGCGCCACGAGGTAGCACTGGTTGACTGCTCGCCTTACCGTGTGTCCGCCCTCACCATTCGTATCCCGATTCAAACTATTTAGCGCCAAGAGAGAAGCTCGAGGCCTCAATCTTCGGTGCGGGATCAAAGTTTCGGATCGGTAAACCGCACTTGTTCCCAGCCATTGCACCAGGCAGCCGCAGAGCGGATCATACCAATGCCACGTCTTCCAAAGTGATAGACCGATCCATGACGAATGATGGCTCATTCATAATGTTGTGTCAATCTCGCTTTCACTGGAGTTAATTGAACTGGTACGCTGGTCATGGACGGATATAACGAGGATACGTCTCAGAGCGGTGGTGTGACGAAGTACCGTAGTTTTCGTCAGCGACTCGAAATGTAGAACAGTGCTACCGAATTCAGGACCGGCGAGAGCGCGGTACGTGCACAAGCAGCGTAAGCCTTCAACAGATCCGCCCCTGAGCAAGTTAGAGCATGGTCGGGAAGCCGTATCGATCCCACGCCCCAATCCCCTAAAACTTCTAATAACCTTCGAGAGCAGGGCCGCGTTTGGCCCCTTCGGTTGTGATGAGGTTTGTCAAGTTCAGTTGAAACCGTTATCCACCACTTCGATCTTTTTTCTGAAGACCGGGATGAATGCAAGTAAAAGAAGCAACAGGGCCACAAAGAGGAAGCTGGCCGAAATAGGCTCACGTATGAAGGTCGTGAGATCACCCTGGGACAGCACCATGGCACGTCTGAAGTGAGCCTCCATAAGCGGGCCCAGCACGAAGCCCAATACGAGGGGCGCCGGCTCGCATTCAAGCTTCCGGAGTACATAGCCAACCAGCCCGAATCCCGCAGCGATATATACATCTAGAACAGATATCTGGCTTGCATATACCCCTATGCAACAGAACAGCATAATCGCAGGATAGAGCACGCGATACGGGATCTGCAGAAGTTTCACCCACAGGCCAACGAGAGGCAGATTCAGCATTACAAGCATCAGGTTGCCAATCCACATGGACGCGATCAATCCCCAGAACAGCTCCGGGTTTTTAGTCATCACTTGCGGACCAGGCTGGATATCATGCATTATCATAGCCCCAAGCAGGAGTGCCATGGTCGGACCGCCTGGAATACCCAGAGTGAGAGTCGGAATAAATGCGGTCTGCGCGGCGGCATTGTTGGCGGATTCTGGTCCGGCAACACCCTCGATCGCACCCTTACCCAGAAGATGGCGATACCGAGAAACTTTCTTTTCCAAGCTGTAGGACATGAAAGACGCAATCGACAGACCAGCCCCGGGAAGAATGCCGAGGATCGATCCCAATGCAGTTCCCCTGAGGATCGACGGGGTCATTCGACGAAAATCCTCCCTGTTCGGCATAAGGCGTCCAACGGCCATCGTGACTTCCGTCGTTTCGTCCTTATGCTCTAGAGTTGCGATCACTTCCCCGAATGCAAACAGACCGACCGCTATTACAATGAAATCAAGCCCATCCCACAAATGGGCCACGCCAAAGGTGAAGCGCGGCACACCCGACTCAAGGTCAGTACCAATGGTTCCAAGGATGATGCCTACAATGATCATCCCAACGGCCTTGATGACAGAACCGCTCGACAATGACACTGCACCGATCAAACCAACCACCATCAGCGAGAAGTATTCGGCAGAACCGAAACGATATGCCATCTGTGAAAGCGGGGCAGCGAATGCCGCTAAAACCAACGTGCCGACACAGCCCGCCGCGAAAGAGCCAATGGCTGCAGTAGCGATCGCCACTCCTGCCCGGCCTTGCCTCGCCATCTGATGGCCATCGATCACTGTGACTACTGAAGACGTTTCGCCTGGGAGATTCACAAGAATAGCAGTCGTGGAGCCGCCGTAGGCCGCTCCGTAATAGATACCGGAAAGCATGATCAAAGCCGAAGTCGAGTCCATCCCGAAAGTAATCGGCAAAAGCATTGAGATCGTCGCTAGTGGTCCTAGCCCTGGCAATATGCCGATTAGCGTTCCAAGGAGGCAGCCTAGGAAACAATAAAAAAGATTGTACCAGGACAGTGCTGTGCCGAAGCCTAGCAGAAGATTGTTGAAAAGATCCACCACGACACCTTTTACTGCAAGAATTCTGGGAACAATGGGAAGGGAAGGCCGAGAAAGTGGATGAAAATCAACCAAGCAAGCGGAACAAGCACCACACTTGAACCCAAGACCGTGCGCCATGAGAATTGCGGGTGCGCCAGCGATGAGATCCCGATCAGCAGCGGGAGGGACATGATTAGCCCAACGCGCTCCAGCGCAAAACCGAATACGACCACCGAAGACAAAACAATGAATATGCACCGAAAAGGCCAAGCACCGATTAGCGTTCGGGTCCCATTGCCGAAAGATGAGATAAGGACGACCAGTCCTACAAGGCTAAGAGCGGCTCCCAGGCCGGCGGGAAAGTATCCTGGTCCCATACGCCCTGCTGTGCCGATCTCATATCCAGACGCACCAATTATCACCGCAATTCCTATCACGATGTACAACAACCCGGTCGCGAAGTTCCGCTGATTTTCTATAACCACTGCAATCCTCCGAACGTTGCCCTAACTGCCTCCACAGCAGGGAGCCCGCACGTGCAGCGCGGGAAATTGAATGTTCATTCATTATGTAGCACGCCGAACTATGGATGTACACCCAAACTTCGGTTTGCCGATCTCGCATTTGGGCATACACACTCACTCAACGAAACTCGCGACAATGGTTCGAGGGTACTAAATTGCCGCCACATGTTTGGTGGCGCGTGGAGAAGGCTTTAACCCGACGTGGATCGACCGGGTCGGGCACTTGGACACCTTCACGATCATGGCCCATTCTTATTTGCATTCCATTTCAAGCCGGCGTTCGTTTCAAAAGGCAGTTGAGTCACGGCTATTCGGGAAGTCGTTGAACCTGCCAGGTGAAAACTCGTTTGGCTGGATGTCGTAGCGGCGAGCAACAATGCTCACCGGAGCGTCCGGCTAATATGGCTCTAGGATGATGGTAAGCTTCTCTGTCCTCGGCCAGCGACGGCGGCGATCAGGGCCGGGCAGGACTTCCATCTTAGGACTGTGACTGGTCATAATGGGACGTGACGTCGCCCACTTATTAGGTTGGAGATCGTATCCGGATATTGATGTGGCCATTAAAGCAGATCAACCACACAAACGTGTGTCCGCCCTTCCATTCGTATCGGGATTTTAAACTAGCGCTTACAAGAGGGAAGTTAAGGCCGAAGCATTCGGTGCAGTATCGAAGTTTCTGATTAAAGTCCATCCAGAACTTATGCGTTCACCCGATACACCTGCCAACGGCAGAAGCGATTTATACTTCCTCTCCACATCGGCCCAATCTATTCCATGCAAAGAATATCCACTAGGAGCGTAAACGGTCGATGTGTAAGTTCGTCCGGACTTGACCGTAATCGACACAATCCCACCCTCACAGAAACGCTCCAGATCTTGCCGCGGTGGTGGTCCGACCTGAACTTTTCCAAGAAGCTCTCTGATAGACGGATCACTCAGGTTCGACATCGATAGTTGCCCCCATGTGAAATCTTTTTTGACGATAGCGGAAGATAAGAAAAATGCAGAACTGTGGATCATTCCAACGAGATCTTCAGGGTATTGAGGGCCTATCAACTTTGTCACGCCAGGCATCGAGACAGTAATCGATTCGACGTCACCAGAACTGACATCTCCCTCACGCGCGGCGCGAACCGCTGCCTCGGCGATCGCGTGAAGAGTATGCCCTCCAGGAACCATCTTGATCGCCATGTTAGTCAAAATGTGCCATGTGCTTTTATCTGCGCACATGCGTTGAACCTGCGGTGCTTTCGGCCCTTCCCCATATATGTGAAAAAAGCCTTCCGCCGCGTCGAATATGGTTGGCTCTCCCAGATACCCGCGACCCGCGGCAAGCGCTGCCTCCATACCGAGCATCACCGCCAATCCCGCGTGATACTCTCGGGACGTACTGGTCTTGGCCGCCGCCATTATCCCGCCGACCGAACTAGCGGCCAATGACAACGCATGGGTCATTTTGATTGAGTCCAAGCCGAGTAACCGACCTGCCGAGGCGGCTGCGCCGAAGGTCGCCACGATACATCCGTGATAACCCTTCTCGCGCAAGCCAGGAATGACTGCCGTATTGATCCTACCCGCTACCTCATAGCCGAGAACTATGGCATCCAGTATGTCACCTCCGGATGCCCCAGTAAGCTCCGCTGCAGCCAGCGAGCTAGCCGCGACCGTGGTACCAGGATGCACCATGTTGCGCAGGTCGCTGTCGTCGGAAGCCGCTGAATCACTCATCAGCGCATTGACTCTGCCAGCCGCGGCAAGCGGCACCTTGGCGCCTTGCGCGAACCACATGGTCGCGTCCTGCCGACCTCCTCGCTCGAGCTCCAGTTGGCGCATAATTTGACACGAGTTTTCAGCGAGGCCTGAGGCCGCACTAGCCACTGTGCTTGCAATAAGCATCGAGGCATACTCGCGTGCTTTGGGCGGCACCGTTCCGGATGTCGTCTCGGTAACGAAGCAGGCCAATTCGAAGGCAGTGGATCCCATCAGTCGTTCTTGACGTTGCATACACTTCATCCATAAGTTGCTCACCGGCAGGCTCGAAATCTCAAAAAGACTATTAAGAAAAACTGATCAGGATTGTCCTCCATCGACGACGATTGTCTGAGCATTTACGTAGGACGCTTTGGTGAGCAGGAAAACGATCACCTCAGCGAGATCGTCTGGTTCGGCGACCCTTTCCAAAAGTGATCCCTGTCGCGCTCGCTCGCGGGTTTCGTGCGTCCTATTGGCCGTCCATGCGGAGTTTACAAAACCAGGGGCAACGGCGTTCACGCGAACCTCGGGAGCCAGAGCGACTGCAAGCGACCTGGTCAGGTTGATCAACGCGGCCTTGCTAGCCGCATAGGCGATGCTGCTGCCGCGCCTTCCCAGACCTGCAATGGAAGCAACATTGACGATCGCACCATTAGAAAATTTCAAGGCATCCGCAGCCACGGAGGCGCACCAAAAAGGTCCTGTCAGGTTCGTCGACAAGACGCGTGTCCAAACCTCTCCCGACATCGCACCGAGGTCCTGGAACGGTATACGATCAGCTCCGCCGGATGTTCCCGCGCTATTCACCAGATAGTCGAGGCCTCCAAGGCGCTGGACGGCATCTCCAACGAAACGAGTGACTGAATCTTGGTTCGAGACGTCTCCGGGCGCTGAATAAACGCACAAGCCTGCGGCCTGCAGCTCGTCAATGACTCGGAGAGCCGAAGAATCGTCGGGAAGATGATTTACAGCAACTTCAACCCCAAGCGATGAGAGCAGTCGCACCGTCGCCAGCCCAATGCCGCTCGCCCCACCCGTAACAATTGCCTTTTTGCTTGGCACAATAATCTCTCCCGATGCATGTTTGCTGCTTTAAGATAATACTCATTCGTCTTTTACCGGGTAGATACAGGCCGATCGCAACGCCTTCGGCCGCAGAATTTCCATCCACCCTGTTGAAGCGCTAGCCGTCAACATCCCAATAGCCCCAGACCGAGTTTCTACGCTGTGTTTGAAGCGGCTTTCCAGACAATCGTAGTTTTTGCTGTGGAAGCTAAAGCTCAAAACAGACGCGAGCCTTTGACTGATCTAAGCCACGTTTTCTCCAAGAACTAGGCAGACCTATGGGCGAATGATGGCTCATTCATAACGCGGTGTCAATCTCGATTTGAACCAAATGCGCTCTTGCTTTCCCATGACATTCCTAATGCGACAGAAGGACAGCTTGCATAGGTACGTTGATTAAAATTCTGGTTTTAATCGCAAAGCCACGAAGCCGACGCGGCATATTGACTTCAAGCCACGCAGCGAAAGCGGCGATGACAGGACGAAACGGGAGCCAATCATCATCATACACACAGCCGCCAGCCACATGTCGACAGTGCCGGCGAGACGGTCGAATTCTGGTTCAACGCACAACCTGACCTGCCGACGGCTTAGCAGTTTTTCAGGAAGGCAGTGGCACGTCATGACCGGCCCTACAGCGTCGTCATCGATAGTAGTCACCCAACCACAACGCTTGACATACGTTCTGGAATGACTGATTATTCATTCGTACAGCTTAGTTGCGTCTTCAGGGTAAATGTTATCCGCTAGCAAAACTTTACGCGGCCAAATATTTCTGGCAGTGGTGTGGCAACAATGCCTTGGGAGGGCGGGAATTGAGGGAGGAATTGTGGTGACGTATTCGCTTCGGCCAGATACCCGGATTGGTGTAATTTTACCAAGCGTCAACACGGTGGTTGAGCCTCTCTTCGCGAAATCTGTGCCGGCAAACGTTTCGGTGCACACATCGCGTATGCTGCTTTCGAACTCGCTATCCCCCGAAATGGTAAGAAGAATGGACGAGACTGACGGGGTAGCAGCCGCGCGTCAAATCGCGAGCTGCCGTCCTTCCAGTGTCGCATATTGCTGTGCCGCCTCCAGCCTGGTGCAGGGAAGAGAGTATGACCGACACCTGCGCCAGGAGTTGGAAGCGATTTGCGGCACAGCGGCGACCACTGGTGCCTACGCAATTGAATGCGCATTGAATTATCTTTCCGTCAACCGGTTGTGCGTTGTTTCTCCCTATCCAAAGCAGATTGATGAACTCGAACATCAATATTTCCGTGAATGCGAGTTTGAAGTCGTCGGATCATCTTGTCTTGGGATTACCGATTCCTTCAGTCTGGCTGCGCCTTCAGCCGAGACGTTGATGGATTTGGCCAGGACGGCATGGACGTCCGACGCCCAAGCATTGGTGATAACATGCCTGAATACATATTCTCACGAGGTAATTCACCAACTTGAGGCAGAGCTGGGGGTGCCAGTTGTAACTGCCACCCTGGCTACTCTATGGCATGCGCTCAAGCTTTCAGACGTCGATGTCACCGACATGCCTTTCGGCTCACTTTTCCAGGCCAAGACCGCGACGGAAACGGGCGAAATATTAAGATAGCCAGGCCGCCTTGCGTGACATTTCACGTTGCGGACCCTCGCTGCTTCCAGACCTAGTGTATGGGGAGGACAGATCCGAAAGAGTTATGCACGCATTACCCGCACACTGGTGGATTTTGCCTCCGAAGTAAACTAGTTAGACCGGCTGAAGACGTCAGGCTGTACGAATGGAAAGGCGTCGTAGACAAATCGGATGCGTGATTGGTAGAAGCATTCTGAAAGGCGTATCGGATATCGATGGAGATCCTGCCATCTTGTAACTTGCCCGGTGAGACATCGTCCGTTGTGACGGCAATCCATGGGCCTTTCGATTGCGGCGCTCGCATACGTTTTACAGGCACCGTTTTCAACAGCATTTCTTGCCCTATTTGCACCACCGTTCTCGCTGTTGCTAAGTCGTCCGGTTCAGTGGAATATTTTTCTCTGGCCGTCCTTAGCTTCATGGCGACTACAACTGGGTGGAGGGTGCCGTTGGATCATAAGCTCCCAACGATATCCAACTACTCCAAATATCGCCGCGATCATAAAACATGATCCTGTTGTGAACCTGCTCCCTTTTACCCGGGCCGTGCTTTGGTTTCTGATGATCGCACCTTGTTTCAAAAAAAACGCGACGAGGTTTTCACGAAAAATGCTTAACCTAGTGCGGCGGCAATACAATTATAGGTGGCATTTCCGGAAAGCATGGCGCTCTGGCGTGTGTCGGGAGAACTCAAAATCAAAATGACGAGACCATTCAGCCTGCGGTGAATACACCTGAAATACTCTCTTAATCACGAATGATGGATACAGAATTGGGGGAAAAAAGTGGATGAGCCTAAAGGACTACTACTCGCTATCATGCAACCAACCTCAGATTTGGAGGAGGAATTTAACGACTGGTACGATACTGAACATACTGTTCAGCGTGCTGAAATCGACGGCTTTCTTTCTGCCCGCCGTTTCGTTTGCCTCGATGGCTTTCCTCGTTACGCTGCAGCGTACGACTTAAGAGATTATGGTGTCCTAGAGGGTCCGGGATATAAAAAATTAAGCGGAGCGTTCAGTCCCTGGTCAAAGCGGATTCTGACCAGGGTGAATGGTCAGAGCAGGATCGAGGGACCACAAATTTATCCCCGTCATGCATCTTATGGAGATGCTGGTTCGCCAGCTCGTATGGGCCTGTTGCGTTTGCGGGGGGTAGCACGCGACGCTGAGGCAGCCATGATTGAAAGAATGCGGAAGGCAATTGAGAGCAAACTTAACGTTCTGCAGATCAGGGTATTCCGGTCCGAATATGCTCCTGATCCAGCTCATCTGGTGATGATCGAGGCACTGGCCGATTTTAAGTTCGATCAGATTCATTTCGAAAGTTTGGGTGACGATTTTCGCCGCGTCGACCTTATGAACCTCTACGCTCCTTACTGGAGGCGCGGGTATCTGGCCGGCGTGACGTAGGATGTCGCAGCCGCAAGCCGGCCAGCTGTCCGCTCTTCGCCAAGAACCTCATATTACAGGACGATACACATATGGGAAAGTTGATCGTAATAGCATCTTTCACGAATGGTTCTCAAGATGAACTTGATATGGCGGCTAGGAATTTCGTTGAGATCTACAGCAATCTACCTGGGATAGAGCGCACAGGAAGATATCGACGGATTAACGGCGGACTTTCCATAGCGCTAGCCGAGTTTTCGAAGGCCGACGGAGCCGAATTGCATGTGCCGGATTCCGGTAAATCGGAGGTCCAGTGCGAGATTTCAAAAGGTTATGAGGAGAATTTTATAAAGCGAGGTGATGTCTACGGTGACCCTCGCGATTTGCCAATACTCTACTCGGTTGGTTTTCCAGTCCCCGATGAACATGTCAGTGACCTAGCGAGCTGGTACGATAAAGAACATACGATAATATTGCACGGCTGTAGCCAGTGGATCTCGACGCGCCGCTTTATTATGGATGAAAGCTCACCATCGATATTCGGACGTCATCTCGCGTTGCACTATCTCAGTGATATTCAGGCACTTCGTTCCCCGGAACGGGAGGCTGCCCGGAAAACGGCATGGCGTGACAGATTGGCCACCATGCCCTGGTTTACGGGTGTGTATACGGTTTTTCTTCAGGAACTCCCTGACTGAACTTTCCTTGCAGAGGTTGCATTGTGTGTCTCATGCTAAATATATATAGTAGAGCTTTGGCAGGCGCGAAGAGAACTGTATATTCACTGGAGCGAGAGTTGGTATAAAGGGCTGCCTCGTTATGTTCTTTGCCGAAGGCGAAAGGTAGCAAGCACGGAGGAGATACTGCTAGCGGCCTCGATGAGAAAAATCTCGCGATTGAAACCACTAAAGGAGCCGTAGTTATACAAGCCAGTATCACCATTGAGACTTCGGTCGCCGCCTGTCCGTCGTCGAATGATCCGAGACGTTTTGAGCTTCGGTATTTCAATTTAAGCCGCTTTGACGTAGTGGGTAAGCGGCGCTTCTCATCGTGTCTCGTTTGATCCCTTCAAGCAGGATGTTCTAGTCGCGTCGCGTCCAAAATTGACATCGGCCGGAGTGTCAAGGCCATCGTGGCATCTCCGTCTGAGACAATCAGGCCTCCCAGTTCGTCTCGCTACCATCAATGACAACACCATTTGGTCGGCCATGATGGTTCAGCACTTTTCTCATAAGCTTTTGGTAGTCGGCAGGTTACCGTTCCTGGCAAGTAAGAACGCGAGAGTATGGCGCCGCTCTCGATGACGAGTGAGACGTCCTGTAAAACTTCACACAGGTTTTATCGACATAGTGTTGCCGATGACCTACGCGCCGGATAACCGTCGAGTAAGAGGCACCACCCAGCGATGAGTCGCAGATTAGTAGATGTGAATGCCGGGCTCGGCCATGATCTCATCCAGGTCCCGAAGGCTGAGATTTTCATCCGGATACAAGCGTAGGCACAGCAGGATCATCGAACGCTCAACATGACGGTCGAAACATGGAGTGCTCCTCTGAAGCAGGAAACTTTCGTGCCGTCGCCATGGTTACGACAGAGCCTGTAGGTGCAAGGTGAATAATTATTGGCTGGGGGCATTTCACACCTTAGGGAAAGCCAAGTAGAACTTTAGTCAGCGAATCATTTTGCTACCCTCTATAGACAATTAACAGATCCTTCGCATCGATCTGGTCGCCGGCCTTGACGAGTAGTTCAGCAATGGTGCCGTCCTTTTCCGCGTGCAGCGCGGTCTCCATCTTCATCGCTTCGATGGAGACGAGCACGTCGCCTGCTTTCACCGCCTGACCTGTCGTCACGAACACGCGCGAGATGACGCCCGGCATGGGCGCGCCCAGATGCGCGGTGTTGGCAGGATCGGCCTTGGCGCGCACGGCGGATCCCGTTGCACCGTGCGCCCTGTCGGGCACCTTGATGCGACGCGGCTGGCCGTTGAGCTCGAAGAAGATCGTCACCAGCCCTTGAGCATCGGTTGCGCTCATCGCCTGGTTGACGATGACTAGAGTTTTGCCTTTTTCAATCTCCACAAAAAGCTCCTCGCCATCGCCCAGGCCGTAGAAATAAGCGGGCGTCGGCAAGACGGAGACCGGCCCGTAGATATCCGAGGCCAGTGCAAAATCAGTGAACACTTTAGGATACATGAGGTAGGACGCGAACTCGCAATCCGAAACGCTGCGTTCAAGCTTAGTCTCGATTGCAGATCGCTCAGCATCCAGATCAGCTTTCGCAAGGAGGGACCCGGGAACTGCGGTATATGGGGTGTCACCCTTGAGCGCCTTCTTCTGCAATGCCTTTGGCCAACCGCCCGGAGGCTGGCCAAGATCACCCTTCAGCATCGAGACCACCGAATCTGGAAATGCGATATCCTTGGCCGGGTTCTCGACGTCCGCCACCGTCAAGTCCTGGGAGACCATCATCAGCGCCATGTCGCCGACCACCTTGGACGACGGGGTCACCTTGACGATATCGCCGAACATCCGGTTGGCATCCGCATAGGTCTGCGCCACCCGGTGCCACTTGGTGTCGAGGCCGAGCGAGCGGGCCTGCTCCTTGAGATTGGTGAACTGGCCGCCCGGCATTTCATGCAGGTAAACTTCCGAGGCCGGTCCCTTGAGGTCGCTCTCGAAGGCAGCATACTGGTTGCGCACTGCTTCCCAATAGAAGGAGATCCTTCGGATCCACGCCGGATCGAGGCCGGGATTGCGATCCGAACCCGAAAGGGCCTCGACGATCGAGCCGAGACAGGGCTGCGAGGTATTGCCCGACAGCGCATCCATCGCAGCATCCACCGCATCTACGCCGGCATCGACGGCCGCCAGCACCGTCGCCGCCGAAATACCCGACGTATCATGGGTATGGAAGTGGATCGGCAGGTCGGTCGCCTCGCGCAACGCCTTGATCAACACCTTCGCCGCCGCCGGCTTCAGTAGTCCGGCCATATCTTTAAGTGCGATGATATGGGCGCCAGCCCGCTCCAGATCCTGCGCCAGGGCAGTGTAATATTTGAGATCGTATTTGGGCCGCGCCGAACTGAGGATGTCCCCCGTATAACAGATCGCCGCCTCGCAGAGCTTGTTCTCCTCGTTGACGGCATCCATGGAGACCCGCATGTTGTCCACCCAGTTGAGGCAGTCGAACACCCGGAACAGGTCGATGCCGCCCTTTTCCGTCGATCCCTTGGCCGCCTGGCGCACGAAATACTTCACTACATTATCGGGATAGTTGGTGTAGCCGACACCGTTGGCGCCGCGCAGAAGCATCTGCAGCAGGATGTTCGGCGCATCCTCGCGGATCCTCGCCAGCCGCTCCCATGGATCTTCGGTGAGGAAGCGCATCGACACATCGAAGGTCGCCCCGCCCCAGCATTCCAGCGACAGGAGGTTGGGCAGCGCCCGCGCATAGACGGAGGCGACGCGCGCGATGTCATGGGTGCGCACTCGGGTCGCCAACAGCGACTGATGGCCGTCGCGCATGGTCGTGTCGGTGATCAGCACTTGGCTTTGCGCCCGCATCCATTCGCCGAATTTCTTCGGTCCGAGTTGGTCGAGCAACTGCTTGGTGCCGTCCGGAACCGGTCGATTAATATAGGGCAGAACGGGCTTTGCCGCCTGCGCCAGCGGCATGTGTCGGCCCTTGGTCTCCGGGTGACCGTTGACTGTGACATCGGCCAGATAGGTCAGTAGCTTGGTGGCGCGGTCCTGCCGCTTGACCTGGGAAAACAGTTCCGGCGTCGTGTCGATGAAGCGGGTCGTGTAGGAATTGTCGAGAAAGTTTGGATGGGTGATAATCGCTTCGAGAAAGGTTAGATTAGTGGCCACCCCGCGGATGCGGAACTCCCGCAGCGCCCGGTCCATGCGCGCGATCGCCTCGGTCGGCGACGGAGCCCAGGCGGTCACCTTGACCAGCAGCGGATCGTAATAACGGGTGATCACCGCCCCGCCATAGGACGTGCCGCCATCGAGCCGGATGCCGAAGCCGGACGCCGAGCGATAGGCGGTGATGCGGCCATAATCCGGGATGAAGTTGTGCTCCGGGTCCTCGGTGGTAATGCGGCACTGCAGCGCGTGGCCGTTGAGACGGATGTCCTCCTGCTTCGGGACGCCTGATTCCGGCGTGCCGATGGCAAAGCCATCCAGGATGTGGATCTGCGCCTTGACGATGTCGATCCCGGTGACGACCTCGGTCACCGTATGCTCCACCTGAATCCGCGGATTCACCTCGATGAAGTAAAACTTACCGGTATCGGTGTCCATCAGGTATTCGACCGTGCCCGCCCCGACGTACCCAGTTGCGGAGGCGATCTTCAGCGAATAGGCAGCAAGCTCCTGGCGCTGCGCCTCGCTGAGATAGGGCGCCGGCGCCCGCTCCACGACCTTCTGGTTGCGCCGCTGGATCGAGCAGTCCCGTTCGAACAGATGCACGACATTGCCATGCGTATCGCCGAGAATCTGGCTCTCGACATGCCGCGCCCGTTCGACAAGCTTCTCCAGATAGACCTCGTCCTTGCCGAAAGCCGCCATTGCCTCGCGCTTGGCTTCGGTGACTTCCTTGGTTAGGTCCTTGGGATCGCGGATCGCCCGCATGCCGCGTCCACCGCCGCCCCAGGAGGCCTTGAGCATGACCGGATAGCCGATCTCGACGGCCATCTTCGCCACCACATCCATATCGTCAGGCAGCGGCTCGGTCGCCGGAACCACTGGCACACCGACGGAAATCGCCAGATTGCGGGCCGCCACTTTGTTGCCGAGCTTGCGCATTGTGTCAGGTCGCGGCCCAATGAAGATGATCCCCGCCTCACGACAGGCATCGACGAATTCCGGGCTTTCAGACAGAAGCCCGTAGCCCGGGTGAATGGCATCGGCCCCGGATAGCTTCGCCACCCGGATCACTTCCGGGATGGACAAGTAACTCTCGATTGGCCCCATGTCTTTTTCCAGATGCGGACCACGACCGACTTGGTAGCTTTCGTCCGCCTTGAAACGATGGAGGGAGAGCTTGTCCTCTTCAGCCCAGATCGCGACCGTTTTGATACCAAGTTCATTTGCTGCGCGGAAGACTCGGATGGCGATTTCGGAACGGTTGGCACACAGAATTTTGGTGATGGGCATGGAGGTACCTCAAATGCAATAGTTGACTTACATGTTCGTATAGACCGGCCCCTCGCCGCCCTGGGGCGGCACCCAGTTGATGTTCTGGTTGGGGTCCTTTATGTCGCAGGTCTTGCAGTGGACGCAGTTCTGGGCGTTGATGACGTAGACCTCTTCGCCGTCCTTCTCGACCCATTCATATACGCCGGCGGGACAGTAGCGGGTGGATGGGCCGCCGTAGACTTCCAGTTCGGAGCGCCGTTGAAGATCCATGTCCTTCACGTGGAGATGGACCGGCTGGTCTTCCTCGTGGTTGGTGTTGGACAGGAATACCGAGGACAGGCGATCGAAGGTGAGGACGCCATCCGGACGCGGGTAATCAATCTTCTTGTGCTGGGCGGCAGGCTCCAGAGACTGCGCGTCGGTCTTGCCGTGTTTCAGCGTTCCGAAGATCGACAGGCCGAACAGTTGGTTGGTCCACATATCGAGACCACCTAGACCGATACCGACCAAAGTGCCGAACTTCGACCATAGCGGCTTGACGTTGCGGACGCGTTTCAGATCCTTGCCAATCGGAGTATCGCGCCATTCGGCTTCGATCTCGACAACCTCGTCATGGGCGCGGCCGGCTTCGATCGCCTTGGCAAGGTGGTCGGCGGCGAGCATGCCGGAAAGGACAGCGTTATGGCTGCCCTTGATGCGCGGCACGTTGACGAGGCCGGCGGAACAGCCGATCAGGGCGCCGCCGGGGAAGGTCAATTTCGGCACCGACTGGTAGCCGCCCTCGGTGATGGCGCGCGCGCCATAAGACAGACGCTTGGCGCCTTCGAAGACGCTGCGAATGGCGGGATGGGTCTTGAAGCGCTGGAATTCCTCGAAAGGATAGAGATAGGGGTTCTTATAATTGAGGTGGACGACGAAGCCGACGGCAACTAGGTTGTCTTCCAGGTGATAGAGGAAGGAACCGCCGCCCGCCTTCATACCGAGAGGCCAGCCGAACGAATGCTGGACGAGACCGGGCTTGTGATGCTCCGGCTTGACCTGCCAGAGTTCCTTGAGGCCCAGGCCGTATTTCTGAGGCTCGCGATCCTTCTGGAGATCGAATTTCTGGATCAGCTGCTTTGCAAGCGAGCCGCGCACGCCCTCGCCGATCAGCACGTATTTGCCGTGCAGCTCCATGCCGCGGGTGAAGGCCGCTCCCGGTTCGCCGTTGCGCTCGATGCCCATGTCGCCGGTGGCAACGCCCATCACCGCGCCTTGCTCATTATAAAGCAGCTCGGTTGCAACGAACCCGGGATAAATCTCGACGCCCAAGGCTTCGGCCTTTTCGGCTAGCCATCGACAGACGTTGCCGAGCGAGACAATGTAATTGCCGTGATTGTTCATCAGCGGCGGCATCATCACGTTGGGCAGGCGGATGGAACCGGCTGGCCCCAGGAACAGGAAATGGTCGGCAGTGACCGGGGTCTTGAACGGATGGCCCGCATCCTCGCGCCAGTCCGGCAAAAGCTTGTCGATGCCGGACGGATCCACCACGGCGCCGGACAGGATATGCGCGCCGACTTCTGCGCCCTTTTCAAGCACTACCACCGCCAGGTCCGGATCGACCTGCTTCAGCCGGATCGCAGCGCTGAGACCGGCAGGGCCTGCGCCGACGATCACCACGTCGAATTCCATCGCCTCGCGTTCGGGGAGTTCGTGGTCAGTCATGCTCATGTCAGATCAAAGCGCCTTCTCGAGTTCGGGCAGGATGGTGAACAGATCGCCGACGAGGCCGAAGTCTGCTACCTGGAAGATCGGCGCTTCCTCGTCCTTGTTGATCGCAACGATGACCTTGCTGTCCTTCATGCCGGCCAGATGCTGGATCGCACCTGATATGCCGACCGCGATGTAAAGCGCAGGCGCCACCACCTTGCCGGTCTGTCCGACCTGCCAGTCGTTCGGCGCGTAACCCGCATCGACGGCGGCGCGCGAAGCACCGACGGCGGCACCCAGCTTGTCGGCCACCGGCAGGATCACCTCCTGGAATTTTTCCGAAGACCCGAGCGCGCGACCACCGGAAATGATGATCTTGGCCGATGTCAGTTCAGGGCGTTCCGACGACGACAACGCATCCGAGACGAACGAGGATACACCGGGGTTGGAGCCGCCGGAGACAGCTTCGACCGAAGCCGAGCCGCCTTCAGCCGTTGCTGCAAACGAGGCGCCGCGCACGGTGATCATCTTCTTGGCGTCAGTTGCCTGCACCGTCTGGATCGCATTGCCGGCGTAGATCGGCCGCTTGAACGTATCGGCGGAGATGACTTCGATGATTTCCGAGACCTGGGCGACATCAAGCAGGGCTGCGACGCGCGGCATGACGTTTTTCGCCGATGCCGTCGCCGGTGCGATGATCACGTCATAGGCTGGAGCCAACGAGACGATCAGGTCCGCCAGCGGTTCCGCCAGATTGTTGGCGTAGTCCGCGCTTTCGGCGAGCAGGACCTTGGCAACGCCTGAAAGTTTTGCCGCCGCATCGGCCGCAGCCTGGGCGCCGGAACCGGCTACCAGGATATGAACATCGCTTCCAAGATCCTTGGCAATCTGCGCGGCCGCAGTCAGTGCCTTGGCGGTCTGGTCGTTGAGGCTGGCATTGTCGTGTTCTGCCAGAAGAAGAATGGTCATGATGTTATCCTTTTCTGTCTGCTCAGATCACGCCGGCGGTCTTCAAGGCGCTGACCAGCTCCTCGACCGATTTGACCTTGATGCCCGCCTTGCGCCCACCCGGCTCCTCGGTCTTCAGGACCTTCAGCCGCGCTGTGGTCTCGACGCCGAAATCAGCCGGTGTCTTCTTGTCGAGCGGCTTCTTTTTCGCCTTCATGATGTTAGGCAGCGAGGCGTAACGCGGCTCGTTCAGGCGAAGATCTGTGGTGATCACGGCCGGAAGCTTGACCTCGATCGTCTGCAGACCGCCATCGACCTCGCGAGTGACTTTCGCAGAGCCCCCAGGGCCTGGATTGCCGATTTCGATCTTCGAGGCGAATGTTGCCTGACCCGAGCCCATCAGCGCTGCCAGCATCTGGCCGGTCTGGTTGCTGTCGTCATCGATCGCCTGCTTGCCGACGATGATCAGGCCCGGTTGTTCGGCATCGACGATCGCCTTCAGGATCTTGGCGACAGCCAGCGGCTCGACGGCATCGTCGGACTCGACCAGGATCGCCCGGTCGGCGCCCATCGCAAGTGCAGTGCGCAGCGTCTCTTCGGCCTTGGCTGGGCCGATCGAAACGACCACCACTTCCTCGGCCTTGCCAGCCTCCCTCAGACGCAGAGCCTCCTCGACGGAAATCTCGTCGAACGGGTTCATCGACATCTTCACATTGGCAAGCTCGACACCCGAGCCATCCGCTTTAACCCGGATCTTAACATTGTAATCGACAACTCGCTTAACGGGCACCAGGATCTTCATGGGGTCCTCAATGTTCATTTTCTCTGAAGCTAAAAGATAACCAGCACTCAATCGGCTGCGCGGGCGAGGATGAACCGGGCTCTGATACGAACAGGCTCATCGACCATGGCTCCATTTACTGCGGCAGCGCCATCGCCACTTGCAACGACCTTTTCTGCCCACTCGACTTCCGATGGCGTAGGTTTGAAACCCGTACGAATAGCTTCGATCTGACGTGGATGAATGGCGAGCTTACCACCAAAGCCCAAGTCAAGGGCATAACGGGCGTCCGACGCCACAAGCGCGCCATCGTCAATGGACGTCGTCACGCCGTCGATTGGACTCTGAAGCCCTGCAAGACGGGAAGCCAGCACGAGTTCCGTTCGCGCTGCTAGCAGTGCTTCGCGTATATGTGCGCATCCGAGATCGGCACAAAAATCAACCGTCCCGAATACAAGTCTCGCGACACCCGGCAATTTCGCGATCTGCCTAGCTTGAGACAGTCCCCGGGCAGTTTCTATAAGCGGGAGAACCGGAAGGCCGTAATTCGCGGCGATATCAGCAAGGACACCGCCGAGCTCCGCCTTCGGGACGATGATGGCGGCGAAAGGCAATTTGGACACAACCGCCATGTCATCGGCATGCCATGGAGTCCCTTCTCCATTGACCCGCACCAGAACCGGCATGTGAGAAAAATCCGCCTGCAGTGCAGCTCGTGCCTCGTTCTTGGCATCTCCCGGTACTGCGTCCTCAAGGTCAATCACGATGGCATCCGCACCCGATGCCGCCGCCTTCTCGAAACGCTCGGGACGGTTGCCTGGCACGAAGAGTGGTATGGTGAAATTAGCGAGCCTCATGGCCAGTCAGCCTCCGCGCTCATTCCGATGGGCCCGTCTTCGCGCGCCGTCCACAATTTCATGCGACCGTTATCCTCCGTTGCGTGGAGGCTCACCTTGTCATCATCGAACAAAGGTGATTGGCCGCGAAACATAAATTTCGTAGGGACCCCGCCTTTCAGTTCGGCCGCATAGTTTAGGAGCAGCGTTGCTTGCAATGGCCCATGGAGAACAAGGCCCGGATATTGTTCGATTTCCGTCGCATAGGGCCGATCATAGTGAATGCGATGACCATTGAATGTAAGTGCCGAATAGCGGAAAAGGAGTGTCGGAGACACGACGACGTCCCGTTGATGTTGTCCTGTGGGAGCAGGTTCGCTTTCCGCTACCTTTGACGGATCCTGAGGCATTGCGGCTTCGCGATAAACAATATTCTGCGTTTCCTCGATCAGGAGCTTTCCGGCGACGTCCACTTTGTGCTCCACCGTCACGAAGCAGAGCACCCCCGTGCGACCCTCCTTGATAACCACATCGGCGATATGGGAGACGCGCCTCACAAGGTCGCCGACAAGAATATGTCCATGAAACACCAGATTGCTTCCTGCCCACATTCGCCGTGGAAGGGGAACGGGCGGCAGAAAACCGCCTTTCTGTGGGTGGCCGTCGTTACCCAAAAGATGTGCCTGGATTGCCGGTTGCGCCAGGCAATACTGAATAAGATGGGGAGCAGTGTCGCCTACAACCGGCAAACGCTCGCCTAGGTCGAGTGTTGCATTGAATTTGCGGACCAGATCAATTGAAACAAAATCCGAAACTACCTCTTTCCGGCCGATCCAGGAACGCAGATATTCGACATCCATTTCTACAGTTTCCTTCATGATCCAATCTCCGCGAATTCAGGACGGCTGCGCTCTCCGATAGCCGGCACGGACCCGTAAGATCTTGCCTCGCCGACAAAAATCGGCGCCGGCGCGGGATAGGCAACTGGCCCCGCCGGTGTTTCGACAATGATCCGCCGTAGATGCGGATGGGCAGAAAGCGCGGCCATGTCATTGACGGAGGCGAAAGCTGTATCTGCCGCGATCAGACGACGTTCGGCCTCAGAAGCATCGATGGTTGCGAACACGGATGCGACGAGATCATCGGTAGCAGCGCGGTTCTTCACGCGCAGAACATTTTTGGCAAACAACAGATCAACGATCATCTCGGGCTTTTGCAGGAATTCGGTGCAGAACCTTGCCCATTCCCGGTCGCTCTGGATCGCGATCAAAACATCCATGCCATCCTTGGCAGTGAAGACGCCATAAGGCGCAATCGAAGGATGAGCCAGACCCAGCCTTTTGGGCGCCTTTCCACCCTCCTGATGCAAAAGCGGCACCGTGAGCCAATCAGCCATCACGTCGAACATGGAGACGCATATATAGGCGCCCTCGCCGGTCACCGCACGCGCCAGCAGCGCTTCGAGAATCGCGGAATAGGCCGTGGACCCGGTCGCAATGTCGACGACGGAAATGCCCACTCGGGCTGGAGCCTCAGGTCCACCGGTTACAGAAGACAGACCGCATTCAGCCTGAAGGAGCAAGTCATAGGCTTTGCGGTGAGCCATGGGGCCTGTTTCACCGTAACCACTGATAGAGCAGATGATCAGTCGAGGATGCGTCTGACGCAGCTTTTGTGCGCCGAAGCCCATGCGATCAAGAGCTCCAGGCTTGAGGTTCTGGATGAGAATATCCGCCTTGGCAAGCAACGCGGCAAGCGTTTGCTTGCCTTTGGTGGTGGCGAGATCGACGACCAGCGAATTCTTACCACGGTTCAACCAGACGAAATAGCTGCTCTGCCCGGCGCAGACATCGTCATAGCCGCGTGCAAAATCACCTTCGGGTCGCTCAATCTTGATGACCTGCGCACCCGCATCGGCGAGCCTTGCCGAGCAGAACGGCGCCGCCACAGCCTGTTCGATGGAAATCACGTTGATGCCCTCGAGGGGGAGGCGTTTTTCCCCCGTCATCAGAATGATCTCGGCAAGCCGAGCACATGTTCGGCAACGTATGAGAGGATGAGGTTGGTGGAGATCGGCGCGACCTGGTAAAGGCGTGTCTCACGGAACTTGCGCTCGACATCGTATTCGCACGCGAAGCCAAAGCCGCCATGAAACTGGAGGCAGGCATTGGCCGCTTCCCAGGACGCCTTGGCCGCCAAATATTTCGCCATGTTTGCCTGAGTTCCACAAGGCTCCTGTGCATCATAACGGCGACAGGCCTCATAACGCATGAGGTTGGCGGCCTCAATTTCAATATAACTCTCTGCGATAGGAAACTGAACGCCCTGATTTTGGCCGATCGGGCGGCCAAATACCGTCCGCTCCTTTACGTATTTCGATACCTTTTCGATGAACCAATAGCCATCTCCAATGCATTCGGCCGCAATCAGCGTACGTTCGGCATTGAGGCCGGTCAGGATATATTTGAATCCTTGGCCTTCCTCGCCTATAAGGTTCTCGGCAGGAATTTCGAGGTTGTCAAAAAACAGTTCGTTGGTTTCATGGTTGACCATGTTGAGGATTGGCTGAACCGTCATCCCCTTCTTCACCGCTTCCTTGATGTCGACGATAAAGATCGACATGCCTTCCGACTTTTTCTTCACCTCATTGATCGGAGTTGTCCGGGCAAGCAGAATCATCAGATCGGAATGCTGAATGCGTGAGATCCAGACCTTCTGGCCATTGATGACGTAACGATCGCCCTTCTTTATCGCCGTAGTCTTGATCTTCGTCGTATCGGTTCCCGTCGTCGGCTCGGTGACACCCATCGACTGGAGACGCAGTTCGCCTGATGCAATCAGTGGAAGGTAACGTTGCCGCTGCTCCTCCGAGCCATGGCGGATCAGCGTGTTCATATTGTACATCTGACCGTGGCATGCACCGGAGTTTCCACCGGAGCGGTTAATCTCCTCCATGATCACGGAAGCTTCAGTAAGACCGAGGCCCGAACCGCCGTATTCTTCAGGAATAAGCGCCGCCATCCATCCGGCTTTGGTCAACGCGTCCACGAATTCCTCAGGATAACCCCGACCCTCATCGACCTTGCGATGGTATTCAGCCGGAAACTCTACACAAAGTGCGCGTACGGCATCTCGTATTTCCATGAAATTATCGGGGTGCATTCCGGTTTCCTCATTCTGTCACAATGAACAGCTTAGAGTACCGACCTCGCTGTGTGAAAAACCTTTTCATGATCACAGATATGCTTTACGGGCATTTCTTAGACAAGATGTCAGGTCAGAACGCCCAGCCAATGGCCGTTTGTGACAAGCTGGGAAATCTCTCTCGTAATGAGTTCCGCAAATTTTCGAACTGCCGCAGATTCAGGCCTTCCTACTGTGCGTGCAAGGATAAGCTGTCTAGTTATTGGAGGCGACATCAGCGGACGAGCTTCGAGAAGGCCCGCTTCAACTCGTCTAAAGACTGGCAGATAAGGCAAAATGGTAGCCCCTAATCCGCGGCAGACCAAGTCGATCTGAACAGGAAGAGAATCAACTTCAACGATTGGGGTAATAGTAAAACCGTGACGTGTTGCTACATCATCGATAAGAAGTCTGAGACCATGTTGCTGACTTGGAAGAATGAGCGGCAAGGTCACCGCTTCCTCAAGCGTTGCCTCATCCTTTAGAGGCACCTTCGTTGCACGCTGAACTAGAAAAAGTTTTTCGAGAAGAATGGGCTGAGAGACGATCGTAGCGGGGTGCTTTGCATCGTAAATAATGCCGAGATCGATCACCCCCTTCTGGAGCCAATCTAAGATATGGCCGCTATAACCTGATACGACCCTCAACTTGACATTGGGGTGCTCGCGCAAAAATTTTTCGATCAGGATTGTCGAGAGCGTGTCCGACACCGTCGGCGGCATGCCAACGGCTATCTCGCCATAGAGGGCCGCATCGTCGGAAATGAATTCGGTTCGCGCCTGCTCGACCTCATGCAATATCCTTTTTGCTCGAGCAAGGAAAGCGGCACCTTGACCAGTGAGCCTGACGCCGCGTCCATGTCTGTAAAACAAGCGGATCGTTAGTTCGTCTTCGAGTGCCTGAATTTGGCGGGTTAACGCAGGCTGGGCAATGTGCAGCCGCTCCGCAGCGCCGCTGATGCTTCCCAGTTCCGCAACGTGCACTACCGTTCGAAGCTGCCTTATCTCCATCAAAGTCTCCAGTTGGAGCTACAATTTTAAGCATATTTCGAGATCAAATCGCTAACATCGGAACTTGGAAAATTATAGCTAAGGTTAAAGGGGAACGCCTTTTGACGCTTCCTTTAAGTTGGTCTCTAGATAAAACGCAAAAATCCTTATGTAATACGTTACCCAAAAGCAGACCAGAGCTCACCCCGTCTAGAGAATTACTTGCAACTCCCGACTTCTTATCTTGAGGAAAAAATAAACGAATAATCATTCAGTCATTAGCAGACTTTGCAAGAATGTACAATTGGGTCGTGCTTGCCGTCTCCCAGATGCATTCCTATCACTGAAATTTCGCTTATAACTATCGAGGGAGGTGCTGACGCTTTTCGCGACAGCTTTTGCCGAATTCGTTCACGGAAAAAGGCGTTAGGCGTGACGACGATTTCATCCGCCGGCCGTGTCTGGCGCGCAAGTCGGCCCTGCCACCATCGTGTAAGCTAGACCCGGTATCTCAGTTCATCGACAAGAAGGCGGAAGGCCAGCGATGCCTGCCGCCGTGTTGGATAGTAGAGATGATAGCCATCAAAGGGCTCGCACCAATCCTGGAGCAGCGGGACAAGTGCGCCGGTGCCCATGTGCTCCCTTACGACATCCTCAATCAGAAAGCCGATGCCGTGACCTGCAAGGGCAGCCTTGATTATTAGGGGGGTACAGTTGAGGACGAGTTGGCCATCGACCTTGACCGCTATCTCCCCGCCTGATTTCTCGAATTCCCACCCATAGATGCTGCCGCCGCTGACGAAGCGCATGTTGATGCAACGATGGTTTGCCAGGTCTTTTGGCGTGGTTGGTATGCCATTGCGGGCGATGTAGCTTGGCGAAGCGAATGCAGCCATCCGCAGCGTTGGCCCGATACGGACTGAAATCATGTCCTTTTCGACCCTCTCTCCCATCCTGACGCCGGCATCGAACTTCTGACTGACGATGTCAACGAAACCATTATCAACATTTAGTTCGATATTGATGTCTGGATACTTCGTAATCAGCCGGTCAATTGCGGGCCACAGCACGGACTCGGCTGCATGTTCAGACAATGAGATGCGGATGGTGCCGGCGGGCCTCTCCCGATACTCGTTCAAGTCGGACAGGCGCTCTTCAATGCCGGAAAGCGCTGGCTGGAGAATATCGAGAAGCCGTTCTCCAGCCTCCGTTACCGCCACGCTACGTGTCGTGCGCGTCAGAAGCCGCAATCCTAACCGGGTTTCAAGACGCCGAAGTGTGTGGCTGAGACTAGATTGGCTGAGGCCCAGTTTTTTCGCCGCACCCGTGAAGCTGCCTTCCTCGGCGACAGCAAGAAATATCGTCAGGTCGGCAAGGTCCTCGCGCCTCATGTATACGCTCCATATTGATGACCTTCAGTCATATACCTTAGTTCCGGTCGGTGTCTAATCCCCGGAGTGCAAACCGGGTAGAGTTGCCGCAGGTTCGTTGAGAGCAACTGGCGTTTAAGCTGAAAGGGCAACGGCAATGAAGCTTCGATATCTGGGAAACGACAATCTTGAGGTGTCCAACGTCGGCTTTGGCTGCATGGGTCTGAATTTTGGCTATGCGACGAAGGTGACCAAGGCCGAAGGCATCACCCTTATCCGCGAGGCAGCAGATCGAGGGGTCAATTTTTTTGATACAGCCGAAATTTATGGGCCTTTCACCAATGAAGAAATGGTCGGAGAGGCGCTAAGCCCCATTCGGGATCGCGTCGTGATCGCGACGAAGTTTGGTTTCGATATTGTCGATGGCAAATCGCAAGGGTTGAACAGTCGCCCCGAGCACATCCGGGAGGTAGCCGATGCATCGCTCAAGCGGCTAGGTACTGATGTCATCGACCTGTTCTATCAGCACAGGGTTGATCCGAACGTGCCGATCGAAGATGTTGCAGGAGCCGTCAAGGACTTGATCGCTGCGGGCAAGGTACGACATTTCGGCCTTTCAGAACCGGGTGCCGAGACAGTTCGTCGTGCTCATAAGGTACAGCCGGTTGCCGCCCTCCAGAATGAATACTCCCTCTGGAGCCGAGGCGTTGAAACCAATGGTATCCTTGAGGCTTGCGAAGAGTTGGGTATCGGCCTGGTGTGCTACAGCCCGCTCGGCAAGGGGTTTCTCACCGGCGCCATGAACAGGGACACCAAGCTTGGAGAGGGCGATTTCCGCTCCATTCTTCCACGCTTCACACCGCAGGCGATGGAAACCAACCAGGCACTGGTAGACCTGCTGAAGCGCATCGCGGCTGAGAAAGGTGCCACTCCGGCGCA
The DNA here is from genome assembly GCF_004342335.1 of Rhizobium sp. PP-F2F-G48. Lineage (NCBI taxonomy): Bacteria > Pseudomonadati > Pseudomonadota > Alphaproteobacteria > Hyphomicrobiales > Rhizobiaceae > Rhizobium > Rhizobium sp. PP-F2F-G48. The sequence goes on along the minus strand of NZ_SLVH01000017.1, from coordinate 5,757 downwards.
GGTTGCGCTTGCTTGGCTGCTGGCGCAGAAGCCTTGGGTCGTCCCGATCCCGGGCACAACGAAATTGCACCGGCTGGAGGAAAACATCGCTTCGGTCAATCTTGATCTTGATGACGGCGATCTGTTCGAGATCTCTCATGCGCTTGCCGATATTGACATAGAGGGTGAGCGCTACCCGGCGCATCTATTGGCGACGACCGGACGCTAAATTGTCGCAACGCGGGCGGGGCGTCGCCGCTCTACGGGCAAGTTCCAAATTCACTATACAATCGAGGACTAAAATGCGTATCGCCAGATTTGCTGCAACTGTTAGCGTAATATTTTTTCTGACCGCGAATTTAAGCTTCGGAGGCGATACGAAGAATATCGAGTTCTCTGGAGACACGATCTACCCCGAAAGTGTGTCCTGGTCTTCTGAACAGCGCATGTTTTTCATCGGTTCGGCCCAGCACGGTTCGATCGGAACTGTGGACATGGACGGCAATTACAAGACCTTTATTCGCGACGAAGCTCTCCCATCGACCTTCGGCATCCATGTCGATGACGCGCGGGATCACCTCTGGGTAACTGTCGGTGACTTGGGTAGATCCGAAAAATCTTCTGCGGAGACACAGGGCAAGCTGGCTGCAATTGCGGTTTTTGACAGCAAGACGGGCAAGCGTCTCGCCTTTTACGATCTCGCATCCGTGGGGCCTGGCGTTCGCAATGCCAACGACGTGGCGCTCGATCCCGCCGGCAACGCCTATGTTACGGATAGCTTCGCACAGGTGATCTATCGCATCGATACCTCCGGTAAGTTGACCGTTTTCGCCGATGCGCCCGTACTTAAGACCGGCGACATGTTCGGCCTAAACGGCATCGTCTATCATCCCGACGGCTATCTCCTGGTCGGCGCCTGGAACAGCGGTGAAATATTCCGGATCAGCATCTCCGATCCGGTGAAAATTAGTAAGGTGGCATTGCCTGAGACGTTCAAGGGAATGGATGGCATCAACCTTACTGACCCCAACCATCTTGTGGCTTCGGTCAATGTTGGTGAGCCGCGTGCCGTGGAAATCGCCTCCGATGATGGCTGGACCACCGCGAAGGTGAATGCAACGAAACCCGCTGTAAGCACCTTCCCGTCTGCGGTCGCAGTCGTTGGAAATGAAGCTTGGATCCTCAATTCACGCATCGACAGCCTGCTTGATGCCAGCGCCGAGAAAGTCGATCGATTTATCTTACAGGATTTCAACAGCTCAGTCAGTAAGTAGGTCTCGACATCAAACGCCGGGTCGAGCTCCTTCAGAAAGAACTCGACCGCGTTCCGCGACCACGCGACAGTGAGTTTATCGCCGAGGCCTTGCCTTCTCGGTGATTTCGAAAATGCTACGAGTTCGCCGAATGAAATTGACAGGCAGATCATTACCTGCACCACGCATCGGAGATTTGAAATGCAGAAGAGAATTCTCGGAACAAGCGGCTTGGAAGTGTCGGCACTCGGGTTTGGATGCATGGGGCTGACCTTCGGCTATGGCCCCGCCACGGATAGGACAGATGCGATTACCCTGATCCGAGCAGCCTACGAACAGGGCGTGACATTCTTCGACAGCGCCGAAGCCTATGGCGCCGCCAACGAAGAAATTCTCGGCGAAGCGGTCGAGGCATTCCGCGACAAGGTGGTTCTAGCCACAAAGTTCGGCTGGAAGAACGGTACACCCAAGGAGGGTCTCGACAGCACTCCAGCGCGTATCCGCATCGTCGCCGAACAGTCCCTCAAGCGGATGAGAACAGATGTCATCGACCTTTTCTACCAGCACCGTGTCGATCCGGACGTTCCGATTGAGGATGTCGCTGGCACCGTCAAGGACCTGATTGCGGAAGGAAAGGTCAAGCAGTTCGGTCTGTCAGAAGCGGGGATCCAAACGATCCGGCGCGCCAACGCGGTCCAGCCCCTGGCAGCTCTTCAGAGCGAATATTCATTATTCTATCGCGAACCGGAGACCGAAATGCTGGCCGCCTTGGAAGAACTCGGCGTTGGTTTCGTGCCGTTCAGCCCGCTGGGCAAAGGGTTCCTGACCGGCAAGATTGACGAGAAGACGGAATTCGGCGACGGAGACAGCCGAAACAGCGGACCCCGTTTTTCGACCGCGGCTCGCATGGCCAACATGACGCTCGTTGACCTTCTGAAGCAGCTCGCCGAAAACAAGCGGGCAACCCCGGCGCAGGTCGCACTTGCGTGGCTCCTGGCTCAAAAGCCATGGATCGTGCCGATCCCTGGCACTACGAAGCTGCATCGGCTCGACGAGAATATTGGCTCTGCGAAAGTCGAGCTTACAGAGGCTGACCTGGAGCAGATCAGGACGGCCAAGTCGAAGATCGTCGTCCAGGGCGACCGCTATCCCGAGCACCTGCAGAAGCTCGTCGGCCGATAGGCCAGAGAACGAGCGTCAACGAATAATATCGAAGACATTTTTGACTGTTCGCGCCAGTCGCTAGGGTCGTCACAGTTGCACTCATTTGAGAATCCTGACTGAGAGAACCTCAAATCAAGTGCCATAATCAACATTACGGCAGCATTCTCACGATTTTCATATGTTGTTGCCGTAAATAACAAAGCGGACGGATCGTCATGGCAGATACGACATTGGAAACACTCTCTCCATCGACCAACTGGGCAGCGGTATGGGCAACCGGGCTCGGTGTCTCGAGCCTTACGGCAGCCGAGATGCTTCCTGTCAGCCTGCTAACGCCGATGGGGACCGACCTTGGCATCACCGAAGGCATGGCGGGCCAGGCTGTGACCGCTACGGCCGTCGTCGCGCTTGTGACCAGCATCTTCATCGCGGTCACCACACGTGGCCTCGATCGCCGCACTCTGCTGCTGTGGCTATCGGCGATCCAAATCCTCTCGAACCTGACTGTGGCGTTCGCACCCAACCTGTTTGTCCTCCTCATCGGGCGAATGTTTCTCGGCCTGTCGCTCGGCGGCTTCTGGGCTTTGTCGGCGGCTCTGGCCATGCGGTTGGTTCCTGAAGATGCCGTGCCGAAAGCATTCTCGATCATCTTCGGCGGCGTCTCGGTTGCGACGGTGGCCGCCGCGCCGATCGGAAGCTATCTCGGCAGCGTGATCGGCTGGCGTGGCGTGTTTACCGCCGCTGCTGTGCTGGCAGTCATTGGATTCGTTTGGCAGTTCGTTTCGCTGCCATCCATGCCGCCCCGTGGACAGGCGCGGCTAGCCACCCTTTTCCATGTCCTGAAGCGTCCCCGCATCGGCCTAGGTATGTCGGCGGTTGTTCTGGTCTTTGCCGGGCACTTTGCCTTCTTCACCTATCTGAGACCGTTTCTCGAAACGGTCACGAATGCGAGCGTGAATGGGGTAACGCTCATCCTCCTGGCATTTGGTATCGGCAGCTTCGTCGGAACCTCCGCCTCCGGCTGGCTGCTCAAGACGAACCTCTGGCTAACGCTGTGGCTGGTGCCTTTGGTGATGAGCGCGCTCGCGATTGCGGCTGTAGTCCTCGGCGGGTCCGCAATCCTGATTTCAGTCATTGTCGCTCTGTGGGGCTTTTCGTTTGGCACCATCCCCGTCGGCTGGTCGACGTGGCTGACCCGCACCGTTCCGGACGAAGCCGAGAGCGGCGGCGGCCTGCTGGTGGCCGCCATTCAAATCGCGATGACCATCGGCGCTGCACTAGGCGGAGCGATCGTTGATGTCAGCGGGATTACCGTCGTATTCGTCTTCAGCGCAGCGATCCTCTTTGCCGCAACTGTCGCGGCGCTGATTGCCCTTCAAGACCTTCGGAAAACTTAGTACTGAACAGGGACACCATGTATCCTTATTTCAGGGAAGGTCGCACTTGTCGCCGGAACAGCCCTCGACCTCACGGCGGCTAAGACGCTGCCTGGTCGTCCGGGCCAAGTATTTTCGGTCGGCCCGCTCAGCAAGACGATGGTGCAGACCCTCCTGTCGATGAAGGCTGCAACTGGGACCAACTCTCCCTCGTTGCCATGATTACAATTCACGACAAATGCGTAAGGGTTCGGCATAACTCTGCGACAGCCCTCGCTAGAGTACAAGAATTCCATCGGATCACCGAATTGGAACTGTCCGCTCGTCCTTAGCAAGCGATCGAGGTGGTTCGAGCTCAGGAGCCGACATGTCTAGTCATCAAGACCCGCAATACGTTACGCGATGCGGTGGTACCGTCTCTATGTCGGTCGGGCGCCAGGCTCGGCATTCGAGTGCGCAACTATCCCATCACATTGGACAAGTTGCTCGAAAAAATGCCGGCAGTGGCCTGATCTGCAGCGGGCACAGGAAGACGTGTCTGCCCGGCAATGATACGGATAGAAGAAATGCGTGAACGATTGCAGACCTTCGCTGAGGTCGAAGCCGCTACGAAAGTGGCCTTCGTCTCTGACGATCCGCAACAAATTCTACAGTTCGCACTAGACTCGTACGAGAGCGGCCTTGGGGCTGCTCTCGTCACACTGGTCGAAATCCGCGGTGGAGCGGCGCGTGCCCTGGGATCACAAATGGCGGTTCGCGGTGATGCTCTTCATTGTGGCTACGTGTAGGCGGCTGCACAGAGGCCGCTGTCGCGGCTGAAGCGGTTGCGGCGATTGCCAGTGGATTTGATCGCTACCTTCGGCTCGGCGAAGGCTCAAAGTTTTTCGACATCGTACTTCCGTGCGGTGGCGGCATAACGGTAGCGATCCATGTTATTCGCCAGGCGAAAAGTCTGCGAACGGCGCTTACTCAGCTCGAGCATCGTGACCGGGTTGGCCTCATCTACGATCCGGCATCGCAATCCCTTGCTCCCGTGCTCTCCGCCACCCGGTCCATGTGGGAAGGAGGCTGCTTTGTAACGTCGTATCGGCCAAAGACAAAGGTTGTTTTTTCAGGCGGCGCGATCGAAGTCGAGACAGCTGCCGGCTTGGCGCGCGCCTGTGGATATTCCGTTTGCACGGATTACGGCTTCAGCTTCACGTCGCAGCCGAAGCTTGCCGATGTCATCGACATGGACACCGCAGTCGTGATTCTTCATCACGATCTAGACCGCGAAATCCCTGCCCTGAAAGCCGCGTTGGCCGCCAACCCATTTTATATCGGCGCGCTCGGAAGCCGCCGTACCCATGAACGACGAAGCGCGGCACTTCAAAGCCTTGGCTACAAACCTTCCGATATCGCCCGCATAAAGGCACCGATCGGGATCTTCGCGAAAGCTCGTGATGCAACATCTCTAGCACTTTCGGTGCTTGGCGACATTGCTGCGGCTCGAGCCACATCAATCTGAAAAGAGTGTGGATGGACATGTCTAAATATCCCTCGCGGCGCGCAGCCATAATCGCGGCGGCTGAACGAGCCGCATTTTGTGGCGTCGCGCTCACCGGTGCAGTCGGCGACAGGATGCGGTGCCTTGAACCGATTGGCACCCGCTGTTGAAGCGGCATAAGCTGACGGCGCCCGGTGAGTGGTCAGCGCCTCGTACTGAGTTCGAGCCAGTCAAGCTCCTGCTCCACTTGGCGATAGGGACCGTCGCCGATCTGTCCGGTATTGCGCAAGGTGTCGATCGCCTGTCGGGCATGCGGCACGATCCTCTGCCGAAGCATCGCATCATCTGAGCCACGCGGATCTCGTCCAGCAGCCGCCTCATCGAGCTTTGCTCGATATTCCGTCTGAATAGCCCCGCGTTTCGTAGACACCCTCGGGTTACGTTTTCTGCTGCTTTTCGAACTCGACGGGCGACAGCATCCCGTTTCTGACATGTTTGC
>NZ_SLVH01000016.1:0-41773 GCF_004342335.1 Rhizobium sp. PP-F2F-G48 | reverse complement strand
ATCTGCTCTTCCGTAAATCTCTGCTTCTTCATTCGTCCGTCCTTCGTCAGGCCGAACTCTAATCAAGTCTGGAGGAAATTCTCAGTGGCAGGTCACCGGAGAGGTCGCAGTAGCTGCGAACCCCCTGCGGGTTGACCGTCCAAGGACGGAACTGGATTAGGGATGCCAGACAAGAGAGCTGGGTTCGGCAACGCTCGCGGCTGGTGCGACCGTGCGTGCGCCTAAACCAAAACCTACTACGCAGATCAACTGCCCTGAATGCTCATCTGCTAATGCGCGACGGCGGGAAGAAATCTTCGCTGAAGCAATATGGCGACTTCTAGTGAAACGACTGGAAAGGTGTTGCGGTTGCTCTTATATGACTGCAGCATTGGCAGGAATTCCGATGCGGGTCGCATAGGCTCTCGAAGGGTGTCCAACCCTGCTGAACTTGACGGAGCCGTCATGTTCACCTATATGTACGTCGTGGCATAAAGAGCATTTTGAGTCGGCTTCACCTGTGAATTGGCCCGCTCATGTGGATGGTAAGCTTTACAGGAAGCTTATTTGCAGGACATTAGGTTGGTCTCCGAACCCTTGAGCTAAGGCGACGCTGCTACTGCAATCACACCAGTTTTCAAACCACGGTTCCCACCCGGGTGCCGTGGTTTTTGGTTCCTGAGTATGCCGTCACGACAGACCAGAACGTCAGCTCACGCTGCTCTCTCACTTCCAGAATGGCGGTACCCGCCACTGCCCTCACCGCCATGAGACGTATCTTTGTGAAGCTATCCCCACTGTAGAACAATGGCGTTCCGGTGCGAATGATGTGAGCGACGTATTTCGGCACATCGGATTCCAGCAAAAATCCGAGCTTTTCCATTTCCTTGGTGTGCTCGGCCCATATGTGGCAGGCACCAAATCCCCGATTGGGGCCAAGGTGTTTGCCGCGCAGTAGCCGGATTTCTCCCGACACGATCATGGTGCCCCGGCTATTCATCCCTGGCACCAGACCGAAGGAAGGCGCACCAGTATTCGGGTTGAGGATTATGGTATTTGGCATGAGGCAGTCGCCCTGATCTTTCGTTTTGAGGGCCGGCTGCAATGAGTCCCGCTCATCGGCTATAAGACACCGTCGACACGAAGAAGCAAGGTTTGCCGCTACATCCACTGTGAGCGCGCTGACCCGATGCAACAATCGACCCGAGCGCGTAAAGGGTGACGAGTTGCCCGGCCAACGCTTCCGACACCCCGAGCCCTACACTCTGCGGCAACAGTCCTGCTGGAAGGCCTTGAACCGGACTCAGCCGATTCTACTAGATCAGGAATGGAGCACATTTCTGGTCCGAAAACGGCTACCGAGCATCCCGATCGTTTTCTGAACTGTTAGGAAATACATCCGCGCCGAGCGCCGCGTAAAGTTTGAGCGCTTGCGGGATGGGCGAGCGAGATGCTCGCGGCTGCAACGGCGAGGCACCAGACAATCCACGAGGAGATTTCTATGAACCTGACCGCGCTCACCGCCCTTTCTCTTTCGCTGATTGTAGCCAGCGCGGGAAGTCAGCGGCAAGTGGAAGTTTCCCTATCCGGTTATCAAACAGTAATCGCCGTTCGTTGGTTCAGGTTTCAGTCAATCGAAACATCGCCCCGTCAGTTTCGAAGACATTGTTCGCAAATGCCGCAACAGTTGTCGTCCATGAGAGCCGGCCGCCCGCAACACAGGCATAACGGTCGCTCTTCGACGAAGCCGTCTTCCCGCTCCGGCAGGATGATTGGTCGGCGAGATACGGAGGGGCGGCTTTTCCGCCCGGTTTTCTAGGGAGATCCCGCGACTATGGATCGCTGGAGTGGTGAAGCCCACGCCGATGTCGTCGGATATTGGCTAAGCTCAACAAACTTTACCTTCGGTATTACAGAGCCTTGTCTCTTGGGCACGCCATTCCGTTACGAGCTGGCGGCGGCTCCGTGAATACCGCTCAACCAAGACCTCCGCAGTTTCGATATCTTCCAGTCCGACTACCTAAAACTTTCGGTCCAATTCACACCAAGTCGCGATAAAACGTTTTGGTTCTATAAACCCCAGCATAATCGGCCGGATGATTTCCTTTCCCAATTCGACATGCTTGAGAGACAGCGTGATACGCAGCTTGCGCTGTTCTCGCAGTGACCTGCGAACCTCGCTCAGATCTACCGGGCCGTCACCTTTCATGGGATGGCCGACATAGATCATGTCCTCGTTGAGAGCGGATCGCATATCCAGGCGGAGAACTGCTTTGATCTTGGCCAGCGCGTTCTTCACGGCGAAGGCCAGCGAGTCATCCGTCTGGCGACTAACCCTTTGGGCGCCGATTACGAGCGCCTGAACTTGCTCGTCCGTAAACGACAACGGTGGGAGAAGGAAACCGGGCTGCAAGATATAACCCACACCTGCCTCGCCCTCGATGTCTGCGCCCATGTCCTGCAGGGTTGCCACGTCTCTGCGTATGGTGCGCAGCGACACGCCAATCATGATTATCTTTCTAAGGAACGAGTCCAGCTAACTAGCTGGTCTCGTCAATGTCTACATCCTGACTTACAAGGTGCCGGCTCTCAAGCCAATGGCAGTAACAATGCAGCGCGAAGGCCAGGATTGTTCGACGAGAGAACAATGTCCCCACCATGTTGCCTGGCTATCGCCCTGGAAATAGACAGCCCCAGTCCGACGCCTCCAGTGTCCCTGCTCCGCGAGTCTTCCAGTCTGTAGAAGGGTGCAAATACCTGTTCGCATTGCGTCTGTGGGATCCCCGGACCTTTGTCATCCACCCTGATTTCGATCGCATCGGCAGCAATCTGGACGCTCACTGCGGCGCTTCCGGCGTAGCGAAGAGCGTTCTCAATAAGGTTGCGAACGGCACGCTTCAGATTGTCGGGACGGCACCGATAGCTGATTCTGCCGCTGTCTCTGAAGTCAACATTGTAATCAAGTTCGGCAAGATCATCGCAGAGACTTCCAATCAAGGCTGCAAGGTCAACAGCACGCGTGGGCTCCGACGTCGCCTCACTCTTCGCGAATGAGAGGGTAGCCTCCGTCATCGACTGCATCTCGTCAACTGTCGCCAAGATCTTCTGTTGAAGATCTTGGTCTTGGACAAACTCTGCCCTCAGTTTCAACGTTGTGAGCGGTGTTCGCAGGTCGTGCCCGATCGCTGCAAGCATTCGCGTTCGGTCGTCAACAAATCTCCGAAGCCTTAACTGCATCCGGTCAAACGCCTCATAAAGCTGACGGATATCGTCAGGAGAGCCGGGCGGAGAGATCGACGTTTCCTCCCCTCGCCCAAGCGCTTCGGCGGAAACGGCAAGTTCGCGAAGCGGGCGCGCAATGCGGTTGGCGACCAAAGCGCCGATGATGCTCAGGATCACTGCGGTTATGCCGATAGAAAGCATTGACTGCGTGCTCCAAAGATTTGGGGGGGTCTCCTTGTAATATGCTGCGTTGAGCCACGATCCATCGTCTAGCCTCTGCGCGATTCCCATCCCCTCCTGGTCCGCGAAATGCACGAATTGCGCTCCGGGTATTGCGTCAACAGCTTTGAACGGTTGCCAAGAGGTAATCGATTCATCACCATCTGCGGGCTGCCCAGCAATGCTCGGCTCTGCCTGCAATTCGGTATTATTCGCGGTGATGAGATCCATGATGGAAAGGTCCAGATTGGCCTTAGCTGTTCGATACCAGCGTGATGGATCCGGCAAACCATCCGAGAGCCAAAAGCGCGCATATCCCGTTGAACTCGCAATCAGGACGTTCCGGCGCATATCGTTTGGGACGGTTTGCAACACGCCAGAAAGTGCCACCGTGCGACTAACGAAATCGCCTTCGATCGCTTGTCTGATCGCGACTTCGCGCTGCCGCGACGAAACGAGAAATGCGATCGTCTGGCCCATAAGCAGGGCTGCCAAAATGAAGACAATGAATTGGCCGGCAAGGCTCTTTTTCCACCATGTGGTCACTGAACTGTCACCTCGACCGAGAGGCTGTAGCCGCCGCCCCAATGCGTTCTGATAATCGTCGGATTTTTGGGATCGGGTTCAATTTTCTTGCGGAGGCGGCTAACCTGATTGTCGATACTGCGATCAAAGGCGTCGGCGGAACGGCCAGCCGTGTGATCAAGCAGTTCGTCACGTGTGAGGACAATATGAGGGTGATCCAGGAAAACTTTGAGCAGACGAAACTCCGCCGTGCTCAGAGCTACGCCCAGGCCCTCATGCGACTGAAGCTCGCGTCGTCGAACATGAAGTTGCCACCCATGAAATCCGATGACTTCGTCTTTAGGCGGTTCGCGCACTGCCGTTGAACTGCAGGCTCGTCGTAACACCGCTCGAACGCGCGCGAGAAGTTCCCGAGGATTAAAAGGTTTCACCAGATAGTCGTCCGCGCCTAATTCTAGACCGATGATACGGTCAGTATCGTCAGCCATGGCCGTCAGGAAAATTATCGGCAAATCGCCACTTGCCCTGATTTGCCTGCACACGGAAAGTCCGTCCTCGCCTGGCATCATGATATCGAGGATCAAGAGGTCAGCGGAATTCTTCTCGAGGATCTTTCTCAACGCAGCACCGCTTTCCGCTGCGCTAACTTTATATCCGTGTTGCGTCAAATAGGCCGCTACAAGGTCGCGAATTTCTCGGTGGTCGTCAACGACGATAATGTGAGGTTCAGCATCCATAACGGCATCTCTTGGTTAGCTAAGCATATCGAGTACACCTGCGACTGCAAAATCAACAGTCCAAAGTGTAGAAATGAACGATGGCGACACCTCCAGGGACTTGTCTGGAACCCATAGGTCAGACGCTCCAACTCCAATCATAGAGCACGTCAGTGGATACGATACGCCGGCAGCGTCGCAGCGTTTTGTCAGCGATCTATAAAGTTGTCGCAGTTTTCGACGCACGGTTACATTTGTCACGCGGCGCAAGTTTCGGCCTCTGACCCTGCTGTCATATGGGAACGGCTAGAGAACGCAATTAGCATTGAACTGTTGGCGTCAGCGTCTGCCCGAACACATTACACTTTGCGACAAACTATGACCTCGCGGACAAAGCTCTGCGACAACCCGCGGGTAAAGTCTGTCTTGCCAATATGATTTAGCGCGTCAGTAGCTGAAACCTTACTCACTGCGCGGCTTCGAAGCGAACCTCGTCGTTCGTCATATGGCGTACTACCTGCCGAGGAGCTTTGCAGAAGCTTCCCAAACAGGGATTTGAAGCGGAAGAGAATAATGTCGAACAAAGATGAACCCCATTATGTCACCCGCTGTGTCGACACCGTATCCATGGGTTTCGAACGCTGGGCGGTAGATTTTGCCCTCATAACCGTACTCTTTGGGGCGTTTCTTATGTCGGGACCAGCGCCCGCCCACGATAGTGCGCTCAGCTCCGATCCTGGGAACTATGCCAGTGCGAGAGCGCCTGACGCTCCTTCAGAATGTGCGGCGGCTGACCACATATATGAACCAACGACCTAAACCCTATCACGATCTGAGCCTAATCCATCGACCGTAGCGCCCTAGTTTATAGGTGATGTCAGTCGCATTCGCTTAGCTGGGAAAGCCGCTTTGTAAGCGATTTATTCCGACCAACTGCATTACACGGAGTTCATTATGCAAAAACCTGGACATCTCGACATATCCCGGCGCGATCTAATGGTCGGAACGGCCGCAGCTTCGGTAGCGCTTGGCACGCTTCCCGCCACGGCAAAGGCCCAAACAGCCAAGAACTCTGAATCTCTTGTTGCCTCGACTAGAGTCCAGTTCACCGTGAATGGCGCGGCGCATCATTTGGAACTCGACAACCGCACGTCACTTCTCGACGCATTGCGCGAACATCTTCATCTGACCGGAACCAAAAAGGGGTGTGACCACGGCCAGTGCGGGGCATGCACAGTGATGGTCGATGGACGCAGGATAAATTCCTGTCTGACACTCGCGATTATGCATGAGGGCGACGAAATCACCACGATTGAGGGGCTCGGCACGCCGGAAGACCTACACCCTATGCAGGCGGCTTTCGTCAAGCACGACGGTTTCCAGTGTGGTTACTGCACGCCCGGGCAGATCTGTTCCTCCGTCGCGGTGCTTGCGGAAATTCGAGCGGGTATTCCGAGCCACGTCACTAGGGATCTGACGGCACCGACGGAGGTAAGCGACGTCGAGATCCGTGAGCGGATGAGCGGCAATATTTGTCGCTGCGGTGCTTACCCAAACATTATCGAAGCCATCAATGAAGTCGCAGGGAGACCGGCATGAGATCCTTCACGTATGAGCGCGCCAATTCTCCGGCGGAAGCAGCCGCTGCCGTCGTCCGCACCGATGGTGCGAAATTCATTGCAGGCGGTACCAATCTCCTCGACCTGATGAAGCTCGAGATCGAGACGCCGACGCATCTGATCGACGTCAACGGACTGTCGCTCGACAAGATCGAAGCCACACCCGACGGGGGATTGCGCATCGGCGCGCTCGTTCGCAACACCGATCTGGCTGCGGACGAGCGCGTTCGAAGCGACTATGGTCTGCTTTCGCGCGCGCTTCTGGCGGGAGCCTCTGGTCAGTTGCGCAACAAGGCAACGACGGCTGGAAATCTGCTTCAGCGTACACGCTGTCCGTATTTCTACGACACCAATCAGCCCTGTAACAAGCGCCAGCCGGGAAGCGGCTGCTCCGCGATCGGTGGCTTTTCCCGGCAGCACGCGGTTATCGGTGTTAGTGACGCTTGCATCGCGACGCATCCAAGCGACATGGCCGTTGCCATGCGGGCACTGGATGCCACAGTGGAGACGGTTAAGCCGGGCGGCACGACACGCGCCATTCCTATCGCCGACTTCCACCTGCTTCCCGATGAGACTCCGCATGTCGAAACCTCGCTTGAAGCGGGAGAACTGATTACAGCGGTGACGCTGCCCGCGCCCGTTGGCGGGCGGCATATTTATCGCAAGGTGCGTGATCGCGCCTCCTACGCGTTTGCGCTCATTTCGATTGCCGCGGTCGTACAGCGTGACGGCAACGGTCGCGTTGCGGTCGGCGGCGTTGCTCATAAGCCGTGGCGCAATGAGGCCGCAGAATCGCAACTGCCAACCGGCGCCCAGGCGACGGTTAGACAGCTGCTGGAAGGCGCGAGGCCCACCCATGAAAATGCGTTCAAGGTGAAGCTTGTCGAGAGGACGCTTGCCGCTGTCCTGACAGAAGCGAAGGGATGACCCGATGAGATTTGACACTCCCGCCACAACCAATCCGATCGACCAGGGGAAAGTCATCGGTAAACACATCACCCGCATTGACGGTCCGCGCAAGGTGACCGGCACGGCCACATATGCATACGAATGGCACGATTCATCCCTTGACGCGGCTTACGGTTACGTCGTTGGAGCAGCGATCGCCAAGGGTCGCATCTCGTCGATCGATCTTGGTCCGGCACGCGCATCGCCTGGCGTGATTGCGATCGTTACGGCCGAAAGTGCCGGCGAACTTGGCAAGGGCCGGTTGAACATTGCAAAACTCTTCGGTGGCCCTGAGATCCAGCATTATCACCAGGCTATCGCCGTCGTCGTGGCGGAGACCCTTGAACAGGCACGCGCGGCAGCAAACCTCGTTCGCGTTGATTATATCGAAGAGCAAGGAGCCTATGATCTCTCAGCGGTGCGAGATTCGGCAATCAAGCCCGATGATGGAGAGCCCGATAGCGCCGCAGGGGATTTTGAAGCTGGTTTTGCCGCGGCACCGGTCAAGCTCGACGAGACCTACACGACCCCCGACCAGGCCCACGCGATGATGGAGCCGTTCGCTTCGCTTGCCGTATGGGAGGGAGACGAACTTACTCTCTGGACATCAAACCAAATGATCGCATGGACAAGGGCAGACCTTGCGGCAACACTGAAGATGGATCAGAGCAAGGTTCATTTGATGTCGCCCTTCATCGGCGGAGGTTTCGGCGGCAAGCTCTTCTTGAGGTCCGATGCAGTATTGGCTGCGCTTGCCGCGAAAGCGGCAAAGCGCGCGGTCAAACTCAGCCTGCCGCGCCCACTGATGTTCAACAACTCAACCCATCGCCCGGCAACGATCCAGCGCATCCGCATCGGCGCCACGCCGCAGGGCAAGATCACCGCCATCGCGCATGAAAGCTGGAACGGCAACCTTCCCGAGGGCAAGCTCGAAGTGGCCGTACAGCAGACGCGCCTGCTCTATGCCGGCGAACATCGCATGACCGCGATGCGGCTCGCGACGCTCGACCTGCCCGAAGGCAACGCCATGCGAGCACCGGGCGAGGCGCCCGGTTTGATGGCACTCGAGATTTCCATGGACGAAATGGCCGAGAATTTAGGGCTTGATCCCGTCGAGTTTCGCATCCTCAACGACACCCAGGTCGATCCCGAAGACCCGAAGCGCCCGTATTCTCATCGTCAGTTAAACGAGTGCTTTCGGATAGGTGCCGACCGGTTCGATTGGAACAGGCGAAACCCAAGACCTGCACAGGTCCGCGACGGGCAATGGCTTGTTGGGATGGGTGTAGCTGCTGCCTTCCGGAACAACATCGCGCTCAAGTCGGGCGCACGCGTCCGTCTCGATGCCGATGGTGTCGTGACGGTTGAGACCGACATGACCGATATTGGAACGGGGAGCTACACCATTATTGCCCAGACTGCGGCCGAGATGATGGGGCTTGGAATGGACAAGGTCGCCGTCCAGCTTGGCGATTCCCGTTTTCCCGTCTCTGCCGGTTCAGGCGGTCAATTCGGTGCCAACAGCTCCACCTCCGGCGTTTATGCTGCCTGCGTGAAACTGCGCGAAGCTGTCGCCCAGCGACTAGGCTTCAACACTACTGATGTGGAATTCGCGGACGGCATGGTGCGTCTAGGCAATCGTCAGGTACCGCTTGCCGAAGCAGCAAGGGGTAGCGATGTTGTCGCCGAGGATTCCATCGAGTTCGGCGACCTGGGAAAGCAGTTCCAGCAATCAACCTTCGGTGCTCATTTCGTTGAAGTCGGCGTCGATATCAATACGGCCGAGGTTCGGGTCAGACGTATGCTTGGCGTCTGTGCAGCGGGCCGCATCCTCAATCCTATTACAGCACGCAGCCAAGTCATCGGCGCCATGACGATGGGGGTTGGCGGCGCTTTGATGGAAGAGCTCGCGGTCGAAACGAGGCGAGGATTTTTCGTCAATCACGACTTAGCAGGTTACGAGGTACCTGTTCATGCGGACATTCCTCACCAGGAGGTGATCTTCCTGGACGAAACCGATCCGTATTCGTCGCCGATGAAGGCCAAAGGGGTCGGCGAACTTGGCCTCTGTGGCGTGGCGGCCGCGATTGCCAATGCAACCTACAACGCCACGGGCATCCGCGTACGTGAATACCCTATCACGCTTGACAAGCTGCTGCACGCCATGCCCGAAATCGGGGCGTAAATCTCCGTTTGGGCTTGCACTATCTTCCAAGAAGAAAGTCACAAAAATGGACGGTCCTGCAAATACTTCGAGACCGAATGCTGTGATGACAGCGGCATCCCTGCAATTTTCGGCGGCATCGAGCGTGTCGCCGGATACCGCAACCGCCGAGATCAAGCACTGAAAGCAATGCCCTACTGTATTTGTCCGCTCTGGGGACGGCGCCACCTTCGCCGGTTCGCGCATTTCTAAGCGCATGATGCTTCTGGAAAACCCTCATTCCGATCATAAATCATGGTGGCTTCGGCCTTCGCAGCAGTCTTGACGTTGGAGCTGAACACGCATCCGGCGCGCGGGTTCTGGAAGGATTTTCCCTCCAAGCCGATCGGGAGAGCAGGCTCTCGCTGCCGTCACCGGTTGGCTGAACGCCACGTAGTTAGCCTGGTCGTTGATCGGTATCAGCGTTTCAGGAAAAGCAGAAAGTACTCGAAAATGCGATTTGATACGCCAGCGACCGTTAATCCGATCGACCAACTAAAAGTCGTCGGCCAGCCGATCGAACGTATCGACGGCCCTAGAAAGGTCACCGGCACGGCGACCTATGCCTACGAGTGGCACGACTCAAAACTGAACACAACCTATGGCTTTATCGTCGGCGCGGGCATTGCCAAGGGTCGCATCGTGGCCATGGATCTTGCCGCCGCAAAAGCAGCGCCTGGCGTCGTCACGATCGTAACCGCCGAAAATGCGGGAAAGCTCGGCAAAGGCGACTTTCTCGCCGCAACGTTGCTGGGCGGACCTGCCATTCAGCACTATCATCAGGCGATCGCTCTCGTCGTCGCCGACAGCTTCGAGCAGGCCCGAGCGGCCGCGCAACTTGTCCGCGTTGAATATGCCGAGGAACAGGGAGCCTTCGATCTCACGGTTGCCAAGAGGACGGCAGGCCCTGTCGGCAGCGGCAGTGCCGATTCATCTATAGGCGATTTTGACCGAGCGTATGGCGACGCCGATGTCAGCTTGGATGAGACGTACACAACACCTGACCAGGCTCACGCCATGATGGAGCCTCATGCAACGCTTGCGCTGTGGGAAGGAAATAACCTCACGCTCTGGACATCTCAGCAGATGATCAATTGGGGTATACGGGACCTGACAAAAATTCTCGACATGCCGGAGGAAAACCTGCGGCTGGTTTCCCCCTTTATCGGCGGTGGCTTCGGCGGCAAGGCAACGGTGGCCGCAGACGCCATTCTGGCCGCTTTAGGCGCGCGTGCGGCCGGACGCCCCGTCAAGGTCGCGCAGACCCGGACGCTGATGTTTAACAACACGACGCATCGGCCAGCAACGATCCAGCGCATCCGGCTGGGAGCACGCCGCGATGGAAAGATTACGGCAATCGGGCATGAGAGCTGGTCGGGGAATATCGCGAAAGGCCTTCCGGAAAATGCCGTCATGCAAACCCGTCTTCTCTACGCGGGAGCAAACCGCATGACGGCCCTTCGCCTAGGGGTCCTCGATTTGCCGGAAGGAAGTTCAATGCGGGCGCCTGGCGAGGCGTCCGGAATGATGGCACTTGAGATCGCGATGGATGAGATGGCTGAAAAGTTGGGGATCGATCCTATCGACTTCCGCGTCATCAACGATACGCAGGTTGATCCGGAAAATGCCGACCGTCCCTTTTCCAGGCGCCAGCTGACCGAATGTCTTCGCACCGGAGCTGAAAAATTCGGTTGGGCCAACAGAAAGCCCCGGCCCGGCCAGCACCGCGATGGGAGGTGGCTGATCGGGATGGGCGTCGCCTCGGCCATTCGCGGCGACGGCTCACGAGATTCTGCGGCACGCGTACGGCTGGATTCCGAGGGTGTGGTCACGGTGGAAACCGATATGACCGATATCGGGACCGGTAGTTACACGATTATTGGTCAAACAGCCGCGGAAATGATGGGGCTCCCAATGTCAATGGTGGCGGTTAGCCTCGGCGACTCGCGTTTTCCCCGGGGCGCCGGATCGGCCGGACAACGGGGTGCGAATTCATCGACATCGGGGGTCTATGCGGCTTGCATGAAGCTGCGTGAAGCCGTTGTAGAAAAACTTGGGCTGAATGTGCGAGACGCCCGGTTCGCGGATGGCCACGTGATTTCGGGCGACCGCCGCATCCCCCTTGCGGAAGCAGCGCGGGACGGAAGTATCGTTGCCGAGGACATGATCGTCTTCGGCAAACTTGGCGAAACTTACGAGCAACAGACGTTCGGGGCGCAGTTCGCAGAGGTCGCTATCGATCCCTACACGGCCGAGATCCGCGTGCGGCGTATGCTGGCAGTCTGCGCTGCCGGGCGAATCATTAATCCCAGAACCGCCAGAAGCCAGGTGATTGGTGCAATGACGATGGGCGTTGGCGCAGCATTGATGGAGGATCTGGTTGTCGATAAACGGCGCGGCTTCTTCGTCAATCACGATCTTGCTGGCTATGAGGTTCCGGTTCATGCTGACATCCCAAATCAGGACGTCATTTTCCTGGACGAGACAGACGAAATGTCGTCGCCCATGAAAGCAAAAGGTGTGAGTGAACTCGGGCTTACCGGTGTCGGCGCGTCGATTGCCAATGCGGTCTACAACGCCACAGGGGTCAGGGTTCGCCAGTATCCGGTAACAATCGACAAGCTTTTGCAGCAATTGCCAGAGGTTGATTGAGCCGATCTGGTCACAGCATCGGCGGAGGTTTTTTTGCGCCGATCGTTTGCAGGCAAAACCCAAAACGTTGCAGGCTGAGCTTTAGAAGTTCTGCAGTGAAAACTCACCGGCTCGACTATCATCAGACATCGTATCGATGCGCGAAGCGCGGGGAAAGGTTCTGCCGGTGACGATCTACGTTTGGCCAGCGCGAAGCTTCCAGTCGATAGGATGGATCGCTGCGAACTTGACCGGCACGGCAACCTCACCTTTACTGACGACGAGCAACTCGAAATCCTCAAGCCGCGTCAAGTGCCACGCTCAACGAGTATCGCGGCAATCTGAAGTGCTTTGAACGCGGCTGTTCATGCGATCGAAAATCGCTTCGCCTAGCTCGCTTGTCTTCGCGGGAACATCGACCAAAACCTCGTCCTCGCCCTCGTCCTCGTCCTTGTCCGCTTCAAGCTTTGCGAGCGCCTCTGTGGCAAATTCATCTGGGTGACCATCCATCTGACTGGCTGTTCCTCCACTGCGGGTAATGCCGCCGAGCCCGGTGGCGATAATTGGTAAGGCGCCTTCGATCCCTTTGCAAGGCATTCGTTGGAACGACCGCTTTCGAACTTGTGAGGCTTAGCGGACTGTATAACCCCGTCCACGGGAAGCGCATGTCCGAAGACGAAGCTCGATGCCGGGCTTGATAACCATAACACCGCGTCGGCAATCTCCTCGGCAAGTCCAGGCACACCGTTCGGTACATCGTACAATAGCGGGTCCATGGCTTCTGGCTGAGTCTCGAGCATGCCTGTGACCATCGGCGTTGGGATGATATCGGGGCAAACTGCGTTGATCCGAATCCCCCTCGACGCGTATTCCAGCTCCGCACTCTCGGTAAGGCTAACGACACCATGCTTTGACGCGTGACAGATCCCCTTTTCGGCAATTCCGACAATCCCACCGAGGGAGAAGTTGTTGACGATCGTGCCGCTGCCCTGCTCTCGCATATACAGCAACTCGTACTCCATGCAGTTCCAGATCCCCACAGATTGACGCCCATCACAAATCGTAGTCCTCTGGAGTGGAAAGCGCAGTCTCAGCCACATGGCTCTGAACGCCCGCGTTGTTGAAAGCGGCTTAAGGCTGCCGAATGCCGACACGGTCTGCTCAACCATTGCCCAACCTCAGCAATACTGGCGACGTCACAACGGATGCCGATCACCTTGTGGCCGCAACTACAAGTTCTTTTGACGCGGCACGAACGGCTTCTGAATTGACATCTGCAAGCGCGACGGATGCCCCAGCCGCGGCAACCCTCACCCGATGTGGATGACACTTCATGACTACTAGCAGTGCACTGCGAAACCCATGACAACGAGGCTTGCCAGAATAAGGTAGACAGTAAATTGAAACGACGAAAAGATCATACAGCTCCATAGCAAAATTGGTGTTAGCGTGTGCTAACGGCAAAACTACGCGTTTCCGCGAGGTTCGACTATCTGTTCAATGCTGCATATGCTTATGGCTCTGCTTCATAAGTCATTCGATCCGGATCCTGGATTGCAGACTATTCCGTCCAGTTCTATCTTGGGTGTTTCAGTGACTTCGGATGCGACTCTCGCCGACGCGCATAATGAACAAGACCGGGTGCGGATCTCTTTACTTTGGGTGTCGATCGGGCGGGCCTTACTCAAAACTCGCTGCATAAGGACAGTCGTTTCCGCATGCTCCCGGCTGCGGATGATAAACCCACCAAGTCAACTGAATCGATCGCTTTTGACACGATGGCGTTATTTCGGGATGGAAGTCTCGCGCGATTGAGCTGGAACTAGGGCAGCGACGGGCGGCACCAGCGCGCGGGACGTGCCCATCTCGAGTAAATCTCTCGCAAACCGCTGCGGTTTATTTCCCTTTCCTCTTTGGGAAGAAGGAGGCTTCGGACAACGCTAGCCGCGTACCGCAGTAAGTCCTCCTTCTCCGCATATCCGGCAAACGTCCTAAGCAGCTTTTCAGCTCTCCAAAAAATAAAAATCGATTAGAGCGCTCGGCGTCTTTAGGAAACCGCCAGATCTCCCTCAAAATGCACTAGACATGCGCGACTTATATTGCTGGTGATGCGGCATCGAAGTTCGCCTGAGCGGGGTAGGCGAACGAGAGGGGGACAATTTAAATGTTGACTATAATTGGAGCTCCTAAGGAGCGTTTCAACGCGGAAGCGCGCGTTGCTTTGACGCCAGAGAGCGTGTTGCAGCTTGGCAAGCTTGGTTACGCCTGTTTGGTCGAATCCGGTGCGGGTGCTGCGGCTGGCTTTCCCGACGACGCGTATCGGGCGGTCGGGGCGACTGTGGTGGAGAGCGCAGCGGACGTTTATGCGCAGGCGAGCGTCATCGCCAGGGTGCGCCCGCCGGAGGGGTCCGAGATGGAGCGGCTGCGCCATGGCCAGACGCTGATATCGTTCTTCTATCCGGACCAGAACAACGACCTTCTAGAAGCGGCGCGGGCGAAGGGTGTCAACGTCATCGCCATGGACATGGTGCCGCGCATCTCCCGCGCCCAGAAGATGGATGCCCTGTCGTCGATGGCCAATATCGCCGGGTACCGGGCGGTGATCGAGGCCGGCAGCAATTTCGGTCGATTTTTTACCGGGCAGGTGACGGCGGCCGGCAAGGTGCCGCCGGCCAGGGTGCTGGTGATCGGCGCAGGTGTCGCGGGTCTCGCCGCGATCGGTACGGCGACCTCGCTCGGCGCCATGACCTATGCGTTCGACGTTCGCCCCGAGGTGGCCGAGCAGATCGAGTCCATGGGTGCAGAATTCGTCTATCTCGACTTTGCCGAGGCTCAGGACGCTGCTGCGACCGGCGGTTACGCGGCGCCGTCCTCGCCGGAATTCCGCGATAAGCAGCTGGCAAAATTCCGCGAACTGGCGCCGCAGATCGACATCGTCATCACCACGGCGCTGATCCCGGGCCGCGATGCGCCGAAACTCTGGCTGGCCGACATGGTGGCGATAATGAAGCCGGGCTCGGTGATCGTCGATCTGGCGGCCGAGCGCGGCGGCAATTGCGAGCTGACCGTGCCCGACCGGCGGATCGTCTCGGACAATGGCGTCATCGTCATCGGCTATACGGATTTCCCGAGCCGCATGGCGGCACAGGCCTCGACGCTCTATGCCACCAACATCCGCCACATGATGAGCGACCTGACGCCGGCCAAGGACGGCGCGCTCATTCACAACATGGACGACGATGTCATCCGCGGTTCGACGGTCACGTATGGAGGCGCAATCACCTATCCGCCGCCGCCGCCGAAGATCAAGGCGATCGCCGCGCAGAAGCCGAAGGAAAAGGTCAGGGAACCGACGCCGCAGGAAAAGCGTGCGAAAGAGACCGCGGCCTTCAAAGCGCAGACGAAGACGCAAGGGTTCCTGCTTCTGGTCGCGACGGCACTGCTGCTGCTGGTCGGCGCCTATGCGCCCACGAGCTTCATGAGCCATTTCGTCGTCTTCGTGCTCGCCTGCTTCATCGGCTTCCAGGTCATCTGGAACGTCTCGCATTCGCTGCACACGCCGCTGATGGCGGTGACGAACGCCATTTCCGGCATCGTCATCCTCGGCGCCCTCCTGCAGGTCGGGTCCGGCAACTGGCTTGTCGTGGTGCTTGCCTCGCTGTCGGTGCTGGTCGCCACGATCAACATCGTCGGCGGTTTCCTCGTGACACGGCGCATGCTCGCCATGTTCCAGAAGTCCTGAGCGGGTAGGGGATCATTCCATGACCATTGGCATCGTGTCGGCCGCCTATATCTCGGCTGCCGTTCTCTTCATCCTGTCGCTCGGCGGGCTTTCCGGGCAGGAAAGCGCCAAGCGCGCCGTCTGGTACGGCATGGCGGGCATGGCGCTTGCTGTCGTCGCCACCATCTTCGGACCCGGAATAGGCAACTGGTTCATCATCCTGGCGATGATCGCCGGAGGCTCCGTCCTTGGGTATTACGTGGCGAGCCGCGTACAGATGACGGAGATGCCGCAGCTCGTCGCGGCACTGCATTCCTTCGTCGGCCTTGCCGCCGTGTTCATCGGCTTCAATGCCCATCTGGAGGCAGCCCGCATTGCCGGCATGGATGAGGCCGCACGCAGCATCCTGACCGGCTTTGCCGGAATTCTCGCCCACAAGACCTCGGTCGAGCTTTCGATCATGAAGGTCGAGGTGTTTCTCGGCGTCTTCATCGGCGCCATCACCTTCACCGGTTCCGTCGTCGCTTTCGGCAAGCTGGCCGGCAAAGTAGACGGCAAGGCGAAGAAGCTGCCGGGCGGGCACGCACTGAATGCAGGCGCAGCACTTCTCTGTTTTTCTTTCCTGCTCGTCTACACCGATAGTGGCAGCGCCTTCGCGCTTCTTGCGATGACGCTTCTCGCGTTCTTCATCGGTTATCACCTGATCATGGGGATTGGCGGGGCCGACATGCCGGTGGTCGTGTCGATGCTGAACTCCTATTCCGGCTGGGCGGCGGCGGCGATCGGCTTCACGCTCGGCAACGATCTCCTGATCGTCACCGGCGCCCTGGTCGGCTCTTCGGGTGCGATCCTCTCCTACATCATGTGCCAGGCGATGAACCGCTCCTTCGTCTCGGTCATATTAGGCGGCTTCGGCACCACGACAGGGCCGGCGATGGAGATATCAGGCGAGCAGATCGCCATCGATGCCGACGGCGTCGCCGCCGCCCTCAACGAAGCCGACAGCGTCGTCATCGTGCCGGGTTACGGCATGGCCGTGGCGCAGGCGCAACAAGCCGTGTCCGAACTCACCCGCAAGCTCAGGGCATCCGGCAAGACAGTCCGCTTCGCCATTCATCCGGTCGCAGGACGGCTGCCCGGCCATATGAACGTGCTGCTGGCCGAAGCAAAGGTGCCCTACGACATCGTGCTCGAGATGGACGAGATCAACGACGATTTCCCGTCAACCGACGTCGTCATCGTCATCGGTTCGAACGACATCGTCAACCCGGCGGCGGAAGACGATCCGAACTCGCCGATCGCCGGCATGCCGGTGCTCGAGGTCTGGAAGGCGAAGCAGGTTTTCGTGTCCAAACGTGGTCAGGGCACCGGTTACTCTGGCATCGAGAACCCGCTCTTCTTCAAGGATAATACGCGCATGTTTTATGGAGATGCCAAGAAATCCATAAATGACCTACTGCCGCAAATCGCATGACAAACGGCCGCCAGCGGCAAAGCTGGCGGCATTAGCGTGACTTCGAAACAGCCACAGCGCTCCAATCTTACTTCAGCGATAGAGCTCGGCCTCGCAAGGGTCAATTGGTCGCCAGCGACGCAGTCTACACTGATTGCGCGGTGCGTAGAACGACAAAGGGTGCGCGGCCTCGACCGCGCAACCCTTTGTCTGAGACCGGTAACTTCTCCGGGGTCAGGCGGCGCGCGAGAGGGGTGGCTTGGGTTCGAAGATCGAAGGCACGTTCGGTTCTGGCTGTCGGAACGGTGCCCTTAAACGATCGCGAAGTTCGCCGTTCAGCGCGGCCGTCCGAACTTGCATGAGCATGTGCGCGCCGTGGAGGGACCATCGCATCTGCGGCTTCTTCACCATCCGCTTTCCAACAAGCGAATTCACCTCCGACTCGGCAACGGTCGTAGCGACACGAGTCCGGCTCGGTAGCGCTTTCCATAGTTGATGATCGCGCCGCGGTTGGAACGTAAGCCTACGGTGAGGACCGCAGATCATGCCGCTTGAGCGTTGACGGTCGGCGGTATCCAATTCCACGGAAGCAGTTGCTCCAGCTTGGTAATCGGCGTGTCCGCGATGCGGGCAAGAACGTCGGCAAGCCACGCCTGCGGATCGATGTCGTTGAGCTTTGCCGTCATGATGAGCGTGGCCATGAAGGCTGCACGATCTGCACCGCGGTCTGATCCGACGAAGAGCCACGATTTTCTGCCGAGTGCGAAGCCTCTGAGCGCTCGCTCGGCGGCGTTGTTCGTCAGGCAAATCCGGCCGTCGTCTAGGAATGACGTGAAGCCGTCCCATCGCTTGAGCATGTAGTCGATCGCCTCGGCGACCGGAGAACTGCGTGAGAGCTTTGCCCGCTCGGTTTGAAACCAGGCCTGCAGATCATCAACGAGCGGCAGGC
Source organism: Rhizobium sp. PP-F2F-G48 (assembly GCF_004342335.1). Lineage (NCBI taxonomy): Bacteria > Pseudomonadati > Pseudomonadota > Alphaproteobacteria > Hyphomicrobiales > Rhizobiaceae > Rhizobium > Rhizobium sp. PP-F2F-G48. The sequence goes on along the minus strand of NZ_SLVH01000016.1, from coordinate 23,588 downwards.
TTTCCTTGCGGCGACGCTCCAGGCGTTGATCGGTGTCAAGCCCGTTGATCTCGCGCTCGATATCGAACAAGCCGTCGATCCGTTTGACAGCTTCGAGCGCCATAGGCGAGATCGGCGCGGCGTTCTTTCCACGCTTGGCGTTTGCGGCAATGTCGGCGAGCACGAAGAACTTGCGCCGCGAGTGTGCCCAACAAAACGCCTGCCTTAGCGGATTTGGATCGCGATCAGCCTTGAACAGCGGATTATAGCCGCCATAGGCGTCCGCCTGCAGAATGCCGGTGAAGGTCTTCAAGTGGCGCTCTGGATGCTCCTGCCGTCGATCGCGCGAGGCATAGTAAATTGCGGCCGGCGGTGAGAGCCCGCCGAACGGCCGATCGTCCCGAACATAGGTCCAGATTCGGCCCGTATCGGTCTTTCCTTTGGCCAGGATCGGCACGGTCGTGTCGTCACCATGCAGACGTTCGGAGCCAAGGACATGCGCCTCGATCAGGGAGTGAATGGGCTTCAACGCCGCAGCACATGCTCCAACCTGATCGGCCAGCGTCGATAAGCTGAGGTCGACACCTTCGCGGGCATACCGTTCGCTCTGGCGGTTGAGCGGCTGGTGCTGGGCAAACTTCTCAAACAGGATCATCGCCAGCAGGTTCGGTCCTGCAAAACCGCGGGGCGTCACATGGAAGGGTGCCGGCGGCTGCGTGATCTTCTCACACTCGCGGCAGGTAAACTTCTCCCGCACCGTCTGGATGACTTTCCACTGACGCGGGATGACCTCCAGGGTCTCGGTAATGTCCTCACCGAGCTTCGACAATTTGGCCGATCCGCAGCAGGCGCAATTGGCGGGAGCGGCGATTACGACGCGCTCGCGTGGCAGGTGTTCGGGAAAGGGCTTACGTGATGGGCGCTTGCGCTCGAAGGCTTTGACGGTTGAGGCTTTGGCTGCGATCTCCGCCGCCAGTTCATCCTCACCGGTGTCCGCTTCCAACTCCTCGAGTTGCAGTTCCATCTGTTCCAGGAGCCGCGCCTTGCGCTCGGACCGGCTGCCGTAGAGTTCACGACGAACCTTGTCGATCTCCAGCTTCAGCCGTGCGATCAGCGCCTCGGAATGCGATACGAGTGCCTTTGCGCTGGCGGCTTCGGCCTTGGCGGTCGCCGCTTCTGCTTCGGCTGCGACACGTCGAGCGCGTTCCTGGGCCAGCAGTGCGAGGGCACTGGCAAGGTCGTCCGGAAGCTCTTCGGTCGCATTGCTCATGACAGGATGGAATCATATTCGACCCCGTCATTCCAGTGTTTTTGCTCATCCGGCCGACGTCGGCCGCCAGGTCTTTTGCGGCATTCGCCAGTCGATACCTTCCAGCAGATAACCGAGCTGCGCCGGCGTGATCACCACCGTGCCATCGGCCGCTGATGGCCAGATGAAGCGGCCTCGCTCCAGCTTCTTCGTGAACAGACAGGCTCCTTGGCCGTCATGCCAGATCACCTTGATCAGGCCACCACCGCGGCCGCGGAATACGAACAGGTGACCGCACATCGGGTCGCGCTTCAGCGCCTCCTGCACCATTAACGACAAACCGGGGAAACCTTTGCGCATATCGGTGTGGCCTGTCGCTAGCCAGACTTTTACGCCACTCGGAACCGGGATCATCGCAAACCCAATACGCAATCGAGAATCCGGCCGAGGGCGTCCGTGTCGATGTCGCTGTCCACGTGGACGCGTCTACCTCGACCAAGTTCGATCATTACATCGCTACGCTTCCGACGAGGATGGGATGTGGTGGGCGGCTCCGGTTGAGCCAGAGACACTGTCGAAGCGGCCTCGGACACGATCACCGGCACCAACACCGTTCCCGTCTCGGTCTGCGGCTCCTCGATGCGGCACAGCTCCTTGCGCCAACGGAACAACTGGCTGACATGGATACCAGCCGTTCGGGCAATCTCAGAGATCACCGCATCAGGCTCAAGGCAGGCGGCGACAAGCCCCTCTTTCTCTTCGCGAGACCAGCGACGGCGGCGCTCCACAGATGTGATGACTTCGATCGGATGCTTCGTCATAGGACTATCCCTAGTGTTACCACTAGGACTTCCGACGTTCAGCGCCACCTCACAAGGCGGCCTTCACCGTGGGCTTACGTTGGAACGGATATAGGTCAAGAGCTACGCACCGAGGCTGTGGAACCGTGCGATCGAGAATTCACCTTCCCGCTGCGACTGTTTGAGACTAACCAGGAGTTGCTCCAAGTCGCGGATCGCCCCATCGACCCGACCGTGCTACAGACGCCACTTCACGGCCGTGACGTCCCTATCGTTGGTAAGCAGTACATCGGCACGGTCAGAGTTGGAGCGGCGCAGGTTAATGGCGATCTGCTGCATCGGCTGGATTTTCATAGCGATGTGGAACCAATCGATGATGTGGGCTGTCGGTTTCGGCATCACCCGGGCAGACGCTTGAGGATTTCGGCGCGGTCCGAGATCACGGTGACGTCGCCGAAACCGCGATACCCTTCCTGCCGAAGAGCAAGGTTCAATCCCGGAACTCGAGCCGGTTCGAGTTCACGTTTGGCTGACGAGGATCTGGTAGCGACTGTAGTCTAATGAGGCTTATTCACTATCAGCTTATTTAATCGGCCGAAGCGAGATCAATTACTTCGACATTGATAATTTTAACGGCATCCTTATCAAGTCTTTCCATCAAATTGCAATCAGTCCGGCGTGAAGTAAAAGTCTCCGATTGTGCGAATTTTGGGCAGAAATTCTGCGCTTACACGCGTACCTTTTTCGAAGTAGGCATCCTTCCCGACGACAAATGCCTTGATGCAAGTGTCGGCGCCATCCGGTTTAATGAGAGCTGTTGCGACACGCCGGCCAAGGTGCTTGAGATGCTCCGGCGCATTCGGAAGCATGATGGTGGTCAGGATCTCGCCTTTGCCGCTCAATACGAGTTGTTCGGATTCCGCGTAACATTTGGAACAAATCGGTCTCAACGGGAGCCAGCAGAAGCCACAACCTGTGCATCGGCTTCCGATCAGCTCTCTTCTTTGGAGGCCATGAAAATAAGGAGACTGTCCGCCATAACTCAAACGGTAATGGTAGACGTCATCGATTTCCACTTCAAAGATTTCGGTCCCGCTCATGACTTCCCCAATACGACTGTGCAACTTTGTGAAATTCCCGGTCCGCCGACGGCCGAAAAAATTGCGCGCCCTTTATTAATCGGAACCTGGGTGCCTCCGGCGCGTCCCCGCAATTGCTGGACGACTTCGCCGACGCGCGAGATGCCGGAACATCCGGCGACGTGGCCGCAGCCAATCATTCCACCTGAAGGGTTCACAGGCATTGGCCCGGATCGTTCGGTGAAGCCCTCATCAATCAGACGGCCGCCCTGGCCTGGTTCACAAAGGCCCAACTCGGCATAGCTCATCAATTCGACACCGGTGAGAAGGTCGTGGGTTTCGATGAGATCAAGCTGCTTCAGCGGATCTGTGATACCAGCCATCTTGTAGGCGCGTTGCGCCGACTGCTCTTGGCAGAGAAGCCGCCCCAGACTGGTAAAGTCGGGCATATAGCTGCGCACGTTTGAAGAACCAACGCCTTCGATCCAGATTGGATCGTCGCACATCTCGCGAGCCTTGTCTTCCGACGCCAGAATCAGCGCTGCCGCGCCTTCGCTGTAGAGGCAGCAGTCGAACATCTTGATCGGGCCGGCAATCCTTCTGGAGTTCAGAACGTCATCGACAGTCAGCGCCATGCCGCTCTGCGCCAGCGGATTCGAAAGCGCGTTGCCATGGTTCTTTACCGAAACCTTGGCCATTTGCGCTTCGGTAGGCGCTCCATAACGGTCGATGTGAGCCTGGACGGCGAAGGCGAAGTTTGCTGCAGCCAATGGCTCGACCGGGACTTCCCAATTGGTATCCAGGTCCAGCATGATAGCTTTGAGGAAGGCGGAAGAGCGCTTGTTAAGGGTTGGATCCCAAAGGTCCATGCCCTTGCCCGACCCGACGACGAGTGTCACATCGGACATGCCGGACATGATTTCGATCATGCCCTGGCGGACTGCCATCGCCCCGGTGACGGCGCCAGCTGTAACGTGGACGCAAGACTTGCCCGCCATTCCGATATAGTCCTGCATAGTTGTGCTGGGGCAGCACTGCCGAACCCACGCGACCATCAGATCTGACAGCCCCCATACGACGTGATCTACATCATCCGCTGAAATCCGCGCATCCGCCAGCGCCGCCTTGGTTACATCCAGCGCCAGCTCGTAATATGTCTTTTCGGCATATCTTACTCTCCAAGGAATAAGGCCGACTCCCACAATACCGACTTTCAACCTAGTCTCCTTTTCGAAATGTTAGCACCCAACCAACAAGCCATGAATGACCGGTCAGAGATTTCTCTCCCGCTTGAATGGTTCAGTCCCGATGGGACTCACGACAGTCACAGCACCGAAACCGCAACCGTAGGTCAGCCTTACGATCATTTGTCGTTAAAGGTCAGCTCATCGTCAGACCGCCACTGACGCTGATAGCCTGACCGGTTATATAGGAAGCATGCTCCGACACCAGGAATACAGCCGTTCCCGCGACTTCTTCCGCTTTGCCCAGCCTGCGCAACGGAATGGCCCTAATCATCGCGTTGCCGATCTTGCCACCGAACTCATCATTGTTTACGAGATCCTCCCACAGACCGGTATCAGTTGGGCCCGGGCAAACCACGTTCGCTAGAACCTTATGCCGCGCGTATTCGCGCGCTATCGACTTTATGAATGCAATCGCACCGCCGCGGCAGGCTGCGGATACGGACTCGCCGCTTGTCCCGACCTTGCCCGAGTCGGAGCCAATGATCACAATACGTCCGCCGCCGTTATTGATAAGCTCCGGCAATACAGCCCGTACCGAGTCGATCACGCTTCGCAGTTCGATTGCGATAGTTATATCGACGGACTCTTCCGGAGTGTCGAGAAATGGACGAATGCGCAATTTTGTCCCGATCGTCGTGATGAAGGCATCCAGCTTGCCAAACCGCTCAACAAGTGTGGAGACAATCGTCGAAACTTCACCCTTGCGCGTAAGGTCGCCCTTCAACAGCACCGCCCTGTCACCGCCGTACTCGTCAACGATTTTCTGCAGTTCGTCCGCACTCGTGCGGTAGTGCAGCCCCACACTCGCGCCGCGTTCCAGCAGCATCCTCGCCGCAGCCTGACCGATATCCCCAGATGCCCCGCAGAGGAGAACGACCTTACCATTTAAATTATCAGACATATTTTCCCCCTATGAGGCTATCGCGTGTTGCAAGGCCGTATCGACAAGACTGGAGATACCGGTTCCCTGATGTTGAATTTTGCTACCGCAAGCGACCTTGACGGCGGCATAACCTGTCATTTGACAGCGCCGGGCTTGGGCTGGGCTAGTCTATCCCAGGTTGCTCCCGAAAAAGGCACCTTGCGCAGTTCGTGTTTCATGATTTTGTTGGTGGGTGTCTTTGGAAGCGAATCGACAAATTCGACGTATCGAGGAACGGCAAAATTCGGAAGGCTTGCCTTGGCGCGCGCTATCAGAGCTTCTGGCGTTAGTTGAGCGTCGGGACGCAACACGACGACGACTTTGAGTTCGTCCCCACCGAGTTCCCCGGGCACAGCGATCGCCGCGACCTCGAGCACGGCAGGCTCTTCGAGGATCACCAATTCGACTTCGAAAGCGGAGACGTTCTCGCCCTTCACGCGAACGGCATCCTTCAGCCGGCCGCTAAAGAACAGATATCCGTCATCATCAAACATTCCGGCATCGCCGGTGTGAAACCAGAGATCTTTCCACGCGGCGACCGTCGCGCCCGGATCACCGTCATAGCCCGCCATCAGAGCGCTCGGTTCCGTGGATCGCACCAGGATTTCGCCGACAGTATTCGGTGGCGCTTCCTCGCCGAAAGCGCCGGAAATGCGGACCTGAAAGCCCGGTGCTACAAGCCCCGCACTGCCCGTTTTGGCCGCGCCGCGCGGCAGATAACAGGGCACGTTGGCTTCCGTAGACCCGTAGCCGGCGCCTAACTCGACACCGAAGCGCTTCTTGAACTCGGCAAAATCACTCGCGGACGCACCGATGCCCCATGCGGTTCGGAGCAGCGAGCCCTCAGCGTCTTCGTCCGCTGTCGACTTCAAGAGAATTCGCATGATCTCGCCAATATAATAGAAAGCGGTGCAACCATGCGTCTTGACCTCAGGCCAGAACCTGGAGGCGCTGAACCGCTCGACTAGCACCATTTTTGCGCCCACGAGCATGACTGGAATCACGATCATCGCTTGAGCGGTATTGTGGAAGAGCGGATAGAAATTGTAGTACACATCGTTGGCGTTCAGCCGCATGTCCGCCGCAATCATGCGGCCAAGGATGTATTGCTGTGCATGGGGCATCAACACTCCCTTAGAGGGACCCGTCGTCCCGGAGGTGTTCATAACAGTGCCCACATCGGCGCCACTGACATCCCAACAACCCGCCGGCGGCTCGTCAGAGGCATGGGCCACAATATCCGTGTACGCCAAAACGCCCGGAGAAAGTCCAGGAATTTCCTGATGGTCCAGCAAAATAACCGGAATTCTCTGCTCCATCTCGACGAAAGTCGCTTCAAGTTCGAGCAGCAGGCTTGCCTCTACAACAACATGATCGATCTTCGACTGTCTGATGGTATGCGCAATCTGCTTGGTTTTGTAATCGACATTGATGGGGACCTGGATAGCCCCAAGGCGCGCTATCGCGAACCATACGTCGAGATATTCCAACCGGTTGCGCAGGTCTATTGCAACCCGATCCCCCTTCTTGACACCGGCAGCGGAGAGAGCATTCGCCACTTTATTGGCGCGCCTGTCTGCCTCGCCGTACGTCACCCATTGGCCGTTGAAATACACGAACTGTCGGTCAGGGGACGCTGCCGCTTGCCAGGCAAGGATCTTAGCGGCGATACGGTCGTGAAGCGGAAGGGTATCCAGCGAGGGCTCGGCCAAACCGGAGTTCTCCGGAAACCCAAATCGCCGAGGTTGGTTGGGTGTGGTGCTCATGTGCGTTAAGGCCGTTCTTTGAGATCAAAACTGGAGCGAGATAATCAACTGGACTTCCAGCGGTGCTGAAATACGCCCAGATAGTTGTCGCGTTTTCCCTTTAATCACAGCCATCCCCCCAGTCATTCAAGCGTCAATTCTCCATCTGTCCATGGGCCAATCGATTGACACAGAATGAACATTCATTTATCTAACAGAAGCGCTTGATCTCCGTCAATAGTTTTTACGGGGATACTCATCAGGGGGACGAAGCAGATGCAATACGAAGACTTCCAGCACATCCAGTTCGAGCGCCATGCCAATGGCGTGCTTCTTGCTATTTTGAACAGGCCGGAAGCGATGAATGCAACGAATGCCCGCTTGCATTTCGAGTTGTCTAAGCTTTGGGATGTGGTTGGCGAGGACGATACCACCAAATGCGTGGTGGTGACTGGTGCTGGCGACCGCGCGTTTTCGGCAGGCGGCGATTTGGAATGGGTCGAAAGTCTGGTCGGTAATCCTGAAGCGGTTGTTTCGATCATGAAGGAGGTCAGCGATCTGGTCTACAACCTTCTTTCGTGTGAAAAGCCCGTCATCTCCGCTATCAACGGCGTCGCGGTCGGCGCTGGTCTGGCTGTCGCGCTGCTGGCTGATATCAGCGTCATCGCGGACGAAGCCAAGATAACTGACGGACATGTTCGTCTGGGAGTTTCGGCAGGCGACCACGCAGCGATGGTCTGGCCTTTGTTGTGCGGAATGGCAAAAGCAAAGTACTATCTGATGACCGGTGAGTTCCTGGACGGAAAGGAAGCGGAGCGCCTTGGCCTCGTGACGTTCTCGCTACCCCGCGAGCAGGTCCTGCCAAGAGCGCTTGAGATCGCGTCCAAGCTGGCGCGCGGAAGCCAGCCTGCAATTTCCGCAACCAAAAAGACTCTGAACAACTGGATGAGGATGGCCGGTCCCATTTTCGACGCCTCGCTTGGCATGGAAATGCTTGGGTTCCTGAGCGCGGATGCCAAGGAGGGTGTCGATGCCATCCGGAATAAGCGTCCGCCGTCGTTCCCATCCGCCAAATGAGGATGCCTGAGCGTAATCGATTCGAAGATTGTTCGTGCTTAAGAACTTGAAGGGGGGAGGATGCCAGTCGATATTGACAAATTGATGCGTTTTCGGGTTCCCGACGCCCGCCAGGCCCTTTCCGCGCGCGACATCGCTTTCTATTCCCTGTCAATCGGGGTGGGCCAGGATGCTCTCGACGCAAGCCACCTGGAATATGTGGACCCGTTGCGGGGGCCTAAGGTGATGCCGGCAATGGTCCTGGTCATGGCACATCCTGGCTTCTACCTCTCCGATCCAGAATCGGGCGTGGATCCGAAGATGGTCCTCCATTCCGAGCAGGCGATCGAAATTCTCGGCAGGGTGCCCGGCGAAGGTCTGGTCGAAAGCCGGACCCGGATTACCGACGTCATCGACAAGGGGCCGGGCAAGGCCGCGCTTATCATGGCCGAGACGGAGCTGTTCCATTCGGATCGGGCGTTTGCACGGTTGAACCGCACGACGTTCATTCGCGAGGGCGGCGGTTTCGGCGGATCTCCCCTGTCAAGTCAGCCTGTGCCTGTTAATCAGGTTCCGGATACCGCTCCGGACGCTTTGGTCGACATGGAAACGAGGCCTGACCAAGCCCTCCTTTATCGGCTAAACGGCGATTACAATCCGTTGCACAGCGATCCGGAACTCGCACGCAGGGCCGGCTTCGAGCGTCCCATCCTTCACGGCCTTTGTACGATGGGAATCGTCTGCAACGCGATACTCCGAAACGTTGGTTATTCTCGTGTCGAGGCGCTTCGTTCCGTGCGACTGCGTTTTTCGAAACCGGTTTATCCCGGAGAGACGATCCGCACCGAAATCTGGAACGACGGCAGTTTCCGGGCGCGCGTGCCGTCTCGCGACATTACGGTTATCGACGGCGGCCTTGCCGTCTTCGACCATACTGGCATTTGAATAGGAACAGATCATGATCGACCCTGATATCCTGTCCTCGATGGAAATGATCCGCGACAGTGCGCGCGGTATCGTGAGCCCTGGGGACCTTGGCCGAATTCGCAAGCTGCGTTATGGGTCGCCTGGTTTCGACCGTAAGGTCTGGTCAGATATGTGTGAGCTGGGCTGGCCTGCTCTCAGAACGCCGGAGGAAAAGAACGGCGCCGGGCTGGGACTGCTGGCCTATGTCGCGCTTGCAGAGGAACTGGGTCGCGGGCTTGTGCCGGAACCCCTTATTCCCGCAGTTCTTGCGTCTGCATTGCTAGAAGGAGAGGCTCTGGATAGCCATTTGTCAGGCGAAAAACTGGTAATCCCGGCCTGGCAGGATGCGCGTGGCGCATTGAGCCCGGAGCAGCTGCTCGACGTTACCGACGGCAAGGTGATCGGGACCAAGCTTTACGTGCCGATGGCCGGCAGCGCCGACTTCTTCCTCGTTGTGGGAAAAACGCAGGCGGCACTGGTTGCGGCCGATGCGTCCGGCGTCGAGTTGGAATTGGCTGGAACGCAGGATGGCGGTAGCTTTGCCACGGTCCGGTTCGAGGGAGCGCGATGCGAGGTGCTGGATGTCAATCCCGTCCCGGCGCTGGCCGAAGCTGCATTGGCAACGGCCGCCTATTCGCTGGGTATCATGCAGACTGCAACAGAGATGACTGTCGCTTACCTGAAGACACGTGTCCAATTCGGCAAGGCAATCGGCCAGTTCCAGATCCTGCAGCACATGGCGGTGGACATGAGGCTCGAGGTCGAGGTCCTTTCAGCCAGCATCGAGCAGGCTGCATTGCAATGGGACACGGACGGTCCGACGCCTGCCGCCCGCGCAGCAATCTCGCGCGCCAAGGCGCGCGCCTCGACAGCGGCGATGAAGGTAACGCGCGATGCAGTCCAGCTGCATGGCGGCATTGGTTTCACCGACGAGCACGACATTGGCCTCTGCCTGCGCAAGGCGATGGTTGCCAGCGAAGCCTTCGGTGGCGCTAAGCCGCATCGCGCAAATTTCGCGCATCTGAAGCCCTTGGGAGAGGACGCATGACCATAGCCTATGACGCATTCCGGCGCGACGATTACAACTCCCTCGGGGACAATGAATTCCGGGCGCTGGTGCAACGCTTTCTCGCCGAAAACCATCCGCAGGACCTGCGCCATCCAGCCAAGCGCCTGCACTGGGAGCAAGCCGAACCCTGGTACATGATTCTGTCGGGCGTCGGTTGGCTGGCGCCGAACTGGCCGCGCGAACATGGCGGTATGGGGCTCAATCCCGGCAAACAGCTCATCTATGTCGAGGAGTTCGAGAAATTCGGCGCCGCGCGCACACCCGATCACGGGATGATGCTGCTTGGACCCCTGTTGATCAACTACGGGTCGCAGGAACAGAAAGCCCATTTCCTGCCGAAGATCCTGTCGGGCGAGCATATATGGTGTCAGGGTTATTCCGAACCGAATGCGGGCTCGGATTTGGCGGCTCTGCGGACGGAAGCCGTGCTCGACGGCGACGAGTGGGTCGTGAACGGCCAGAAGATCTGGACGACATTGGCTGGCGATGCTGACTGGATATTCTGCCTAGTGCGCACGGACAAATCAGGCAAAAAGCAGGAGGGCATCAGCTTCCTGCTGATCCCGCTCGACAGGCCGGGGATTACAATTCGACCGATCATTAATCTGGAACTGGACGACGAATTTTCTGAAGTTTTCTTCGACGATGTGCGGGTGCCGAAGGAAAATATCGTCGGCGAGGTCAACCAGGGTTGGACAATGGCCAAGAACCTGCTTGGCTTCGAACGGATTTTTCTTGGCGGTCCGAGGCAGGCATCAAATGCTCTGGCCAAACTGCGCCGGTTGGGCGCCTATTACGGGATCTTGCAGGATACCGGTTTCATCGACAAGTATGCCGGATTTCGCATGGAGCTTGAGGACCACCAAGCCTTTTTCAGCCGCATCTCCGACAAGTTGCGGCGGGGCGAGCGCCTGGGGGCCGAGGTTTCCTTTCTCAAATTGAACCAGACCAGCCTCTATCAACGCGTCACCGAATATGGGCTCGAACTGATGGCTGAAGACGGTGGTCGGCTTGAGCCGCTTGGAGGCAGCAACGATCTTGCGATGCCTACCCAGTTCCTCAATGCCCGCGCATCAACGATCTATGGCGGCACCACTCAGGTGCAGAAGAATATCCTGGCGAAGGCGGTTCTGGACCTGCCCTGAGCTACGCGAAAAGGACAACGAAAATGACAGGAATTTTGGAAGGCAAAGTCGCATTGGTCACTGGTGCTGGCGGCGGTATTGGCAAGGCTATTGTGGTGGCCATGGCCCGCGCCGGCGCATCGGTGGTCATCAACGATATCGGTGTCTCGCTGTCAGGCCAGGGCGGCTCCGCGAGTCCGGCTGAGGAGACGAAGGCTGAAATCGAGGCATTCGGCGGCAACGCCGTTATCAGCACGGAATCTGTTTCCGAATGGCAGGCCGCGCAACGCATGGTCGCTCTGGCGAAAGATACGTTCGGCCGGCTGGACATCGTTGTCAACAACGCAGGCATTCTGCGCGACGCCATATTCCACAAGATGTCGCCTGAAGAGTGGCTGGCTGTCGTCAACGTGCACCTGAACGGTCCGTTTTTCGTTAGTCGTGCCGCCGCGGAGATCTTCCGGGAGCAAGGATCGGGCTCGTTCATCCAAATGGTGTCGACCTCCGGATTGATCGGCAATTTGGCGCAATCAAACTATGCGGCCGCGAAGATGGGGGTGGTCGGTTTGTCGAAATCCATCGCGCTGGATATGAAGCGCTACAATGTTCGCTCGAACTGCATCGCACCCTTCGCCTGGGGGCGCATGACCATGAACATCCCCACGGAAACTCCCGACCAGATCGCTCGCGTCGAAAACTTGAAGAAGATGACACCTGAGAAAAACGCACCGCTTGCAGTCTTCCTTGGGTCGGATGCCGCCAAGGATGTCAGCGGCCAGATCTTCTGCGTCCGCAAGAACGAAATTTTTCTGCTGAGCCAGAGCCGACCGATCCGCTCGGTCCATACCGGTGACGACTGGACGCCGGAAAGCGTTCGAGACCACGCGATCCCGGCGCTGCGATCCTCGTTCTTCCCGCTGGATCGCAGTCAGGACGTCTTTACCTGGGATCCGTGCTGAGCGCCTTCGCCCGATCCTTTCCCGACCATCCCTGTATCCGAAGGTCATGCCCATGCGCCGCGCCGCCATCGTAAGTCCTCTTCGTACCGCCGTTGGCGGGTTCGGCGGTTCTCTCCGCCCCGTCCCCGTCGAAACGCTGGGCAGCACTGTCACCAAAGCAGTCCTTGCGGCGACCGGCATTGATCCCGCACTGATCGACGACGTGGTCTTCGCTCAGTCCTACGCCAGTTCCGAAACCCCTTGCGTTGGAAGGTGGATCGCGCTCGACGCCGGCCTGCCTATCGAGGTGCCTGGCCTTCAGACCGACCGGCGTTGCGGTGGCGGTCTCCAGGCCGTCGTTACCGCCGCCATGATGGTGCAGACCGGCGCCTGCGACATCGTTCTGGCTGGCGGCGTCGAGAGCATGTCGAATATCGAATACTACACCACCGAAATGCGTTGGGGTCGGCGCGCGGGAACGACCCAGTTATACGATCGCCTTGACCGTGGCCGCGAACGCTCCCAGCCTGTCAAACGGTTCGGCGTCATCTCGGGCATGATCGAGACGGCTGAGAATCTGGCCGGAGATTTCGGCATTACCCGCGAGGAAGCTGATGCCTTTTCCGCCGAAAGCCACAAGCGCGCAGCGGAGGCCTGGGCATCGGGTCGGTTTGCCGAAGAAGTGGTTCCACTGCTCGTACCTCAGCGGAAGGGCGATCCGATCACTTTCGACCGCGACGAGGGTATTCGCCCGGATACGACGACAGAGACGCTCGCTAAACTCCGGCCCATTATAAAGAACGGCTCCGTCACGGCCGGCAATGCTGCGCAGCAGAACGACGCGGCGGCTGCATGCCTGATCGTCGCAGAGGACAAGCTGGAAGCTCTGGGCCTAACCCCCATCGCCTTCCTCAACGGTTGGTCGGCCGTCGGCTGTGATCCCTCGCGTATGGGAATTGGCCCCGTTGGCGCAACTGCCAAGGTTCTCCAGAAAACCGGCCTGAAAATGTCCGATATGGACCTTGTCGAGATAAATGAAGCGTTTGCTGCACAAGTGCTCGCCTGCCTCAAAGCGATGAACTGGGATGATCGCGAAAAGCTGAACGTCAATGGATCGGGCATTTCGCTTGGACATCCGATTGGTGCGACCGGGGTTCGGATGATGACTACGCTGGTTCGTGAAATGAAACGCCGCAACGTGCGCTACGGGTTGGAAACGATGTGCATCGGTGGTGGCCAGGGAATGGCAGCCGTGTTCGAAAGGGCGTAAACATGGCTGCAGGATATTCCCGATGACCAGTATCGATCTTTCGCGCCATTTACGTCATGGCGATACGGTCATGTGGGGACAGTCACATGCAGAACCCCGCACTCTGATCCGCAACCTCGTCGAGCAGCGGTCGGAGTTCGGCCGAATTCGGATTTTCGTCGGGATCGGCTTGTCGGGGCAACTTCTTCCGGAGCATGCCGATCATTTCGATTTCATCGGCTATGGCGCGGGCGGTACCACGCGCGCTCTTGCAAATGCGGGTGTCCTCGACATTTTGCCGGTTCACTATTCGCGCCTCCCGCATTTGATCCGTAGCGGCGCGTTGCGCATCGACGTCCTTCTGCTTCAAGTTTCGCCGCCTGACGTTCAGGGACTCTACAGTCTCGGCATGGCCCGCGAATATCTTGTCGAAGCCTTAGCCAATGCGCGCGTCGTAATCGGCGAGGTTCATCCGGACGCTCCCTGGACCTTTGGCGGACCCTATCTGACACGCGATGATTTCGGCTTGCTGATCGATTCGGACAGCCCGCAGCCCTCCGACAAGCCCATGAGCCTCTCGCCTATCGACGAGGCGATTGGTAGACACGTCGCATCGCTCGTGGACGACGGCGCGACATTGCAGACCGGCATCGGCGCCATTCCAGATGCTGCGCTTGCGCAGTTGCGTGATCGGCGTGATCTTGGCATCCACACCGGCAGCATTGGCGATGGCCTTGTCGCGCTTCATGACGAGGGCGTCATCACCAACAGTCGCAAGAGCATCAATGCAGGTCTATCGGTCGCTGGAGTATTGATGGGTGGCGCCGCGGTGCGCCGGTTCGCCCACCTGAATCCGGCACTCGAACTGCGTGGCACCGAATATACCCATGCGCCGGAAATTCTTGCACAAATCCGCCAGCTGGTCGCGCTGAATAGCGCCGTGGAGGTTGATTTGACGGGGCAGATCAACTCCGAATCGGCTGGCGGACGCTATGTCGGTGCCGTTGGCGGGATTATCGATTTCCTTCGCGCTGCAGGCTTCAGCGAAGGCGGCGTGCCGATCGTTGCCCTGCCATCTACCGCAGGCGCGCGCAGCCGGATCGTACCACGCCTGACGAGCCCGGTTTCAGTGGCGCGCGCCGAGTCCTGCGTGATCGTCACGGAATACGGAATCGCGGATCTACGCGGTCTGACCTTGAACCAGCGGATACCTCGAATGATTTCGATCGCACATCCCGATCATCGGGAAGCCATTGAGCGTGAATTCCACGTTAGCAGGCTCAGCTTATAACGGCCTGGGCCTTTGCTAGAACAAGCGGCTCGGTGATATTCTGGCTTACGTCAAGGAGCGCCAGGGCCAGCATGTGCAGCCGGTCGTCAAAAACCAACAGTGACAAAAATGGCTATCAGCTGAGGGGTCGCAAAACCCGGTCGACGCATGGATTACATGAACGATTCGGCGGTAATTGCCCGGCGAGAGAAAGCGCTGTCGAGATCTGCGGTGAAATGAATGATCGTTCGATTAGGCATTGACGTAGCACCAGTATCTGTTAAATATATTCCATATGATGGGAATTGGTTTTTGGGAGGAAACTATGACGATCTTAGCGCGCAGTGCCGCTTATGCGGCGGCCTTATCGCTTTTGACAGCGAGCGCCCATGCTGCGGACCTGAAGAAGATTTCAATCGGCCTCAGTTCAAGCAGCATAGCTGTCGCCGGCCCCAAGCTCGCCAAGGAACTGGGGCTTTTCGAAAAGCACGGCCTCGAGGTGACGATCACATCCATGGAAACCAGCACCACCGCAACGGCAGGCCTGATTTCCGGGTCGCTTAATTATGTGGCGGGCGGGCCGACGGATGTAATATACGCAAACGCTCGGGGGCAAAATCTCGTTGCGCTCTGTGCACTTTACAGGGGCTTCAGCGGAGTTACCGTCCTATCCAAGGCGACTGTCGAAAAGCTCGGCGTATCGCCGACAGCCCCCGTAGTCGATCGTGCCAAAGCTCTCAATGGACTTCTTCTGGCGTCCCCTAGTGCGACATCCAATTTCACGATGGGGCCGAAGCTGCTGACCGAAGCCTACGGCACCAAAATCCGGTTTACTTATATGGGTCAGGACGCAATGTCCGCGGCATTGCAAAGCGGAGCGATCCAAGGCTATACAGCTTCTGCTCCGTTCTATACGCAAAACGTCATGAAGGGCGATGCCGTAGTCTGGCTTAACGGACCGAATGGAGACTACTCGACGGGCGCCGCCGCTTTACCAGCCAACGGCTCTGCACTTTTCTCCACTCGCACGTTCGTCGAAGCAAATAGGGATACGAGCAAACGTACGTGTGCGGTGTTTGACGATCTCGCGAAAGCATTCAAGGAGCGCCCGGACGATGTCAGGTCCGCAATGCGGCGAGTTTTCTCCAATGTCGATCCCGCAACGATCGACACGGTATTCAAAACGGATTCACCGGCGTTTGCGACCAAACCCTTGACGAAGGAGGATATGGCGCACGAGATCGCTTACATAAAGGCAAGTGGTGTCGATCTCGATGCCAGCAAGATAGATCCGGCGAGCCTGGTGATTGAACCGTGATACTGCGCCTGAGAACGTAAGGCGGTGAAGCGTTGTTGGCTCGTGACTTTCTGAGCGGCGGCGAGTCCTTTGCGTATTGATAGTGACGTATCTACCTTCATGCGCTTGGCGCTGTAGTCCTTGCTGGTCTCAATCGGCGTTTATCGCGCTTTTCTCTGTGACACTGACCTCGAAGAAGCTGGCCGATCCCATTATTCGCAGCCTGCTCGACACTGTTGAAATCGCGCCGCCTCCGACGGGATGTCGAAAAGTACAAGCAAGGTGGGATCGTGACGATCACGCCGCATGATGGCCGGGTGTTCTCTGCGACGGTGTATGCCCCGCACGGCTCTGCGATCCTCGGGATCAAGTGGGAAGATGTCGAGTTCAAATACAAGACTTTTGTGCCGATGAGTGTGACCATCGCGGCTCACTCAGATCGACGCGAAAGGCTCTTCAACGTTAGGAGAATCAACATCGGGAATGTCATGAAGACTCTTTTCAAGACGCTTTCGAAATGCAGGGCGTTCCCTATACCAGCGGCGCCAAGGTCGGCGCGCTGGCTCCTTTTTTGATCGAGGTGTGATGGCTATGAATATGGTGCAAAGATCGCCGGGGGTCGGCGACGCGGCTCGCGAGACGGTGATCGAATTCGACGGCGTCGTGGCTCGGTTTGCAAATCTGCATGCGATGGGGCCGACGAGCCTCAGCGTTCGCCGGGGCGAGTTTCTGGCAATTGTCGGTCCGTCGGGCTGTGGCAAGTCCACGCTTCTGAACATGATCGCCGGAACACTCAAGCCCGCCGAAGGCGAGGTGCGTTACAAGGGCAAAGTGGTCGACGCGCTCAATCCTGACGTCGGTTACATCACGCAGAAGAATTTCTGCCTTCCGTGGCGCACCGTTGAGGCCAATATCCGGCTGCCGCTCGAGTTCCGGAAATATCCAAAGGCCGATATCGAGAAGCGGGTAACGGAAGCGATCGAGAAGGTTGGCCTGAAGGGCTTCGAAAAGGCTTATCCGAAGCAGCTTTCGGGCGGCATGCTGCAGCGCGTCATGATTGCCCGGACGCTCGCCTATAGCCCCGACATCTATCTCATGGATGAGCCGTTCGGCAGCCTCGACGCGCAGCTGCGTCTGAAGATGCATGATGAGGTTCTCAAGCTGTGGCAGGAGACGGGCGCCACGTTCCTTTTCGTGACGCACGACCTTCAGGAGGCGATCACGCTGGCCGATCGTGTAATCGTGTTTTCGAAGCGGCCCGGACGGCCGAAGCTGGTGCTGGACATCGATTTGCCTCGTCCGCGCGATGTCATCGGCATCCAGACAGATCCGGCGTTCGGAGAGTATTTCAAGCAGCTCTGGGCTGCGTTGGACGTTCATTAAGGAGGCTGGAATGGTCATTACCGACAACAACGTTGCGAAGTCCTCGACAGCCGGGTCGGTCTCGCAGGAGCCCGGAGCCTGGACACGCTATGTGTCGCCGGACACGCTAATCCAAATCGGCATTACCGTTTTCACGCTGACGCTGTGGGAGGTGACAGCCCGCGTCTTCAAGACCGACTTCTGGACCAGCAACCCAAGTGCGATTGCGCTTGAGCTTTACCGCTGGGGTGCCTCGGGCTTGCTTGCTTCCGATCTGAAAATCACGCTGATGGAAGCGGGTCTGGGTTTCGTGATAGGCAGCGGCGTCGGCGGCCTGGTCGGCTTCTTCCTCGGCTGGGTGCGCCGGATGGGCAATCTGTTCGAACCATTCATCCTGTCGATCTATACGATCCCGAAGATCGCACTGGCGCCGTTGTTCGTGCTGTGGTTCGGGATCGGCGTGTTCAACAAGGTGATGTTTGCCGGAATGCTGGTGTTCTTCATGGTGTTCTTCACCACCTATCAGGGCGTGCGACAGGTCGATCGCGATCTGGTGGAAAACGCCCAGCTGATGGGTGCCGACCGGTGGGCGATCTGGACCAAGATCGCGATTCCCTATGCCGCGGTGTGGGTGTTTACCGGTATCCGGATTGGTCTGCCCTACGCGCTGATCGGCGCCATCGTCGGCGAGTTCGTGGCGGCAGAATCTGGTGTCGGCTACCGCATCAAGGAAGCGACATCGTTCTTCAACACCTCAGCGGTGTTCGCCGGATTGCTCGTCTTGATGGCGATCAGCTTTGCGTTCCTCACCACGCTGAAGCTGATCGAGAAATACGTGCTGCGCTGGCAGAATGCCAAAGGCGTCATTCAAACAGACGGCCTGGCCTAAAGAGACGCACGTTGCGCATCACTGAAGAACGGCCGGCATCGATCTTCAACGACAGTCGCTGTAAAAGCTAGGCGATATGTTGAGGCTCTCACACTTCCGGCGAAACCGCGCTTTGATTTAAGCGTCACACGCTAACCATCTCCGGCTGTCATTCCCAGATATACTCGTGCCAAGGCGATGGCCGCCGCTTGGAGGGATCCTGATGAAATTGCCTGTAGCCCCAATGTCCTTGCTTTCCGGTGGAGCCAGCGCCGAAGCCCAAGAGCGTCGACAGGTGCCCCGCGTGGCGCCAGACATTGTCCATCAGACCACGCCCGGTCTCGGCGACTACACCGACCGCATTCTATTTGCAGATAACTGGGAACGCTCGGAGCTCGTCAAACGCGATCGCAGCCTCGTCACCATCACGGCACTGATCGCGACTGGACAGACCACTCAGCTGACCGGACATCTTAACCGGGCTTTGGATAATGGGATGACCGCCGGACAGATTGCCGGCATTATCACGCACCAAGCCTTCTACGCTGGTTGGCCGCGGGCCAATTCGGCGGTCGGTGTCGCTAGGGAGGTCTTTGATAAGCGCAGCATCTCGACCGACCAGCTCGCCGGGCTCATCGACCAGAAAATCGACTTGGACGAGGATGCCGAAGCTGCTCGCGCCGCTGCGCTAGAGGCTGATATCGGTAGTATCGCGCCTGCGCTTGCTGCGTACACCAATGATGTCCTCTTCGGTGAGGTCTGGCGGGGCGCCGAGTTGTCGCCGCGCGACCGCAGCCTTACGACGATCACGACCTTGGTCGCGAACGGTGATGCCGACCAGCTGCGTTTCCATATTGATCGTGGTCTCGAAAACGGTCTGAGCCCCACGGAGATCTCTGAGACAATCACGCACCTTGCATTCTACGCTGGGTGGCCCCGCGCAATGACTGCGGTAGCGGTAGCAAAGGCAGCCTTCGCGGCGAGGCGTGCAGACTCGGGTACGGGGTCGGTCAAAGTACGTCTATAGCTTACGCACAGCTCATGCTCGAATCACACGCCAGCCCGCACCCGATCGGGCGGATACGTCGCGGCCCCTCCACGCAGATGAGGATCAGAATGCAGAACAAATATAGCCTGTTCATTGGCGGCCGCTGGATCGAGAGCAGTCAGCAGGAGAGGTTCCCCGCCATAAATCCCTACACGCAGGAAGAATGGGCCTCGATCCCGCAGGCGAGCGAAGAACAGGTCGCCGACGCGATCGTAGCGGCGCGCAAGGCCTTCGGGACATGGCGCAAGACCTCCGGACTGGAGCGTGGCCGGCTGCTCAACAAGCTCGCCGACCTGCTAGCCGACGATGCCGAGAGAATGGGCAACCTGGAGAGCACCGACAACGGCAAGATCATCCGCGAAACCCGCCACCAGATGACTTTCTGCGCCCGGCAGTATAGGTTCCACGCCGGCTTCGCCGACAAGCTCTGGGGCAAGTCCATCCCGCTCGACCAGCGCGACGTGCTCGATTACACCGTACGCGAACCGCTCGGCGTCGTCGTCCTCGTCACGGCCTGGAATTCACCGATGGTGCTCCTGTCGAATAAGCTTGCGCCGGCTCTCGCCGCCGGCAATTGCGTCGTCATCAAGCCGTCGGAACATGCCTCGGCAAGCACGCTCGAATTCGCCAGGATGGTCGAGATGGCCGGCTTCCCGGCCGGTGTCGTCAACGTCGTCACCGGCGATGCGCGGGTCGGCAAGGCGCTCCTCAACAGCGGCCGCATCAACCGCGTCAGCTTCACCGGCAGTCCGGGCGTCGGTGCCGAGATCGCCGCGAATGCCGGGCGCAATCTAGTGCCCGTGACGCTTGAGCTTGGCGGAAAATCGCCCAACATCATCTTTGACGACGCCGATCTTCCCAAGGCCGTCAACGGAGCGCTGGCCGGCATCTTTGCCGCCACCGGCCAGACCTGTATCGCCGGATCGCGCCTGCTGGTCCAGCGGCCGGTCTATGCCGAGGTCGTCGACAAGCTTGTCGAGCGCGCCAAGAAGATCAAGCTTGGCAATCCGGTCGACAAAGCGACCGAGATGGGAACGGTGGCCAACGAGCCGCAGTTCCGCCGCATCCTGCAGATGATCGACAAGGCCAAGGGCGAAGGCGCCAGCCTCGCCGCCGGCGGCGGCAGGGCCGGCGGAGCCGAACTCGCCAAGGGCCTGTTCGTTGAGCCGACCATTTTCGTCGATGTCCAGAACGACATGTCGATCGCCCAAGAGGAGGTTTTCGGACCGGTCCTGTCGATCATCCCGTTCGACACCGAGGAAGAGGCGATCGAGATCAGCAACACGACCCGTTTCGGCCTTGCCGCCGGCGTTTGGACAACAAACATCTCAAGGGCGTTGCGCGTGTCGCGCGAGATTGACACGGGCGTGGTCTGGATCAACACCTATCGCGTCAGCGCCGCGCAGGCGCCGTTCGGCGGCGTGAAGGACAGCGGTTTCGGACGTGAACGCGGCGACGTGGCGCTCGACGAATTCACCAGCGTGAAAAACATCATGGTCGATTTTTCGAACGCCGACCGCGATCCGTTCGCCGTCTAGTAGCTGAAACAAAACGGCGGCGGTCAATCGAGACCGTCGCCGTGAACTTTGCATCGTCATTCAATAGAAAGTAACGGCGGCGCCGCATGAGCAATGAACTCACGTCATCAGCAACGCACGATCTCTCAGTTATTGCCGAGACTACCGAGGGGAAAGTGCGAGGCAGCGCCAAGGATGGCTGCTGCATCTTCAAGGGAATAAGATACGGAGAAACAACAGCCGGAGGTAATCGCTTTTTGCCTACGCGCCCCCCCCAGAAGTGGTCTGGCGTCCGCAATGCACTGGATTGGGGTCCATCAGCACCTCAATCACCCGTGCCGGAAAATACCGACCCTATTTATTCCTGGTATTCCGAGATTCAGACGATCAGTGAGGATTGTTTGTTTCTGAACGTCTTCACGCCGGGAGTTGATGACGGAAAACGTCCCGTCATGTTTTGGATCCATGGTGGCGGCTGGCGCAGCTTCTCAGGAACCGCACCAGGCTTCAACGGTACCAATTTAGCACGCGACCAAGACGTCGTCGTTGTAACGATAAACCATCGGCTGAACGCGTTCGGGTTCCTTTATCTAACAGACCCTGACGAACGTTTTGCTGACGCCGGCAATGCCGGACTGCTCGATATAGTGTCGGCTCTGAAATGGGTTCGTGATAACGCGCAAACGTTTGGCGGCGACCCAAACAACATTACGATATTCGGGCAATCGGGCGGAGCGTCGAAAGTTGTCGCCCTTCTCGCCATGCCCGCGGCTTCTGGTCTGTTTCACAAGGCGATCATCCAAAGCACCGCTGGTGGAATGACGATCTGCGACCAAGAGGAAGCTGTTCGTCACTCCGCAAGTCTTGCGAAAGCCCTTGGCCGAGCGAAACTTGATGGCGAAGAACTGCAGAAAATCCCGATGGAGACTATCATTCCAGCTGTCAAAGCTGCTGGCGGGCAATTCCGCAGCGTCATCGATGGCCGTAATTTTACCGACCAGCTTTATGCTCCAAACGCCCCGACAATCTCATCTGAAGTGCCTCTTTTGATCGGATGCGTGAATACCGAGACAACCTATCATCTGAATATGGATCCCAGCAATTCATCACTGAACATTTCCGATGTACGGCGCCGCTTGGCCCGCTATCTGAAAGTTGAGGCCGGGCAGGTCGATCGGATCATTGAAGGCTATCAATCGGTATTTCCGTCACTCAAGCCCATCGGCATTTTGGTCGCCGTAACTTCAGATTTTCAATATAGGCGTAATTCACTGAGAATTGCCGAGCTTCATGCGGCGAGGAAAGGCGCGCCAGTTTATTTTTACAATTTCTGTTACGAGGCACCTTTCGGAAACGGACAGCTAGGTACGCCTCATACAGGCGAAGTGCCCTTTATCTTCGGAACGACAACGTCCGCTTCCGCCATGCTGGGCACGTCAAATGATCTGGGTCCGATGACCAAACGCATGATGGCGTGCTGGGCTTCTTTCGCACGGCACGGAACTCCCAACAATCATACGATTCCAAATTGGGCTCCCTTTGAGAAGGCCCTCAGAAAAGTGATGATGTTGGACGTGGAAAGCAGGATCGCGTTCGATCCGGGAGGTACAGCAAGACAACTGCTGGATGAGCTGCCTTATTCTGGCTATCAGTACTCGTTTGCCCATTTCATGAGGGATTAAGATAGAAGATTCACCGCCTGGCGGAAGAGACTACGATCATTGGCACTAGGCGGCGTAGACAAATTTGAGCCAGTATCTGGCGGTGGCGAGATGGACCATTCCGAGGAAGCTGTTGGCCAGATGATCGTATCGAGTAGCGATGGCGCGGTTGATCTTGAGCTGTCCAAACATGCGCTCGATGCGATTGCGCTGCTTGTAGAGCGCTCGATTATGCTCGATTTTTCACGCGGCGGTTTGATCGGCCAGGAATGTCGGCACGGATTGCGTCGACGTCGTAGCCCTTGTCGGCGGGCAAAGCGTCAGGTGCGCGCTCGGGCAGGCCGATCAGGGCGTCATAGGTTTTGCAATCTGCGGCCTCGCCGACCGTCAGATGGAAGGCGAGCGGTCGTCCGAGAGCATCAGCCAGGCAGTGAAGCTTACTGGTGAACCCGCCCCGCGAGCGGCCAAGAGCGCGTCGGTGAGCCCCCCTTTATGGAATGGCCCGCCCCTCTCCTCCATGCTGATCGGGTCGCAACAGGAGGGTGGCATGAAGGACATTCAGATTCTTGGTGTTGATTTGGGCAAGAACAGCTGCAGCGTGGTTGGTCTGGATCAGGCCGGGCGGAGTCTATTACGCCGCCGGACGCGGCGGGAGGGCGTGATCGCTCTGGCGGCGAAGCTGCCTGGCTGCGTGGTCGCTATGGAGGCATGCTGCGGAGCACATCATCTGGGGCGCCTTCTGGTCGCTCAGGGTCATGAGGTACGGCTGATGTCGCCCGAGTATGTCCGGCCCTACGTCAAGTCGCAGAAGAACGACGATCGCGACGCCGAAGCGATCGCCGAGGCTGCGACACTGCCGACGATGCGGTTTGTGGCACTAAGACGGAGGCGCAAGTCGACGTACAGTTCTGCATCGCGTCCGTGACCAGCTTGTCGGACAGCGCACCTCATTAATGAACCAGATTCGCAGCATCCTGCTCGAGCACGGGATCGTCGTGGCTCAGGGCCGGCGAAGTCTGCTGGACGCGCTGGCAGGTCTGTTATCAGGTATGCCTCCGCCGAAGGCCGTCTGCCCTGATTTGGTGATTGGCTTTATGTCCATGCCTTATGTCATGCGCTACAATCATTTCCCCTATTGAGGT
>NZ_SLVH01000015.1:0-53486 GCF_004342335.1 Rhizobium sp. PP-F2F-G48 | reverse complement strand
GAGGAATGCGCGCGGGTTCTCAAGTGGCATCAGGGTCCGACCCTCCTGGGCATGGCGACACCTTTTGTGGCAAAGCCGGTGACGGAATGCAAAGCAGCAGCGTCGCCTCAGCGCACATGAGCGCGAGTCCGGGGCCGCTGGTCGTTGCGCTCGTCGGCGAAGATCGTTGCCGGCAGGGGATCGAGGCCGCGGATGATGTCGGCGCCTTTTTCGCCGACCATGATCGTCGGGGCGTTGGTGTTGCAGGAGGGCACGCGCGGCATGACGGAGCTGTCGCAGACGCGCAAACCCTGCAGCCCCCGCACGCGCAGATCGAGTCCGACGACCGCATCCGCGCCGGTGCCCATCCGGCAGGTGCCGACCGGGTGGTGGTCGGTTTTGGCGTTCGCGCAGCCATAGTCAAAGAGCTCGGCTTCCGTGTGTACCTTCGGTCCAGGCAGGCGCTCGGCCAGAATATAGGGCTTCAATGCCGCTTGTTCGAAGATCTCGCGGGCGATCCGCAGCCCCTCAAGCGACATTTTCCGGTCATGCGGGTCCGACCAATAGTTGGGGTCGATGAGCGGGGCGGCGGCGGGATCCGACGCGGAGAGCCGCACTGTGCCGCGCGACCCCGGATGCAGATAGGCCGAATTCAGCGTCACCCCGGCATTCTTCAGTTTTTCTACGCCCGCCTCGATGCCCGAGCCGAGGCCCAGATGGAACTGGATATCAGGCGAGCGCGCATCCGGGTCCGCATACCAGAAGCCGCCGGTCTCAAAGAGTGATGAGGCGACCGGGCCCGAGCGGAACAACACATATTCGAGGCCCGCCCAGAGCGTGCGATGCAGTTTCGCGACGCCGTCATAGGTGTGATCGCCGGTGCATTCGGCGATGACGAACAGGTCGAGATGGTCCTGAAGATTGCCGCCGACGCCGGGCAGGTCGTGCGCGACGGGAACGCCGACCGACGTCAGGTGATCGGCCGGGCCGATGCCCGACTGCAGCAGGAGCTTCGGGGAGCCGATGGCACCCGACGTCACCAGCACCTCGCGCTCGCAGCGCACGATCTCGCTGCCCCGGCTGGTGGCGATCTCGACGCCGACAGCCGTCTTACCCTCCAGCACGATGCGCGACACGCGGGCACCCATGCGGATCGTCAGGTTTTTCCGGTGCTTGATCGGCGAAATATAGGCGAGAGACGCAGACGAGCGGCGGCGGTTACGCTGCGTCAGCTGGTAGAAGCCGACTCCTGCCTGCTGGCGCCCGTTAAAATCTGGATTGTAAGGAATGCCCAGCTCCTGCCCCGCCCGGATATAGGCGTCGCAGATCGGCAGCGCCGACACCGGCATGGATACGCCGAGCGGCCCGCCATAGGCATGATAGTCGTCGGCAAAGCGCTGATTGTCCTCCGCCCGCTTGAAATAGGGCAGCACTGAACGGTAGTCCCAGCCCTCGCAGCCGTCTTCGCTTGCCCAGAGATCGTAGTCGGCGGCGTTCCCACGGGTATAGAGCTGCGCGTTGATGGAGGAGCCGCCGCCGATGACCTTGGCCTGCGTGTAGCGCAGGACACGACCGTTCATGTGCTTCTGCGGCACGGTCTCCCAGCCCCAGCTGGCCACGCCCTTCGTCATCTTGGCAAAGCCGGCCGGCATGTGGAAGAGCGGGTTCCAGTCTCCGCCGCCGGCTTCCAGAAGCAGCACGGCGACATCGGGATCTTCGCTCAGCCTGTTGGCGAGAACGCATCCGGCGGGGCCTGCCCCAGTGATGATATAGTCGAAGCGCATGATATCCATTCCTGTCAAAGACGCGGGATCGACAGGCCGCCATCGGCATCGATCACGGTCCCGGTTGCAAAGGCGAAGCTGCCCGAAGCGAGCGCTGCGCAGATGGCGCCGATATCGCCTGCCTCCCCCCAGCGCCGCATGGGTACCAGTCCCCCGGCGATCAGGGCATCGTATTTGGAGGTGACGCCGGCCGTCATGTCGGTCCGCACGATGCCGGGCCGCACCTCGAACACAGCAATTTCCTCGGCCGCAAGCCGCAAAGCGAGCCCCTGCGAGAAGGCGGCAAGACCGGCCTTACTGATGCAGTAGTCGAGGCGCTCGGGCGAACTTGCCTCCGCCGAGACCGAGGTGATGTTGACGATCGACCGGGGATGGTCGGGCGCGGTCGCCAGCATCGCTTTCACCACGGCCTGCGTGAAGAACACCGTGCCCTTGAGGTTGGTTGCCAGGATCAGGTCGTAATTGTCGGGCGAAAGGTCGAGGAAATCGCCACGCACCACGGAGGCCATGCCCGCATTGTTGACGAGGCAGTCGATGCGGCCGAACCGGGTCAAGATGGCATCGACGGTCGCTCCGTGCCCGGCGACATCGCAGATGTCCGCCTTGAGGTAGAGGACGTCGATCTTCCCACCCGCGCGCAGCTCCGCCAGCGCGTCCTCGGCCGTTCCGGGGCCGCCGATGCCCGTGACGACGATGTCGTAGCCAGCAGCAGCCAGGTGCGAAGCGATACCGAAGCCGATCCCCCGTCGCCCGCCCGTCACCACCGCTACCGGTCTTTGTCCTCGCTCGCTCATCGTTGCAGGTCCTTCGAGACGATATGATCCGCCACCCGCAAGGCCTGGGCCGCGACCGTCAGCGCCGGATTGACGGCAGCCGAGGTCGGCAGGCAGCTCGCATCGACGACGAACAGGTTGTCGTGGTCATAGGCGCGGCAGAAGGGGTCGAGCGGCGCGGTCGCGGGGTCGTTGCCGATGCGCACCGTGCCGCACTGATGGGACGGGGTGCGCTTGTCGAATGGCTTGGAGAGCACGATCGGAAAACCGATCGAGCGGAGAACGACCTTGAGCTTTGCGACCAGGGCCAGATGCGCGTTCCAGTTGGTACGGTGCCATTTGAGCACGATCCGCTCGCCATCGACCATGACCCGGCTTTCGGGATGCGGGATATCCTCGCTCATGGCGTAGAAATCGATTGCATGCGCCGACATCCGGTCGAGCAATCGCTCGGGGATGAGCGGAAGGCTGCTTTTGAGGATCGCGCCGGACACCCGGCCGAGAAGCTGAACATTGCCGAGCGGCGGCCCGCCCGCGCCGTCCGACAGGTAGAAGTCGTTGAAGGCGAACGTCTTCTGATAAACCGACGTGTTGCGGTAGCGCGGCGACAGTGCCAAGACGGCGGAAGAATTGTGGTTCATGAAGTTGCGCCCGACCTGGTCCGAGCTGTTGGCAAGACCCGTTGAAAAACGCGCATTGGCCGAGCGCAGCAGGAGGACGGCCGACTGAACTGCACCGGCGGCAAGCACCACGAGCTTCGGCGAGACGCTGCGTGTGTCATCAGCCGTGGAGTAGACGACACGCTCGATGCGGTTGCCGGAGGCATTCGTTTCGAGCAGCTTTACGATCGCGCCCGTCTGCAGCGTGACGTTGGGAAAGGCGAGCGCGACCGCAAGGGCTGCACTTTCGGCATCCATCTTGCCATCGTTGGAATTCGGATGGGCATCCCAGGGCGTTCGCCCTTTGGCAAGCCAGCGGTCGATATCGATGCCGAGCGGCAGGGAAAACGGGTGGAGTCCTCTCTGCTTCAGCCGCGACCGGACGTCGGCAATAGCCGGTTCGTCCGGCACCGGAGGAAAGGCGTAAGGTGTGGAATGCCCCGGCTCGGTCGGATCATCTCCCAGCGCGCCTCGGACCTGATACATCCGCTCGGCCGCCCCATACCAGGGCTCAAGCTCGGCGTAGGGAAACGGCCAGGCTGGAGAGACGCCTTCCTGATGCTGCATCTCGTCGAAATCCTCTCGCCGATAGCGCGACAGTACCGCTCCATAGAACTTCGAGTTGCCGCCGACATTGTAGTAGTTGCCCGGGTTGAATCCCCTGTGCTCCCTCTGGCCTTGGCCCTGCCATTCGTACCATGTCTCCTTCGGGCGGAAATGCCCCCGCTGGAAGATCGCGCGCTGGTCGCGGTTCACAGGCGTGTCGGCAATGTGCTCGCCGGCCTCCAGGATCAGAATCTCGCTGCCCGAGGCGGCAAGCCCGGCGGCCAGCGTCGCCCCGCCGATGCCGGAGCCGATGATGACGATGTCGGGGGTCCTGCTCATCTCGCTTCCCCGGTCACGCGATGCGCTGCTGGCTTTGGGGGTCGAAATAGACGGCCTTGTCGAGGTTGAAGGCGAGCCTTGCGGTCTGGCCGGCCTGGATTCTCGCATCGGCCCGCAGGCGCGCCACCACTTCCTTGCCGCCAAGCCTCGTGACCGCGAAGGTATCGGCGCCGGCCGGCTCGACGACCTCTATCAGGCAGTCGCCCTCCGCGACCGTGCGCGCATTGCGGTCGGCGCCGTCGATGTCGGTCAGCGCCTCGGGCCGGATGCCAAAGACGATCTGGCGGCCGAGATGGGCCTCCAGCTGCTGCTGCCCTGCCGCCACTGGCAGTTTCACCAGCGCGCCGTTCGGACGGGCGAGCGAGACGGAAAGGCCGGCCGCATCCTTCTCCACGGTTGCCGAGAGCAGATTCATGGCGGGAGAGCCCATGAAGTCGGCGACGAACATATTGGCCGGATTGTTGTAGATCTCGGCCGGCGAGCCGAACTGCTGCAACACGCCGTCCTTCAGCACCGCGATCTTGGTGGCCAGCGTCATCGCCTCGATCTGATCGTGGGTAACGTAGACGATGGTGGTTTTCAGGCGCTGGTGCAGCCGCTTGATCTCGGTGCGCATATCGACGCGCAGCTTGGCGTCGAGGTTGGACAATGGCTCGTCGAACAGGAAGACCTGCGGATTGCGCACGAGGGCGCGCCCCATCGCGACACGCTGGCGCTGGCCACCGGAGAGCTGGCTCGGCTTGCGATCGAGCAGATGGCCGATCTGGAGGATATCGGAGACCTCCTTGATCGCCTTCTCGCGCACATCCTTCGGCACCTTGCGGATCTCCATGCCGAAGGCGATGTTGCCCGCCACCGTCATGTTTGGATAGAGCGCGTAGCTCTGGAACACCATGGCGATGTCGCGCTGCGACGGCGGCAGACCCGCAATCGAGCGGCCCTTGATGGCGATCTCGCCTGAGGTGATCGGCTCCAGTCCGGCGATCGTGTTCAGCAGCGTGGACTTGCCGCAGCCGGATGGGCCGACCAGCACGAGAAAGCCGCCTTCCTCGATCTCGATATTGATGTCCTTCAGGATTTCCAGCGCGCCATAGGATTTGCGCAGATGCGAGATTTTGAGAAACGACATGACGATTAGCCTTTCACGGCGCCGGACATCAGGCCACGCACGAAGTAGCGACCCGAAACGATGTAGACGATGAGGGTGGGCAGGGCGGCGAGGATCGCGCCGGCAAAGTGAACGTTGTATTCCTTCACGCCCGTGGACGACTGCACGAGGTTGTTGAGCGCGACCGTCATCGGCGTCGAATTGGCGCCGGCGAACGAGGCGCCGAACAGGAAGTCGTTCCAGATATTGGTGAACTGCCAGATGACGGAGACGACGATGATCGGCCCGGACGACGGCAGCAGGATGCGGCGGAAGATCTGAAAGAACGTCGCGCCGTCGATCTGCGCCGCCCGCACGAGTTCGGTCGGAAAGGCCTCGTAGTAATTGCGGAAGTAGAGCGTGGTGAAGCCGAGGCCGTAGACGACATGCACCAGCACGAGCCCGGGAATGGAGCCGGCAAGGCCCAGCATGCCAAGAATGCGGGCGGTGGGGATGAGCACGATCTGGAACGGGATGAAGCAGGACAGAAGCAGCATGCCGAAGACGATGTTCGACCCGCGGAAGTGCCATTTGGTCAGCACATAGCCATTGAGCGCCCCGACAACGGTGGAGATGGCGACGGCAGGAATGACCATGAGGATGGAGTTGATGAAAAAGGGCTTGAGCCCCGTCGGCTGGATGCCGATCTGAGCGGTCGACCAGGCCGACAGCCATGGCTCCACGGTCCAGACCTCGGGCAGGTTGACCATCCCGCCTTGGCGGATTTCCTCCAGCGGCTTCAGCGAGTTCACCACCATGACGTAGAGCGGCATGAGGTAGAACATCGCAAAGAAGATCAGCGCGGTATAGATCAGGGCCCGGGTGAGAAGGCTGTGCGACATCGCGTTCTGCGGATTGGCTGCGCCGCTCATCAGCGTTTTCCTCCACGGATTTCGGAATAGAGATAGGGAACGATGATCGAGAAGATCATGACCAGCATGATAATGGCGGAGGACGCGCCGATGCCCATCTGATTGCGGGTGAAGGTGTAGGAATACATGAAGGTGGCCGGCAGTTCGGTCGCCTGCCCCGGCCCCCCGCCGGTCAGCGCGACGATCAGGTCGTAGGCCTTGATGGCGAGATGGGCGAGCACGACGAAGGCCGACAGGAAGACCGGCCGCATCAGGGGAATGATGATCCGGCGATAGATCGTCACCGTGCCCGCGCCGTCGATCTGAGCGGCCTTGATCATCTCGTTGTCGACACCACGCAGGCCGGCGAGGAACATCGCCATGATGAAGCCCGAGGACTGCCAGACGGCGGCGAGCACGACGCAGTAGATCGCCATCTTGCTGTCCTTGATCCAGGTGAAGGCAAAGGTCTCCCAGCCCCAGAGATGCATGGTGTTCTCGATGCCGATGCCGGGATCGAGGATCCACTTCCAGGCGGTGCCCGTGACGATGAAGGAGAGCGCCATCGGGTACAGGTAGATCGGCCGCAGGAAACCTTCGCCGCGGATCTTCTGGTCGAGCATGATCGCCAGGAACAGGCCGAGCACCGAGCAGATGAGGATGTAGAGCGAGGCGAAGATCGCCAGATTGGTGATAGCCCGCCACCAGTGCGGCAGGGCCCAGAGCTTGCTGTAGTTCGACAGGCCCACGATGTTGGTGGACGGCAGCATCTTGCTGTCGGTGATCGACAGGAACCCGGTATAGGCGATGAAGCCGTAGACGAAAATGACGATGACCAGGAAACTCGGCGCGAGCACGATTTTCGGCAACTGGTCCTGTAGGAAGCTGCGGCTCTGCATGGCTTCGTTCCCCTCGCCGTGACGACAGGAGGCACAAGCCCTGGCCCCGCCATCATGGCAGGCCCTCTGGCGCCCCCGGTCTCCCGGCCGTTTTCATGTATCGGATGTTGCGAAGGCCGGAGCTGCGGACAAAGGCCCGCAGCTCCTCAAGCCCTTACTTCGCGGCTTCGACCGCGCTCACCAGCTCGGCGACCGCGTCGTCGGCCGTCAGGTCGCCGTTGAACTGACGGGTCACGACGTCGTAGATCGCGTTCTTCACGGCTGCAGGATTGGCATGGCCATGGGCCATGGAGCCGAGAAGCGTGCCCTTTTTGTCGGCTTCGGCCGCATCCTTGATGGCCTTCTTGCCGCAATCGTCGAAGGCTGCGTCCGACACGTCGGTGCGCACCGGTGCCGAACCCTTGACGACGTTGAAGGCCGACTGGAATTCAGGACTTTCGATGGCCATGGCCATCTCCATCTGTGCCGGCACCTTGGCGTCGGCGACCTTGAACATGACAAACTGGTCGGTGTTGAAGGTGACGGCACCCTGCGTGCCGGGGAAGCGCATGCAGACATAGTCCTTGCCCGGCGTCTTGCCGGCCTTGGAAAATTCGCCCTTCGCCCAGTCGCCCATGAACTGCACGCCGGCCTTGCCGTCGATGACCATGGCGGAGGCGAGGTTCCAGTCGCGGCCCGAGAAGTTGGGATCGACATAGGCGCGCAGAGTCGTCATGCGGTTGAAGGCTTCCTTCATCTTGTCGCCGCCGAGCGCCTTCGGGTCGAGATCGATGAAAGCGGACGTGTAGAAATCGACGCCGAGCGACAGCACGACGGCGTCGAAGACGGTCGCGTCCTGCCAGGGCTGGCCGCCGGCCGCAACGGGGATGATGCCCTGCGCCTTGAACTTGTCGAGGAGGGCGATCAGCTCTTCCCAGCTCTGCGGCTCCTTGCCGCCGGCCTTGTCGAGCGCCGCCTTGTTGATCCACATCCAGTTCGTCGAATGCAGGTTGACGGGTGCCGCGATCCAGTGGCCGTCATATTTCGAGAACTTCTGGAGCGCCTTGGGGATGACCTTGTCCCAGTTTTCCTTCGCGGCGACCGCATCGAGATTGCCGAGCGATCCTTCCTTCGCCCAGTCGAGAATGTCGAAGCCGAGCATTTGCACGGCGGTCGGCGCGTTGCCGGCCGTAACGCGGGCGCGCAGCACCGTCATGGCTTCCGTGCCGCCGCCGCCGGCGACCGGCATGTCCGTCCAGGAGATGTCTTTGGCCTCAAGGTCCTTCTTGAGGACCTCCAGCGCCGAGGCCTCGCCGCCGGATGTCCACCAGTGAAGCACCTCGACGTTTTCGGCAGCCTGCGCGGCGCCGGCCATCAAAGCGAGACCCAATGCAGTCGATGTCAGAAACTTGCGCACGATGTTTTCCTCCCATGAGCACAGTGAAGAGCGGAACCCATTTCCGCTCTCGTGCCGCCGCCCTCCTCGAGCGCCGGCGTCAGCCGGCTAGGCCAGCTTTTCCGTCTGCGGCATCCACCAGTTCGTGCGGCCGCCGATATGCATGTTGAGCGTCTTGGTCTCGGTGTAATCTTCCACCGCATGGCGGCCGAGTTCGCGGCCGAGGCCCGATTGCTTGTAGCCGCCGAAGGGCAGTTCGGAGGCGCCGTCCATGAAGGTGTTCATCCACACGGTTCCCGCCCGCACACGCCTGCCGATTGTCAGGCAGGTGTCGAAATCCTTGCTCCACACACCGGCCGACAGACCGTAATCGACCGCATTGGCGATCTCGATCGCCTGCGCCGTCGTCTCGAAGGTGAGCACGGAGAGAACCGGCCCGAACACCTCCTCGCGCGCGACCGGCATGTCCGGCGTCACATTGGCGAGAATCGTCGGCGCCATGAACTGACCACGGCCAAGGTCGAGCGCCTGGCCGCCATGCGCAATATCGGCTCCGCCGTTCGTCGCCCCTGAAATGTAGCCGGCGATCTTCTCAAGATGCTGCGGTGTGATGATCGCGCCGACCTGCGTCTGCGGATCGAGCGGATCGCCGACCCGCACCTTTTCCGAAAGCGCGGCCACTCGCTTCACCACCTCGTCGGCGATGCTCTTGTGAAGGATCAGCCGCGAGCCGGCATTGCAGCACTCGCCGGCGTTGAAATAGGCGCCGAACACGGCGGCATCGATGAAGCCGTCGAGATCGGCATCGGGAAAGACGATCTGCGGGTTCTTGCCGCCAAGCTCCAGCGACACCTTCTTCAGCGTCTGCGCGGCATTCGCCATGGTCAGCTTGCCGACGCCGGTGGAGCCCGTGAACGAGACCATGTCGACGTCGGGATGCGACGTCATGACCGCTCCCACTTCGGCGCCCGTGCCCGTGACGATGTTGACGACGCCCTTGGGGACGCCGGCTTCCTCGAGGATCTCGCCGAGCACGACGGTCGATCCGGACGAGAGTTCCGACGGCTTGACGACCGTGGTGCAACCGGCGGCAAGTGCGAAGGGCAGCTTCTGACCGACGATCAGGAAGGGGAAGTTCCACGGCGTGATGATCGAGACGACGCCGATCGCCTCGCGCAGGACCACACCCAGCGTGCCGTCGCCCAGCGTATTGTAGCTCTCGCCGTGAAGATCGCGGGCAAGGGCCGCGGCATAGCGCCAGATATCGACCGAGCCGGCGATTTCGCCGCGCACCTGAGAGATCGGCTTGCCGGCTTCCACCGCGTCCAGAAAAGCGAGTTCCTCGGCGCGCGCGGCAATGAGATCGGCGGCCTTCAGCAGGATGCCTGAGCGCTCCGAGGCCGTCATGCACGGCCAGGGGCCTGTGCCGAAGGCCTTGCGGGCAGCCGCGATAGCGCGTTCGGCATCGGCGCGGGTTCCCGCCTGGAACCGGCTGACCACGACGCCGTGGCCGGGTGCGACCCGCTCGATCGGATCGGCGGTACCCTCGCTCCACCGGCCGTCGATCAGCATCTTGAAGTCGCGTGGAGCATGATCCGCGAGCGCCTTCGGGTTTACCAGAACCGTCATTACCATTCTCCCTTGAACTGTGCGGCGCGCTTCTCCTTGAAAGCGGAAACGCCCTCCTTCAGGTCGCCCGTCTTAGCGGCGAGGATCGACCCCAGCGCTTCCACGGCCGTCCCGTTGTCCTCTCCGTTGGCGCTCGCGATCATCAGCTTGACGATTTCCAGCGCCGCCGGCCCCCGCGCGGCGATGCCTGTCGCCATGTCTTTTGCAGTGGCAAGCGCCTGTCCGGTCGCGGTGACCCGATCCACCAGCCCCAGCGACAGGGCCTGTTCCGCCGTGAAGATCTCCCCGCCGAGCGCCATCCGGCGCACGGGCTGGGCGCCGAAGCGCTTGACCAGCCGCTGCGTGCCCGACCAGCCCGGCACCATGCCGAGGCCCGTTTCCGGCAGCCCGATCCGGATCTGTTCTTCTGCGATGCGGATGTCGGCGATGCCAGCAAGCTCGAGACCGCCGCCGAGCGCGTGCCCGTTCAGCGCCGCAATCAGCGGCATGCGCAGGGTTGCCAGCCGCTCGAACACGCGGTGCCCGTAGCGCACCCAGCCATGACCGAATTCCTCCGGCCGCATGCCGCCCCAGGCGGTGATGTCGCCACCGGCCGAAAAGCCCGGCCCCTCGCCCGTGAGGATGGCGACGCGGATGCCGGCCTTCGCCTCCACCGTATCGGCCGCCGACATCAGCGCCTTCAGCATGTCGAGATCGAGCGCATTGCGCTTCTCCGGCCGGGAGACCGTGAGGACGGCAATCGGCCCCTCGATCTCGATGCGAACCTCTCCCCTAGACATGCGCACCCTCCAGAACGCGCGGCGCCTTGGCCGGCAGCGACAGGCCGATGCGCGCCTCGCCAAACAGAGCGGCATCCATCAGCTTCAGGTCCGGCGAGACGATCAGCGGAAACTCGGACTGATCGAGCACCTGCGTCTGGAGATCGACGCCGGGCGCGATTTCGGTCAACACCAGCCCCTGCGGCGTCAGCTTGAGCACGCAACGCTCGGTGACATAGGTGATGTCCTGCCCCTGCGCGATGGCGCGGCTGCCGGAGAAGGTGACGTGCTCGACCGCCTCGACCAGCTTCTTCAGCTTGCCCTCCTTCTCGATCACCAGCTTGCCGCCACTGATCGACAGTTTGGCGCCGGCATTGAACATGCCGGAGAACACGATCTTGCGAGCGCGCGCCGTGATGTCGACGAAGCCGCCGGCACCGGCCGTCACGTGCGGACGGAACGAAAGGCGGGAAACGTTGACCGAGCCATCGCGACCGATTTCGAGGAAGGACAGCAACGAGGCATCGAAGCCGCCGCCCTGAAAATAGGTGAACTGGTAGGGAGAAGGCATGTAGGCATCCGCGTTGGACGCGCAGCCGAAGGCGAAGTCGAGCAGCGGCACACCGCCGACGGCCCCCTGCTCGATGACCCAGGTGACCGCGCCGTGCAGGCCCTCCTCCAGAAGGATACGCGGCACGTTAGCCGAGATGCCGAAGCCGAGATTGACGCAGCTGCCGGCTTGAAGCTCCTGCGCCACCCGGCGCGCGATCACCTTCTGGATGTTGAAATCGGGCACGGAGAAGCTTTCGAGCGGCCGGAAGATCTCGCCCGAAATCGCCGGGTCGTAGTCCGTCAGCGTCGTCTGCTTCTGGTCCGGATCGACGATGACGTAATCGACCAGCATGCCGGGAACCCGCACGTCGTGCGGCTTCAGTGCGCCCTGCTTGGTGATGCGCTTGACCTGCGCGATGACGATGCCGCCATTGTTGCGCGCCGCCAGCGCCTGGTCGAGCCCGCCGAGCGTCGCGCCCTCGTGCTCATAGGTCAGGTTGCCGTGCTCGTCGGCCGTCGTTGCGCGGATGATGGCGACCTGGGGCGCGATAGCGGGAAAATACAGCCAGTCCTCGTTCTCGAATGAGACCCGCTTGACGACCGGTGTCTCCGCCGCCAGCGCATTCATGGCACAGCCCTGCCGCTTGGGATCCACGAAGGTTTCGAGCCCGATCTTGGTGATGACGCCGGGACGCTTGGCGGCGGCTTCGCGGTGCATGTCGAAGAGGATGCCGGAGGGGATGTTGTAGGCCGGGATCTCGTTGCCCGTAATCATCTGCCAAATCCGCGGCGGCTCGGATGTCGAAGGGCCTGACGGATAGGAGCCGGCGAGGATCCGCTTGAGTAGGCCTTTGCGGGCAATATGGTCCACGCCCTTGATGCCGCTCATGTCGCCGGCGGCGATCGGATGCAAGGTGGTGATCTCGCGCGGATGGCCCGTCGCCTCGAAGCGATCGCCGATCGCCTTCAACATCAGGTCCGGGCAGCCGAGCCCGCTGGAAGACGAGACAGAGACGACGGCGCCGTCTGGGATCATGGCCGCCGCTTCGGCCGGTGTGATGTGCTTGCCCATGATCCGTCTCAAAGCCCCGTCTGAACCGTGACGGCGCGGCCGGACCGTGCCGCTTCCAAGACGGCAAGCCCGGTTGCCAGCGACCAGATGCCGTCCTCGGCCGTGGCGGCCGGCGATCCGGCGCCGGCCATGGCCGCATGAAACGCCGCAAGGCCGCTTTCATAGAGATTGCGTCCGTCGAGCGGCAGCGACTGCTCGCCCTCGCCGGTGCGCAGGATCACCGTGCCGACGGGCCGCTGCGTCATCACATTGCGGGCGATGAGCGATCCCTCGGTTCCATGAACCTCGAAACCAGTCTCGGCATACTTCGTGGTGAAACCGTCGTGAAACTGGGCGATCAGCCCGTCTTCAAACCGCATGACCCCCATCACCGCATCTTCAAGCCCCGCTTTGCCGAGGCCACCGGATTGCGAGAAAGCCGTGACCTCCACTGGGTCCTGTCCCAGCACGAAGCGCAGCGTATCCGTGTCGTGCACGGTGATATCCAGAATGACGCCGCCACCGGCTGCGGGATTATCGAGCCGCCAGCCCTGCAAATGCGGCGGCAGGTAGACCGCGTGGAACACTCGTGCCGAAAGCGGCTTGCCAATCCGTCCGGTTGCGACCGCAGCCCGCATGGCGACATGACTGGCCGCATTGCGCAGGTGATGGTTCGTCGCTAGCACCACGCCGGCCGACCGCGCCGCGTCCCGCATGCGGTGGGCATCCTCCAGAGTCATCGCCAGCGGCTTTTCGCAGAGAATATGCTTGCCGGCCCTGGCGGCGGCGATCGCCTGATCGCGGTGCAGCTCGTTCGTGGTCGAGATATAGACCGCGTCGATATCGGGATCTGCGAGCAGGGTATCGAGATTCGAGACGGCCTTGCCGATCCCGTTTTCGGACGCATAGGTCGCAGCGCGTTCCGGGCTGGAACTCATCACGGAGACGACCTCCCCGCCCGTCGCGCGGATCGCGCCGATCACCCATTCCCGTGCGATCGTGCTCGCGCCGATCAATCCCCAACGGTTCGTCATGCAGTCCGCCTCCCCGGCTTCATTCTGTTCACGCCGCAGCTTTCCCGCACGACCAGCCGTACGGGCGTCACCACGGCCTCCGCCTCCGCCTTGCCGGCATTGATCTGCTTGAGCAGCAGCTGGGCGGCACGCCGGCCCATGCCTTGCGGATCCACCGCGATGGTTGTGAGCGCGGGCACGGACGTACCCGCCTCGATGACGTCGTCGAAGCCGACGATGGCGAAATCGACGCCCGGCTCAAGCCGCCGCGCCCGCAATCCGTCATAGACGCCGAAGGCGACGGCATCGTTGAAGCAGACCCCGCCCGTCGGCCGGTCGCCGGCCGCCATCGCCCGCGCCACGGCCTTCGCCCCTTCCGCCCGCGATGGAGCGCAGGCAAAGACAAGGCCTTCGTCATAGCCAAACCCCGCCGCCGCGAGCCCGTCGCGATAGCCGGCCAGCCGCTCCTGAAAGATCGCCGTATCCTCAAAACCGCCGAAGAAGGCGATGCGCGTGTGGCCGAGCTTTGCCAGATGGTCGACGGCTGAAAAAAGTCCGGTGTGATTGTCCGACATCAGCGAGGACACCTTGGCACCCGGCACAGGGCGCACCACGGCAACGACCGGCATGCCGGCCGAGACCAGCGCCTTGAAGTCGATGGCCCGCGAGCCGCGGGCGGGCGACACGACGAGGCCGGAAATGCCGTGCTCGCGCATGGAGGCAATGACCTCCGTCTGCCGGTCGAGGCTCTCGCTGGTATTGGCGAGGAACTGCACGAAGCCCGCATCCTGCACGACGAGATCGATGCCGACCGCAAGCTCGGCAAAGAAGCTGTTGGTCAGATCGTTGACGACGACGCCGATGATCTTCGACTTGGCGCTGGACTGGCGGAGATTGGCCGCGCCGCGATTGTAGACATAGCCGAGATCCCGCATGACGGCATTGACCTTGGTCCGCGTGCCCTCGTTGACGAGCGGCGAACCCTGCAGGACGAGCGAGACCGTCGACTTCGACACGCCCGCTGCCTTTGCAATATCGATGACCGTAACCCGTCCGCTCGCCATGAACTCTCATGCGCCTCCACCTTGTCCCCTTCAATATTTGGATCGTTCCAAAATATCAAGCACCATTTCTTGGGTGTCTGCAGATTTTTTGACGCGCCTATTTCAATTGCATGCAGGCCTATTATGATATGCATTGCAGTATCTGCAGCGCATTGCGCGCATGACGGCTTGTAGAGGTGATGATCATTCGTCGCAAAATAGAGTCTTGCTATTTAGATCGATCCAAATTATCCGGTTTACATTCCGAGGAGGCATCATGACCCACGTTCTCAATCTGCCGACATCCGCAGACACGGTCGAAGCGTATCATCTTGTGGGCACGCCGATCGCGCGGCCGGCAACCACCCCCGTCTTCAACCGCATCGCTTATGCCGCCGCGCATGTCGTTTCCGCGCCGGAGCGCGACACCGATCCGTGGAACCGCCCGGCGATCGACTGGGACACGACGCTTGCCTTCCGGCATCATCTCTGGAGCCTTGGCTTCAGGATCGCCGAGGCAATGGACACGTCGCAGCGCGGCATGGGTGTCGACTGGGCCGGTGCTCAGGAACTGATTGCCCGCTCGCTTGCCGAAGCGCGCACGGTGGATGGTGCCGACCTTGCCTGCGGTGCCGGCACGGATCACCTCGACCCAAACGATGCCCGCTCGCTGGACGATATCATCGCAGCCTACGAGACACAGATCGAGCATATCGAGAAGCATGGCGGTCGCGCGATCCTGATGGCGAGCCGGGCGCTTGCCCGCATCGCCCGCTCAGCGGAAGACTACGCCAAAGTCTATGGCCGCATTCTCTCGCAGACGAAGGACAAGGTGGTACTGCACTGGCTGGGCGACATGTTCGACCCGCAGCTACTCGGCTACTGGGGAAGCACCGACTTCGAGCCGGCGCTCGATTGCGCACTGCGGATCATCACGGAGAATGCCGGCAAGGTCGAGGGTATCAAGATCTCGCTGCTCGAACACGAGAAGGAAATCGCGCTCCGTGACCGTCTGCCGGAAGCCGTGCTCTGCTTCACGGGCGACGATTTCAACTATGCCCGCCTGATCGAGGGCGACGGGCGGCGCCACAGCCATGCGCTGCTCGGCATTTTCGACGCCGTCGCGCCGGCCGCCTCCAAGGCGCTGGCAGCGCTTGCCGCAGACGACACAGCAACTTTCCGTGCGGTGATCGATCCGACGGTTCCGCTCTCACGCAAGATCTTCGAGGTGCCGACGCAATATTACAAGGCCGGCGTCGTCTTCCTCGCCTGGCTGAACGGACACCAGTCGCATTTCAGCCTTCCGGCCGGCATGCAGTCGGCGCGCGGCATCAACCACTACGCCGATATCTTCCGCCTCGCCGACCAGGCCAACATCTTCGACCGCCCGGACCTCGCCATTCAGCGCATGCGCCATCTCGCTGGCGTTTACGGCATTCAATGACATTGCTAGGCTTAGGTGTTTAACTGGAATCGATTTATCCCGTTTGCGCGATCTGTGATTCCCTTTGCCCATGGAAGGAGAAACGCCATGGGCAAACCGCATCCGATCGAGTTGCGTGACGAAACGCACCGGATGGTCTCGAAGGGGAAGCCGCTTCGCAGCCTTTGCTCCCTTCGGTCACTAGAAAACGCAGACTTTCATCGCAGGGTTGCGCTGCCATGGCCTCACGGCACCATGGATCGTCGATGCGCCGATGAACAGCCGCGTCTTTGAGACCTGGATCGAGACACAGCTCGCGCCGACCCTGTCAAAAGGCGACGTCGTCATCCTCGACAATGTCGGCTTCCACAAAAGCGAACGCGCCGAGCAATTGGTCAAGGCAAAGGGGGCCTGGCTTTTGTTTCTGCCACCCTATTCGCCGGACCTGAACCCCATCGAAATGGCCTTCTCAAAACTGAAAGCGCTTCTGCGAAAACGCGCCGCCCGCGGCTTCGATGCAATTGCACAGGCCCTCGGCGACATCATCTCCCTCTTCTCAGTCACAGAATGCCAAACCTTCTTCAAAGCCACAGGCTATGAGGCAGAATAGATGAGACACGCTTTAACATGGGATTGCGCGGCCGGTAGCGGGTATCTTTCGTTCAAACCTCTTTTGCAAGTCGCTTATTTTGAGCCCTCTCTTCACCCACAAGATCGACGAATGCCCTGAGAGGCGCCGACATCAGCCTGCTTGAAAAGTAGAGCCGAGGGCCCTCGAACCTGGTCCACCATTCCGGAAGAACCGGTTTGAGAGCGCCGGTCTTCAGCGCCGGATGCAGCCAGTTCTCGAATGTGCAAATAATTCCATGACCCGAGCTCGCCAGTTCAATGGCCGCCGGTGCAGCATCCACACCGATGGTAAGACGTCCTGGGGGATCAACCGTGACGGACGTGTCACCGCATTCGAACTCCCAAGCGGTGAGCGCGCCGCTTGAGAAGCGAAGTCGGATGCAGTCATGGGTCAGAAGATCACTTGGATGCATAGGCACACCCCGCGCGTCCAGGTAGCTCGGCGACGCTGCAAGTGCCAATCGCTGGAATGGGGGCCAGATAGGGACAGCGATCATGTCCTGCGCCAGATGCTCGCCGTAGCGGATCCCAGCGTCGCAGCCAACGGCGATGATATCGACGAGCCTGTCTTCCACCACAAGCTCGACCCTGACCTCTGGAAAGCGGTTGAGGAAGCGATCGATCAGCGGCGGCAGGATGTCGACCATGACGGCGCCAGTGACATTCAGCTTTAGCTGACCTCTGACCTTGCCCTCTGAACTTGCGACATCCTGCAGTGCGGCCCGTGCCTCTCGCATCAATGGTGACAGGCGGGAAGCCAGCGCCCGACCTGCTTCTGTCACGTTCACACTTCGAGTGGTGCGGATGAGAAGTGGCACGCCCAGCCGCGTCTCAAGCAAGGCGATCTTTTCGCTGACGGTTGACGGCGACAGCCCGAGCTGCCTAGCCGTTGTCCGAAATCCACCTGTCGCGCAGACCGAAAGAAATATGGACAGGTCGTCCAAAGGGAGATCATCGATGTTCGCCATGGCGATCAGACTATGCGGTTTTGGACCGCTTATCAAACAATCCAAGAGTGATAGATAAATGGCAACAGAACCTGGCCAACACATTTACGACCAACAACGGCCCGAAGTTCAGACC
The DNA here is from genome assembly GCF_004342335.1 of Rhizobium sp. PP-F2F-G48. NCBI lineage: Bacteria > Pseudomonadati > Pseudomonadota > Alphaproteobacteria > Hyphomicrobiales > Rhizobiaceae > Rhizobium > Rhizobium sp. PP-F2F-G48. Next base: position 35,952 of record NZ_SLVH01000015.1, on the reverse strand, counting down.
AGGAGAGATCACATGACAAGCAAGACCGTTCTTATCACCGGTGCAAACAAGAGCATCGGCTACGAGACCGCCCGCCAACTGGGCCGGCTCGGATATCGCATCTGGCTCGGCAGCCGAGACGCCGGTCGAGGCGAGCTTGCCGCCGAAATCCTGTCATCGGAGGGCATCGATGTTCGGGCGATTGCGATCGACGTGACGGATGACGACAGCGTGCGAAATGCAGTGGCGACTGTTGAGGCTGCCGATGGCAAGCTCGACGTCTTGATCAACAATGCTGGCATTCCCGGAAGCTATGCCGCGCCAGGCGAACAGACCCTAAGCGAAATCGAAACGGTGTACCAGACCAATGTCTTCGGCCCGATCCGGGTCACGCAGGCGTTTCTGCCCCTTCTTCGAGCTTCTGGTCGGGCCAACGTGATTATGGTCAGCAGCGGCCTGGGCTCGCTGACTTGGCTTTCCGACCCCGCGCACCCATACCATGCCGTCAATATTCTGGGGTACAACAGTTCAAAGACGGCGCTGAACGCGATTACTCTGTCCCTAGCCAAGGATCTTGCGAAGAACGGCATCAAAGTGAACGCCTGCGATCCCGGTTACACGAAGACGGACTTTAACAATCACTCCGGATATCGCACCGTCGAGCAGGCCGCAGACACGATCGTCTGGCTTGCAGGACAGGATGCTTCTGGGCCAACGGGCGGCTTCTTTTTCGAAAGAAACCAAGCACCTTGGTGAGTGCGCAGGGCCATTCTCGCTGTGGTTCTGAGCTGCGAGATTAAGCTGGCAGCAGACCTACTGTGCGGTAGCTCTCATTCATCGCGTCAAACAGCGAGATGTTGGAACGGCTGCGGGCCAAAAGCCGGACTCCCGCAACGGCGGCGAAGATCGCCCGTGCCCGCTGCTTAGAATCCTCCTTGTTAGCAGGATCGGCCTCAACGAGCCGCGCTTACAGCCACGCGACGTTGACGTCCGCGAAGACCGGTACGTGCTTGCGCACCGGCTCGGGCAGATCGTCGTACTCGGCCCCGACAAAACTTCCGAGGCAGAGACGAGTGCCGTTCTCAAGCGACATCCGGATCGTCTCCCGGTACCTGCGAAGACGCCCCTTCGCATCGCTTTCTCTGCTAGCCACCTCTTCCAGCCAAACCTTTAGTATCCTGCCAGTAGCGCTCGGCAGTGGCGGCAGCATGGTCCGCCTTACTGGGGAAGTGGTGATCGATGCTTTCCACCTTTAACATAGCCTTCTCCAGGTGAAGACTATGTTACCTCGCAAGGCAGGCCTTAATAAACGAAGCCTGTCTGTGTGATAGGTCGATAATTATGCCATTATCCTCGCCCGGATGGCACGAACCAACGCCTTGCGTCGTGCCCGGAAATTAATTCCGCAGAACAGCCACTCCCGGCTCAGACGCCTTGGGCGGAATCGAACTGCAGTGGTGTCATACGCACCGAGCCAATGTGCTCAAAAATCACGAAATATAGTCAGATGGTTCTAGGAGCAGGTATCGCTCATTACGGTACAGCTAGATTTTTTACTAATGCCAATGCCCATTAAATTGGTTCATGAGAAATTAAACATCGTGTCCCGCCGAGTGGTGTAGCTGGGTGATAGCGAAGCCGCTCGCGAGCGGATCCTCCGATGTGCTGTAGGGAGCAGGCGGCGTAGCGGTGGTCACCAGTTCTATCCGGTATGGTCGAGTTACTTAGAGCCAACCTGAGGGACACCACCGATGACCGATAACATGATGAACCTGCGCTCACTTCTTGAGAAAAGCGCCGACACCGATTTGCTGCGCGAGATGATCGGCTTTGCTGTCAAAACGCTCATGGCGCTGGCGGTGGGGAGGAAGACCGGCGCCGGCTATGGTGAGAAGAATGATTTCCGGCTTGCCCAGCGTAATGTTTATCGCGACCGGGACTGGGAGACGCCGGCAGGCACCGTCGAACTACGCATTCCCAAACTTCGCACAGGCAGTTATTTCGCGAGCTTCCTTTAGCCGCGCCGGATGGCCGAGAAGGCTCTGACGGCGGTTATCCAGGAGGCCTATATCCAGGGCATCTTGACCCGGTCTGTCGATGACCTGGTCAACGCCATGGGCATGTCAGGCATCTCCAAGAGCCAAGTATCCCAACTCTCCCCCCTTTGGGCAATGCAGACATTGCCTGTCGGGCAAGGTTAGGTTGATGAAAAGGTGAAGGCCTTCCTCGACAGGCCCATCGAAGGCCAATGGCCGTATCTCTGGATTGATGCCACCTATCTGGAGGTCCGACGCGGCAGGCGCATCGTCTCTGTCGCTGTCATCATCGCGGTGGGTGTGAACACAGATGGCCGACGCGAGGTGCTCGGCTTGGAACTCGGCACGTCCGAGGCTGAGGCGATCTGGACCGAATTCCTGCGGAAGCTGACAAGACGAGGCCTGCGCGGCATCAAGCTCGTCGTCTCCGATGCGCATGAGGGCATCAAGGCCGCCGTGTCAAAGGTGTTTTCTGGCTACAGGGTGCACTTCATGCGCAACGCGTTCGTCCATGCCGGAAGAGCGGACGACGTGTCGTGTCCGCCTCCATCGCCACGGCGTTTGACCACGACACGCCAGAGGCCGCAAGTGCCCAATGGCGCAATGGCGCAATGGCGCAGATCAGAACAGGCCGAAGGTGCCCAAGCTCGCTAGTCTTATGGACAGCGCCGAGCAAGACGTGCTCGCCTACATTACCTTTCGCGAGGCGCTCTGGACAAAGCTGTTCAGGACAGACTCCATCGAACGGCTCAACGGCGAGATCAAGCGACGGACAGAGGTCGTCGGCACCTTTCCTAACGACGATGCCATCGTCAGACTGGTCCGTGCCTTGCTAATTGAGAAGAGTGACGAGCGGGCAGTCCAGCAGTCCCGTTACATGACACTTTAGACAATCGCCACAATGAGCGATAATTTGCTCATCAGCCTGCCAGCCGCAAGCTGATCCATCCACGGCTCTGTCCGGAAGGCACGGCGACTGCCGAAGCTACACCACCCCTTGGAACACGATCGGATCACGCAAGCCGACCAAGAGTTAAATCACCACATTATTGGGAGTTGTCATTGAAGACGTTGGGTTTCTGAAAGCCGTATGTTCTATTTTGAGCCGTTTTCTCAAGTAAACCGCAGATAGAAAGGTCCAAAATCGTACCAGAACTCGGGATTGTTGCGTTAATACCCCGTTAGGAAATTGAGCGCAACCTTATGGTGCACCGAGGGAGCTCGGTCAATAATAGACCGGAGTTTGGCGATGCATATCCTGTCACGCTTTTCGCGCAACGCAGACGGCGTCGCCGCGATCGAGTTCGCAATGCTTGCTCCACTTTTCATTTGCATGTTATTTAGCATGGTCGGATGGGGATTTTACCTGGGCGCCTGTCACTCTCTTCAGCAGATCGCAGCTGATACCGCCCGATCTGCTGTTGCTGGACTTTCAGCAACGGAGCGAACGACCCTTGCTACAGGGTACGCGACTTCCCAGGCGACTGCGGGATACGCTCTGATCAACCAGGCAAGGCTGACAGTCCAGGTTGCAGACGATGCGGCTGTCGCCAATCAGTTTACCGTCAAGCTCACGTACGACGCGAGTGACCTTCCGATCTGGAACCTGATGACGTTCGCGATGCCGAGTCCGACGATCGTCCGGAGCACCACCATTCGCATCGGTGGCGTGTGATGGCAGGGTCCTTGACAAAACGCGTGTCCGGCCTCGTTTCATGCAGGGAGGGCAACATCGCCGTCATGTCTGCACTGGCGCTCCCGGCCTGCCTTGGCATCGTCGCCCTTGCGGTCGACTACGGCCAGCTCACGCTCGAGCGCCGGCAGCTCCAGACGGTGGCGGACCTCGCCGCGATCGCGGTCGCCTCCGACATGGCGCATTCGGACGATGCCGTCCTGGCTCATCTGGACAACAACGGTCTCAAGATGGTGCTCAGGACTCCGCAGGGATGGAAGACGGTGAAAGGCGCCCTGCTTCCGGAGGCGTCCGTCGCCGCATCCACCGGACGCGTCACGGTCGAAAAGGGACGCTATGTGCCCGATCCCGCGCGTTCGCCCAACGAGCGCTTCAAGCCTTCCGCTCAACTGGTGGATGCCGTTCGCGTCCATGTCCAGCAGCCGGGGACGCTGTTCTTCGCGGGCATGTTCACCACACCACCAATGCTGTCGGCGACGGGGACCGCCGCTGTATCGAAGACAGCCGCGTTTTCTATCGGATCGCGGCTGGCAAGTCTTGAGGGCGGCGTCCTCAATGCCATCCTAGGCAAGATGCTCGGCGCGAAGCTCACGTTCAGCGCTGTGGACTACCGCTCGCTGGCGGCGGCCGACATCGACCTCTTCCGACTGGCGAAGGGCTTGGCGACCGACCTCAACCTGACCGCCGCCACCTACGACGACGTCTTGAAGGCCGAAATCACGATGCCTCAGCTCCTGTCCGCCGTGGCCAGATACGGCGGTGTCGCGGCAGGAGCGTCGGGCCTTGTCAGCGAACTGCGCAGGATCGTGCCGCCTGGTGGTGAGACGTTTACGCTAGGCGGCTTCGTCGACCTTGACCAGAAGTCGCGCCTGAGGGTCGACGCGAAATCCGGCATCTCGATGAAAGTGGGGCTGCTCGATCTCCTGCAGTCGAGCGCGTCGCTGGCGAACGGTTCCAATCTCGTTTCCGTCCAGACGCAGGCCGCTCTCCCAGGTCTCGGAACGGTCGACCTCAACCTCGCCGTCGGCGAACCGTCTGTCAGCGCGCCTCCATACCGCATCGGAGAACCCGGCCAGGCGGTCAGAACGGTGCAGGTGCGCCTCTCCGCCACGGTCCGGATCGACGGGCTTGCAGAACTTCTCGGAACGAAAATCACCCTGCCCCTCTATGTCGAGGTCGCCCATGCTGAAGCAAAGCTCGCAGACATCCAGTGCCACGGCGGCAAGGCTGACAACGCCACCGTCGCGATCGATGCCGCTCCCGGTGTCGCCGAGGTGTCGATAGGCGCCGTCGATCCCTCGGCTCTGAAGAGTTTCGGATCGAAGCCAAGGGTGACAAGGGCGCGTCTGGTCGACACGCCAGCGCTTGCCATCGACGGCATGTCGTCGACCACGGTTGGCGGCACGCAGATCAAGAGGGTCTCCTTCACTCCTTCCAACATCGCGAGCGGTTTGACAAAGTCGGTTTCGAGCACGGGCCTCACCACCTCGGCGACCCAGTCGCTGATCGGCAATCTCGATCTGGCAGTCGAGGTCAAGCTGCTTCTCGGCCTGTCCCTGTCGCCTCCGAAGGTTCTGCAGACCGCTCTGGCAAAGACGCTCGGGGCCGTCACCCCGGCCGTCGACACCTTGCTAGACAGCGTGCTCGCCGCAGCAGGAGTGCGCGTCGGCGAGGCCGATATCCAGGTCACGGGCGTGGACTGCGCCAACCCCGTGCTGGTGCAGTAGGGCGGCGGAGAGGAGAAACAGGATGTTCACGGTTCTGGAATGCGTCATCGACCGCCACGACACCGCGATAACGGCAATCTCGGCCGTCATCGCCTCGGTTGGAATGCTCGCCTTCTTCCATCTTCTCATGCGGTCGGAGGAAAGCACGCTCGCGCGCCGACGCAACTGGCGTATCGTCGCAGCCTGTTCCGCCGGTCTCAGCGTCTGGGCGACCCATTTCGTCGCGATGCTGGCCTACGAGGGCACCGTGTCGCTGCGCTTCGATTTCCTCTTCACCACGCTGTCTGCCCTGATTGCCATCGCAGGTTTCTGGATCGCGATCAGAGAGGGGTTCAAAGGCCGGCAGCCCGTGGCGATGTCAGCCATGCTCGTCACGCTTGCGGTGGCCGCAATGCACTTCGTCGGCATGGCAGGTCTTGACGCGGCCGCCCAGCTCAATTTCGGCTGGGCTGAGATCGCCGCTGGAGCGGCCGTCGCATTCGCCCTTTTCTGCCTGTCGCTTCTCGCCTTCACACAACTGCGAGGGCGGATACGCATCGTACCCGCCGCCATCGCCGCGGTGCTCGGCATTTGCGCACTTCACTTCACCTCGATGTCGGCGACAATCATCACACCCGATCCGTCCCTGCCCTCCCTCGTCACCGGGAGTGAGGACGCGATGTGGCTGACCATTGCGATCGCCGTGATCACGCTCTTGATCCTTGTCACCTCGATCGTCGCTGTCGTGATAGACAGGCACCTCGTCGACCTGAAGGGCTTTGCCAACTCGACGCTCGACGGCCTTGCGATCGTCCGGGACGGTGTGATCATCGAGGCAAACGGCCGCTTCGCCCATCTCCTCGAGCGGGAGGCCTCGGACCTCGTCGGCATCCGGCCCGACAGTCTGATGACGGTTTCGGACGGTGACCGGGTCGACACACCGCGCGAGGCCGCACTGGAGGCCTTTCCGCTCGTCGGTAATCAGGCCCGCATCTTCGAGATCGCCGTGCACACCATCGAATATGGCGGACGCCCCTCACAGGTTGTGGCGCTCCGCGACCTTACAGAACGGCGGGCCGTACAGAAGAAGGTCGAATACCTCGCCCGCCACGACATCCTGACAGGACTGACCAACCGATCGACCTTCCAGGACACCCTCGAGATGCAGTTGGCGCGCGGTTCCGGGACAGGAAAACCGTTTGCGCTCCTAGCCCTTGATCTCGACCGCTTCAAAGCCGTGAACGATCTATTCGGGCATGCCGAGGGTGATCGCGTCCTTCGCGATGTCGCCGAGATTCTCAGGACCTGCTGCCGTGGAGGCGATACGGTCGCCCGGATCGGCGGCGACGAGTTCGTGATCCTTACGGCGGAAGGCGTGGGCAGCGACGGGGCCGGAGCGCTGGCGGAGCGTGTGCGAGCAACCTTCCGCGACAGGATGAACGTCTCCGTCGATCCGACCGCGGTCGGCGTCAGCATCGGTATCGCCGTCTATCCGAAGGACGGACTGGATGCCGACGCACTGACGCAGGCGGCCGACGTCGCTCTGTATCGCGCAAAGGCAGGCGGCCGGGGGACCCATGCCTTCTACGACCTGGCGATGGACCTCGAGCGGCGGGATCGCAGGCAGCTCGAGAACGACCTTCGCCAGGCTATCGTCCGGAACGAGCTGCACCTGCAGTTCCAGCCCATCGAAGCCATCGGATCAAAGGCAACGGTCGGATACGAGGCGCTCCTCCGATGGACGCATCCCACGCGGGGTAATGTGTCCCCCGACATCTTCATACCCATCGCCGAAGAAAGCGGCGTCATCCTGTCGATCGGGGAATGGGTTCTGATGGAAGCCTGCAGGCAGGCGGTCGAATGGAACCCGGCACTTAAGGTGGCCGTCAACGTATCAGCCATCCAGTTCCGGCTCGCCAGCCTCGCGTTCGTCGTCGGCAGCATCCTGGACGCCACAGGTCTCTCGCCCGAGCGCCTGGAGCTGGAGGTCACGGAGACGGCGCTCCTGAAGGACCGTGCGATGACGCTCGACATCCTTACGCAGATCAAGGCGCTCGGGGTCAAGGTGGTCATGGACGACTTTGGAACAGGCTATTCCTCGCTCAGCAATCTCCAGTCCTTTCCGTTCGACGGACTGAAGATCGACCGCAGCTTTATCGCCGGCATGGCGACCGACCCGAGCGCGCGGGCCATCGTTCGTTCGGTGGTCAGCCTCGGCCGCTCCCTTGGACTGCCGGTCACCGCGGAGGGAATCGAGACTTCCGCGCAGTACAAGATCATCACCGACGAAGGCTGCGCGCATGCGCAGGGGTATCTGGTCGGAAGACCCGCCGCAGGCCCGCAGAAATACGTGCGAAAGGTATCCAGCCGGATCGCCGCGGGAAAGAGATAAGGGGATAATACAATGTTCGGATGGAAGACGGGTGCGCACGGCCGGGCTGCAGGACACGGGACGGACATCGCGGACGCGCTGTCACGGTCGCAGGCGGTCATCGAGTTCGACCTCAAAGGCATGGTCATCACCGCCAACGAGAACTTCTGCAGGACGCTCGGCTACGACCTCGCAGAGATCGTCGGCAGGCATCACAGCATGTTCTGCGATGCGCAGACTGTTGAGTCCGCGGACTATGCGGCGTTCTGGAAACGGCTGGCGGGGGGCATTTTCGATGCCGGAGCGTACAGACGGATCGGCAAGGGCGGGCGCGAAGTCTGGATACAGGCCACGTACAATCCCGTTATGAAGGGTGGTCGCCCCTACAAGGTTGTCAAGTTTGCAGCCGACATCACCGCGGCGAGGGAGAAGGCGGTCGAGGACGCGGGCAAGCTGTCCGCCCTCTCCCGATCCCAGGCCGTCATCGAGTTCAAGCCCACGGGCGAGATCATCACGGCGAACGAGAACTTCTGCAGGACGCTTGGCTATGAACTCGCCGAGATCGTCGGACGGCACCATAGCCTGTTCTGCAGCAGGGACTATGCGGCCACGGCGGAGTACCGGACATTCTGGGATCGTCTCGCTGCAGGCGAGTTCATCGCGAACGAGTTCGTGCGGATCGGAAAGGGCGGGAAAGAAGTTTGGATCCAGGCGGCTTACAACCCGATCCTCGATGCAGGCGGCAAGGTCTGCAAGGTCGTCAAGTTCGCAACCGACGTCACGGAGAGGATGAGCGCCATCGCCGAGATCGGAACGGCGATGAAGGCAATGTCGGACGGCGATCTCACACGGACGCTCGACCGCGCCTTCGTTCCTTCGATGGAGGAGCTCAGACATCACTTTAACGCGACGCTGGCACAGCTCCGGACGACGATGAGCGGCATCGGTGACAGCGTGACAGCCATTGCCGATGGCTCCCGCGAGATCAGTGAGAATGCTGGCAGCCTTTCGCGCAGAACCGAGCAGAATGCAGCCAGCCTGGAGGAGACAGCCGCAGCTCTGGAAGAGATCACGACGACCGTCAACGACACGAGCGCCCGCGCCCAGGAAGCCGGCCGTCTCGTGTCCGAGACGCGGGTAGGAGCCAAACGGTCCGGGGAGGTCGTCGGGGAGGCCGTGGCTGCCATGGCAGAGATAGCCGATGCCTCCCAAGCGATCAGTGGCATCATAGACGCGATCGACGAGATCGCCTTCCAGACCAACCTGCTGGCGCTCAATGCAGGCATCGAGGCGGCGCGGGCCGGCGAGGCCGGGCGCGGGTTCGCGGTGGTTGCACAGGAAGTGAGGGAACTGGCGCAACGATCCGCGAGGGCCGCCAAGGAAATCGGCACGCTCATTTCGACGTCACAGGCAGTCGTGAAGAAGGGTGTGGCGCTCGTTGGAGAAACAGGCCGAACGCTCGATGAGATCGTCGGCAAGGTCACGAGCATCGATGTCAACATCACCGCCATCGTCCAGGCCGGCCGGGAACAGGCGGTGGGCCTGCGGGAGATCAACGTCGCCGTGAATGCGATGGACCAAGCAACCCAGAAAAATGCCGCGATGGCCGAGGAAAGCACGGCTGCAAGTATCGAGCTTGCTGCTCAGACGATGGAGCTACGGAAACTTCTCGGTATATTCATTTACACAGATGCTAGACGTTTACGAATTGTTGCTTGAAGTGCTTTTCAGATACTCATTTTCCATTAGCGGATTTACAATGTAAGCATGCAACTGGCAGTTTCCAATTAAAAAACGCTAATGAGCCGCGTTCTGCGGGAATATGATGCAATTAGAAAGATCAAAGGACACAGAGAGAAGCCCTAAGCGTGCAAAAAACGACTGTATACTTGGCTATTCATTTTGGAGATCGAGGCTGTATGCTTGGCCATTTGCCTCCCGAAATAGGCCAAACGAAACCCGCTCCTCACGCGATGACTTAGGACGGCGAAACACAGTTCGCTTAAATGGACGAATTAAGACCTGGTATGTTATACAATGATGATGTGCAAATCTCCCTCTCCAATTTTTGATCAAGCAAAACAAAAGCATAAAAAGTTTCGAATCCAGCAACGAATTGGAAATCTTCAAACAATTTTATTATCTTTATTAGTTCTTTATCATCTTTAACACAGATTATACTCTGACGTAAATTGCTTACTGCTCGGATAATAGCGTGACGCTAAAAGATTCTATGAGTCTTAAAGGCAACGGGCTTGTCTCCAGCGCAGACACAGGGAGGCCTTGTTATACCCCTATGTGAATTTATTTCGTCAAGCGCACCGCCAGCATCGACGCGTCTCTGCCGATCGAGGCAAATGCCGCAATTAGCGCGTCCGCATCTTCAGCCTGGAAGAAGTTAGCCGCACTTGTCGCGCAGGATGACAGCAGAGACTTGCCCTTTGCCGGCGCCATGAAGGCCACCGTGTAGACTGTCGTTTGCGTTAATCGGGCCTTGTCGCAAATAGCTTTGGTGTCCGTATCGTTCTTGACGGCCGTGTTGTCACCATCCGTCATTAGCACCAAGAACCGTTTTGGCGTCAAACCAGTCATAGCAACGTGAACAGCTGTTTCGGAAGGATCGGTCAACGCAGCATATGCCGTCTTCATCGCGCCGCTGGAGTCTGTCGAGCCGCCTGACGCCAATTTCTTTACGTAGGCCAAGGTAACACCTTCGTCCCAGCTTAACCCACTCGGTGCGTCTGCTTTGTCGTTGTAAGCAACTGCAGAGGTCCGCACGTACTTTCCATTTGGATCGGCCTTCGAGAGCTGCGCCAGCAAACCCTCGACTGCAAGCTTCAGAGACTGAAGCTTGTTGACGCCCTTCTTGTTTGTTGCCTCGTTCATTGATCCGGACTTGTCGAGAACGAGAAACATTGAAAGCGAACTCTCGGTCGCTGTCTGCCCCTTAGACTGGCTTTCAGCATGGACGCTTATGCTGGACGCACCGAGCAGGCGCGTCATCGGAGTCAGCGGAACGATAAACTCGGATTTGACCGAAACGACAAATCGCTTGCCGGTTCCAACCCCCGTTGCTGCCGTATCAATATCAACATCAGGCGAGCTGAGAGTTGCATCATCGCCTGTCGATGACAGAGAATCTATTGGGCTCGCCATTCGAGCCAGCAGGAACGCCCTCGCCTGCTTTTTTGCCTCGTCCACCGACATCTGCTCGTTCGCGAGCCCGGATGCCGCGGCGAGTGCTGCCGCGTCGGTCGCATTTTGCAAAGTGCTTTTCGCCCACATAATATTGGAAGCATCGACGGACACACCGCCCGCACCAAGGAGGACGGGCATTATCATTGCTGCCATGATGCCGATATTGCCGGATATTGCATATTGAAAGGAATGAATGGCTGTTGAAAAAAGCTTGCGCATAATCGAATACCACTAATGTTTTGCTTAGCGGCAACATAATCGTGATCCATGTCGGAACAGTTGAGACAGAATGTAAATTTTCTCTGAAAGCAGAACTATCAGATCTGCCAGCCAAGACTGCTTGCTGCAGACCAGAATCCCATCACCCTTGGTGATGCGGATTGCGTCGATTTCAAGACGATGCCCCGCTTTAAGGCTCTCACCGGCAATCTTGCAGAGGAAGGCGGTGGCAATCCGCGCCTCGGTATCAGAAACGCACTTGCGGCCCTCGTCATCGGCGCACAACCCGGTTCGCCGCTCGATGCTGAAGAAATAGCGCGTCATCAGCGTTTCGGTCGTCTTTTGATGGGACGCCTGTTAGAGCGCCACTGCTGTCCTTGCGGATGGAACTCATGCTCTTCCGCAAGAGACACCAATCTCAGCACGACCTCGGCAACCGCAGGCTTGACCGCGTAGTACCGAAACTGCGCGTCTCGCCTCTCGACGAGCAGTCCCGATGTCCTGAGCCTTTTCAGGTACTGCGAAGCAGCGGAGGGCGACAAGCCCAGCATGTCCGCCAGCTTCCCGACCGACAGTTCCTCGCCGGCCAGAGCTTTTATCATGAGAAGGCGGATGGGGTTGGCAATAAGTGAAAGGGCGTCCGCTGAACGTTTTGCTTCGTCCTCTGTCATTGAAGTCTGCTCAAGGCCCTGATGTACGATCGGAACCAAAGACCCTAATTGGCGGAGGCTAGCAAGAGGACCGATCCGTAATCGAATTCGAACCGCTCCGGATGACCTCCGATGTTGATCGTCAGGGCTAGTGGACCGAGCTGTTCGCGTGGGTTGCTCTCTCGGGCGTCAATGTCACGTGATAGGTGACCGTCCCCTTGGCATCCAGCGTGAACCACGGGCGCTGGGTGACGTCGGCTATAGCTGCCAACCAGCTTTCGAAATCTGCAAATTCGAGATGTCCGGTCACCTTGAGCAGCAGATGCAGGTCGGCCCGCTCCATTATCGTCGTTGCCAGACTGACGCCGTGCTGGAATACCTCGACGCGGTAATTGGAAAGTCGCGGATCCAAATCCACCGCGTAATCTGCACCGTCCATTTCGAAACCGCCTTATCCCACATCGTCTGGACGTTACCCGACCGAAGCTCACGATATGCCCACCAACATCACACCTGCTAACGCGATGACGGAAAGTCTTTCAGATAGCGTCCAGTCGGAAGCATCTGGCTATGATCAGCCTCCCGGCGCACGAGAGCGGTCAGCTCTGCCTCGGAAACCATTCCGTCGCGATACGCATACATGATCAGCCTTGCCAGACGTTTGCGTTCAACGCCACTGGTTGTCTGGCCGCGAACCGAACACTCACGCTCCAGGACGTCGCGCATCATGCCGAAATCGGCTTTGGAAATGGTGAGTGCGTCCAGAGGCATCATGAAGTCCGCGCCAAACAAACCGTACCGAGACCTTCGGCTGTGGCGTCTGAAGTGAAAGCGAGCGGCCGTCGAACAGACCGTGCAACCGTATATTACATTATTCTCGTTTTTATTTCGTTGCGCGAAAATAGCAAATTTGCATATTTCGGCAGTATCTACGGGCAGCGCTCCATTCGCGCCGATGCCTGCCTCACACAACACATCAACAATTGAAAAGCTGTCTCCGCCGATCTGTAAACTGACGTTGATGCCGTATGTCATCAGCGTCAGTCTACGTCGGCGAGAATGGCAGTTGGAATCGCAACAACTGCGACTGCTACAACCTAAGCAGCCTGAAGTGAACTAGCGCCATCGTTCAACGAAGATCGTTCCTCGACACGAAAGCGGTCGATCTTATCGGCGAGGATTTCCACGCGCTGGCGCAGTCCATGTATCTCCGCATTGTTTTCCTCCACCATCGCCGCGTTCTGCTGGGTAATGTGCTCGACGGACTCGACGGCCTTGGAGACGTCGCTGATGCCGGTAGATTGTTCGGCCGTAGCCGACGATATGGCGGCGACCAGTTTACGGACGTCGGTAACATGGCCGATGATGCGGGAAAGCGCTTGGCCCGTTTCCTCGACGAGATGCACGCCGCTCTCCACTTGCACGGCACTGGCCGAGATCAGGCCCTTGATCTCCCGAGCGGCACCGGCGCAACGTTGTGCGAGCTCGCGCACTTCCTGGGCGACGACGGCAAAGCCGCGACCCGCCTCCCCAGCCCGCGCCGCCTCCACGCCCGCATTGAGCGCGAGGAGGTTGGTCTGGAAGGCGATTTCGTCGATGACGCCGATAATGGTGGCGATCCGGTTCGAAGACGAGCTGATTTCGCCCATCGCGCCCACGGCGCGGGCCACGACCTCACCGGAACGGACGGCAAACTGCTCGGTCTCGTTGACCGCCAGTGCGGTCTTGCGGGCACTGTCGGCCGTTGAGCCGACTAGCGTGTCAAGGTGGCGCAGCGCTCGCGAGCTTTGCTCGAGCGCCGCAGCCTGTTGCTCTGTGCGGCGGGCGAGATCGTCGGCTGAGACCGAGAGATTTTCGGCGCTGTCGCTGATCTCGCCCGTCGCGATGCGCACGTCGAGAAGTGTGGAGCGCAACGCCTGCGTTGCTGTGTTGTATGTTTTGGCCATATCAACAAAATCATCCGGCAGATCCTCGCTCAGCCCCTGTTGCAGATCGCCGTTAGCGAGTCGCGAGAGGACGCCCGACAATGCGGTCAGAGCGTGCTCCTGTTCGGCGGCGATACGCGCCCGCTCCTGTGCAGCACGCGTGCCTTCGGCATCGGACTTTGCGCGGATGGCTGCGGCTTCCTGTTCGAGACGAATGTTTTCGCGGGCGTTGTCGCGGAATACGCTGACAGAGCGCACCATATCGCCTATCTCGTCACCACGGTCGCGGCCTTCGATACCGACGTCGAGATCGCCCTCCGCAAGTTTCTTCATAACGTCGGTGACCCGTTTAAGAGGTCCACGTAGCGTTTCAACCAGCATCAGACCGCCGACGATGGCGAGGACGGTGCCAAGTACCATGGCGACCACGGAAAGATTGGCCGAGCGCTCACTGTCCTTCTTGCCAGTTTCCTGCGCCTGAGAAATGAAGTCTTGGAGGTTGGCCATGCCGTTAGAAAGCGTATCGGACGCGGCAGCGCGGGCGGTGTTCCAGTTTGTCTCAATCACTAGCATGGCGGTGGCCGCACCCTTCAGTGCGGCAAGCTCGGGTTCAAGTTTCTGCGAAAACGCACTCATCGTAGCATTTTTGCTTCCAAGCTCGGCGACCTTCCGGCTGGACGCCTGTAAGGCGGCGATATCGGCAAGCACGACGTCCTGCGCCGCTTCGGTTAGCTGTGCGCCGAGACGTTCGATGTGAAGTTGCAGGGCATCCACTAACGACAGCGACGACTGGACCTCGGCCAGAAGTTGCCGAAGCATCGTGACATCGGCTTCGAGCTTCACGAACCTTTCAGCTGCGGCGCCCGACGATCTGAGAATATTGGCCTGTAAATCCGCCAGCAGTGGCTCAAGGCCGGCAGCCTCGCGCTTCAAGGTCTGAGCAAGGGTGGCGGCATCGTCAACGCCTGTTGTGCCTGCAACAGTCTGCAGCCGCTGTCCAACCGCGCGCACAGGCTCGAGCGCAGTCATGACCTTCACGGGGACCAGCGGCTTTACCATGTTGAACTCGGCAAGCAGAGCGCCCGCCTGTGAGTTTGCTAGCTTGATGGTAGCGTCGTCGGACGCGGCTTTTTCTATGGCGCTGCGCAGGCTCGCCAGGCGCTCGGCCACGGACGTGTAGGCGTAGGATTCGAACAGCGCGCTCTTTGCGAATGTCTCCTGCCCGTCGGATTTCTTCTGCAGGTTTCCAAGCTTCTGGCTCACGTCCCCTGCGAGCGTCTTGATCGAAGCGAGGCGCTCGGCGATATCGCTGGCGTTGGCATCGCGCTCGGTCTTAATCGTCCATAGCGCTTCTGTACGAACCTTCATGGCGGGCGCCAACTGCATGACCGTATCGATACGCTGGCGATCTTCGGACGACAGCAGACCGTCCAAAACCTCGGCCCCCTCTCCTTGCCGATCAATCGCCTGCTTCAAGGGCGCTAGCGTCGCTTCGTTTGGCCTGAGCGACAGCTCCTGCAATGCGCTCTGAAGATTGTCGAAGTCGGCGATGTTTTCGATCGTTGCGCGCGTCACCGTCATGTGCCCGTTGAGCATTGTCGAAGTGAAGAAGCCAGCCACACCGACACCGGCGATCAGCAGCACCAGGGGGACGACGAAAAGCAGGACCTTGGTCACAATCCTGCGGCCCTGGAGAAGTCGATCGATGAAAGACATGGAAACCTCGTTCGCCAGCCGACGGGAAGACGTCATGTGTAAGCAGCGGCTCTAACCAGCGTCATGCGGGACTGACGCATACTTTTCGATTTCAATTGACCAAGAGTTAATCGGGCGCAATTTCTGTGCGCTACTGTCAAACATTTTTCGTAAGAAGGCTCATCCCCCGGCTCAGTTCCTCGTGGAAACCAACAGTGTACGCCTTTACCGATTGCTTTGATTGGACGTGAACCCTCGGAATGCATCGCGTGCGCTCGTGCAGCTTTGCCGTCTGCTGCAGACAGCCAGCCGCTAGACGTTCTCTTAAATACGAGCTTTCACCTACCCCGAGATATCGTCGGAGAAGGTCTTTCTATGTTGCCGGCCTCGTATTGAAGACTGAGTAACTTTTCGAACGCATCACCGTGATGCGCTGGCGCGGTGGCGGGTAACCCTACCCGCTAACTTTACTGGCGGAACCGACTTGCAAGGCGGGCCGAATGGCGGCGTATGGAGAACATGCCCCTCGTAGCTCAACGCTAGAGCAGCTACCTCGTCTGTAGCAGATCCAGGTTCAATTCCTTGGCAGGGGCACCACCAGACTTTCGGCTGACCTTCCTGAAAGAAATCAGACTGCTGTCGAAACCTCTTTGATTTCAAACCCGTCTTCACCTTGCCATCGTGTCGATGGCTTTTCCCAATGAGCTAAGATTTTAGCCGCCGCCCCCCAAAAAGGGCGGCGGCATCACTCTCCGGCAAGATGGTGCTTGGCCGCTTCACGTCAGGGCTTGTGCGAATAGGGCTTCAATAGACGGCAAAGAAAAATGTAGAGCATACGCCTTTGAAACTTCACGGACAGTGAATGAAAATTCGCGCGTTACTCAAGCGTTTCGAATAAAGACATTTGCATCGGCAGCGGCAGCAAGGAATGCACTGTGCGCCTCCTCCGGCGGACGCTCTCCCAACAGAACAAACATCATTACCTCCTTGGCCCGCTGGTGCGCCTTTGTCCCTCGAACTGGCCAGTCCATGAGCAGTACCCATGCCGCCTCTTCTGTGCTTGCAATTGTCCTGAAGCCGCCGCGACTGTTTTCCTCGAAGGTAACAGGGCTATCCCATTTTTTCGGGTCCATAACGCAATACTCCCAGCGCTCTACTTTCGACCCAACGAGCAGAAGCGCGACTCGTTCCAGTTGTGCTTATTCACACAAATCCTCCGCTGGTTTGTCTTCGATCGTCATAGTCATTGCAAACAGCCTACCTTCAGCGCAGGGTAAATCTTCTGCAGCAGATTTCGCGGGCGCTGCCGCTTAAGGGCTAAACGCCTTGGCCTCAAATCGAGGAGGACGACATGTCTTCCAAAAAGCCATCCATCAAGCGTTCACACGTCGTCGCCATCGACGAATGGGGAGGCAAAGCTGCATATCGAAGCCTGTCCCCTAGAAGTCATGAAGCGTTCGATCATACTCTCTCGCCACTGGCGGGGCGACGTTCCTTCAAGATGCGCCGCGTGCTGCTCGTCGTGGTGAAGTGCCTCTTGCTCTTCGGATTGGCGATCGCCCTGCTTCTGGCCGTGATCTGAAGCGGGTAATCAGCACCATGACGGCTTCTTTCCCAGTCCTCCATCCAGAACTAGGTGCGCAATGAAACCGACATTCGCAGACTGTGTTCGGCACTTGCAGATGCATGCTGCTGCCGGAGAATCGCAGGTATTCCTGGCGCGCCTCATTCAGGCCTACAGCAAAGAATTCGGTTATGACCCGATCAAGCTGCAGGTCTACATGCGCAACAACGTTACCCATCATTAGATGAAGCGACGTCCCATCATCTGCCGGCTAGTTCGCTCAGAGCACTTGTCGCAATCGGTGCCATCACATAATTCCCCCACGCGCAACGAGGAGGGACAAATGAGCTTTGTTGGTGAAGATCGAGACGAAGCCCTGCGACTTGGAGAAGTCGCGGGCCGGCAGATGACCTCATTCGTCAGCGACTGCCCATTTCTACACAATCAGCTGGAAATGCGCACGGCTTGGCTGGAGGGGTTCAGCTTGGGTCGGGTGAGCTTGAAGCCCGGCGGAGAGCGCCGGGTTTCTCCACGTGATGGGACAAGGTTCCGATAGAGGTTCATCCCACTATGGGAGCCGGCTCTCATCAACCGAACACCTCACAACAGACTGACTGAGATTCCTCGGCCAGCGCGTTTCTTTTGAGTCTGGACCCTAATATGACTCGTGACCTGATGGCAGAAGTCAACAATCAAGCTGATCGTGCAGCGAAAAATCCGACCAAAATGCTCGACCGCATGAAGCTGGCGCATGAGCTTCATGATGAATTCCCTGAAACGCCGGTCATCGAAATCGTCGACAAGCTCAATATGGCTTGGCGAAAGCGTGGCCTGTCGTTCGGAATACCCGCCGCACACGCTGTGACCCGGTGCTGATCTACCAAAAATCGGACTTGCAGCACAACTCGTCGTTACCATTTGCCCGACTACTCGTGCGCCTTCGGCGCATCGTCAGACTTGGGAGGGTCACATGGCAACGTACAGAGCAATTCAGCAAGAAGTAAAATCTACCTATGGCTTTACGCCAAAGACGGGCTGGATCGCGTGCGTTTTGTCTGAGCGGGAGATCGCGAAGCAACCAACTCAGAACCGAACTGGCGCCAGCGTGCGTATCGAAGCCTGCCCGGCTGACAAGCGTGCCAGCATCGAAGCTGCGT
This sequence comes from Rhizobium sp. PP-F2F-G48, assembly GCF_004342335.1. Classification (NCBI taxonomy): domain Bacteria; kingdom Pseudomonadati; phylum Pseudomonadota; class Alphaproteobacteria; order Hyphomicrobiales; family Rhizobiaceae; genus Rhizobium; species Rhizobium sp. PP-F2F-G48. The sequence continues at coordinate 17,759 of NZ_SLVH01000015.1, read as the reverse complement.
TAGACAGGCTCGGTTAGGTGTTGAGGGCGCACAAGCAGGCAAGGGATGTTTTCTGCGGGCGGCCGGCGACACGAGCGAATCCATGCGACATGCGGAGTGTTGCGCATGATAGAGCGGTACGCCTCCAAACTAGGAGGAGTCGCTTGACCGGCAACCATAATCGTTACCAGTTGCGCCATGATATCACCGGGACCTACGACGTCTTCGCCGGTATCCTGCGTTCATCTCGACCGTCTCGAAACACCCCACAAGTGCGCCCGCATGGTAGGCCTCCGTAGAAGGTCGATCTTTCCCTGCCGTTTGACGGCGCGGTGTGAGACAGGCGCCATTGACGACTTTCTTCTCAGCCGCCATCTTTCAGCACATCAATGAACGCCCTTAGCGCGGCTGGCACGTGACGGCGCCCGGGATAGTAAAGGCAGAGCCCCGGATAGGCAGGGCACCAATCCTCCAGCAACGCGACAAGGCGGCCCGCTCGCAGTTCGGCCAGGGCGAAAGACTCGGCCACGAACGCGATCCCAAGTCCGTCCACCGCTGCCCCGACCATTAAACGGTTATCGTCGAGCGTCAGCGAACCGGGGACGTCGATGACGATCTCCTCTCCTTGTCTTTCGAACTCCCATCGGTAGAGTTTTCCGCTCGGCATCCGGTGGCGGATACAGCGGTGTCCCCGCAAGTCGTCCGGAACGAGAGGGTTTCCACGACGCTTGAGATAATGGGGGGCCGCGACCGCCAGGAAGCGAACGTCGCCGCCGAACGGAACGGCGATCATGTCCTGCGGCACAGTCTCGCGGAGGCGAACGCCCGCGTCGAACCCTTCTGCGACGATGTCAATCAATCGGCCGTCGCTGATAAGATCAAGGGTGACCCCGGGACAACGCTCGGTAAAGATCGGAACGGCGGTTCTCAGGAGCAGCTCCGCAGATGCTGTTCCACAATTGATCCGCAAGGTGCCTGCGATGGCGCCAGCCTCTCCCGTTACAGCATCGAGAGCCTCGTCAAGGTCCCGAAGCACCGGGATGATCCGGCGCAGGAGCTCATCTCCTGCCTCGGTCGGCGACACACTCCTTGTCGTGCGATTGAGGAGACGAACCCCCAGCGTTTGCTCAAGACCGATCAAGGTGTGGCTGAGCGCCGAGCGGGACGTGCCGAGCGTGTCGGCCGCCTGCCGGAAGCTCCGATGCCGGGCGACGGCGGCAAAAGCCGAAAGCTCAACGAAACTGGGCTTGCGCATTGGTGTAGTTCCTTCACCGGGTCATGCTCATTCGGTGAGCTTATCTCATCTTTCGGTAATCGCTACATTGGCCTGGTCGATACAGATGGAGATGAAGATGAAGATGAAGACATGGCTAATCACAGGCGGCTCGTCCGGCCTCGGTCGCATCATGACGGAGAAGCTGCTTGAGCGCGGCGACCGCGTTGTCGCGACAGTCCGCCGTTCGGACGCACTGGACGATCTGGCAACGCGGTACGGAGAACATCTGAGGGTATTGGTCCTCGACGTCACCGACACACATGCTGTTCGCAGTGTAGTCGATGATGCCTTCACCTCGCAGGTGCGGATCGACGTCGTCGTCAGCAATGCAGGCTACGGACTGTTCGGCGCAGCTGAGGATGTCAGTGACGCGCAGATAGAGCGGCAGATCGCGACGAACCTCGTCGGATCAATACAGCTGATCCGGGCCAGCCTTCCTCATCTACGAGCGCAAAGCGGCGGACGCATTATGCAGGTGTCCTCGGAGGGAGGTCAGGTCGCCTATCCGGCCTTCGGCCTCTACCACGCCACAAAGTGGGGCATTGAGGGGTTCATCGAGGCCGTCGCGCAGGAGGTCGCTCCGTTCGGTATCGACTGTGTGCTCGTCGAGCCAGGGCCGACCGCCACGAACTTCGGCGAGGGCCTCGACCAAGCCGAGGCGACGGAGGTCTATGACGCGACGCCGTCGGGCGACATGCGCCGCAGCGTGGTCACGGGCAGTTTCGCCATCAAGGGCGATGCCAGGCTCACAGTCGACGCAATGATCGAGGCAGGGGACTCGGAACATCCGCCATTGCGGCTCGCGCTCGGCAGCACGGCTTACGAGAACATAGAGGCCGCGCTCATTCGCCGCCTCGAAGCAATTCGCGCGCAGAAGGGCATTGCTTTCGCAGCCGACAAGCCAGCCTGACTTCGAAGCCAGTGTGGTGGTCAGTCCGGCTGTGTCTGCAACGCCTTCAGGCCTCGCTCGGGACTCGCATCGCCCCGATGAAAGCTTGGAAAGCGGCGCTTGGCTGTCGACGATGGGGATAGTAAAGGTGGTTGGGGGGCAGGATTGGCGCCCAGCCGCGCAAAACCTCGACCAGTGCACCGGACTTGAGATGCTCCTCGACATGCGGGGCAGGCAAGCAAGCCACGCCCACCCCGGAGACGGCGGCGTCCCGCATGACGTCGATGTCGTTCGTGACAAACGATCCGGTGACCGGTCGCTGGATGATGCTCTCTCCCGACACGAACTCCCAGACGTGCATCGTTCCCGCGGAGGTATAGCGGTAGCAGATGCAGCGGTGTCGGCTCAGTTCGTCCGGTACTTGCGGAGCGCAGCACGACGCCAGGTATGAGGGAGCGGCGGCGAAGACGAGCGGCACTGGAGGGCTGATGCGTACCGAGATCATGTCCAGCTGGAGTTGACCTTCGTGACGCACGCCGCAATCGAAGCGCTCGGCGACGATGTCCACGAGCCCGTCGTTTACGATGAGCTCGACCGCGACATCCGGACACGTCTTGGCGAAGGCCGCCAGCCGCGGAAGCACGACGTGGACGGCTGCCATGCGGTGGGCGTTGATCCGAATGCGCCCCGCCGGCCGGGTGCGTCCGGCGTCGAGCGTCCCCAGCGCCCCTTCGACCGACGCCATCGCGGGTCGAAGTTGCCGGAGTAAGTTCTCACCCGCATCGGTCGGGGCCAGCGAACGAGTCGTCCGATCAAGAAGGCGAATGCCGACCTTGGCCTCAAGGCCGCGCATCGCGTGGCTTAGTGCCGAGGGTGAGAGGCCCATCCTCGCTGCCGCCTTCGTGAAGCTCCCAGCCTCTACGATCTCGGCAAAGACGGCAAGGCCAGCCCAAAGGTCGCGATCCATTCATGAAATTCCTTCAGCAACCCATACGCCGAATATAGCCTAATCGAATGCCGATGTTCGTGCCATCTTCATGATCCATCACGATCAGTCTCAGAAAGAGCGCTCAGCCCATGGATCTCCAAACCTATCGTCCTCTCGGTGCCTCCGGGCTCCTCGTCAGCCCGCTAGCACTCGGCACAATGACCTTCGGCACGCCCCGCTGGGGCATGAACGAAGACGGAAGCCGGGCTGTCTTCGACCGCTATGTCGAGCTCGGCGGCAACTTTATCGACACGGCCGACGCCTACTCCGGGGGGCGTTCTGAAGAGATGGTCGGTCAATTCGTTGCAAAAGGGGGCTTACGTGAGCAGATGGTAATCGCAACGAAGTCAGGTTTCTCTACGGGTCGCGGCTCCCACGCGGGCGGAAACGGTTCCCGGCACCTCCATGCCTCAGTCGAGGCTTCGCTGAAGCGTCTCCAAACGGACTTCATCGACCTCTACTGGATCCACATCTGGGACGGCATCACTCCTGCTGAGGAGATGGCGGAGACGATGGCAGGCCTCGTCCGGTCCGGCAAGATCCGCTATTGGGGTCTGTCGAACACTCCGGCCTGGTATGCAGCGGAAGTCGCCACCATCACCCGGCTGCGGGGTCTACCGGCACCCATAGGCCTTCAGTACTTCTACTCGCTCGTCGAGCGCGGGGTTGAAGCTGAGCACCTACCCCTCGGTCAATCGGCGGGCATGGGGCTCGTCCCGTGGAGTCCCCTTGCCTATGGTCTGCTGACCGGGAAGTACGACCGGGCCACGGTCGAGGCCAGCGGCTCCCGCAAGGGTGGTGTTCCCAACCAGGGCGCTGCCGGAACGAGCGCGCGTGACGATGGCGACAAACGCCTCGACGGGGACAACCCGTTCGGAGATACTCTCTTCACCGATCGTAACTGGCACATCGTCGATGTCCTGAAGCGCGTCGCCGACGAGGCCGGAGAGTCCGCGGCCCGCATCGCGCTTGCCTGGGTCGTCGGACGCGCGGGCGTCGCCAGTACCCTTATGGGCGTCAGCCGTCCCGAACAGGTGGGTAATAATGTCGGTGCGCTCGATGTAACCCTCTCGCCGGAACACGTGTCGATGTTAGATGCAGCAAGCAGCGGAATCGAGGGCTTCCTCTACGGCCTCTTCAAGCCGTCCGTCCGCAACCAGATTGTTTTTGGAGGCGCTGACGTACGGAACTAGCATTACAGTTGCATTTTAGTTTTGAGATGAGCTCGTCGAGCGGCCGCCTGATGGGCGCGCCTCCAGCATGACCATGCGATGACGTAGGCGGGGTTTATGCGACGCTGAGCGGGTCTGATGGCGATGCGCCGGACTTCCTGGATAGACCAGCGGATCAAATCCTGATGGTCGGCATCCGCGGTCTTTTTTGGGGCGTCGCGTCATTGGCGCGGTACCGGATCACCGCCATCATGGCGAAGGCCAGCATGACGAGGGAGACGTGGCGATGCCAGCCATGCCATGACCGGGTTTCGTTGTGATCGAGTCCGAGCTCGTTCTTGGCGGTCTCGAAGCTGTCTTCGATCGCCCAGCGATGGCCTTCAACGGAAACGAGCGTCTGGATGTCCGTCCCGGCAGGGCACCATGTGGTGAAGAATGCGAGATCACCGTCGCTGATATTGCGCCGGATCAGTAGGCCACGGGTCCAAAGCCCCGATTTCGTCTCGTTATATTGGTCGGCATCGAGATCGGCGAGTTCGCAGTAGGCCCAGTCATGAAGCCGCGCGCCTTTGGTGCCCTCACCGGCGGAAAGACGTTGCCATGCGCTTGGATCGAGATCACGGGCGATCTCCTGCGCTGTGCCGGCGACCGGAGGCTTTCCCGACCACGAGCCAAAATGGTGGTCCGATTTAACCCCAAGAACGTAGCCTTTGCAGGCTCGGCGCAGGGTTCCTTCGACGTCCCCGACGCCATACACCGCATCTGCGGCCACCCATGAAAACGGCACATCGGCTGCCAGCGCCCGCCGTATCATATCGACAGCCAGGCCTGGCTTGGTAGCGAAGGATGTAGCCTGAGGAACATGAGTTGCTGCAAGCCTTGCCGGATCGCCAGTCCAGCTCTTAGGCAAGTACAGGGCTCGATCGATAAAGGCATGACCGCGAACGGACACATAGGCGGCGAACACACCGATCTGGCAGTTCGTTATCTTGCCAGCCGAACCTGTATATTGACGTGCAACACCGCACGACGTCTTGCCCTGCTTGAGGAAGCCCGTCTCGTCGATGACCAGGACCGCATCATCCGTGGCGAGGTTCTCTACGACATACTCTCGCACGATGTCGCGAAGTGCGTCCGCGTCCCAGCGCCCGCGCCCCAGAATGGCTTGTTGCCGCCACGGGCCGGGATCACCGGCCGCTTCAGCACGCATCCAACCTGTCTTACGCCGCTCGTCACCCAGCAAGCCGTCCAGGAAAAGGTTCGCAGATGCTGCAACTCGATCCTGCGTAAACAGCGCGCGCAAGCGAGCCTTCACGTCGCGCAACGATGATGCCCATAGCTCAAGCGTCGTCTCGATTGATGCACCTGCCATCCATGACCTCCGAATCATGGAAACCCATGTATTCAGATCATAGATAAATATGCAACTGTAATGCTAGGCTCAGGACCTATTAACCTCTTGCGGCGCGCTCTCCGTTTCGATTCACTGGGATCAGAAGGAGCTGCAGGCCAATGCGATCAGATCGGGTTATTTGGGCGGCCTAACCAGGGAAATCACGCGAGGCGTTGAAGGTGTGTCCAGCCACTTCGTCCATTTCTCTCTTTCCTCGATCGTATCGAAGAAGCGCCATAGCTTGTAGTCATCATCTGTTGCCTCTAGCATTTCTCCGACTGAAACGAGCTCCATGGGTAAAGAGATTTCTTCACCTTCAAATCTGACAAAGTATGCACCCTCAGTAGCTATCCGAATGACCTGCCCCGTTGCATAGCTTCCATCGCCATCGTCGACGGTGAAGTACATGCCACTGAGGTTGTCCATTATTTTATCATTCATTGTCTTGCCTATTCGTAACGAGCGTGCACGGAATCTTGAGGCGGCGAGAGGCAGCGTCAGGATCTGGTGGCTTGGGCTGTCTTAACTAAAGGAACCGCCGCCGTACCGCGGCCATTTCCAGGCGTTTGGAAGCCATCTATAGGTAGCTGCTCTCAAGGACAACAGTGTCTAAGCGTGGCGTCACCCGATTGTCTGGATAGACACCGGAGACATTGTAGGCACCGAGGCTCTGGCCGTATGTGCACAGTGGATGGCGTGATCGTGCCGGCAGCTGAATTTTTTAAGACCCCCAAAGATGCGCGCGTGGCCGACCCGCTAGCTGCCCATTGGGTAATTCGTCTTTTGTGCAGCGAACTGATAGACAACTGTGCCAGCTACCACACCGCGTGCTGCAGGAAAAATATACGCTCTGACGATCAACATCTGTTTTCAAGCAATCAAACCGGACCTTTATGGAAGGGCTCCTCATGGGTTGGAAAACCCCAAAGATCGAATACGTGAACGGATACAAAATTATTGAAGTCGAAGGGCCGGCCTTCAAGGTCTACGACGGCAACCGTCAGCTTGGGGACGACTTTCCTTACTCCGGCGAAGCGGCTGCTCACGCGAACTCCCTTCCGCCACGGGATGCTCAACAGGGCTGAACAGGAATTCGAGCCCACCCCGCTTCAAAGCGCGATATCGTCTTACGAGGACAGGCACGCGGTATCTCCGGCAACTTCGTGAGGAACCCACGCCTCCCCCTATGCATGTGATTGACCGTCGCTTGCGTTTGCAGCTGAATACCACTCGACATCTGCAAGATGAGGCGTATGGCTGAGTGCAGGATTTTACTGCATGACAGGCTGTGACGAACGTGACCGATGGCGAACTGAGAGCAACCGAGCGGTATAGCCGCCAGATCCTGGATGGCGCGGTCGACTATGCAATCATGGCTTTGGACCTTGATGGGAAGATTACTCGTTGGAACGAGGGCGCGCGCCGCATTTTCGGCTGGAACAAGGACGAGGCCACCGAGCAGCACTGGGATCTGATCCTGACGCCCGAAGACCGCGAGGCGGGTGCTGCACGTGAGGCGATGAGCGCCGCACTTGCATCTGGCACAGCACATCACGAGCGTTGGCACATCCGCAAATCCGGCGAACGGTTCTGGGCGAACGGTGAGATCAGTACTCTTGTTGACGAGCAAGGAGACGTTGTTGGTTTCGTAAAGGTTCTTCGAGACCGGACGAAAGAGCATATCGCAGCACAAGCTCTTCACGATGCTGAAGCACGGTTGCGTCGAGCCCAGGAGGCAGGTGGGGTCGGAGTGTTCTCGCTAGACCTCATCACCAACATCCTTAGCCCTACCCCCGAGTTCTGCAAAATCTACGGCCTGCCGGAGATCGACGACGTTTCCATCGAGCAGATCGAAGCGCTTGTTCTGCCAGAAGATCGCAGCACCGCCTCTAATCCCCAAACCCGAAGGATCGGGGCATCTCTACTGAATGTCGAGTATGGGATCAGACGTGCTGACAACGGACAGAAGCGCTTCATCGCCCGCAAAGGTGAATTCGAGCGCGACGCGAGCGGCACACCGATCCGCTTCGTCGGCGTGGTTCAGGACATCACCGACACGCGGCGCGCCCAGCAGCAACTGCGCGAAAGTGACGCCCGCTTTCAGGCTCTGACACAGGCACTCCCCAACCATGTCTGGACAGCGGGGCCACAGGGACAGCTCGACTGGTTCAACGATCGCGTCTATGCATTCTCAGGTCTTACATTTGACGATCTCGTCGGAAACGGCTGGACGCAGATGGTTCATCCGGACGACCTGCCGGAGGCCGCTGCCAAGTGGTTTTCTGCTGTGAGGGCTGGTGAAACCTACGAGTCGGAGTTTCGCCTGAAGGCAGCAACTGGCTGGTACCGCTGGTTCATCGCAAGAGCCGTCCCGATGAGGGATGATGATGGGAAGGTCGTCAGGTGGATCGGCACAAACACGGATATAGAGGATCAGCGAGAAGCTCAGGCACGGCTGGAGACAGCGAACAGGACCCTTGAAGACAGGGTTACCGAACGCACTGCCGACCGGGACCGCATGTGGCGCTTGTCGACCGATATCATGCTCGTTGCGGACTTCGAGGCAACAATTACCGCTGTCAATCCAGCCTGGCGAACGGTCTTCCGTTGGGACGAGGGCGAACTCGTAGGGCGCTCCTTCATGGACCTCATTCATCCGGACGATCTTGCGGCAACGTTGGCGGAGGTCGGGAAACTGAGTGAAGGTGTGACAACCTTTTCCTTCGAGAACAGATATCGCACGAAGGATGGCACGTATCGAACGATCTCGTGGACTGCAGTGCCCGACGACACCTTTATTCATGCTTTAGGGCGTGATGTCACGCAGGAACGTGAGGCATCCGCAGCCCTTCGCAAGACTGAACTCGCCCTTCAGCAGGCGCAAAAAATGGAAGCAATCGGCAACCTAACGGGCGGGGTCGCACATGACTTCAATAATCTGCTGCAGGTGGTTGCCGGAAATCTTCAGCTCCTTGCGCGGGACATCGCCGGAAACGACAAGGCACAGAAGAGGGTCACCAATGCACTGGCAGGCGTTGAGCGCGGTGCGAAGCTCGCGGCTCAGCTTCTGGCCTTCGGTCGAAGACAAGCTCTTGACCCAAAAGTCGTCAATGCAGGGCGGCTGGTGCGCAACATGGACGAGATGCTTCGCCGAACGATCGGAGAAGGTATTGAGGTGGAAACTGTCGTGTCAGGGGGCCTATGGAATACGCTCATCGACCCGATGCAGACAGAAAACGCGCTTCTGAATCTCGCCATCAACGCACGCGATGCGATGGACGGCTTCGGCAAGCTGACGATCGAGGTCGGCAATGCCATGCTGGATGAGGCCTATGCGCGCAAGCATGACGATGTTGTGGCTGGCGAATACGTCATGCTCTCGGTCACCGACACAGGTTCCGGGATGACGAGCGACATTATCGACAAGGTGTTCGATCCGTTCTTTTCGACCAAGCCCGAGGGCAAGGGCACAGGCCTTGGGCTGTCGATGGTCTACGGATTTGTGAAACAGACTGGCGGCAATGTCCGGATCTACAGCGAGGTGGGATTGGGCACGACGATCCGAATGTACCTTCCGCGTTCGCGGGAGGATGAAGAGCGGACGTCAATCCGGCGTGACGGTCCGGTCGAGGGAGGCTCCGAAACGATTCTCGTTGCGGAAGACGACGAAGGCGTGCGCGCAACCGTCGTCGAGACCTTGCAAGGGTTTGGGTACCGTGTCCTGAAGGCACCGGATGCCAGCGCTGCACTCTCAATCATCGAAAGCGGTGTGCCGATCGACCTGCTGTTCACGGACGTAGTCATGCCGGGTCCGCTCAAGAGCGCTGATCTCGCGCAGAAAGCCAAAGAACGTCTGCCTAATATCGCCGTGCTCTTCACCTCAGGCTACACAGAGAACTCCATTGTCCACGGTGGACGGCTTGACGCCGGTGTTCAACTGCTCTCAAAGCCGTATGCCCGCGAAGCACTCGCTCGGAAGATCAGGCAGGTGCTGACCCGGAACACGGATGTGATGGCAGAACAACAAGCGCTCACGCCCCCGGCCGCCTCGCCGGCTGTCAGCGCAGACGCTACCCCCCACTCCACTGCCAAGCTCACCATCCTGCTCGTGGAAGATGAGGCCCTGATCAGGGCTGCTACCGCGGACATGCTCGAAGAGCTTGGTCATGAGGTCTTTGAAGCCGCGTCAGGTGAGAAGGCACTCCTGCTGCTCGAGCAGCAGAGCGTGGACATCATCCTGACGGATCTTGGTCTCCCTGGTATGAGTGGTGAGCAGCTCTCCATTATGGTGCGCCAGAGGTGGCCTGCGATCGCGATCGTCTTCGCCACAGGGCGCGACACCGCGCCTGTGCTCAGCGATTCACGGCGCACATCCCTTCTTGCGAAACCATTTGGCCCGGACGAATTGTCGCGTGCAATAACGCAAGTGCTCAGCTGAAAATGAACCGCGGCAGTGTAAGGAGTGCAGAGTAGACGGTGTTTTCCCCGCACATTGGCCAAGCGCCATTGGCCGTTCGGAAAAATGCCGCGACAATCTTGATGGCAAGAATGGGGCAACAGCGTCACTTTTTTGCGGTCGCATAGTACACGAGCATGCAGAACTTCAGCCGACGAGCTTTGAACCTACTGCACGACCGAAACCGTCTCACGAACTTGCCTGACAGCATTAAAGACCTCTCCAGGCATGCCGAACCCTGGAGCGCAATAGAGTAAACGGAGTTCTTCCCGATGACGGTCGGGTTCGAGCAGGACCTCCGCCAAATGATCGAAGCGTCGCAGTTCCTCGGCGCTGGGCCGAGGGGACCCGGCTTTATCGTGCCAGCAAGAAGGACTGTGATCAGTGTGAGATGAAGCCTCGCTGCTGCCCGAACATGCCTATGCGCAAAATACCGCGCGATCTCAACGAGGATGCACGCGATGTCGCCAGAGCGATTGCCAAGACACCGGAATATGAGCAATCACGGCATCGTCGAAAGAAGGTCGAAATGCTCTTCGCTCACCTGAAGCGCATTCTGCGGATGGCAAGGTTGCGCCTTCGAGGGCCATGTGGTGCGAGAGACGAATTCCTGCTTGCGGCAACGGCACAGAACCTGAGGAGGCTGGCCAAACTCAGGCCTCAGATGCCGCCATGCGGTCCCATCGCCGCCTGAGGGCGGCATCGACCATCACCCTGCGCCAAGGCGCGGGGCAGATCACGGCATAGTTCAGCGTCCGAAAGACCAAGGAGGGCGTCTGAGCGGATAGTCCGTCGAGTTTTTCAACGATATCGGCCAACAGCGGACATTAGCGTTGGGATACGTATGATCTGATTTGAGGCCGAGCGGTCCGTCCGCTTTTCTGATTTTCCGGATCGGCCTGGATGTCAGCAATGCAGGCTCCAAGCTTAAGACGCCTGTCAGACCTTGCCTGTTGATAGCAATTGGGCTCTCTAGGAACTATCGCTTTACGAGATGCGGCTGAGCAAGCCCGCTCGTTGTAGTAGGAGACGCCATTGCAGAGTCTTAAAAACGGACTGTGGCTCAATGAGCCCACAAAAGCAGATGCTTCTGATACCGAACTTTTCGTAACAACTGACGCCTACACCGATTTTTGGCGAGAAACACACTATGGCTTTGTCCGCGACAGCGGCCACTTCTACGCATTCCAAACCGAAGGCGATTTCACCGCCCAGGTTCGAGTCCAGGCGAATTTTGAACATCTCTACGACCAGGCTGGACTCATGGTCAGGCTCGACGAAAGACGGTGGGTTAAGACCGGGATCGAGTTCTCGGATGGATATGGCTTGCTCGGCAGTGTGCTGACCGATGAAGTCTCCGACTGGGCAACGGGACGATATGACGGCGACCCATCAGATTTTTGGATAAGGGTGACCGTCCAGAGCGGCGTTCTCCGAATACAAGCTTCAGACGATGGGCAGACTTGGCCACTGGTCCGCCTATGCCCTTTCTCAAGGGCGGACAATTATTTTGTCGGCCCTATGTGCTGCACTCCCGAACGTGCAGGCTTGGAGGTAAGATTTAGTGAGTGGCAATTGGGGCGGGCCTTGGGGAAAGACCTCCACGACCTGACGTAGCGGCTAGAGCGCTCTATTTAAAATCTAATTCCGCCGAACAACCACTCGGGGTCGGTGCTCTTGAACAGAATCGGACTCTCGGCACCCTATTTGTGTGAGCCACTTCCAACGAGATCAGCAGCTTGGCACTCAATTCAAGTACGTCTATTCGCCGAACGGAAGTTCAATTTCTTCTCGGTTTTTCTTTGCGCCGTCGATTAGGACAATTTTGAACCGGTCTGCATCTGGTGCCGGCAGCATCCCCGCCCCAATTCGGATAGCGTCTTGCCACGCAGGGCCGCGCTCCCACGCTTCGTTGTAGACGAGGGCCAAGTCAGCGGATCGCCTTGTCTGCTGCAGCGCCTCAAAAAGCAGCGCGGCCTGGCGAATGTCCTTCTCGCGCTTCGCTGGCCCTTGCCCGTCGGTGTGCCGACGGCTGGCGACTATGAGCTTATGGACGGCATACCGAGCCGGATCAGGGACAACGACTGGGATGCCGCTTCGGTGGAGCAGGATTGTCCTGACCGGTTCCCTGATGAGAAAGTCGAGAAAGCGCAGTGGATCCGCGCTAGCACCGCCAAGAGCAGGCATCTTCGCTGGCTGATCGACGTAGTCGTCCGAGCCACGGTTCGATGTCATGAATTCAACTCTGTAGCCGTCGGCATTCTGAAACGCTGACGAGGCCCCTGATCCCGATCTATGTGGAACGGGCCGGAAACTGGCGTCGACGTGCTGCAGCAACTCCACGATCGGAGGCAGACTATCTTCAACCTCTCGACTGATGGCATAATCCTGAGCGATGTCCGCATCGCCGGTCAGTATGGCAGCCATGGGAAGGCGCACGCCCAGCAGCCCTGAATAGCATTGAAAGGCCACCGTGCCTATAAGAACACCACGGAGTCGAAAGAGCCCCCCGTCGGCAAGAGCTTCGACAATGTCGCCCGACATGGCGTCGGGGGAAATCAGCCCACCTTCGCGGGTCAGGGTATTTACCAACCGCCTGCGAGCGCGTAGGTCGTCCTTGTCCCGCTTATGATCAGATACGCGTTGTGCTATATCCGGATCGTCAGCAGGACCAACATAGCGACGTTTGGTACCACCGTGTCCATCCGGGATGTCGAAATACCAATACTTGCGTCCCTTGATGGTCGCAGGGGTAAATCGCCCCTCTGGAGGGAAATCAGCCGTCCAAGCGGCGTCAAGCGAGCGCTGACCTAGCTCGGCCAGCATAGTCTGGTACATCAGGTCGACGGATTTCATAAGCTCGACTCCGGCGTTATACTGTTTTTCAAAAACAGTATAACGCTCGAAAGGATAGGTCGCAATACGGGACGTAAGTTCTCCGCCTTGAGCGGAATCGAACTGCAGTGGTGACATGCACACAGAGCCAATATGCTCAAAAATGACGAATTATGTTCAGTCAGCTCCAGACGCAGATATTGTGCTGTTCCGGCACAACCGGTTTTTTGCGTGCACCGGACGCCCATTAAACTGGTTCATGAAAAATTAAAAAAATCGGGTTTCGTGCATCTTGCATAATTCGTGATGAACCACTGAAATGGCGACGATTTTTAGAGCGCCTCACTTGATAACCTTTGATGACATACTTACGTCCACCTTGGACATGTAGCTCAGTGGATAGAACGGCCGACTACTAATCGGCGGGTCGGGGGTTCGAGTCTCCCATGTATTGAAGGGCGCCCCCCCAGTTGGGTCGAGTGCCCTTGCTCATTTGCTGCATAAATCGCCATTATGGCACAAGTCAAAGCAGCAAAAGCAGGATGAAATATGAATAGAAACAGCAATCGATGGATTATGAACTTGCTTATTCCGTCTATAACGACGGGTATAATAATCTACGTTGGAAGTGCTGCATATCAGAGCCAATGGGGAGAGCCATCTTTCGTTGCAACGGCAATCATTGGAGGAGTCGCAGCTTTCATCACATATTGGGCTTACGAGCGCTTTGTTCGGAAGGGTGATAATCGTTCATAAGTCAAGACTTGTGTTCACGATCCTGACGCTTGCCAAAACAGGCGCTTGTACTGAACATAAGTCATGAACAAACCGCACCTCCCTTACGTCTTGTGAGATATGCCCGCGTCAGCACTGTGGGTCAGACCCTGGAGGCCCAGCTCGACCACCTGGAAGAGGCTGGATGCGAAGTCATCTATCAGGAGAAGGCCAACGGTGCCCGCGACGTTCGCAAGCAACTGTTGCGGATGCTGAAAAGTCTGCGCGAAGGCGATCTTGTCGTCGTCACGCGCACCGACCGCCTCGCCCGCTCGATTTTTCAGATGTTCCGGATCGTTAGCTAGATCGTTGATGCCGGTACCAACTTCCGCGACCTGGCTCAGCCATTCGCCGACACCTCCACCAGTTCGGGCCGCATGTACCTGGCTATCTTCGGGGGGTTAGCTGAGATCGAGCGGGAGCTGATCGCCAGCCAGACGACCGAGGTCGCGCCCGCTCAAGTTGACGTCTGCCAGACAGGCCGAGCCCTTGCAGTGCAGGGCTGGCGGCGAACCGCTGACCGAAATCGCCCGATCTTATGATGTCAGCCACATGACCATCCAGCGCCTTCGGCCGCTGGCCTGAGCGAGAGCTGGACAGGGCTAGCCTAAGTCTTGGGGGTACGCGCCTTTCGGGTGCGCCTGGCAGGCTTCTCCGCGGAGAGTTCTGTCGTGCCGGCAGCCTCGGGTTCAGACGCTTTGACGACTGACGATAGCTACCGGAGAAATGCGGTACTCCGAGCCTACAGCATCAGTCGCGAGAGTGAGATCGAGACGACGCGGCCCGGATCTGTCTGGACCGGATATATCGCGCCGTTCGTCTGTGTGGCGATCCCGGCAAACAGTACGGTGACGATCACGGTCAAGCGCATGTGGGGATATCTCCGCTTCCCCGCTCCGGTTTGGTAGGCTGTACACCGTCTGCGCGCTATGTGAAAGGCGGGGAACGAAGTCCTAGTTCGTAAATTTGCCGTCTTAGCGATGGAGACAGAAATGCGGTATGAACTCGGAATGGCTATCTTCTTCGATGTGTTTTCGAAGTCGGTCATCGTCTCATTCAGGGGCAACGAATACACCCTACCAGGACCGTATCCAAATCAGCGGACGGGCTTTCGAGCCGCCGAGCAGTTCTGCCGCGATAAAGGTTGGATTGACCCTCAAGCCGAATAGCTCGAACTTCTGTCTCTTCCCACTTACCGCGCCGGTATCTTTTTATGTGCCGGCGGGAAAAGGGATGGCCCGTCGGATCTCGGTGTCGCCGGTGGCGAACTGAGAACCATCGATTGCCAGCACCTCGTGAGAAATGGATCTTCTAAGGATTTCACGGCTGAGCACTACGGAGATGGTATTGTCGTCAGTATCGGAGATGCGGATGCCCAAGAGGGAGAACTTGATGCCTACCTTCAAATTGTCTGCCACGAGTTCACATATGGAATTCTTAGCTTCACGCTCCGCGTCGCGCAGGTTAGCTAATTCCAGGCCAACTTCGTCGCGGATCTCGATATCGGGATGGTGGAGATGAAAGAAGAAGAGGGTCATGGGCCTTCCTTTGGAGAATGAGGGATATCCACAGCTGACCATTGTGTCAGGAGTTGAAGCGGATATGCCAAGATCGGGACCTACCCCGAGAATTTTCGGGGTAGGTCGAACCATCACATATCTGGGGACGTCTAACGGCTGGCTGTCTGTAAAAGCCTGCAGAGCTTCACGAGGGACGCATCGAAGCCGCCGGCTGACACATTACGACAGGTCTTGAGCATTTGCCGCTGCTCGGATCGTGACATGTTGCCGAACGTCTCGACCGCTGCGACATCGTTTGGCGTACGAGGAGGTGTGGAGCCGCCGTCTGCGTTCCCAACGCTGGGGATGGTAGGCTTGTTCGGCTGGCTGCGAACCGGATCAGGGCGGGGGTTGCCGATCCCTACACCCACTCCCACCCCTGTGCCTCCGCCGACCCCAACGCCAACGCCGGCACCGATGCCATTGGACCCTCCAATTCCGGCAGAAACTCCGGCCGTCACGCCCTTGCTTCCACCAACCGACGCTCCCACTCCGGCGTTGATGCCCTTGGAACCCCCAACGGATGCACCGACTCCCGTAGCAATCCCGCGGCTTCCCCCAACGCTGGCACCGACACCGGCGCTTACGCCACGTTTTCCACCAACATTTGCGCCGACGCCAGCATTCACGCCCTTAGCTCCGCCAACACTTGCTCCAACGCCTACGCCGAGACCGGACGACGGCTTGCTCGACACGCCAGCCCCGGCGTTCACACCTTTGCTTCCACCTATTGAGGCGCCGACGCCAAGGCCGGAACCACGTGCGGGACTTCCGATGCTCACGCTAATCCCGTTGCTGCCGCCGATAGAGACGCCAACGCCGCGCGAATTGCTGCGATCCCGAGCTTCACCAATTGTCGGCAACATCAACGCCGACGAGAGTAGAGCTGCCATCGAGTAGGTCACTAAACGATTGTACATTTTATCCTCCTTTTCCTCGCCAGCGGATGTCCCTGGCTGCAGAGTCAAGAGAAGAGACTTCCAAAAGTTCATGCTCGGGACCGCGTTATGGTTGCATTTCCCAAAAGATGTTAAACGATGCGTTACATGAGGTCACAACGTTGTACCGTTGAACTAGCAAAAACAACTGTATAATTGGAGACTAATTCACCTGTCCTGTAACCTATCGGGTGCGCTAGGGACTTGAATACGTTCGAAATATAATCATCGCTGTGCCAGCGCTGCAGGCGAGTATAAGCACTAGCACCCCTAATACTTGGGATGGTGTGTAAACGCCTGCTTAGTGATAATTCTCGATCGTGAAAACTCAAGTTGCATACTGCTTGGATGATGGCAGCCTTAAGGGCAGTGTCCTGGGGAGGAGAAATCTAATGCCTGATCCCGTTACCCACAACAGCGTCATATACCCTGATGACTTCGAGCTCATTGAGCAGACATTCATGAAGCTTTGCCGAGCGGCAGATGTCGATTTGCAGAGCACGACCGCTTTGATTTTGGCAGTGAGGACTTTCGCCGAATTCCAAAAAGGCCACTGCACTTCCGAGCAGCTTCTGCGCTCGGTCGCAATTTCCCACGAGTTTCGTGAGGCAATTGTTGAGTATGGCGCCACACACTAAATGCGGCTCAAGGTGGCGGCTTACTCAAGTCGTAGAGCTGACCTGAAGGGAACCCGGCGGACGACTTCGCCATCTTCGGTAGTTATCTCGAAGCAGTGACCATTTATCACATCGTCCGCCAAAACCTTTTCCGCGACTATTTCCCTGGCAGCTTTCAGGGCTTCATCATGAGCCGCTTCCACAGAGGAGAACTCCGCTCCCTCTAAGTCCTCTTCAAGAACTCCGTGGTTCCGAACGTGAAAATAGTACCTGGTCATAATGCCTCCGCTCAATCCTCTGCCATCTTATGAGCAGGGCGCGAATCCACACGCCCCAGCTGGTGTGACATCTTGAAGATATGGATCATCTTGAACATAGGATGGATTTGAGCCCTCAAGCTTGGGGGCGTCCGCCGTAGTGCCGTCAGCGTCTTGCCGGTTGAGTTTATCGATTTAGCGCGACTGATACCAACTTCCGGAATGTCTCACAGATTGAAGGATCGATCGTATAATACCGGCGCTGCGCGTCCTTCCGGAAAACCAGTATTCCGGAGCCTGTCATGATTTTTAGATGTTGAGAGGTGGCAGACTGCGACAGACGTACCCTGTCTGCAAGGTCTGCGACCATCAGTTCTACATCATCCAAAGCCAAAAATATTTGAATGCGCATGGGGCTGGCGACTGCATAAAGTGCACTAGCTGCTTTTTTTGCTTGGTCTTCTGTCATCATGTAAGTGGCCTTAATCCAGTGCAGCGCCAGCTTATGCAGACGAAACTGGAACGCGGCTTTGAATAGCCCCGCGTTTCGTAGACACCCTCGGGTTACGTTTTCTGCTGCTTTTCGAACTCGACGGGCGACAGCATCCCGTTTCTGACATGTTTGC
>NZ_SLVH01000014.1:0-120569 GCF_004342335.1 Rhizobium sp. PP-F2F-G48 | reverse complement strand
ATCTGCTCTTCCGTAAATCTCTGCTTCTTCATTCGTCCGTCCTTCGTCAGGCCGAACTCTAATCAAGTCTGGAGGAAATTCTCAGTGGCAGGTCAGTGTGCATATGATGACTATCCGGCCTCAGAGCTCAGCGAGCACATCATCTTGTTCAACCAAGTGGGGATCGAAAACCTTCAACAGACTATCCGCAATCTTCGCGGAATTGGTGGCCCGCCATCGAAACCAGTGGCAGAAAGAAATCGCAAAACGCCTCGGCTACTGCGGTCCTGACCGCATGGTTACGGTATGGCTACCGGCGTGTCCATGTTCACTTGCGCCGCGATGGATGGAAGATCAACATGAAGAAGACACGCAGGATTTACAGCGAGTTAAAGCATTTTGCATTTATTCGGCCTCATATCCTGCTGCTTTGAAGAAGTTGCGGCATTCTGTGATGGAGAAGAGATCGCAGATGTCGCTAAGCGCATTTGAGATTGCATCGAAAGAACGGGCTGCGCGTTTCCGCAACAGGGTCTTAAGCTTTGAACAGGCCATTTCGATGGGATTGAGGTCCGGGGAATAAGGTGGGAGGAAGAGAAGCCATGCACCTCGTGCCCTGACCAATTCTTCTGCTCTCGGACTTTTGTGAAAGGCGACATTGTCGAGGATCAGCACGTCGCCTAGCGACAAGGTCGGGGCGAGTTGAGTTTCGATCCACGTTTCGAAGATGCGGCCGTTCATTGGCGCATTGACGATCCAGGGTGCCGTCAAGCCATGACAGCGCAGACCGGCGATGAAGGTCTGGGTTTTCCAGGAGCCGAACGGCGCGTGGGTGCGATAGCGCTTCCCCCTTGGCGACCAGCCCCTTCGTTTCGTCAGCTTGGTATTGGTCGAGGTCTCATCGATAAAGATCAGTCGCGCCAATGCCTTGTTGAAGAATGGCTTTCGCCGGTCGATCCACAGGTCACGCGCTTGGGCGATCTCCGGCCGCAACTGCTCGGCGGCCTGCAAGCTTTTTTTTATGGCTCAGCCCAAGCCGATGCAGACATCGGCTGGCCGTCGAGCGGACGACCGAGACGCCACGCCCTGCCAGTTCGACGCACAATTCGTCCAGCGTCAGGTCGCCGTTCTCTGCCATGCGTGAACGAACCCATTCCTCGTGTCCCGTGAGCTTGCCGCCGCCCAGATGCCCCTGCCTGGCCGGCGCAAGTCCGCCGGATGCTCGCTTCAGGATCATCATATTGTTTACAAATCTGGGAGAAACCCGGAAATGCCGGGCAGCTTCCCGGTGACTATTGCCTTCCTCGACAAACGCAACAACACGCGCACGCAACTCAATTGGATGCGGCTTGCCCATGGTCGTTCTCCTTCCATGGCGCCAGTGAATCACAAATCAGCCACTTGGAAAATCCTGAATCAGGAAAAACGCAACACGCTTTAGGGCTTCAGCTGCGCAACAAGCATCCAAAGCGCCGGGTGAAGGCAAAGCTCAGAGACGATCGCAAGGAGGCTGTCGGGCCGAACGACGTCTGGGCGATGGACTTCGTTCACGATCAGCTCGCGACCGGCAAGAAGCTGCGTATCCTGACCGTGGTCGACACGCACTCGCGCTACTGCCCGGCCGCCGACGCCCGCTTCATTTACCGGGGCGAGGATGTCGTCCAGACACTGGAAGGCATCTGCCGGAAGACCGGCTATCCCAAGACGATCAGGGTGGACAACGGCAGCGAGTCCATCTCCCGCGATCTCGACCTGTGGGCCTATGCCCACAACGTCACCCTGGGACTTCTCACGGCCTGGCAAGCCGACAGATAACGGCTTCACCGGACGCTTACGATGATAGCCCATTCTTCGTCGCTCAATTCGTGACGGCGCATGGCAATCTCCTTTCAAGGAGATGGAATCACACACCGTCAAAAAGATGAAGCCGTTTATGGGGACACTGGCTAAGAAAAATCAAGCCGCAGTCCTAGTGCGGCGTAAATCGCACTTGAGCCACGCTTCAAGCGCTGGAGCTGCAAGAGGTTTTGCGAACAGATAGCCTTGACCTTCATCGCACGACATGCGCGTTAGAACCTTTCGCACTGCGGCGGTCTCAATCCCCTCTGCCACGACACGATAACCGAGGTCGTGCGATAAGGTGATCATGGACTGAACCAAGCATTGTCCGCGTTCGTCACTCTCCAAATCCCGGATGAAGGATTGATCTATTTTCAGGACCTTTGTCGGAAGCTTCTGCAGGTAAGAGAGGCTGCTGTATCCGGTACCGAAATCGTCGATTGACAGAGCAACACCAGCGTCACGTAATGACTCGAGAGTCCTCACTGCCGTTTGAGTATTCTTCATGATTGCGCTTTCAGTGACCTCTAGTTCAAGATGTGTCGGCGGTACTCCATGGCGCATCAGTGCCGCTACAACATGTTCGGCGAATGCGCCATCATCGATATTGGCAGCTGAGACATTTACTGAAACGGGCAGAGAAAGGCCGCTATCGATCCACGAACGCACCTGCTTGAGCGCCGCATTTAGAACCCAAAAGGTCAGATCGCGAATACCGAGGGACCGCTCAATGATGGGAATGAACTCACCAGGAGAAATAGTGCCAAGTTCCGGATGCTGCCAGCGCAACAGCACCTCAACAGCGATACATCGCCCGCTAGTCAGGTCAATGCGCGGCTGAAACACAAGTGACAATTGATTTTTAGAGCAAAGCGCAGCCTTAAGGTCCTGCGAAATTCTAAAATGACGGCGATGCTTTTCATCCAGCTCAAGCGAGAACAAGCCAACTTGACTGTTGCCCTGACGGGCATCCTGAGCGGCACTGTTTAAAGCCTTTAATAGCTCAGCCGCTTCAATACACCCGGGTGTAAACGGAAATATTCCCGCGACCGGGGCTAGAAGGAAGTGGAGATCGGTTACTTCCTGCAATCTTGACAAGAGATGAGCAAGTTCTGCGAGCGTGTCTTCTTCCCGTGAACCGTGAGCGGCCAGAAACGTAAACTGCGTGTTCGAGACATTGTAGATTGTCCTGTGTCGACCAACCTCTTCCTTTAGCAGACAGGCAGCCGCCTTTACGCAAGCGTCCAGATGTCCTGGTCCGATGACCCGCGCGAGATCATCGATCTGTGACGTTCCCGCGAGGTCGATAAGGACGACCAGACGAACGGCCAGATTATGCTCATCCTTCGCAAGGTCAACAATGTCGTCGTAGAATTGCTTTCGGTTCGGTAAGCCACTGACGGGATCGATACGGCCGTAGGCATGTTGGAGCTCGATCTGCGCCATGACCATGTCGGCTAAGTCAGTGAGTGCTCGTATTTCTCGCTCTGTCACGTCTCTTGGTTCTGTGCCGAGGACACAGAGTGCGCCAAGTCCGAACCCCTCCTTCGTCACCAACGGCGCTCCTGCATAGAATCGAATTCCGCTTTGTCCTAGATGGCTCTTGCAGTAGCGCGTGTCTGCCGCCATATCTTTGATGACAAGGATATTGGCGCTGTCAGAGACTTGCGCACAGGGCGCGAGATATCTAGGGATCGACTCATGCTGGACGCCCACGCGAGACTTGAACCACTGGCGATCGACGTCGCTCAACGACACTGCTGCGATCGGCAGATCAAAGATTTGGCTAGCTATTCTTGTGATCCGGTCAAAGCTTTCGCATGGTGACGTATCAAGAATGTCGAGCTTTTTCAACACGCTAAAGCCAGTGACCTTTGACTTAGTCCCGGCGTTCGATTCGTCTGTACGCATATGCATAACGGGGATCTTTCTCATGGTACTCTTGTAATATTCAAAAATCGCCCTTGTTTAAGAGCGATGTAGTCAATTATAGATTTTTTGATATGAGGAAAATATATCTGGGACGAATGTTAATTAAACGGTTTCTTGTCGACTAATAAATTAATATACCCCGATAACACCGTCTCGCAAGTATATGTCGAGTTTTTTGAAATTGACTGCGAAAGCATACAGGGGTAAGCCCAAATGGCTGAAACGGCTTAGCGTTCGTCTTGATGTGCATCCCGTCGATTTTCGCTTCAAACATTGCCTCGGAACGTTGAATAGCATCGAAAACCGTTAGTGCTCGCAAACAATTACTAGACAAGCAAGTCTCCGTTCTACCGCACCGTTCGATGCCGCCGACCGTTCGAAATCTTTAATCTCAAACGTGATTTTGTCCTAGAATTGGGGTAAGAAATTTAGAATACGTAAACGATAGTTCTCGGCATGCGAGATATGCGGAACCGCGCCCTTTTCTGCGTTTCGCTCACTTTAAAGGCGGACTTCCCATCAACGTCTGAACACATCGCCTGGCTTTTCGCCGAACTCTGCTTGGAAAAGTCGGGCAAACGCTCCAGAGGAAGGGAAGCCCCACCTCCGTGCGATATCGCCGACGCTCGGCCCCTCGCCAGTTCGCAGGTCTTCGTAAGCCCGCATCAGGCGAGCTTTGCGGATGTAGAGATTGGGTGTTGTCTGGAGGCGCTCACGGAATGTCAGTTGCAGCGATCGGATACTCATCCCGCATGCAACCGCGACCTCCGTGGGCGTGATCGGCAAATGGGAATTGGCCTGGATGAAGTCTATCGCGCGGCGTAGGATCCGTGGCACCTCGACGACGCCTCGCCGTAGAACCTCAGTGTACGAGTGATTGGCACTGTACAGGATTGTGTTGATGAGAGCGTCATGAAGGTTGGCAACGGCCAATGAATTGCCAACTAAGCCCCCATGAACCGAAAGCCCACTGTAGAGAGCATCACATATGCTTTCGCAAGCAAGATGTAGCGCCGGGGTCGTTGCGCTCGCCGCGAATTTGATGCGGTTCAACTCTTCGCCGCCGAGGCGATCTGCTACGCCTTTTGTTAAAGTGTCGGCATCGATTAGTACACCCTTCTGCGAAGACATAGCTGACATCGATTTCCCGTCCGCGCCTCGACGGTCAAGGAAAAGTGTGGCCTCTGCATTTGTTTCAGAAGGCATGGAAAGCGCATTCAAGTCCAGGGTTTTTCGTTGAATTGAGAAAACAAAATCATTGAGGTCGCTGTCATAGTGAGCTTTATAGCCTGTACTCGTCGAGGCTCTATAGATCCGTAACATGCCAGTTTGCAGGAAGCGCCCCTGCATGTGAAATTTGGGCGTTTCTAACGGTTCCACCAGAACAAGACTGGCCATGCGTCCGAGGACATTCCTTGCCTCATCGAGGTCAAAATATTCCATCTCCAGCATGTAGTACTCCCAAATGTCGTCAACACAGCGTAGGCTTTGCATTTGTATTACAATTGATTTAGCGCGTTGGCTCGTCACTTTCTAGCCCTACCTGTCTCCAATGAGCGGCGTCGGGCGTTGTACTCTGCACGAAGCAGGGGCACTGGAGTGAACCGCGCCGGGTTTGCGGGAGGCTCCAACTTCTGAGAGGCTGCCTTATAAAGAGGTGGGTGATTTCAACAGGTTATGATTCCTTCGGATTTGCGAGATTCGATGGAGTTCACGATGGCCTGGACCAAAATCACCCGTCGGCACTATGCCCGGCGGACGGCACGCTATGCAAGCGACATGACAGATCGGGAATGGGCACTGGTTGAGCCTTTTCTGCCCATGCCCCGCCGCTTGGGCCGTCCCCGTACCACGGATTTGCGCGAGGTCGTCAACGCTCTGCTTTACATCGCCACGACTGGTTGCCAGTGGCGCATGCTGCCGAAGGATTTCCCGCCCTGCTCGACCGTCCAGCGCTATTTCTATGAATGGCGGGCGCTGGGGCTTTGGGCGCGCATCAACCATCATCTGGTGATAGAGGCCCGTGAGCTGGAGGGTAGAGAGGCGAGTCCGACGGCTGGCGTGATCGATAGCCAGAGCGTGAAAACCACGGAAAGCGGCGGCATACGAGGCTATGATGCGGGCAAGAAAACCAAAGGGCGCAAGCGTCACATCATCGTGGATACGCTTGGGCTGATGGTCGGTCTCATGGTACACAGCGCCGATATCCAGGATCGCGACGGTGCTCCCGATCTCCTGAAATCCATCCGCCACAGGTGGCCCTGGTTGCTGCATGTCTTCGCCGATGGTGGTTACGCGGGCGACAAGCTGAAGCGGCGGCTGAAGAAGATCGGGCGCTGGACGGTCGAGATCATCAAGCGCTCGGACAACGCTAAAGGCTTTCAAGTTCTGCCACGCCGCTGGGTCGTCGAGCGGACCTTCGCGTGGCTCGGTAGATGCCGAAGATTGGCAAAGGACGTCGAGCGTTCCATCGCATCAGCCGAGGCGTGGATCATGATCGCCCACATTCGTCTCATCACCAGACGCCTCGCAAGGTATCGATATCCATGAGGGCTTTTCGAGTCCGACTCTGAGAAAGTGGAGCCACTATGAGCAAGACAACGAACAAGTTTTTACCTGAAGTCCGTCAACGCGCCATTCGTATGGTGTTGGATCACGAAGCCGAGCACCCTTCGCGGTGGGCTGCTGTTTCATCTATTGCGGCCAAGATCGGTTGCTCGCCAGCCACGCTGCACGAATGGGTCAAGAAGACCGAGGTCGACAGTGGTAAGCGAGCAGGCCTGCCGAGCGATGTCGCCGAGAAGATGAAGGCTTTGGAGCGGGAGAACCGCGAGCTTCGTCAAGCTAATGAGATTTTGCGCAAGGCATCTGCTGATTTTGCGATGGCGGAGCTCGACCGCCCCTTCAAACGATGATCTCGTTCATTGACGAACACCGTGGGGTGTTCGGGGTCGAGCCGATCTGCAGGCTTTTGCCGATTGCCCCGTCAACCTACTTCGAGAACGTCGCCAAGCGTCTGGACGTGGATCGCCTGTCGGTCCGAGCCCGCAGCGATATCGGCCTGAAGATCGAGATACGCCGGGTGTTCAATGAGAACTTCCAGGTCTATGGCGTGCGCAAGGTCTGGCGGCAGTTGCAGCAGGAGGGCTTCGACATCGCCCGCTGCACCGTTGCTCGGCTTATGAGGGCAATGGGGCTGCAGGGCACCATCCGTGGCAAGCCGATCCGAACGACGATCAGCGACAAGGCCGCCCCATGCCCACTCGACCGCGTGAACCGGCAGTTCTTTGCTCCCGCGCCGAACATGCTGTGGTTATCCGATTTCACCTACGTGGCGACTTGGCAGGGCTTCGTCTACGTGGCCTTCGTCATCGATGCCTTTGCACGCCGCATTGTCGGTTGGCGGGCAAGCCGGACCGCACATTCTGGCTTCGTCCTCGATGTCTTGGACCAGGCGCCTCATGATCGGCGGCCTGTCCATCGCGGTGGGCTCATCCACCATTCCGATAGGGGCGCCCAATACGTGTCCATTCGCTATTCCGAGCGACTGGCGGAAGCGGGCATCGAGCCCTCCGTCGGAAGCGTTGGCGACAGCTATGACAATGCTCTCGCTGAAACGATCAACGGTCTTTACAAGGCAGAGGTCACCCATTGGCGAGGACCATGGCGCAACTTCGAAGCTGTGGAGTTCGCCACACTCGAGTGGGTCGATTGGTTCAACAACCGCCGTCTTCTGGAGCCCATAGGCAACATACCGCAAGCCGAAGCCGAGGAGCAGTATTACGCCAGCCTGGACGCACCAGCCATGGCCGCATAACTTAAACGAAATGGCCTCCGGCAAACCCGGCGCGGTTCAGTCGCCATCCCGGACGCAGTCCTCCTGAAGAGCGGAAAACTGACCGAACAGGAATTCGCGACGATGCAGAGACACACGCTCGTCGGCAACGATATTCTCAGGGAATCGAAGTCCGGTCTTCTCCAGCTCGCCGCGGAGATCGCAGGCAGCCATCACGAGCGCTGGGACGGCCAGGGTTATCCGTTTCGTTTGGCTGGCGACGCAATTCCGCTAGCGGGGCGCATCGTCGCGATTGCGGACAATTTCGACGCGCTGACCACCGCGAGGCCCTACAAAGAGGCCTGGAGCCTGCAGCGCACCGTCGACCATATCCGCGCACGTGCCGGATCGCAGTTCGATCCGTCCTGCGTCCGCGCGTTCGACGCTGCCCTCTTGACGATCGTCTCAATCATGGCCACGGATGGCGAAGCAGGGAGTGGCGGCTTTGGGTCCGACATGATCGGCCTTGCGAAAAGTGCGATCTGAAAATCCACCATGAAGATCGCATAAGAAATCGAAGATTTTACGTCGTCATCGCGGATCGCCTCAAGACCACAAGACGGATCAGCATACTGACATCAGGCCGCCGCCGCCGCGATCCCGGACATAGGATTACGACCTGTGTGGAGAGACTGTATGCGCTCCATTCTCCACCGCACTGGCCTTCGTCCTACAATAATGCTGCTTCAGAGGCTCGGATCTGTTCGCACCGAAGCCCAAGGCAATTGGCTTTCCCCCGAGGAATGCCGGCACGACTACGAGGCAGCGGGATATGACCCGGATTAAATCGAATCCGCTTTAGCGCTGGCAGGCGCGTTTCATGTCCGAGGGTGTCGATCGACTGTTGCATGACAAGAGCAGGCTGCCCGCATTGCGCCGCTTGATGGCGAACTCGTTGAGCGGGTCGAGGCGCTGACGCTTGAGACGCCTCGACAGGAAGCAACGCACTGGACCGTTTGTGCGATGGCCAAGGCTGTTGGGATTGCAGCCTCTTCGGTCGTGAAGGTCTGGCATGAGCATAATCTGAGCATGGCCTTGCACAGTACACTCGCTTTTGTAGAGATGCTCAGGTGCTTCCATTAGTCGTGCGCTATCGCTGCGCGGATGCCATCTTCAAGCCAATTTCAATGAACGTCCCAGTAAGTTGCCGTATTACTCCACCGGCCTATACCTTAGTGCTTCGACGAGCATGGAAAAGGCAGGGGAGGGATGACGTCGGGAGGGATAATAAAGATGGTAGCCTGGGAATGGCGGTGTCCAGTCGGCCAGGACCTGAACCAATCGTCCACAAGCCAGATGCTCGCGCACCACGTCCTCGTGCATATAGGCAATCCCATAACCATCCAGCGCCCCGGTAACCGTCTGGGGCACGCCATTGAACGCAACTTGTCCGTCCACCCGAACCCGCATTTCATGCCCGTCTTTTTCAAATTCCCATGCATAGAAGCCACCGTAACTTGGCAGTCGCAGATTGATGCACCGATGTTCGGTCAATTCCTGCGGAGTGGAAGGCGGGGCAAGCTGATCGAAACAGGTTGGGGCAGCCACGCAAATCATTCGCGCCATCGGCCCAACGGGCACCGCGATCATATCCTTCTGCACTTGGTCCCCGAGTCTCACCCCCGCGTCGAACCGATCTGTCACGATGTCCGTCAGCGCAGTTTCGGCATTGAGCTCGACCTTGATATCCGGATAGTCGCGAAGGAGCTTTGAAAGCTTCGGCCAGATCAAGGTGTCGATGGCGTGCTGTCCGGCGGTGATGCGGAAATTGCCCGCAGGCTTGTCTCGAAATTCTGTAAGGGCCGATAGCTGCGCATCAATGTCTCCCAAGGCCGGCCCGAGCGTTGAAAGCAATTGTTCTCCCGCCGGAGTCGGCGCAAGGCTTCGCGTTGTGCGCGTTAACAGACGAACACCAAGCCGCGCCTCCAGCCGCCGAATGATCAGGCTGAGGGAGGATTGCGACGTCCCTAGACGAGCCGCGGCTTTCGTAAAGCTCTGCTCCTCTGCCACGGTGAGAAATGCCATCAGGTCGCCAAGATCTTCCCGTCGCATTCATTGAGCTCCAATATAGGTTCAATGAGATATTAGCGGCTAATCGAAATAAAAATAGAGGTATATATTCACGTCTCGGTGACGTTCGTTGTCAGCGGTTTCTCGACCAGCCGCCTGTGGTCGTCACGACCAAAGAAAGGTGTCTCTTATGGCATGGTCAAATGAGGAGCTCGGCACGATAGGTGGATCGGATGATCTGCATATCTCTCCGTTTCGTGGTGATGGCATCATCCTCGGCACACCGACATGGATTTGGTCCGTTGTGGTCGATGGTGAACTTTACGTGCGTGGATATAATGGACAGGCTTCGAGATGGTATCAGGCCGCGGTCGCCCAGGGAGCCGGTCGCGTGTCTGTTGCGGGAATGACCCGAGACGTCACATTCACGACTGTAGAAGAGCCGATCAACGATCTGATCGATTATGCCTACCGCGTGAAATACGCCAAGAGCCAATATCTGAAGCCGATGATCAGCGCCCGCGCCCGCGCAGCGACGATCAAGATCACTCCCGAAAACTCCTGATTGATTGGATCGCGCCATGTCCACGCTCGCACCCAACCATCCCTCATTGACGCTTGACGACGTACGCAGCGTCTCTCCGGCCCTGGCCGCCTACACTGCAAATACAGTTGTCAGCGACCTCTGGAGCCGCTCCGGCCTTTCGGCGAGGGACCGCAGCATCGTCACCGTCGCCGCGCTGATCGCACGCAACCAGACGATCGGCTTGCCCCATTATGCCAACAAGGCGCTCGACAGCGGCGTCTCGGCTGCGGAGCTTTCGGAAATCGTGACGCATCTGGCCTTCTACTCTGGATGGTCCAATGCGTTCTTCGCCGTCGATATCATCAAGGATATATTCGCTGATCGCGGTATCACTGCCGAGCAACTGCCGGACGCATCGCCGGAACTGCTTCCCCTCAACGAAGAAGCCGAGGCAAAGCGCGCGACGGGAGTTCAGGCCAATTTCGGCGAAGTCTCTCCCGGCGTCGTCCACTATACTGGCGAGGTCCTGTTCAAGAACCTTTGGCTTCGTCCGGGGTTGGCTCCTCGCGACCGAAGCCTCACCACCGTCGCGGCCCTCATCGCGAACGGGCAGGTTGCTCAGATCACCTACCATCTCGGTCGCGCGATGGATAATGGGCTGACACAGGAACAGGCATCCGAGGCTCTTACCCAACTGGCTTTTTATTGCGGCTGGCCTTGCGTGTTCTCAGCCATGCCTGTGGTCAAGGAACTTTTTGCCGGCCGACAGTAACGAGCTGAGGAGAGATCAATGGAAATGAAACACTGTTCTATGGCTCTCGCCGTGATCATGTTGGCCTTGGGTGGCCATTCGGTAAATGCTCAGGATGCGACCTCGCCGGTGATCCGTATTGCCGAGCTCGAAATCGATCCGGCCCAGATGAACGCCTATTCTTCGGCCGTCAAGGTCGAAATGGAAACGTCGATCCGTGTGGAACCGGGGGTCCTTGCGCTTTACGCGGTATCGATCAAGGGCAAGCCGAACCATCTTCGCTTTTTCGAGATGTATGCAGACAACGCAGCTTACGACGCTCATCGCGATTCTCCACATTTCAAAACCTATGTGGCAACCACCAAGGACATGATCATCGATCGAAAATTGTTCGAGACGGATAATTTTCAGCTGAGTGCGAAGTCGCACTAGCTAATCCCATCCCGTAGAAAGTTTAGAGGAACCAACGATGAAAAAGGCTCGTATCGCGATGCTCGCGATTGCACTTGGCGCCGCCAACCTGTCCCTGCCCAATGGCAGCCGTGCTCAGGAGCAGACCGCCGCCGAGAAGCCGGCCTACTATATCTCGGAGTTTGAGGTAACGGACCCGGAAGGGATCAAGCCCTACAGCGCTCAGGTGGAGGCAACATTCACGCCGTTCGGCGGACGTTTCATCGTGCGCGGCGGAGGGGACATTGTTTCCCTAGAAGGCTCAAGCTTCGAAGGGCGCATGGTCGTCATCGCGTTCGACAGCATGGAGAAGGCCAAGGCGTGGTACAACTCCCCCCAATACGAGAAACTCCGACCAATCCGGCAGAGGTCGGCGACCTCGCGCGTCTATATCGTAGAAGGTCCGGCAGGCTGAGAACTTGTACGGTTTTTGTGCGTACACAGAGTAGACAACTGCAAAGACGGAGGTGTGCTGGCACCCGGCGCGCCTCCGTCCTTTAGAGGAATTGTCAATGTCTAGCTCACCTACTGAACACACTGAAACCACCGGCATGCCGCAAGCGCTGACGCTGCTGTTTGCGGTTTCCGGAGGAGCTGCCGTTGGCAACCTTTATTGGGCGCAGCCGCTGCTTTCCGATATCGCCGGATCCCTCGGGGTCTCCGTCGGCACTGCAGGGATGCTGATTACAGTAACACAGATTGGCTATGCGCTTGGCATCCTGCTCGTCGTGCCACTTGGCGACACAATGAACAGACGACGCCTTATACCTGCTGTCATGATCTGTTCGGCTGCGGCTCTCGTCGCATGCGCTCTGGCTCCGAGCTTTGCGACTCTGCTTGCCGCACTAGCTGCCGTCGGGCTCACGACCATCGCCGGCCAGCTTTTAACTCCTCTCGCCGGCGATCTGGCAAAGCCTGAACAGCGCGGCCGCGTGGTCGGGACTATCGTTTCGGGGCTGATCACCGGAATCCTTCTGTCACGCACCATCAGTGGTTTTCTGGCCCACGCTTTCGGTTGGAGGGCGATCTACATCGCGGCGGCGCTGTTCATCCTCTTGCTCGCGGCCCTCCTCTCCAAGGCTTTGCCTACGGAAAGGCCGCGGCCGACAGTTCCCTACGGCAAACTACTCCTCTCGGTTTTCACGGTTGTCCACGCGCATCGACCGGTTCAGATAACGCTCATCATCGGCGCATGCGCCTTCGCCGTGTTCACTCTTTTCTGGACCGGACTGACGTTCCTTCTCAGCTCGCCGCCTTTTTCCTATTCCGTCAGCCAGATCGGCCTCGTCGGGCTCGTTGGTCTTGCAGGCGCGCTTGCGGCCCGCCGAGCCGGCTCGCTGCATGATCGGGGCTTGTCGGTTCAAGGTACCGGCGCCGCACTTGCTTTGGGCCTAACATCGCTCTTGATTGCGGGCTTTAATTCGACGCACATTATCCCTGTCCTTGTTGCCGTCCTTTTGTTGGACGTCGCTATACAGGCCACGAACGTCCTCAACCAATCTAGATTGCTTTCAATCGATCCAGCTTCACGTAGCCGCTTGAACACGGCCTTCGTGGCATGCAATTTCATTGGCGGTGCGATCGGTTCATTGATGGCGAGTGTATTGTGGCAGCAGGGAGGTTGGGTGGCTGTCGTTGCGGGCGGTTCTGGCTTGATCGTGCTGGCACTTACGGTCTGGCTTACCCAGCGGAAATCGCTCGAGTTCTAACGGCTGACAATGTTTGAGAAGGTGGATGAATAGACACGCACTTCCGAAGCGATAGGGTAGCTCCCCTTCAATAGGGCAGATGAGATCCAAGGATTATGCGCCGAGACGGCACGGAATTATGACAGCAACTCGAATTGCTAGGGCGGCCGCAGCCGCCCTATCTTGACTGTGCGTTGTTGCCTAAGCAACCGCGGGCATTTGCCCGAGGAATTTGTCAAGTGTAATTGGATAGTCTCTCGTGCGAATGCCCGTGGCATTATACACGGCATTTGCAATCGCAGGGGCAACGCCCGTCAAGCCCAGCTCTCCGACGCCTTTCGCTTTTACAGGTGACATCGTGGGATCGACTTCCTCAATAAATACGGCATCCAGATGCGGGACGTCCGCGTGGACCGCCACCTCGTATCCAGCAAGGTCGTGATTGACAAACAAGCCTAGCTTTTTGTCCACGGCGAGATCTTCCAGCAAGGCAGCCCCAATCCCCATCGTCATGCCGCCTATGACTTGGCTACGTGCGGTCTTAGGGTTGAGGATGCGGCCGGCCGCGCAGACTGCAAGCATGCGTCGTACCCGGATTTCCCCGGTGAAGGCATGGACGCCAACCTCGGCGAAATGAGCACCGAAGGTCTGCTGCGAAAACTGCTTCGACAGATTGCCGAACTCCATCTTATCCTCTGCGACGAGTTCACCATTGGCAGCAGCGCTTGCGAGCGGGACGCTGAGATCACCCGATCTCACTCTGCCGTTGGCAAATTCCACCTCGTCGCCGTTGAAACCCAGTTGATGTATAACGGCTTCGCGGAGCTTTACACAGGCAGCATAGACGCCCGCAGTGACTGAAGGCGCGCCCTGTTGGCCGCCCGATCCAGGAGTTTCCGGAAAATTCGAATCCCCAAGCTTGGGAATGACGCTCTCGAGCGGCACGCCCATCATCTCCGCAGCCGTCTGCTGTACGATGGTGTAGCTGCCGGTTCCAATATCCGTCATGTCGGTCTCGATCGTGACAACGCCGTTGCGGTCGAGCCGGGCGCGGGCCCCTGCCTTGGCAATTGGCGCTCCGCGGATTGCCGACGCCATCCCCATGCCGACCAGCCAGTGGCCGTCACGTATCTCACCCGGCCGTGTATTTCTTTCGTTCCATCCGAAACGGGCGGAGCCGGTTCGAAGGCATTCAATGAACGGTCGGGTCGAGAACTTGCGATCAGGCTTTTCTGGATCGACTTGCGTGTCGTTGATGATGCGAAACTCGACCGGATCGATACCCAGTTTTTCCGCCATCTCGTCCATGGCGATTTCCAGCGCCATGAGGCCCGGCGCCTCTCCCGGCGCGCGCATCGCATTTCCCTCAGCAAGATCGAGCGTTGCTAGCCTTAGCCGCATCAGACGGTTGGGTGCCGCATAAAGCGACCGGGTGGACAAAGTGGTAGGCTCAGTTCGCCCACCAACAAGGTTCCCGGACCAACTTTCATGACCGATTGCGGTCAACTTGCCGTCGCGAAAAGCGCCCAGCCGGATGCGCTGGATGGTTTTGGGTCGATGGATCGTGTTGTTGAACATCAAGGGTCGTTGAAGTGCGATCTTGACGGGGCGCTTGACGGCCCAAGAGCTCAGGGCGGCAAGCGCGAGATCTGACTGCACCGTTCCCTTTCCGCCGAAGCCACCACCGATGAACGGTGAGATCAGACGGACGTTCTCTTTGGGAATACCCA
Organism: Rhizobium sp. PP-F2F-G48; assembly: GCF_004342335.1. Lineage (NCBI taxonomy): Bacteria > Pseudomonadati > Pseudomonadota > Alphaproteobacteria > Hyphomicrobiales > Rhizobiaceae > Rhizobium > Rhizobium sp. PP-F2F-G48. The sequence goes on along the minus strand of NZ_SLVH01000014.1, from coordinate 105,829 downwards.
AGATGAGGCCGAGGTCACGGGTGCCCCAGTTCATCTGCTGAATAGAGGTCCAGCATGTCAGGTTTGTCCCGTCCCACGATGCGATAGTCGCATGAGGTTCCATCATGGCATGGGCCTGGTCCGGAACCGTGTAGGTCTCGTCCAATTTGATTTCGGAAGTGTCAAAAGCAGACTGGAAACTGCCAACTTCGATTTCCGGCGGGCCGCCGAATTCTGCTGGCGGTGGTACAGGCGCACTATCCAGCTGCTCAGCCAGATCGAACCTGCCTTGGACACCTTCGTATTGCACCTCAATCAGCGCGCTTGCCGATCGGGCTTGTTCGAAGGTCTCGGCAACAACAACCGCCACGGCTTGGTGGTAATGATCCACCTTTGGCGCGGCCAACATCTTCTGTACGTAGAACTTGCCGACATCCAGATTGCCAGCATTCTTATAGGAGATGACGCCTACGACTCCGGGTGCGGCCTCAGCTTTCGTCGTGTCCATCGAGGCGATGCGCCCCTTGGCGATCGCGGCGCCAAGAATATAGCCGTAGGCAATGTTGGGCGCGACGTCGTGATACTCGTAAGCATAGAGAGCCGTACCGGTCGTCTTGAGTTTTGCTTCGTACCGATCGACCGGCTGCCCAATGACCTTCATCTGATCGATCGGGTTCTGGCCTGCAGGTGTGTCGAATTTCATATTCGTTATCCTTTGGCCTGTGCCATGACAAATGCGATGGTGCGCTCCACCAAGGGGACCTTGAAGGCGTTTTCCTCGGTCGGTCGCGCATTCACGAATAGCTGTTCCGCGACTGCCTTGGCGCCACGGGGCATTGCAGCGTCTGCCGCGTCACTGCGCCAAGGCTTGGGTGCCACACCGCCGATGGCGACTCTTCCACTGCCGTCCGGGTGAATGACAGCGGCGACCGAGACGAGCGCGAAAGCGTAGGATGCTCGGTCACGAACCTTGTGATAAAAATGCTGTCCACCGAGCGACCTTGGAAGGGTCACCGCCGTGATGATCTCACCCGGCGAAAGCACTGTCTCGATATGCGGGGTCGTGCCCGGCAGGCGGTGAAACTCGGCAATGGGTATCGACCGCGTCGTCCCATCGGCGCGGACGGTATCGACTGTGGCATCGAGAAGCCTCATGGCAACGGCCATGTCGCCAGGATAGGTGGCGATACAATCCGAGCTGGTCCCGATCACGCCAAGTTGGCGGGAATAGCCACCGATGGCGGAACAGCCGGATCCCGGCATCCGCTTGTTGCATGGTAGATTGGTGTCATAGAAATATGAACAGCGAGTCGTTTGCAGCAGATTACCACCGGTCGTCGCCTTGTTGCGAAGTTGGCCAGAAGCACCGGCAACGATCGCCTTCGTCAACACTGCATAGTCCCGACGGACAGTCGCATGGGCAGCGAGTTGGGTGTTGCTCACCAGCGTACCGATCCGCAGTCCGCCCTCCGGCGTCGCCTCAATCTTATCCGGTCCAAGACCCTGGACATCGACCAAATGTGTCGGTGTCTCGATCTCGAGCTTCATCAGATCGAGAAGGTTTGTGCCGCCTGCTATGAATTTGGCGCCGGGCGTTTGGGCAACGGCAGCAGCGGCCTCGGTCGGCGTTTTTGCGCGCTCGTAGGTGAATTCTCTCATGACCGTGTCCCCGCGACTTCTGCCATCGCCTCAGCGATGTTGGAATAGGCGCCGCATCGACAGATATTTCCGCTCATGCGCTCGCGCATTTCCAGATTCGTAACCTGTGGTGCAGCTGCGACGTCGGCTGAAACGTGGCTCGGGATGTCCGCTTCGATCTCTTTAAGCACCGCGACGGCGGAACAGATCTGACCGGGCGTACAGTAACCGCATTGGTAACCGTCATGCTTGATAAACGCGGCCTGCATGGGATGCAGGTTTTCCGGCGTCCCTAGGCCCTCGATCGTGGTGATGTTGTCGCCCTCGTGCATCAAAGCGAGGCTGAGACAGGAATTAATCCGCATGCCGTCGACGAGAACCGTGCACGCTCCGCATTGGCCATGATCACAGCCCTTCTTCGTGCCGGTCAGGTGAAGATGCTCACGAAGCGAATCGAGCAGGGTCGTTCGTGGATCAAGATCGAGATCACGATTGACGCCATTCACTGTGAATGAAACGCTCATCCTACTCGAACGAGAGGAACTTGACGCTTCCTGTGCCTCGGCGGGCAGGGCAGACATTATCGGGATCACGACCGACACGGCCGCACTGGACATCAGCACATCTCGTCTTGTGATCCTCAGCTTGTCGGTATCGTTCATTGTGTTCCTTTCACTCAACTGCGTGACTGCGTGGGAGGAGCGCCATGAGCCCGCTCGGGAACTCGAGACCGTTGGCATTTGCCTGGTCAGGCTTCGCGACAGGCGAATTTTCCGCCCTTCAGGCTGAGGTAGGGAGATGAGGCAGCGAGATTAGAGGCAAAATTGGCATTGAGCCTATACCTCTAGCCAATAAATCAGCTTCGCTGCCCGATAGGTGACCATGTGGATCAGCTTTCGGCGGTTCCTGTAGGTTTCACCGCCTAGCAGGCAACTTTTACAAAAAAGTTGGTTATGCTACTCGTGAGCTAGCGGTGTCGGCGTAGCATCGCGCTCTAGCACCCGTTTTGACGCAACCATGGGCGATCTTGCAATGCCGCCAACCGTAGCAGCAGGCCAGAGCACGTGGGTCAACCCGGAGTTTAGGCACGCGGGAAGTACCCGAGCGCAACCGCGCGGCTCCCTTAAATTGCTAAAGCTGAATGCGAGCAGATGCTACAACGACTTCGCTGATTTCCTAGTACCACCGCCTTACTCCAGGATGCACGTCACCGTTTAAGGTGGCCATCAAAGAAGCCTTCAACCTCCCGGAAATACTCCCTTGCCTCATGCATGTCCGGCGAGAACAGATATTGTGCGTGAGAAAGGCCCTCGAAAACGACCAGATCGGCAACCGCGCCGGATTCCCGGAGCTTACGGTGAACACGCACAGTGTTGCTCAAAAACAGGTCGCGTGTGCCCGTGACCAGAATTGTCGGTGGGAAGCTCCGGTAGTCGCCGTAGATCGGTGAAAGATATGGATCCTTCATGTCATGGCCGTCCGCATATAATTTAGCAGCGTCACCAAGCCAGCCTTCGTAGCGAACCAAGACATTGTCGACGCCGTCGTTGCTGAAATAGCTATCCCCGATTTTTTCGAGGTCAGCCCAAGGTGTGCCAGCGGCGATCGCGCCAGGAAGCGGTAGCCCCTCGGCTTTTGCCCTCAGGCCCACAGCCAAAGCCATGCCGCCGCCCGTGGACGTGCCGAACACCCCGACCCTCGATGCGAAGCTTGTCTCCAGAACCCCTTTGTAGACCGCGGTAGCATCATCCATCGCCGCAGGATAAGGGAAATCCGGCGGCATCCGGTAATCGACGGAAATCACCCGTACATGACCGAGGCCGGCCATCATGATCGCTTCGCCGGTACCGGCCTCTCCTGGATTAAGAACATACCCGCCGCCGTGAAAGTGAATGAGGACACGCTCGCGGTTCTCCGGCGATATTTCCCTAGGAACGATTTCAAAGACGTTGACGCCGGAGATCTTCCGCGCCTCGACAGTCACGCCCATCTTTTCTCGTAAGGCAGGCAGTCCGGCGCTGGCCTTCGTGGCACCTGCCGCAATCCACGATTTCCATTCCTCAGCCGTCGCCGGATGGTCGTTCCAAGTAGCCATTGACCCTGTCTGGATGAGCGCGCGAAGCTCGGGACTTGCAGCCCCTGGGAGAGGGAGCTGACGCGCAGGCACATCGCGGATCTCTTGTGAGAGGACCGGCTGTGCGACCGCCAGACTGGCGATAAGGAAGTAGATTGGCCTCAGGGCGTGCATGTCGAGCTCCATTTGAAGATTGATGGTTTATCCGTAGATTGTCGTTTCACGACCGCCGAATCTCGGGAGATGGTGTGGGTGGCATGCCGCCGGGAAATGAATTTTCGGGTGAGAGCGCACCTTAAAGATTGTGGACCGTTTCAAGAGGAGGAAGCATTTGTGTTATCCGCACTTGGAATGTCCCTTTGGGTCAAAAACTCCCAATTGCGGTGCGCAAACTTCAGTTTGTCTTCCGCTCCACATGCGAGCTTTTCAATAAAGGTTCGTGCTTCGTGTCCTGGACGATACTGGTAGGGGTAGTCAGTGGAGAACAGGATCCGATCAGCGCCGACTGCATCGACGGCCTGGCGCAGATAGGCCTCATTATACATGCCGCTTGGGGTCAGATAGAGGTTGTTGCGTACGTAGTGAATGAAGGGATGCTTCAATCCCGACACGCGATCGAGCATCACAAGGCGCACGAGATAAAAGATGACAAGCTCGCCCCAGTGGCCAAGGATCACCTGTAGGTTGGGATGCCGGTCGAAGACGCGGGCCAGAACGATGCGCACGAACTGTATGCCGGCTTCATAGTGCCAACCAAGCCCGAACGTCGAAAGCGCGAGGTCGACCGGCGCGCCGAAGCCTGAGTAATAGGCTTCGCGAACACTCGATTGAGGGATTTGGGGGTGAATGAGCAGCGGTACACCGAGTTCCGCGGCGACGGCAAAAGTCGGCCCGAAGATCGGGTGGTCCATGCCTTTTTCTCCGACACGGCCATAGAGAATGCCTCCTTTACACCCGAGGTTCTCAACGCTTCGCTGCAATTCCCTCGCGGCGGCATCGGCGTCCGCCGATGGCAGCACCGACAGTGCCTGGAAGCGAGATGGATGGGTCGCAACGACCTCGGCGAGCATGTCGTTCGTACGACGCGCGAGATCGACACCGTGATCACCGAGATTGTTAAGACCGGGTGTCGTCAGCGACAGAACCTGCACGTCGACCCCGGTCTCATCCATGAGCGCCAGCCGCTTTTCGCCGAGATCAGAGAGGCGTTCTTCGATAACGCCACGGTTCAGCGCTAAGGTTCCGTCATCGGCGCCAGGGGTCGTGCTCCAGGCACTTTTCACGTCATTTGGCAGCACATGCTCTTCTATGGCGATCATCTTCATAGTCGGCTCCAATTGCTTTCGACGCCATTTTGGCGGGCGCACGACGTTGGGGCGGCGATGAGAGAGCAGTACCGCCCCAACTATATGAGAATTCGGCCGATCAGCTTACGGCTATGAGCTTATCGACAATTGCCTTGCCAACGCCATGCGCCGAGGCTGGATTTTGGCCTGTGATGAGGCGGCCATCGGTGACGACATTCTCCGACCAGTTCGGCGCCGGCTGGTGTAGGGCGCCTCGGTCCTTGAGGGTCGATGCCAGCAAATAGGGCACAACCTTGTCGTATTTAACCTCTGCCTCTTCTGCATCGGTGAAGGCAGCAAGCTTCTTGTTGGCCACGAGATAGCTGCCGTCTGACAGCTTCGCGTTCACCAAGGCCGCCGGGCCATGGCAGACGGCAGATACGATGCCGCCAGCTTCCCATATTTCGCGGATGACCGTCTGCACGACCGGGTCGTCGGCGAAATCCCACATTGTGCCATGGCCCCCAGCGAAGAACACCGCCGAGTACCGCGCTGGATCGAGGTCAGCGAGAACCAGCGAGTGGGCGAGCGCGTCGCGAAACGCCTTGTCCTTCCAGAAGCGGTCGTTGACCGGATCCGAAAGGTCGAAGAAGTCGATCGGCGGATGTCCGCCGCGAATGGAGGCGATCTCCACCGGGATACCCGCAGCCTCGAACACTTCGAGCGGATGGGTGAGTTCCACCATAGCAAAACCGGTCGGCTCGCCGGTGTCGCCGCGGATCGGGTGGCTGGTGACCACGCAAAGGATGGGCTTGATGTTATCTGCCATTGACTTCTATCCTCATGATTTGAGCGAGGCCATGTCGATGACGAAGCGATATTTGACGTTGCTCTTCAACATGCGCTCGTAGGCTTCATTGATCTGTTGGATGGGGATAATCTCGACGTCTGAAACGATGCCGTGCTGACCACAGAAATCCAGCATCTGCTGGGTCTCCGGAACGCCGCCGATGAACGACCCGGAAATCGCTCGACGACCTTGCACGACGGAACCCGCCCTGACCGGAGTAGCCAAGGGCCCCATATAACCCACGAGGACAAGCACACCCTCGAGCGCGAGGGAGGTCATGTAAGGATTGACGTCGTGATCGTAGGGAACGGTATCGATGATGATGTCGAACCGCCCTGTCACCGCCTTCATCTGCTCGGGGTCTCCCGAAAGCACGACATGATCGGCACCGAGACTGAAAGCGTCTTCTTCCTTGCCGGCGGACCGGGTGAACAACGTGACGTCCGCGCCGAGCGCCTTGGCAAGCTTCAACGCCATGTGGCCGAGACCGCCGAGACCGATCACCGCGACCTTGCTGCTCTCTCCCACTTTCCAACGATGAAGCGGAGACCAGGTCGTAATGCCGGCACACAGAAGGGGTGCTGCTCCCGCCGGATCCAGCCCCTCCGGCAACCGTAATACGAACTTGTCGCGCACGGTAATGGAATCCGAATAGCCGCCGAAGGTGACGGTGCCGTCTCGCCGGTCGATGCTGTTGTAGGTGAAAGTCGCGCCCTCGACACAGTCCTGCTCCCAACCCTTCAGACACGGTTTGCAATGCTGGCAAGAATCGACCATGCAGCCGACACCGACCACGTCCCCTTTTTTGAAACGGGATACGTCCGTTCCAACCTCGCTCACCCGACCGACAATCTCGTGGCCAGGAACAATCGGATAGGTCGTGAAGCCGCCGTGGTTCCTGGCCAAGTGCAGGTCAGTGTGGCAAACACCGCAATACAGAATATCTATGGCAACCTCATCCGATCTCGGAGCCCGTCGCTCGAAGGCGAAGCTCTCCAGTGGGGCAGAGGCAGATTGTGCGGCAAAGCCAAGTGCATTCACGGTAGGTCTCCATTCATGATCTCGTCAGCAGGCGTAATCGTCAGGTCATGGCAAGGCAGCGCGACCTGGGATGAAGGTGCGAGCTGAAATCAGACGCTGGCGGGTGCGAAAAGGGCGTCCCAGTTTGTAAACGGACCGAGCGGGATAACTTGCCAGTCTATGAGGCCGGCCTTGGCAAGCGGAAAGTCGGCAAGCGACGACTTGGCCGCCTCAACCGACTCAGCTTCAGCGATGATGGCCACGCCTGGACGGTCCTGTCGGAAATAAATGTCGCGGATGACGCCATCCTTGTACATCTTCCAGGAGTGCCGGACTTCATCCAACATATGCGGCTGGCATGTCTCAAGGCTGGCGCCGGGCTGCGGAATATCGAGGCAAAGCAGTTTCATCTTAAGGATCCTTTTGTGTATTACGCGGATTAGGTGGGTGTAAATCGCCGCGTGATCTCAGCCACGCGGCGGCCTAGATAGCGCGCAGTGCGAAGATCGCACTCTGGCGGCGCCACATCCGGCGCCTGATCAATGTTGGCGTCGGTCATCACGCCGAGCCAGCTCCCAAGTCGATTGAGATCGTCTGGGCTCGATGTGCTGCTGTTGTTTCCTGGCATCAGGTCGAGACCGACCCAGATCATGCCGTGCTGGACGGCGAACAGCGCCATGGAAACAAGCGAGTTCAGCTTGTCTCCATGCTGCGCACCGGAATTGGTGAAGCCGGCACTGATCTTGTTGCGCCACTTGAGCTCCGTCCAAGCGGCCTTGGTGGACTCCTCGAAGAACTGCTTGAGCCGGGCGCTGATCATCCCATTGTAAGTCGGGGAGCCGAAGACGATAGCATCGCTCTTCTCAAGAGCGTCCCAGTCGACCGGCCCATCGGCGACGGCAATCAACTCTGCTTGGACCTTATCCACGTCTTTGGCACCCTCCGCGACCGCCTGAGCAACACGCGTCGTGTGTCCGTATCCACTGTCAAACACGATCGAAACCAGCAATTGTCCATCCTTCTTGGTGGTGATGCCCGCGCTCCGACGGGATCGTGGCTTTCGCAGGCTGTTGAAAACATGTTTACCGAAACTTGTTTCTATCGTAGAACTGAGGTCAGCAGTGGCGATTGTTTTTCCATTATCTGCTTCCCCGCATTCTACATCTGAGGCAGAGATGGCTGGTCCGAAGTCGGTTCGCGACAGATTTGACGGTATCGAAGTGTTCGTTGAAGCGGTCGAGGCAGGAGGCTTCGCCAAGGCGGCAGACCGGCTGTCGCTGACGCGCTCGGCGGTTGGTAAGTCGATCGCGCGACTGGAGACACGGCTCGGCGTCCGCCTTTTTCAACGGACGACTAAAATGCAGTGTCTCACGGAAGACGGTCAGCAATATTATGAGCGGTGTTTGCGTGCCATTGACGAACTGCGTGCCGGAGAAGTTATGCTGGAGACCGGTCGTCAAGAAGTCGCCGGTCGGCTTAGGGTGTCGGCTTCGGTCCTATTCGGCCGCTATTGTGTCGCCCCCATCTTGCTCGCCTATGCTCGTCAGCATCCGCGACTTGAACTCGAACTGAGTTTCAGCGACCGCCAGGTCGACCTGATCGCCGACGGCTTCGATTTGGCGATCCGGAACGGTGCGATGGGGCACTCATCGGCCCTGCGAGCCCGCCGGTTGGGCAGCCAACGTAAAGTCCTGTGCGCGTCGCCAAGCTATATCGCGACAAAAGGCGAGCCTCGTTCAATCACGGACCTTACCAATCACGACCTGCTTGCTTACTGGAGGAGTGATCATGGGCTAGCTTGGCAACTACCCGACCAAACGGGCTCACTAGCAGATGTTGCGGTGACAACGCGGCTGCGTTTCGACGATCTTGAGGTGATCGCGGACGCCGCCGTCGAAGGCATGGGGCTCTGCTGGTTACCTTACTGGCTTCTTCGCGATCGGATACGGCAGGGCGAGTTGGTAGAGCTATGGGTAGATCGCCCAAGCGCGTCAATGGAATTCTACGCTGTCTGGCCTGCAGCTCAGTATCTGCCGCTTCGCTCCAGGCTGGCGATCGACGTTCTGGCCGCGGAACTTCCCAAAAGCTTTGATAGCTAGGTCTGCACCATTGGAGGTCGCTGGCAGCCTCGCGTATGACGGCGCAACTGCCGCCTTCAAATGGGAGAACCCTATTTGACAGACCGGAAATCGGTGGGACTCGAGCCGATTAGCTGCCGAAACTGCGTCGAAAAATGGAACGCTGAGTGAAAACCGAGAAGACCGGCGATTTCCTTGATCGATTTATCGGTATTTAGCAGAAAGTCGCTGGCGCGCTGGATGCGCACGGTCATCTGATATTGCTTAGCCGACATTCCCGTCTGCTCGCGGAACAGACGTCGGAAATAGGGATAGCTGACACCGAGTTCCTCCGCGAGCTGTTCGACCGACAGGGGCTGGCCGCATCGCTCCATCAAAATCATCCGCGCACGATCAACGAGCCTGCCGAATGGGTTGCTGTTTATATCAGTGGGCCTGCAGAGAAGGGCCAGAAGTTGAAGGCCAAGAGTTGAAATTAGCGGTTGGTTGCGCAGGGAATCGTTCTGTGCGAGCGCGTGAATCGACGCGAATACGGTTGAAATGTCTGGGCTGCTGGCATGGACCGGCCGCTCCGGTTGCAGCAGACCAGCGTCGCAAGCGAAATCGAAGGCACTTCCCCGGCATTCAATCCAGTGTTCGACCCATCCGGTGCGGCGATCTGGAGCGAACCGGTGCCAGACCCCAGGAAACAGCAGAAAAATGGAGCCTTCGGCGATCGCGACCTGTTGCCGGTCTGGCCCGAATTCGAGTCGGCCGCTGCCCGCGCTGATCTGCACAACCTGATAGGCGTTCAGGATGCGGCCGCGCGACCAGCTGAAATGATGATCATCCGGATGACGGCTTGGGGGATAATCTGAATGCGCTACGATCTCAGTATAGCCCGTGGAAACAGCAGTGCAGCCCCAAGCGGCGCAGAGTCGGTTGTCTGGCATATAAACGAAGTAGCTCTGCATCACGCCCGTCAACTCTGGGATCATATTTTGTATGCAAAAGATCATTTTTGCGGAATAAGCCGACGTGTCAATAGAAATACATGGTGTTAACGTCAGGAGGTAAGGTCAGTTTTCGAATGACCTGCACATATTTGCTGAGATGATCAGCGGTTGTCTCTGCCAGGGAGGGCAGAGGCTGGGAGGAGAGAGACATGAAACATCAAGCCAGCCCGCTGGTGGTTGCCGCGTGCCTTGCGGCGTCTGTTACCTACGCCGAGGATTTCCACGGGTTCGATCCACTAAAATTCGACGGAAACATGCTGTCGTCCGACAATCTGAAGGCGATGGCGGCGGATGCGGCCAAGGTAACTCCGCCGAAGAATGGCAAGGGATACAGCGTCGGGTTCGCCAATCTGCAGCGTGACATTTCCTTCGGCGTGCTCGTCGAAAATAGCATTCAGCAGAATGCGGATGCCGCAGGCGTCGAACTCGTGATTGCGGATAACCGTCTCGACGGACCGACGGCGCTCGCCAATGCCAAATCGTTTGCCGAGCGCAAGGTCGATTACGTCATCGAATTCCAAACGGATGCCAATTTCGGCCAGACCGTCATGGACGTCTTCAACGCGGACGGCACGAAGGTGACGGCGATCGACATCCCGATGCCGGGTGCGAACTTCTTCGGCGTTAACAATCCGAAGTCGGGCTTCATGGGCGGTTCCTATCTGGCGACGGCGGCTGCCAAGAAATTCGGCGTCGATGCCGTCAAGACCGGTTATCTGGTCATTGGCGCCCTGCCACAATCGGGCGTCATCCCGCGCATGCGCACAGAAGGCCAGCGGGCCGGTTTTCGGGCGCTGACCAAGGACTTCCCGGCCGATCACATCATCGAAATCGATACCAAGAACACATTGCAGGAATCCTTTGCGCAGATGAACAACGTCATCGGTCGCATTCCGCCGGGCGTGCCGATCCTTATCATCGCGATCAACGACCAGGCAACGATGGGGATGCTGCAGGCCGTGCGGGCTGCAGGTCGTGTCGATCAGGCGATCGCTGTCGGCAACGGCGCAGACGAGGCCGAAGCGCTTGCCACCGATCCGAACCTAGTCGCCGCGACCGGTTCGTTCCCCAGCAGCTACGGCAACTATCTAATCCCCATCGCGCTTTCGGCCCTTGCCGGAAAGCCCGTTCCGGAGGCGACGTTCGTTACGCATCAGATGGTCACCAAGGCCAACATCTGCCAGTTTTACAAGGAGTTTCCCTGCGTCGGCGAGGCGGATGGCTACGTGTTTCCGGAAACGGAATTCTCAACCTATCTCGCCGATCTGAAGAAGCAGGACTGGCTGAAGGGCTACGAGGCCATTCTTCCTCAGAAGTGAGCGGGATGCCATCAAGGGAGCGGAGCGTCACATGACCGACGAGAGAACCGAAGGGGGCCGCAATCCGCGGCTCCAGATCGCCAATGTCAGCAAAGCGTTTGCCGGCGTGACGGTTTTGAAGAACGTCTCGCTTTCGGCTAACGCGGGCGAGATCGTCGCACTTCTCGGTGCGAACGGAGCCGGCAAGTCGACGCTCATGAAAATCTTGTCGGGCGTCTACACTCTGGACAGCGGACAGATCCGAATTGACGACACGGTCAAGACGATCGCCACCCCGCAGGATGCGATTGCGGCCGGTATAAGGCTGATGCCGCAGGAGCTTTCGGTGCATCCGGATCTCTCTGTTTCCGAAAACATTGCGCTCGGCTCCATGCCGAAGCGCAGGTTTGCAGGTATTCCTATCATCGACCGGCCGGCGATGGACGGTCAGGCGCAAGCGCTGCTCAAGCGGTTGCGGCTCGATCATGTCGCCCCTGGCCGGCGCATGGGCTCGCTGCCTTTGTCCGAGCAGCGCATTGTCGAAATCGCCCGTGCGCTCTCCGGCAAGGCGCAGATCCTGATCATGGACGAGCCGACGGCATCGTTAGGGGAGGCGGACGGCGACAATTTGTTTGCGGTGATAGAGGCTCTGAAAGCCCAAGGCGTCACCATCATCTATATCTCCCATTATCTGGATGAGGTCTTCCGGCTCAGCGACCGGATCGTTGTGTTGCGCGACGGCGAGGTTCGCGGCCAGTTCAAGACGGCGGAGACCAGCCGTAACGAGGTGCTGACGGCCATGCTCGGCAGCGATCTCGGCGACCTCTATCCAGCGAAATCAGCCGCGTGTCCGGATGCAAAGACGGTCCTGTCCGTCAAAGGCCTGTCTCTTCCCGGATGGCTCGACGGCGTCTCGCTGTCGGTGCGACGCGGTGAGGTGTTCGGCGTTTTTGGACTGATCGGCTCGGGCACTGAGAAGATCGGCAGGGCAATCTATGGTGCCGAGCCTGCCGCGCGTGCCAAAGCCCTCCGGCTGAACGATACCGACATCGGCCTGTCCGCGCCGCGAAAGAGCGTAAGCGCAGGTATGGGCTTTGTAGCCGCCGAGCGCAAGCGTCAGGGGCTGATCGGCAATCTATCGGTGCGCACAAACACCACACTGCCCTATCTCAGTCTGTTCACGCAGTCGTGCATCGTCGATCAAAAGCGCGAAGATGCGAACACCCGAGACTGGATCAAGACTCTGCAGGTCAAGACATCAGGGCCGGATCAGGAAATCCGCCTGTTGTCCGGCGGCAACCAGCAGAAGATCTGCCTCGCCAGATGGCTCCTCGGAAGTCCGAGTTTCCTGATCCTCGAAGAGCCAACACGCGGCGTCGATCTTGGCGCCCGGCGCGAGATCTACGCGGAAATCCGCCGCTTGGCGGAGGCGGGACTGGCGATCCTGATCGTCTCCTCCGATGCGGAAGAGGTGGCGGGCCTCGCTGATCGCAGCCTCGTGCTGGAAGATGGAAAGGTCGTCGCCGAGCTTGGACAGGCTGCGACCGCAACGGACCTGATGCGGGCGGCCGAGCCTCTGTCCGCCTTCCGCGAAACAAATGAACTGGAGAAAGCATGAGCAAGTCGTCCTCCATTCCCGCAGCGCCGGGTGTCTCAAAGGAGCAGGCAAGTTCGCTGACTGACCTTCTCGGACGCCCGGCCGCCGGCATCGTTCTCCTGCTGGTGTTCTATATCCTGCTCCTGGCCGCTTTCTCGCTTCTCTCGCCCTATTTCCTGACGCTGAGCAACCTGTCCAATATCGGCACCAATATGGCCTTCATCGGTCTGATGGCCGCCGCCGGAACGCCACTGATCATCGGCGGTGGACTCGATCTGTCGGTGGCTGCCGTTGCCGGTCTGTCTGGCGTCATCGTGGCGCTGATGCATGCCAATGGAATCAATATCTGGGCAGGCTGCCTCACGGCGCTGGTCATCGGCTGCGCAGTCGGCGTCCTCAACGGCTTCATCGTCACCCGGCTGAAGCTCAATCCGCTCATCGCCACGCTGGGCACGATGAGCATATTTTCCGGTCTCTCCATGGTGATGACCGGCGGCCTGTCAAAGCCGCTCTTCATTCCGGCCTTCAACTGGCTCGGATCCGGTCGCCTCTTCGGCATCCCGTTTCCGATTATCCTGATGCTCTTGGTGTTCGTCGTACTGTGGCTGATCCTGTCGAAGACACCGTTCGGACGTTTCGTCTATGCGACCGGCGGCAATCCGGAGGCTAGCACGCTGCTCGGCGTGCCCGTCGAGCGGACCCAGATGGTGCTCTATATCGTCTCCGGACTTTCGGGCGCTGCGGCCGGCATCATCCTCGCCGCAATGCTCGGCGCTGCTGCACCGAATGCGGCCAGTCAACATCTGCTAACGATCATCGCGGCCGTCATCCTTGGGGGCACCAGCCTGTTCGGCGGACGCGGCAGCGTCTGGGGCACGCTGATCGCGGTCCTCATTCTCGGCACGCTCAACAACGGCCTGACGCTGATGAACGTGTCCTCCTTCTGGCAGGACGTGACCCGCGGCGTCGTCCTCTTGATGGCTGTCGGCCTCGATCAGCTGCGCGTGCGCCTGCAGAGCTGACGCTTTTCACTATTGCATCGGAGATACAGAAATGTCTGAACGCCCCTTGAAGGCCGGCCTTTTCGGCATCGGTCTGGAGGCCTACTGGCCGCAATTCAAAGGTTTGGAAGCCCGGTTACGCGGCTATGTCGATACTGTCGAGGCAAAGCTTGCGCGCCCGGGCGTCGAGGTCGTCAACCTCGGGCTGATCGATACGCCCGAAAAGGCGCTCGAGGCCGGCCATCAGTTTCGCCAAGCCGATGTCGACATCATTTTTCTCTACATCACCACATATGCACTGTCGTCGACGGTTCTGCCGGTGGTCCGGCGCGCCAAGGTTCCAGTGATCATTCTAAATCTGCAGCCGACCGCAGCCATCGACTATGCTGCCTTCAACGCGCTCGGCGATCGCACCGCGATGACCGGCGACTGGTTGGCGCATTGCTCGGCCTGTCCAGTTCCCGAAATCGCCAATGTCTTCCATCGCGCAGGCATCAGCTTTCACCAGGTGACTGGCGTTCTGACCGGCGATCCCATCGTCGAGGAGGAGATCAACGACTGGATCGAGGCGGCGCGCGTGGCGCATGTCATGGCGCACAACCGGCTCGGCGTCATGGGCCGTTATTACAATGGCATGCTCGATATCTATTCGGATCTGACGGCCCAAGCCGCGGCATTCGGTACGCATATCGAGGTGCTGGAGATCGACGAACTGGCGCGTCTCCGCAATGAGGTTAGCGAGGCGGATGTCTCCGCCTGCCTCGCGACGATTGAGACCGAATTCGATGTCCAGCCGGATTGCGACCCGAAGGAACTGGCGCGAGCGGCAAAGACGGCCGTGGCGCTTCGAAGGCTGGTGACCAAGAAATCGCTTGGGTCGCTCGCATACTATTACGAATCCCAACCCGGCTACAACTACGAGGATATCATCACCTCGGTCATCGTCGGTTGCTCCATGCTGACGGCCGACGGGGTACCGGTTGCCGGTGAGTATGAAATCAAGAACGCGCAGGCCATGAAGATCATGGATAGCTTCGGTGTCGGCGGCTCGTTCACCGAGTATTATGCCCTGGATTTCGCCGCCGACGTCGTGCTGATGGGGCATGACGGGCCTGGACATACCGGAATTGCCGAGGGTCGCACCAAGATCCGGCCGCTACAGGTTTTTCACGGCAAGGTTGGCTCCGGTGTCAGCGTCGAAATGTCGGTCCGGCATGGACCCGTGACGCTTCTTTCGGTTGTCGAAAATGCCGGCAAGATCAAGCTGCTCTGCGCCGAAGGTGCCTCCGTTGCCGGCCCGATCCTCGAGATCGGTAACACCAATAGCCGGTACCAGTTTCCGCTGGGAGCCCGGGGGTTCGTCGAAGCGTGGAATGCGCAAGGACCGGCTCATCACTGCGCTGTCGGCGTCGGACATATTGCCGGTCGTATCGAGAAACTTGGAAAGCTTTTGGATCTAGATGTCGTCAAAATTCACTGACAAGCTAGGTGGCTACCCTGGGCGTCCACATGGTTTCGTTTTGACCGGCATCATCCGCGTTGCACGTTTTCGAGCCGGTCAAGAGACTTAGTTTGTCTGGTTAGGCACCTTTGGGGAAGGAAGCAAACTATGCTAATTGTAAATTCTTCCAGTGTCTGATAAAAAATGCTGGTCGAAAGAGTGCTGACCGGATGGTAGCCCGGTCGCCGTCTTCACGGACGGCAACTCTTCCCTTTGGGGTATCCGCGACACCTCGCCCGGCTTGCCGGTTTCGAAGGTGTGTCTGCTGATAACCCCGCTTCATCGCAGGCGCGCCTTCTCAACTACTTAGAAGGAGGTACGACTTTGAAACTTACAGACAACACAATTCTCATAACTGGCGGCGCATCGGGCATCGGCTTTGCGCTCGCGCGGCTGTTGTCCGAGAAGGGCAATCACGTCATCGTATGCGGCAGAAGCCAGGCCAGCTTGGACAAGGCGAAAGCTGAAGTGCCGGAAATTGTGACGCGCATCTGCGATGTCGCCGACAGAGACAGTCGCCAAGCAATGGTGGAGTGGCTGAAAGTCGAATACCCGAGGCTGAATGTGGTGATAAACAACGCAGGTATTCAGGCACGGCGTGACTTCAACGGAGATCCGGAGCTTGCCACACTCGACCAAGAAGTTGCGATCAATCTCACGGCCCCAATCCATCTGATCGCAGAGCTGTTACCTACACTGAGACAGCAAGGGCAGGGGGTTATCATCAATGTGAGCTCGGGTCTTGCGTTCTCGCCGATGGCAGATGTTCCAGTCTATTGCGCGACAAAGGCGGCAATCCATTCCTTTACGCTCAGCTTGCGTCACCAGTTGAAATCGACCGGCGTCCGGGTGGTCGAAGTCGCCCCACCGATCGTCGATACCGGGCTTGGTGGCAATACCCGCAGTGGAGGAACAGCCAGTCAGATGATGGTCACCCCAGATGAATTTGCCACAGAGGCGCTCGCGCAGCTTGAAGCGGACAAGGACGAGGTTCTGGTCGGTGTTTCCGCCAAGACACGCGAGCTAGGCGAAGCGATGTTCGAGCGCATGAACAGCCACGCCTAAGGCACTGCAAACCGCTGCGACCCCCGCGGCATCGGTCGAGCGCGGGGGAATTGTGGCCGGCCTCGTCCGCCACCCGAACACGTTCCGCCCACAGAGCGCGGCACTAGCGAGGCGGCTATCGGCGACGTTGCAAATCCCCAAAGCCTCGACGCC
Organism: Rhizobium sp. PP-F2F-G48; assembly: GCF_004342335.1. Lineage (NCBI taxonomy): Bacteria > Pseudomonadati > Pseudomonadota > Alphaproteobacteria > Hyphomicrobiales > Rhizobiaceae > Rhizobium > Rhizobium sp. PP-F2F-G48. The sequence goes on along the minus strand of NZ_SLVH01000014.1, from coordinate 89,294 downwards.
GCCCTGCCAGAAGGCGTCGAGGCACGTCTCGTCACCGGCTGAAGTGTGATCGCTTGATGCTGCGTTTGCTCCTACGGAAAGAATGGTGACAGAAACTGTCCCCATGCTGGCTTATGTAGGTTTCCAATTGAGCAGGGACGTCGAACCCTCTCTCCTGCAACGCAAAAAAGGATTTGAGAGTATGTTTAGACGAAATGCAATTGGCGCTTATTTCCTCGCCCGCCAAAAGGCCGGGGTACTGTGATGCAACGAATTCAATATAACAAATATGGCGGCCCGGACTGGATGCGGCTCGAGGATTTCGAGTTGCCCGCGGTCGGAAAAGGTGAGGTTGCCGTGCGGGTCAAATTCGCTGCGATCAATCCTATCGACTGGAAGCTCCGCGCTGGCCAAATGAAGATCGTCACCGGCAGGACATTTCCCCGCGCCATGGGAATGGATTTCTCAGGGATCGTCACCGCGATGGGATTGGACGTCACGCGCCTTAAGACTGGCGACGCGGTGTTCGGTCTTGCCAAATTCAAGGAAAGCGGTGCGTTCGGCCATGCCGTGGTGACAAAAGATACGTTCCTGGCTCGAAAGCCGGACAATGTTTCTTTTGAGGATGCCGCATGCCTCGGCACACCAGGCGTCACGGCTTGGAACGGGCTTATCGACAAGGCGAAGCTGCGGCCTGGCCAGCACGTGTTTATCAACGGCTGCGCTGGCGCTATCGGCGAAGCAGCCGTGCAGATCGCGCAGCTCTTTGGCGCCATCGTTTCGGGGAGTTGCAGCGCGCACGACATGGAGCGTGCCAGATCGCTTGGCGTAAAGACGGTCTATGACTATCGTACCACCGATCTGTCCAAGATTGCTGATCGCTTCGACGTCGTCTACGATACGGCGGCAACGCTGATACTTTCTGACGGAATGAATATGCTGAGCAAAGGCGGCGTATTCCTGGATTTGAACCCTGGGCTCGGCAAGTTCATTCGCGCAGCCTTTGATCGCCGACTAAAGCCCATCATTGGTTCTCCCCGGGCCGAAATCCTGGAAAAAGTTGCCGAAGCTGCGGGCGCAGGCAAGTTCAGAATCCCAATTGGAGAAATTGTTTCACTGAGCAGCGCGATCCCACTCATTAGCGAGCTCGAGAGAGGCCGCAAACTAGGTGGCAAGGGCGTCATGGCAATGGAGTAGATATGGCAAGAAGTCATCGACTGTTCGACCTGATGCAAGTGCTTCGCAGACATCGCGCGACAGTGTCGGGACGTACACTTGCTGAAGAACTTGGCGTGTCACTGCGCACCATACGCAGAGACGTGGCAACCCTGCAGGACATGGGCGCAGACATCGATGGCGAGGCAGGTGTCGGTTATATCTTGCAGCCCGGTTTCCTTCTCCCACCGTTGTCGTTTACGGACGAGGAAGTTCAGGCGCTCGTAATCGGTGCCCAATGGGTTAGTCGCCAGACGGATGACTCGCTGGCCTTCGCCGTGAAGAACGCGCTGGCCAAGATCAATGCAGTTCTTCCGCCTGATATGCGATCCGCTCTCAACGAGGACATGATCTATGTCGGCCATCCCATGAAAGGCGTCGGCCCGTTAGATCTGAGCGAGGTTCGCAGGTCACTGCGAGAACAGCGCAAGCTGCGTATCACGCTGTCTCTCAAGCAGGTCGACTTGGGAAAGGAGATCATCTGGCCGATTATGCTGGGGTTTATAGAATCAAAACGATTTATCGCGGCTTGGTGTGAATTGGACGGAAAGTTTCGGGTAATCGGATTGGACGATATCGAAACTGCAGAGGTCTTGGTCGAGCGATATTCACGAAGCCGCCGCCAACTCGTGAGGGAATGGCGCGCCCAAGAGACAAGGCCTTGTAACAGAGAAGGCAAAGTTTGTTGAGCGTAGCCAATATCCGACGGCTTTGGCGTGGAGCTAAACCACTCCGACGACCTATCGTCGCGGGATCTAATCTCGCCACAGCGGCGAAAGGCACTTTGACCAGAAGTTCCATAAACTGGATTATGCGATATGTTATTGTAGCCGCAAATTTAAAATGTCCTGTTTCCGCAAAGTTGGAATGTCACACTCCCCGGCTCTGAAGGATGTCTGGGAGATTGCAGATGGGATTGATAGCGATGAGCGAGCGTGATCTGCAGCGGATCGAGGTTTTGTCGAAGGTGGTTGCCGGCCGGATGACGACGGTATCGGCAGCGCATGTCCTGGATCTGAGCGAGCGCCAGGTCCGCCGGTTGTTGGACCGGATGCGCATGGGCGGCGCAGCGTCGATCCGGCACAGGGCGATCGGCCGACCTTCCAACAATCGGATCGGCGACGGCATCAGGGACTATGCCGTGGCGCTGGTTCGAGAGCGTTATGCGGATTTCGGGCCGACGCTGGCGACCGAGAAGCTTGGCGAGCGCGATGGCGTGCATGTGTCGCGCGAGACGGTACGCCGCTGGATGGTGGATGCTGGCCTCTGGTCGTCGCGCAAGCAGCGTCGGACATTTCATCAGCCACGGTTGCGGCGCGAGGCCTATGGTGAACTGGTGCAGATCGACGGCTCCGAGCACCGCTGGTTCGAGGATCGAGGCCCGCTGTGCTCGCTGCTGGTGTTCGTCGATGATGCGACCGGCAGGTTGATGCAGTTGCGTTTCGTGCGCTCGGAAAGTGCCTTCACCTATTTCGAGGCGGTGGAGCTGTATCTCAGGCGTCACGGTGCTCCGATTGCCTTTTATTCCGACAAGCACTCGGTGTTCCGGGTGGCGAGACAAGATGCCAGGGGTGGTCAGGGCATGACCCAGTTCGGCCGCGCGCTTTGCGAGTTAAAAATCGAGATTCTTTGCGCAAATTCGAGTCAGGCAAAAGGCCGGGTCGAACGGATGAACCGGACCTTGCAGGACAGGTTGGTCAAGGAACTGCGACTGGCCGGGATTGATGGGATGGAAGCGGGCAATGCGTTTCTGCCGGGCTTCATGGATGATTACAATGCGCGGTTTGCGATCGTCCCTGCCCGGTCAGACGATTTGCATCGCCCCATGAACCTGGCGCCGGATCGGCTTGCCGAGATTCTGTGCAAGCGCGAGCAGCGCCATGTCGGATCGCAACTGACATTCTCGTTCGAGCGCAAGCGGATCATGCTCGAAGAGACGGACGTGACGCGCGGATTGGTCGGCCATTATGTCGAGACCTATGCCTATGCGGATGGTCGACTGGACGTGCGTTGGAAAGGCCATTGCCTGCCCTACACGGTGTTCGACAAGGAGCAGCGCGTAACACATGCCGCGATCACCGAGAACAAGCGGCTCGGTGACGTTCTGGCTTACATCAAGGAGCGTCAGGAGACGCTCGACAAGCCGACAGTGAAGACAAACAGCGACAAGAACGGCTACGTCAAACGGGAGCATGGGCCGGGCCGGCGAAAGGATTTCGTGAACGATCCGGCGGTGATCGCGCGACGGGAGAAGGCGCGTTTGCGGCAGCAGCCTGCGAAGTGAAGGACGGATCGGACCGTCTCAAAAAGAAAGCCGAAGCACATTGTCCCACCCGCCCCGATCTGATCTTGCAAGCGGATCTGCCGATCCGATCGGCGCTGACCGGTGTGCCATTTGGTAACCGGTCGGACATTTCGACTTTGCAAACCGGCGGACATTTCAAAGTCACCGCCACAGTTATAACATAATATTTTGAAGCCTGCGGGAGAAGCTAATGCTGAGTAAAGGCAAAGTACCCCACGCTATCGATGTAGAAGTCGGCTCACGCGTTCGCGTTCGCCGAAAAATACTCGGGATGAGCCAGACGCAACTGGCCGAAAGCCTTGGGGTGACATTCCAGCAGGTCCAGAAATATGAAAAGGGCTCAAATAGGATTGTTGCAAGCCGCCTTCAGAATATGGCGGAAATTCTGTCTGTTCCGATCTCATACTTTTTCGGCGAAAGTGCCTTGAGTTCCATAGTCTCTGACGTGAAGACCGAGCTCTCCGAGGGTCGCGATCTTACAGCGTTTGTTGAAACACCCGAGGCCACAGAGATTAATATTGCATTTTCTAAGATCAAATCGCCGATTGTGCGCAAGCGTATTGTCGTGCTGCTTACAAGCATTGCCGATGCGCTCAAACCCCAATGATAAAATGAGAGATGACAGCTTCCGCCCCTGCACATTTAGGATGCTCTGTCCGCCGCCAGGCTGACGGTGAAACACGTAGTTGCCGCGCCGCTAGCATGGCGTCTGAGGACTCATATTCGCACGGAGTTCGGGAATGGATTTGAACAGCCAGTCACCCCGTTTGGTTGACGCACATTTAGAGATAGGAAAAGCAGAAAGCGTATTGGAAGCGTTGAGAATCCTTCAGCGTATCTACAGCGTCGATTTCGTGACCTATCATCTTGCACATACGGTCGCAGACGTTGTTGATGCTCCATTTGTTAAAACCACCTACACTGATATCTGGGTTTCCCGATACTTACTGAGTGGCTACGTCAAAGTCGATCCAGTGGTTAAGCAGGGCTTCCTGAGGCAAATGCCGTTTGACTGGCGAGAAGTTGAAATCACATCGACTGCTTACGAATTCCTTCGCGATGCCCAGAACCATGGCGTCGGTCGCAATGGATACTCTATCCCGATTGTCGACAAGAAACGTCGCGCCCTGCTCTCTTTGAATTCCCGCAAGCCACCTGACGAATGGAGCGGGATCGTAGACCAATTTCGCGGTGAGTGGTTGGAACTTGCATTCCTCATCCACAAGAAGGCGATTCAAGAGATTCACGGAGAGCATGATCCCGTCCCCAGTCTCAGCAAGCGAGAGAAAGAGTGCCTCCATTGGACTGCGCTCGGAAAGACCAGCACGGATATTGCGCAAATTCTTGGGTTGTCCGAACATACGACACAGACGTACCTATCAAACGTACGACACAAGTTTGGAGGCGGTCCTATTACGTCTGCGGTCGCTTTGGCAATTCAGCTTCGCCTGATTAATCCATATGGCAATACCCAGACTTAGGGGAGCCGATCTCTGGAGGTTTATCCTGCAGATGGCGGGCCGGATACTGTCTCCGTCAACAGGAGGCAATGATGTATCTTCTCGTTCAAGCTAATGAATATCACAAATATGCCGGACTGATCGAGCAATCGCTTCGGCTGAGGAAAAGAGTCTTCGCCGATTGGCTGGGCTGGAAGGTCTCGGTATCTGGTCTCTACGAACGAGATCATTATGACGACCTACAGCCTGCCTACCTCCTCTGGTGCGACGAACAGCGGGAGCGACTCTACGGTTCGCTTCGACTGATGCCGACAACCGGCCCGACACTCCTCTATGACGTCTTCCGTGAAACATTCCCTGAAGCATGCGACCTCGTCGCACCTGGCATCTGGGAGGGCACGCGGATGTGTGTCGACGAAACGGCTATCGCGCGCGACTTCCGTGACATGCGCCCGGAACGGGCTCTTTGCCTGCTTCTCCTGGCACTTTGCGAGGTCGCTCTGGATAATGGGATCCATACGATGATCTCGAATTACGAACCACATATGAAGCGGGTATATCAAAGAGCGGGCGCCCAATTTGACGAGCTTGGTCGCGCCGACGGGTATGGAAGATTTCCGGTATGCTGCGCGGCGTTTGAGGTTTCGCCACGTGTTCTCGCCGAGATGCGCCTGAAGATGCAGATTACCGAACCGCTTTACAGGCGCCCCGAGTTTTTCCGGCCAGACGTGATCGTCGCCGAACTAGCAAGCGCTTGAATCGGGGTCTGCATTCCTGCGGTCAGACCGCGCGCAGGAGAAAACTTCCGCTAATGAAAATTGCCGAGGAATAGCCATGGATGATAGTTTTGACGGGGCTCCCCTCCGCCTTGCCGAGTCCCACGCGCACGCCGTCTCTGAGCTCAAAATGCTGCGACAAAGTAAGCTGTGCGCCAGGGACCACGACCCGAACAGCGCTCTTCCCCAAGCCCTTGCTCGAGAAGAAAGGGCTCGTGCAGCGCTCATCGAGTGGAGACCTGATTCAAACATCGAAGCGCAAACGAAATTGTTGTACCTGGTGCACTATTTAATCAGCACCAAAAAATCATTGGATCGCAAAGAGATGGAAGAATTGATGGATTCGATCGCGCATTTCGTGGAGAAATAGTGATATCGAAGAGCGCGAAGTAGGCGCACGTGATTCGAGGTCGATGAAGTGCGTAGCCTTTCGCCCTGAACGTGATGTATGCTTCTATACGTCACGTTTTGGGTCAAGAAGATATGAGTAAGAACTTAGATAGCTACATCGCCGAATTGAGCCTGGTGAAAACCGCCGATCCCGAAAATGAGAAGCCAGTCTATCGTCGGGAAGGTCTTGACGGAATTTCCACGTTCGAGGAGCTCGACGCCCGGCTCGGCGAAAAGCTACGCGAGTGTCGTCAGGCCAAGGATCTAAGCAGAGCTGACCTCGCCACGCTTGTGGGCTTAAGCGAACAGGTCTACGGGCGATATGAGCGAAGTTCATCGAGGATGCAGGTGAGCAGGCTGATCCACCTGAGCGAGATTCTCGGAATATCCCCCCTTGGCATGCTCTTTGCTGCGGCGCCCCATCTTTGGGGAAAAACGCCAGAAGAAGCCGATACGAGATTTCGCATGATCAGATTACTAGACGAGTTGCCGACCGATACGATGGCGTCGATCGTCACACTCCTGGAAACTGTCTCTGTGCTCCAGCAGCCCCCCAAAAAAGATCCCACGGCTGAGCGTCCGTAGGCGCTCAGGCATCCCATGCGCCAGTTTGTCAACGTTCGAGGCTAAACCAGAACCGTCTGGATTGCCTGGTCGTTTCGTCTCGTAGATCGAAATAATGTGGGTCTTGTCGCAGAGGTCTCGCCTTGAACTCCGTGTAAGAGCAGGAGCTTGAAGTACTATAAACGCGTGTCACACCATCGGAAGTCGTCCGCCTCTGCTCTACGTTCCCAGAACCGAAGAGGTGTTGCCTTCCCTTGCATTGGTTCACAGCTCGCATGCAACGCGACTTAGCGCGGCTAAAAGATGAACTGTCATCGCTGTCTCCGCTCGCCGGCGTCCATCCCGCCGGGCACTCTGCATATTTCTCATAGCCCGGCTCGCCGGCCCCGCCCTCGGGGCATGTGGGCCATGAAAACCCGGGCTTCTTCATCGCCGAGATGAGCTTTTCCATGGGCGGTTGGCAACTCTCCACGCCGCGCCAGGAGGGATTGGACGAAGCCGCACAAAGCAACACTTCACAACCCCAATCGCTCGCTTCTGCAGATGTCGTGGAAAGTCCGGCGAAAGCCATCGAAGCAAACAATGCTAGAAGGTATTTCATTGGAGCCTCCGTTGCTCAATGCATTATCGGTCCCGACGCTTCGGCTGGCGCCGCGCATCAAAGAAGGGGGGTGAGATCTCGCTACCGCGCTCCCTTAGCAGGTTGATGTCGGCCTGCGGCCTGCGCCCTAAGGTCGTGTCGATCGCTTTCCCGCGCCATTCCTTCATGTCGAGCACATAGGTTCCCCACATTCCGTAGCGCGCCGCAATCGCCGACTGCTGCACCTCGATATAGCGCCTGTCTTGAGGAATTGGCGTGCTCAGTCTCGCCCATCCCACCCTGAGCATTTCCAGCCCAAGATCGCGGCTACCGATCCGGCACTTGCCAGTTAATCCGATCGGATGATTATCTACGATCGCGTCACAGTGAACGATGCGGCTTCCCGTCGTTCTTTTCAGCCAGGCCTTTGCCAAGGCGCCGCACGGTACAGGCGCCAGCGAGGCCGCAGTCATTGATGTTGCGTTGGGATTGAATGACCACTGGACCAAGTCGCAACTGTCTATCTGGGACAGTCGCACAAGTAGCCGTTCCGCAGGAAACCAAAGTGTCCGTCCGTCAACGACGGCGACCTTACCAGTCACTACTGCAAGCGGCGCCATCTCTACTGATCCGGGCCGGCTGTCATCCGTGAAGTCTGCTGCAGCGGACACACCTTGTAGTCCGATGAAAATCGTAATAGCACAGATGATACGACGGATCATGGCAGAACTCCCGGCTTTCTGGCGGCGCGGCTAAGCAATATCGCTGGATGCTGAACATCTTTGAACTGCCAAAGGCCACGCCGCGCCTCGCGAGCGATCTGCTCTGCCACGGCATAGGCTGGATAGATCGGCACCCCGGTGTCATCTAGGCTAGCAAAGCCATAGCCCTCGCTGATCATCATCATGGCAAGATCGAGCCGTTGCCCGCCCACCAACGCGTAGCAAACCGCAAAGGTCAGATCCGTGCGACCGACAATAGGAGCGCAAACCGGGCCGGTATCCTTTACAAACGCGGCAAGCACGGCAATTGATGCCTCGCCACAGTCGCGCTTATGTCCCGACGCGTTGGTATAGGACGTACCTCTCAGGCATGATTGGAGGCCGTAAAGGCGATACCGCTTTCCAGCGGAAATCCATGTGTCGCCCGTTTCAAGAACTGCGCCGGTCGTGAATTCGAAATAGCCAGGGGGTGCAGCGCCAACGGCTTGAGTCGCTATCAGGGCCGATGATATTGCAACCAGCACTCTCCGCCTCATTGCTTTTGAACCCTTGGATCGGCCCACATGCCGAAACCGCCCCTGCCCGTCTTCTCAGCGTCAGAGAGATCGGGTCGCATCGGCGAGCCATCAGGCTTTTTCGATAGCCTGAGAGCCCCAAGCGAGACCAGCTGCTCTTCCAGGCTATCAACGGAATCGAGTGAGCCGGGAAAATTGTAGTATCCGAAGCATGTAGCGTCCTGCAACGAAGCATCGCGTTCCGTCAGGAACGCCCGGCAAAAGATCACTTTCGCTGTCCTTACCAGTATCGCCAGTTGCTCCTGAGCGTAAGCATCACAGGTTCCAGCAAAGCCCTCCTTCTGATTGACCATGTCCCCAGCGCAGGGTTCCAGCCCATAGAGATGAAGGCTGGTCTTCCCATCAATAGCGATTTGGACTGGCGTTTCGACGGCGAAGCCGGTTGCGGAGGCAAAACCCTTTCGATTCACCACCTTCCCGTTTGGATCATAATACTCAACGACCAGAACCGCTTTCCCGGGCGCAGCCAACGACTTGACATACGTCTGGTCGATCGTTCCACCCGCCCAGCACGAAGGTGCGACCATGGACGCACCCAGCGCAAGTACGATTGCTCTTTTTCGACCCTTTACCTCTCCTGTTCTCATCGCCGTCACCCTGGTTCGTGTTTTTTCTCTTTTCGATCGGATTTTTTCGATGTAATGATGAACACAAATGGTAACGGAATCAATCAAAAAATGTCTGCCTTGAAGATCGCCCCTCTGTTCTTTTACGCACCAAGATAGATCAAGAGCTCAAATAAAAATGAAGGGTTTTCGCGTGAAAATGTTTTTATGCCCCCTTTTAATAGCGCCATTCTTGGCGTGGCAGATCCCAGCCTATGGATTTGATTCGGGACGCTTTTATAGAGGTAACGCGGAAACGGAAAGCGTTCGTATCCTCGCATCCCAAGCCGGAGAACGCGTTACAGGTGATGCATTCGAGCTGTCGCCCTCCGGACGAGTAGACAAAGTTTCATCCATCAAAACCGTGAACACAGATGGTTTCATTGGGCGGATGAGTGATCAAGGCCTTGGGACAAAAGCTACAAGATCGGAGTTGGTTCTAAACTCGAACACATCGTATTCACACCGAGGTGACGGACGCGAATTGGTACGCGAGTGCGGCCCATCGCCGATGACTGCCGCCGAGATTGAGGACCTCGTCGGACGTACCGCACAAACTTACGGGATTGATCCGGGTTTAGCGAAGGCGATTGCTTGGACCGAGAGCCGGTTCGACCGAAACCGCAACAGTCAACAAGGCGCCCGCGGTCCGATGCAACTCATGCCCGCCACGGCCGAGGAACTTGGCGTGATCGAAATCTGCGACCCGGTTGCAAATATCGACGGGGGCATCCGCCACCTCAAGCTAATGCTCGACGAATTCCAGAATCCGATCCTCGCCGCCGCCGCTTATAACGCTGGAGCACAAGCCGTCTACGACAATGGCGGCGTGCCTCCTTTTGGCGAGACCGTTCGCTACGTCGCGAATGTCATCAACCGCCAGATGGGTCTGCAGGTCCAACACAACAAACGAACGCGTGGAACATCTGCCGACACTGACCCCCCCTCCACTAACGAAATGGCCAGCGATGTGATCGGTGCGCGCGGAAGCCGGTTCATCAAGGGCGTCATGCAGTTCTGAACGCAAAGGAGAAATTGAATGACTGTCAGCCTTTCTTCAAACCAAATGAGGGCAATCCGCGTCGCTGGTGTGATGTCTGCGATCGTCCTATCACAGCTCGCCACGGCTGATTTCGCGGTGGCGCAGGCCACCAATCAGGCCTTTGCACCGCTTCAGACTGTCGTGCAGGCCGTGGTCGACTTTATCACCGGCCCATTCGGTCGTTTGGTCGCCATCATCGCGGTTATCGGCCTGGGTTTCCTGGCCTTCGCGGGCCGGTTGAGTTGGTTTACCGCAGGCGCCGTGGTGCTGGGTATTGGTCTGGTCTTCGGAGCACCCGCCATTGTTGACGAATTGATGTCGACGGTCGGGAACTGACGGATGGCTGAGTTCGAAGACGACAAGCCCGTCCTGACTCCTCTCATCATTGGCCTGACCCGATCGCCCACGCTCTGGGGTGTTCCCTACATGGCGGTGGTCTTGGTGATTGGCATGACGATCATCGCCTGGCTCGCCACGAATACTGTCTGGGCGCTGCTGACAGCGCCTGGCTCGTACGTGATCCTGTTCACGCTGTGCAGTTGGGACAGCCGGATCCTGGACGTGTTGCAGGTGGCAACCCGCCTGACGCCGAAGACACCGAACAAAACATTTTGGGGCGCCAACTCTTACGGACCGTAACGACCATGTTGAAGCTCATTCGAGAAGAACTCGGGTTTGGCAACAGACTCGCCCGCGAAAAACCAATGGCGAAGCATATACCGTACTTGCGGCATGTCGCCGACACGGTCGTCAAGCTGGAGAGTGGGGCCCTGCTCGCGGTCATTCGCCTCAATGGCCTGTTTTTCCAGACGGAGGACCAGGCTGAACTCAACATGCGATCCGTCGTGCAAAACACGATGATCAGGGCGCTCGGCTCCAGCCGCTATTCACTTTGGTCAACCGTAATCCGGCGGCAAGTCGATAGTGATCTGGATGGTAAATTCAAAGACCCCTTCTGCGACCTGCTCAATCGCCGATACATGGCGCAGTTGAGCGAAAAGCGGATGTTCACCAACGAGCTCTACCTCTCGGTCATCCGATCAGGAATGCGCGGTGCGCTGGCTGTCGGCGACAAGGCCCGGCGCCTCATCGACAAAGCGGGTTCCCGCGATGCGGCCGATGATCAACTTCGAGAGGCTGTCAGCGAACTCGAAGAACTTGCCGGTAACATTTGCAAGGATCTCCAGAAATATGCCGCACGTCCCCTCGGTATCGTTCATCGCGATGACGACCCCTATTCAGAGCCCTGCGAGTTCTTCCAGACGATCCTGAGCGGCGGCATCCCCCGCCGCATGCGCCTGCCCCGGATGAGCATCTCCAACTACATCGGGAGTTCGCGCCTGCATTTCTCCCGGCGGACCATGCAGGCACAGGGACCAGTCAAGGAGGATGATCGGTTCGGCGCCATGCTATCGATCAAGGAGTACCCTCCCTTCACAGGTCCGGGCATGCTGGATGGCTTGCTGCAGGTCAACCATGAATTCATTCTCACCCAGTCTTTCACCATCACGGACAAGCCGATCGCCCAGGAGCGTATTTCGCGTCTCAAACGGCAGATTGCGGCCTCTGACGAAGCCCGCAGCGATGTCGAAAACGATATCGACTTTGCCCTGAACAGCCTCATGAATCAGGAGGCTGTGTTTGGCCTCCATCATATGACCCTCTTATGCCTGTCGCGAGATCTGGATGGGGTCAACAAATCGGTATCCGACCTTGGCGCCTGCCTGACGGACATGAACATCAACTGGTTGCGGGAGGATCTCAATCTGGAGGCCGGCTTCTGGGCGCAGCTTCCAGGAAATCACAGTTACATCGCCCGGAAGGCACTGCTCTCCAGCGCCAATTATGCGGGTCTGTCGTCCATGCACAATTTTGCTAGCGGACAGACAGACGGCACCCACTGGAACACGCCGATCACCATTCTGGAGACGACCAGTCAGACGCCCTACTGGTTCAATTTCCATCGGCGAGACATCGGCCATTTTCTGGTGACGGGGCCGACGGGCTCCGGCAAAACAGTCGTCTTGACCTTTTTGCTCGCGCAGGCTTTTCGCGTTCAACCCAATCCCAAAGCCGTTTTCTTTGACAAAGACCGAGGCGGCGAGATCTTCGTGCGGGCGATGAACGGTGCCTACGAGGTGCTGACGCCTGGGACATCGTCCGGGTTCAATCCGCTCCAGCTTGAAAACAACGGACCCAACCGCGAGTTTCTGCTTCGCTTGTTGAAGGCCATGCTCCGACACAGCGATGGCAATACTTTCGACCAGGAGGAGGAAGACATCCTCGAGCGGGCGCTGCTCCGGCTGATGCAGGAGCCAGCGGCCGAAAGAAACCTTGCCAACCTCTCCGGTCTTCTGATCGGACGTGTCCGCGCCGGCCCCAATGATCTCAGCGCGAGGCTAAGACCATGGATCGACGGCGAGAAGGCCTGGCTTTTCAATGCCCAGCACGACGTCCTTTCCTTCTCCGACCGACAGATATTCGGTTTTGACATGACCAGCATCCTCGACAACGAGGAGCTCAGGACGCCGGCGCTCATGTATATCTTTCACCGTCTGGACGAGCTTCTCGACGGCAGACCCGTGATGATTTTCATGGACGAAGGCTGGCGCCTTTTGCGGGATACGACGTTCAGCGACTTCATCGTCGACAAGATGAAAACGATCCGCAAGCTGAACGGCATCGTCGGCTTTGGCACCCAGTCCGCCGCGGATATCGCGCGAGCGCCGACGTCGCATACTTTGATCGAGCAGTCGTCGACCAACATCCATTTCCCCAACCCGCGTGCGGACGAAGAAAGTTACATCCGGCGCTTCGGTCTGACGGTCAAGGAATTCAACTTCATCCGAACCACGCCCCCGGAAAAGCGGACGTTCCTGATCAAACACGGCAATGACAGCGTCATTGCACGGCTTGATCTCAATGCCATGCCTGACATGGTCAAGGTCTTGTCCGGCCGCAAGGAAAGCATCGAGGAGTGCGGGCGCCTGAGAGATGCGCTGGGTGATGACCCCCTCGCCTGGCTTCCTCCATTCTGTGGATGGGAGACATGGCCATGAGGCGTTTCGCACTTCCCCTGTTGGCTGTCGCTGTGTTCGAGGTTCCGGGTCTTGCCTTGGCCGACGTCCCGGTTATCGATGATTCAATTCTGCAGGAAGACACCGCGCGCGACGAGACAACGCGCAAAATCGAAACGACTGACAAGGATCGCCATACGATCAACACTTCGGTGACCTGCTCCATGTACCGTCCATCGCGCCGCAACGATCCGGTGGGCGCGGCGGAGCAAAATGCCGAGATCTCCGGCCTTGTCCGCAGGGTCGCACGTGAAGAAGGCGTCAACGAAAACGAGTTTCTCGCGCTGGTCTATCAAGAGAGCCGGTTCAACCCCTGCGCCAAGTCCGGCATGGGTGCCACCGGGCTTGCACAGTTGATGCCAGGGACCGCGGCCGAACTCGGTGTGAACGAAAACAATATCGAAGAAAACCTGCGAGGCGGGGCGCGGTATTACAAGCAGCAACTGCGCCGCTACAATGGCAACGTGGCCCTGGCGCTAGCTGCTTACAATTCGGGCGCGGGCAACGTCAACAAATATGGCGGCATCCCTCCATTCAAGGAAACGCAGGGTTATGTGCGCAGCATCACGCGGGATTGGCTGCCGGCTTTCGGTGGATCCGACAAATCCGGCATACCGCTGAACTTTGGCGGTGGCGAGACGGCCTATACAGGCATGCGAACTTCCACGTTGAATGCTATGGGCACAACGACGGCCACGTCGGAAAGCCTCTCAAATGTCGGAAGCTGGTACCAGCAATTGGCCGGGGTGCAGACCGGAACCATTCAGGACAGTTGGGACCACAATTCCACAGCGCGCAACGCCAACCTGGAAATGATGAATAACGTCATCAAGCTCAGCACAGCGATGGCCGATCTCATCAATTCACGCAATTCCGTCACGACCTCCGACCTGTCGAGTTCGTCCCAATCGGCATCCACCGGCAAGCATGGGGACAAGCCAAGAGACACGACCGGTCTGTGCGATCCAAAGGTCAACCTCATCTGGGATCCTGAGAAACGAGCCTGCATCGAAAAACGTGAAGGTACCTCAAACGTGCAGTTGTTGCTGCAACCACAATAGGAGCCAATCATGAAACTGCTGACAGAAACTGCTGCGCTCGCCTTGCTTCCGCTTGGCGTCGCCCATGCAGACGTTCCGGTGATCGACAAGGAAAACTATAAGATCGCCAAAGAGACCGCAGACACGACGACCAAGATCCTCGACACAAATTCGAACATTTTGACGACCGTCCAGGACACGTTGAAAGCCGTGACCGGCGACAGAGGGAGCACGTCTCAACCTCTGCAGAACCTTGCCATCGGCCAAGGCTTCAGCGTCGCTTCGGTGCCATCGCTCGACAGTCTTATTAAGGGCGGCGTTCCCAATTTCGGCAATATGAGTGGTGACATTTCCAAGGTCGCAACGACGTTCATCAACGGCCTGCAGCTGGTAAAATCGCTATCCGGCAAGGAAAACAGCGACTTCTCGGGCGACAAATCCTACGAGCAACTGGTCAACACGGTCCTTGGCGTTTCGGCCCTGATCAACGGATCGCAAAAGGCCACGGAAACACGACGCAGTGCTTTCGAGGCCGCCGGGCAGAAAATCGGCACGGCCGAGGACATCAAGGGATCTATCGACCAGAACACGCAGTTGCAGGTGCAATCCGGCCTGACCCTTAACGAAATGATCGGCGTCATGAACGGGGCGGTGTCATCACTTCAGGCCGACAACCAGCGACGCCTGACCGACATCTCGAACAGCAAGAAAGCGCTCGCCTATGGCGATTGATGGCATGACCAAGCTTCTGCCCGTGGCTCTTCTGTTGGCAACGTCAATGCTCACCGGTTGCGGGACCGTCAAGGAAAAGACTGCCCCGTGCAAGCGGCCGGCGGAGCTGACCTCTTATGCAGATGACCGCCGGCAGGCCTGCGGGCCGATGCGCAGTGTCAACGATCCAGCCGCCGCCTTTGCCGCGGTCGGGTTTGAATAGGGGCTGCTATGGAAGATTTTCTGGGTGACCTGCTGCAGCGCATCGAGGATTCGGGAACGTCGTTCTCGGAGCAGGCCTACACTGTCGTCGGTCAAGAGATCATGCCGCTGCTGCAGATCATGCTGGTTGCCTACGTCGCCTATTACGGCCTCCAGCTCTTTCTTGGGACCGCGCGCATAGGTGTGTCAGAGATCGTCGGCCGCATCGTCCGCATGATGATCATTCTGGCCCTCGTCAGTTCATGGGCAAATTTCAACAATCTGCTCTACCAGTGGATCAACGACACCCCCGAGGACGTCGGCCGTGCAATCCTGGCTGCTTCCGGAACAGGAATAACCGAACCCACCAATGGCCTGTCGCAGATCTGGCGCACCGCCAATCAGGCGGCGTCCGCATTTGCCGAGCAATCCGGCTACTTTTCGATCCTTCCGAGTATGATCGGCGTGCTGATCATGGTCGGCGCGGGGATTTTCATCGCCGTGGCACTCGCGATCCTAATTCTGGCCAAGGTCATGCTGTGGGTTCTAATCGGCACAGCGCCCATCTTCATCGCCTGCATGCTGTTCGAGCGAACCCGTGGTTATGGCGTCGGCTGGTTCAACCAGATCCTCACCTATGCACTGATCCCTTTGTTTATCTATGTCGTCGCCTCCTTTTTGATCGCCGCAATGAGTCCGGAGCTGACCAAGATCGATGCTGCAAGTGGCTCAAGAACGCTCACCCTTGCCGATGTCGCCGGCTTCCTGCTCCTCTGCGCAGCGGGGGCATATGTCATGCTATACATCCAGTCGATCGGCCAAGGGATCGCCGGCGGGATCAGCGCGGGAATTGGGACAGCGGCAAGCCAAGCGACAAAAGCCTTGGGGCTGGGAGCAGTGCGCGGGGGGGTGTCCGCTGGACGCGCGACCTACCGCGGAGGTCGCGCACTTCGCGACAGGTACAGATCCGGTGGCGACAATGACAGTTCTGGCACCAAGGCCGCCATGCAGACGAAAATCACGCAGAACAGTACACCGGCTTAGCGCGCCAAACATCCGAAGGGCATGAGGGGAAATGGCAGAAACGAATGACGAACGACTGCGCTCCTATTACCAGAGCGGCGATATCTGGGAACAGGAGGTCGTCAAGAAAGCCAAACGCTCGCGAGCACTCGCCTGGTTTGTAACAACGATCTTCGGCGCGATCACGCTTGTAAGTCTTGGCACGCTTGCGATGCTGGTGCCGTTGAAGAGCTTCGAACCCTATATCGTCGAGGTCGACAAGAATACCGGCTATGTCGAGGTCAAGTCTGGACTTACGAGGCCCACAAACCTGACCGAGCAGCAGGCGATCACCCAAGCGAATATCGTCCGATACATACGGTCGCGCGAAGGCTACGATCCCTTTGCGATCGAGCAGAATTTTGGCATTGCAGCACTTTTATCAACCGGTACCGCAGCTCGCCAACTGCAAGATCTCTACAGCGCAGCCAATTTGCAGAACCCCGCAAGGGTCTATGGGCGCAACAAGCGCGTAACGACGGAAATCGCCTCCGTCACCTTTCCAAATGCCAGCACCGGCATCGTACGCTTCACGACTGTCGAGCAATCCGAAACGGAATCGATCCCACGTCATTGGATCGCAGTCGTTCGTTATCGCTATACCGATACTCCGGCGACGAACGAATGGCGTTTTGAAAACCCGCTAGGTTTCCAGGTTTACGACTATCGCCGCGATCAGGAGACTGTGACCGAGGGTGCCCGTTGATGATCCCTCGCATTTTTCTCGCCGCCACTCTGACGGTACTCATATCTGGAACATCCGTCTTTGGTGCGCAGACGCCAGCGTCTGGTCGGCTCGATCCAAGGGTCACTAGCGTCGTCTATCAGCCGAACAACGTTGTGCGTGTCTTTGCCACCTATGGCATTTCGACGATGATCATTTTCGACGAGGACGAAAAGTTCGAGACCGTCGCGCTCGGCGACACCGAGAGCTGGGATGTTGTGCCGACCGACAAGGGCAATATTCTCTTCGTCAAACCCAAAGCCAAACAAGTTACCACCAACATGAATGTGGTGACGACCAAGCGGATCTATTATCTGGAGCTCAATGATTACGCGCCCGAGGACGGCAAGAAGGTTTTCGGCATCCGCTTCGTTTATCCTGAGAAGGATCTGAACGCTTCGCTTCGCAAGGAGGCCGAGGCGCGCGCCGCCAATCCAAACATCGCCGGCATCGACAAGGCCAACGTCAATATTGACTATTCATTTTCTGGCGACGGCAAGCTCAAGCCCTCGATGGTGTTCGACGACGGCAAGAAGACATTTTTCAAATTTGGCGCGACCGTGCCAGCAATCTTTGGAGTGAACGCTGACTTCTCAGAGACCTTACGAAACTTCCGACGTGAGGGTGAATACATTGTCGTCGACGGAACGGCGACCCAATACACATTGCGTGATGGCAACCAATGGACCTGTATCTTCAATCTCCGAAAGCCGGATCTGGGGGCGCCCGATCCCGACATCATGGCACCGAGCCTGGACGATAAGGCAAGAACACGCCGAAGGAGCAGAAACTGATGCAGAGGTCTCCAGAGCTTGAAGCGATGCTTGCCGGCGATGAGGTTGACATCAGAGACAAGCGCGCCCGCCGAAAACAACTACTCGGAGGTGCTGCCCTCCTGATAGGGGGCGCCGCAGTGGCCTATGTCGTCGTATTTGCGCCTGAACAGCGAAGGCCAGAGAGCGTTAGAGGCGACGAGGAATTCACCACAACGACCTTCCGTCCGCCGTCTTTTCTTCGCGAAGGTGAGAAGCAGCCGGAAAAGGAGCCGGAGCCGATCATCAGACTGCCTGATCCTCCCGTCGAGGAGAAGAAAGAAGCACCCTCGGATACGACGAGGTTCGACGTCCCTGCTCCACCGGGCATCGTCGAAACCAACAATGAACCATTGGCCGAGCCTGAAAAGGTTGAGGAGTTTCCGAAACGTTTCCTTTCGAAGCAAGTGGTGATTGACTCGACCAAGGCTGACGGACGCGGCTCCTTGGCTTCTGGCAGTAATGAGGGTGGACCAACAGTTGCAGGGGAGGATCGAAACAGCAAGTTTCTGGCATCCGCGTCGGCGATTGGTGACCGGTCCGCCAAGGCCCGCCAGATAGAACGTATCGACGCGTTGATCCCCGAGGGCACTCTAATTCCCGGCATTCTCGAGACAGCGATCAATAGTGACCTCCCTGGTCAGATCCGGGCTATCACTTCACAGGACGTCTACTCGTTTGACGGTCGCCGCGTCCTGATACCGACTGGAACAAGGATCATCGGAGAATATCAGTCCGAGGTCACGCGGGGGCAGAAACGTATCTTTGTCATCTGGACACGCTTGCTGCGAGACGACGGCATGACGGTTCGGCTCAACAGCATCGGCACGGACAGCTTGGGACGATCCGGCCTGACGGGCCTTGTCGACAATAAATGGCGGGAGCGTTTCGGTTCGGCGATCCTGCTTTCGATTGTCGGCGCGGGCTCCTCCTATCTGACAGGCTATGGCAGCAACCAATATGGTTCCGGCAGCGGCAACGATGGATCGTCGGACTCCGACCGCGCCGCAGAACTTGCCCGCGAGACGATTGCACAGACGTTTTCCGACATGGCCAACCAGGCACTGGCGGAGAACCTCAAAATTCCCCCGACGATAAGCGTTCACCAGGGCGAGCGCATCTTCGTCTATGTCCGCCAGGACCTCGACTTCTCCGCCATGTATCCGGACCCGGTCGAGGAAGCGCTGAAGGAAATCAAGCATGAGCGAGGCATCCGCCAAAATCAAAGCCGCTGATCATAGTCCTTACTATTTCCTGCGGCGATCGCTTGACCCACTTTCCACCTTTCTGTCTGATCCGACAGTGGTGGAAATCTCGGTCAATCGGCCAGGGCACGTCTACATCGAACGGCTCGGCGCCGACGTGATGGAGCATCATGAGCTACCAGGCCTGACAATGGCTGAGATCGAAAACATCGGTGAACGGGTCGCTGGTGCAACACATCAGTTCATCAGCAGAGCAAACCCCATTCTATCAGCAGCCTTGCCGACGGGTGAGCGAATTCAGATTGTTCTGCCGCCTGCGGCGGCCGACGGTGGTGCCATCTCGATCCGCAAGCAGGTGACGAGTGACTTCACCCTCGAAGAATACCGTGACAATGGCTCGCTGGAGAAAGTCTCTGTCGCCGTTGGTGGTCTTACCGATGTCGAACAGGCCCTCATCGAACATCTTAGAGGGGAGCGCATCTATGAGTTTATTCATTCTGCCATCAAGCAGCGGGTCTCGATCCTGATCAGCGGCGGGACATCCACGGGAAAAACAACCTTTCTGAATGCCTGCCTCAAGACGATCGACCCGTTCGAACGCATTCTGACCCTGGAGGATACGCGGGAGCTTTTTCCGCCGCAAAAGAACGCTGTCCATCTCCTGGCCTCGAGGGGTGATCAGGGTACGGCACAGGTCACGATCCAGTCGCTCCTCGAGGCGTCGCTGCGGATGCGGCCCGATCGCCTGTTCGTCGGTGAGATCAGAGGATCTGAGGCCTTTGCATTCTTGCGCGCCATTAATACCGGTCACCCTGGCAGCATGTCGACCGTTCATGCCGACACGCCTCTGGGCGCCTACGAACAGCTTGCCATGATGGTGCAGCAGGGCGGAATGTCGGCAGGCTACTCCAAGCAGGATCTGATGTCCTACATCCAGATGGTGATCCCGGTTGTCATCCAGTTGCGCCGCGAGGGTGGCCGCAGGGGTGTTTCCGAAATCTATTACGCAAGGCATATGGGATGAGCAGGACATATCTTGCCGCCTACATCCTATTTTGCGCGCTAATCGCCGTTGCAGTCTGGATGATAGGCTATGCCTTGATCTTACAGTTTGTATACAAGGACAGCCGTATCCTCAATCTGACTGTGACAGTCAACCCGTTTGCGCCGCTCCAACAATTTTGGCTCTATTCGGGCAATCGAGCGCTTCAGGTCGCAGCCTTGGGCGCGCTTGTTCCCGCTATTGCGGTTGCCTCGGGAGCCGGAATATTCGGGCTGCGCCGCCCATCCAATCCGCTGGGAGATGCGGCGTTCCAGGATATTGCCTCGATCCGGAGAGGAAAATGGTTTCGCAAGGAAGGGCACATCTTCGGCAAGTTGGGCCGAAATATACTCAGGCGGCTCGATGATCGACATCATCTCGTCATTGGTCCGACGCGTTCGGGAAAAGGCGTCGGATATGTCATCCCGAACGCTTTGATGTTTTCAGGCTCGATGATAGTCACCGATCTGAAAGGCGAGATCTATCAGCATACCGCAGGCTACCGAAAAGCGAACGGGCATCAGGTCTTCCTGTTTTCGCCGGGAGCTTCAACAACGCATCGATGGAACCCGATGGACTTCGTTCGGCAGGATCGCGGCAGCCGGACGATCGACATCCAGAACATGGCAAGCATTCTGATTCCCGAAACGCTCGGCTCAGAAAATGCCGTGTGGCAGGGGACGGCTCAACAGGTCATTGCTGGCGTGATCAGCTACGTGTTGGAAAGCGGCCACTACCGAAACCGTCGCAACCTAGGTGAGGTCAATAGCATATTCAACGCGGGCGTTGACCTGCAGGTCCTGATGAAACTGATCAAGGAGAAAGAACCGGATCTATCGAGGTTCACGACCGATAGCTTTAACGCCTACATTTCCCTCAATGAACGGGCGGCAAGGTCCGCGTTGCTCGACATCCAAAAGTCAATGCAACCATTCCGAAACGAGCGCGTGATTGCCGCAACCAGTGTCACTGACATTGACCTTGCTTCGATGCGCCGGCGGCCAGTGTCGATCTATCTCGCGCCAAACATCAGTGACGTAACCGTTCTGCGACCACTCCTCACTTTGTTTGTCCAACAAAGCATGGACCTGCTGACCCGCGATTTCGACCCCAGCGCCCTGCCCGCTTACTTCCTGCTCGACGAGTTCAGGCAGTTGAAGCGGATGGACGAGATCATGAACAAGCTTCCTTATGTCGCCGGCTACAACATTAAAATGGCCTTCATCATCCAGGACCTCAAAAGTCTTGATGAAATCTATGGAGAGACATCTCGCCATTCGCTTCTCGGCAATTGCGGCCTGCAGCTCATTCTCGGTGCCAACGATCAAGCCACGGCCGAATACGCTTCACGGGCGCTGGGCAAGAAAACAATCCGGTACAAGTCGGAATCTCGAACATTGGAATTGATGGGACTGCCGCGCCGGACGAAAGTTGAACAGATCCGCGAACGCGACTTGATGATGCCGCAGGAAATTCGTCAGATGCCAGAGGATCGCATGCTCCTCCTCGTCGAAGGCCAAAGAGCCATATTTGGACAAAAGCTCCGCTTTCATGAGCTCGCTGCGTTTAAAACCGCCGCACATTTTGCTGCTGAGAACCAGCCCGCCGTTCCAGAAGCCGACTTTATAACCTTACTGCCCGTTCCGGCAATTGATGAACAGTATGGAGGCCGTCCGACGTCAGCCAACGAGGAACAAGGACAGACTGTTGATCGCGCTCCCCTTGAAAGCACACCCGCTGTTTTAGCCAAGGCGTTGCAACTGGCGCCAATTAGGAAGGGTGTCAATAAGTTTAACCATAGGCTATTTGAAGGGACAGGTGATACAACGGAAGTAGAAGCGGCAAAGCTAGAGTCACGGCTAAAGCCAACCGCCGAACGGCTGCGTACAACCATCGATGCAAAACTCACCCAAACGGGGAGCGTCTCATCTCGAAGCAGACGGAGTATCACGGAGATTTTAAAGCAGACAGTCCCAGATCCGGCCGAACTGGGATTAGGCTGAGCACGAAAGCCGGTAGATATCGGGCTCAGGGGAAGATTACCAATGGCGCGAGGTCTACCTTGCTATGTCGTAAATATCCAGTCGTAAGTGACTCACTTTAATTGGAATATTTGCGACACCGGACATCTCCGTACTATCGAATCTAGTCGTGGACGGAGACGCCTAATTCCCTGCTTAATCGCCTTGAGGGCGATCAGGCTCTTGCACTTTCGCAGGATCGACTGCAGCTCACTCATGAGCCGATCAATGAGATTGATATATCGTAAGCATTGCGAGCACCCCACATTTCTAGATGCTTGCGGCTCGCGCATAGTCCCGGTCTGTCAAGATTTTGGGAGACGGAATTATGGATTTGGTAGCAGTCGAGGGCGACGAGAAGGCTTCATCGCATAGTGCTGATGACAGTCATCAGCACTATGCCAAGGGCGAAGGTATCGATGACCGGCCGGCTCCGCGCCGTGTCGAGGTTAGCTTCGGCGACTTCGGCGGGAGTGGCAGGATGGCGATGTTTTCAGGCACGGTAAGATTATTGGACATTTACCAGCCTGCTTGATTCATGATGAGACGGCGTGGGCATCCTTATCGACATGGCGGGCGATCGACCAGATGCTGCGTCGGGCGTGGGTGTCGCACCACGGCATGATGAGAGCGGCTGCTTTACCGAGCTTGGGGCAGACTGCACCAAAGATATAGGCCGACCTTGTGCGTTGATCGTGTGGTGCGGATGGCCGTGTTCCGCGCTTGGCCCAGCTGCGCGTGATCTTGTTCTTCTGTCGGATACGGGCCTCGTCCTTACATGAGGGTTAATGTGTCAACCTCAGCGTGCCATATTCTTCTCCTTCCAATTCCGGAAATCATTGCGAGTTTGGGGCGGCGCTTTGCGGCAGCCTTGGCTGCGTAACCTTACATGCGGTTGGATCCAGCGTGGAATCCATAACCATAATGCTTCATGCACGAGGCAAGCCCCAATGAGCATGATCAATCTGAAACACGGTTTTTAGACCATCGACGAAGACGGTCGTGCTCGTCGCACAGTCAGATACGGGAGCAACTGCCAAGCAGATCAAAGTGTCAGATTTTGCCCAATGGCTGCGCCCACAAAGCCTCCTACGGCTGCCGAAACTGCAGCTCCCCAATGCGGTGCGCCAAGAGTTGGAGCTCCCCAAGCGCTAAGGCCGGCGAGTAGTCCACCAAGGAGAGCAGGGAAAGTTTGTTTCATGTCCACCTCTTAGACTGATGCAAATATTCCGAGTTTGTCCAAGATCCCAACCTAGCCTTTACAACGCGCGAAAGTCAGCATTTCCGCTAGCAACGGTGAGGTAGGCAGTTGCGTGAAACGCTGCTTCAGATCCCCTAAAACAAATGCCGATTGAGCCACGCGGTGGCCGTTACCCACGCCACCGTAAGACCGCGATCGACCAACGCAAAAGTCATGACCACGAGGAAAACCGTGCCGAATATCTTAGCCCAGCCAGCGCCGATCTTTCTGTCTTCCTCGACCACAATGATCCACCTCTCGTCACGCATCACTTTTCCTCCTATCGCTCGCGCTCATCCTGGTCGCGTTCGTTCCGCTCTTTTGTCTCGCGTTGAATTTCTTCCACGCGAGGAACATGCTGTTTCGCGGGATCACTCTTGGTCGTATCACCGCTTTCTTGTCGCGATGCAGTTTCCTTCGGCCCTTCCTGTCCGTGGACATCACGTTCATCAGACCGGCTCGGTGTTTGCTCACTTCTAGGCGTAGCGCGATCGACGTTGGCAACTTCGTCGGATTGCGCCCTCGTAGACGACTTTTCACTCTCACGCCTTAACCGATCGCGTTCCAGTGATTGAAGCGCGGTTTTCAGATCGTCATCGATTTCGGCCACCTCGCGAATGATGCCGTTCCCCGATGCACCGAGCTCCGCGGCCCTGGTGATTTGTATGTCCAGCTCCTTCTTTAAAGCAGGAACTTCGTCAGGCTTTTCTGACGCCTTTCGCTCAATTGCTTCGCGTGTTTTCTCGATATCGAGAAGCGTCTTGTTTGCTGCATCGGCCGCCACGAATCCGTGTCTCTCGACGGCATCGCTCCAGCGTTGTTTATCATCCTGCTGGGTATCGCCATTCCGTTCCGAGGACCGTTGGTCCGAAACCTCGGACGTCCCGCGGACCTCGAGCAGCTCGACGATCTCGCGGCGGACATTGACATGCTCGCGTGCCGCTTGCGCAATCTCCTCGAAATCCTTGCGCTCCTCGGGCGGCATGGTTTTCTCTGCCTGGAACAACGCAGTCTCGACCCGCTTTTCATATGCTTCGAATTCCGGTCGCGTCATGTGGCGCATATCGTCACCCTCAGAAACAAGCTCCGCCAACTTTACCAAATGTGTTCGAAAATGCGAGCTGGAATTTCCGCTTTCTTGATGAGCTTTCTCGCGGCTTCCTGCGCTGGTTCTAACTTTATCCAGCCGAATGATCTGTGATCTGATGAAGACCCGTTGAGACTCAAACTCTTGGGATCGCAATCTTTCCCGCCACTCTCCCTGCGCTGTATCCATATAACCCTGACTGCGGCTCGTTGTCGAAGGACTGGATATATCGTCTCTTTTGGCATGCAACCGCCGCTCAGCGACAACGGTTGTTCCCTCATGCTGTGTGCGACCGATTGTGTTCACTGGGCGCACCTGGTTCTTCGAATAGGCAGGCGCGCTAGCCCGATCGCGGCGATCGGTCATCTCCATGTTGATGCCATGTGCCCGCGCCTTCTCGGCCATGCCAAGCCTCCACTGGCGAAAAGCGGCAATGGTTGTCTCGACCCGGTCGCCGGCATCCGATCGCATCGCGACGATGGCGTGGACATGAACGTGGGGACGCTTGCCCCCGTCCGCCTCCGGCTTCGGATCGCTGCCTGCATCGTGGAGCGAGAAGACGTAGCGATGGCCTGCGAATTGCTCAGCCAGGAAATCCCGCGCCGCATTCTGAAACGCAGCTGTGTCGGTGCCCGCGCGCGCCGAGAGGATCAGATGCATGACATCGCGCGGCTTTCGACTGTGAAGCTGGTCCCGCCATTCGAGCTGAACGAGATCGCCAGCTTGCTTCGCATCTGAGATCACGCGTCCCCGTTCGTCCTGCACCTCGCCCTTATGTGATGCCACCATCGATCGCACATGGCCTGTGCCGTACTCCGTGCCGTTGCCGTAGCCGGTAAATCGAAAGGCTGCATTCGCACCGGCGCTCTCCAGGCGCCTCTGTACGATCACCGAAGCCTTGTCGTCCGCCGTCAATCGCTCACCGTGGGTACTTCTAAGCACCGTCACGCCGTCAACGTCGAACCCGCCTCCATCCGCGCGGGCCGTGACCGCAAACGCGAAGGCGCGGTCCCCCAAGCCATGTTTCACAATCTCACGGGCTCGGTCCATCAGCGCGTCATCAGCGCGTCCGACATCGGCCACCGCGATCTTGAACAGGCCGACGTCCCGGCTCTCGGCGCGGTTCTTCATCAGGTGATCCCATTCGTCGCCGACGGCGGAGAGTTCATCACGGCCACGAAGCTGATCGCCACGCTCGTTCTCGACGACAACGTCGCCATTGCGGGAGACATAATTGATCATCGCACCTAGTCTCGACCCGCCGGCAAACGATGCCATTTTGACGACCGCCGGCTGGCTACCGGAGGCAAGACCGGCAAAGCGTGCGCGCATGGGCCGATCGGCGCGCCGCTGAACGGCTCCCGTACGACCCTCCCCACCCTTCCGAAATCGAAAGCCCGACGACTTTGCCATTCCGGCAGACCCTGCCGGCGCCACAGCCCCTCCCCTGCGGCGGCGTTCATCGTCTTCTGGCGACGGTCGGCGTCCGAGTGTCAGATCGTGGAGGAAAGCTGCCTTGCGTTGCTCCCATTCAGACGTGAACGCGCCAAGGAAAATCTCCATCACACTCTCCCGACGCCCCTACGAGCGCCACGCTCGGCGAAGGCCTGCAGTTCAAACAGCACAATGGCGACGACGCGTTGAACATCATTGATCACCTTTTTCTCTTCTTGGGACTGACCCGCCTCTCCTCTGTTGCGTGCTCGCGACAACTGATTCAGGTTGACACCAACAGCCCTGACGTCGCCAAGAAGCAAGGAAAGAACCGCCCTGTCCGCGTCTGTGAAGAACGGACGAACCCCTGCTTCCTCCAACGTGAGAGAGCGCAAGAACCCCGAAACGGTCATCCCGGCAGCTTTGGCGGCATGCTCGATCCGCTCGATTTCGGTCGTGCTGAAACGCGCGTGGACGACCTTGTCTCTACGCTTTCCCCGTTGATCGTGACTTGCAAACGCGCTCATCAGACCTTCCTTGAATTCGGCCGCAGGCCTCATCGACGGCTCGTCCGTCGATCGTCAGCAAATTTGTATCACAAATTTGCGTATCCTGCCAAAATACAATTACCTTATCGGTAACGTTTTTTCAAGTCTCCAAGCCAGACCTGACCCATGTCTGGTGTCGCATCCTTTCGTTCTCAAACTCAAACTGTCCCGCCGCCTCTCAGTGACCCTTTGGTCGAATACACGACAAAGGTACACTACAGCCATACACAACACATGCGTAAAGCAACTGTTTTATAGGCTTTATTCCTTGTCCATAGGATTACTCGCCATATTCCGACAACTCGATAGGAAGGTGGATTTGAGCAGAGTGGAATATATTCCACACTGTGGGGATGGATCATACAAACTCAAGAAGCGGGAATTGTGGATGAACACGTTGTATTCATTTTTTTCTTGCGCCTACACCCGTGTTTGCAGCACAATGGCTACACCGGAGTAGATGCGGAATGATTCCATGACCCGAACCTATGCGGCGGTGAGCAACAAAGGTGGCGCTGGCAAAACGACGCTAGTGACCCTAATCGGCGGTGAATACGCCCTTCGAGGGGAACGCGTTCTGCTGATCGACGCGGACAACCGTCAGAACCTTTCAGGATGGTGGCGTCTGTGCGCGGAAAAGGACAACGTGCCGGGGAATATCGAGGTTACCGTCGCTTCGACGCAGAGATCCATTGAGCAGGCAATCGACAATCTTGGGCAGGGTTTCGATCTTGTGATCATCGACGCACCGGGGGTGGACAGTTCGCTGCAGACCACCATTATCCGCTCCGCTGAATTGGTGATTTCTCCCATCCAGCCGGCGATTAAAGAACTTGAGGCGGCCGGTCAGGCAGTTGCGGCGGTGAACGAGATCAATGACCGGTTCGGGCTCTCCATTGATCATATCAACGTCCGCACTCGTATTTCCATACCTGGGCGCAATCTGGAAGCATATCGCTATATCCGCCCTTTTGTCGCCGGACTGGTAGAGGGAGATTACCGGACGCGCCTGCTCAATACCGAGCTTTTTGAACGCAACATCTACCGTGAAATTCAAAACGGTCTCGGCACCTTGCAGATGCAGGAACTGACGGATCCGGTGCGCAAGGCGAGAATTGAGGTTCACACCCTCGTCAACGAGATCGAGGACCATAGAGCCTCCGCACGAAGTGAGGGCGCAGCGTGAACAAGGCGGGGCTTGGGCTTTCTGACCTATCAATCGCACCGCGCAAAGCCGAGCGCCAGACGGAAGAGGTCGCTGTCGCGTTGACGCCCCCCACGCCGCCGTCCACGGAGAAAGTGGGCGGTACGATGTTGCCAAAACCGAGTGAAAAACAGCGACGGGAGACGGCCGAGGCGCGTGCCATAGCGCAGGAGGACGTGCGTTACAGTCTTAAAAATCTGAAGCGTTCCAAGCAGCGCAATGTGAAATTCTTCATCAACATCGCGCTCGACTATGAGCTGAAAGCCCGGTTACAGCGGGCAGCCTCTGAGAATGATCTCAAAATGACGGCTGTCGTTAAGGCAGCCCTAGATTATTATCTGACGGAGAATGAGTATTGAGGGCGACCCACGATATCGGCGCCGGTCGATCCGGCGCGGAAATCGCAGCCGCGACGGGAATCTGGTCCTTAGTCAGGGACCATTTTCTCCAGCAGGGCGTCGAGCTCGGCGACGGCAGCGGCCAGTTCCGCCACAATCTGCTGACGCTCTTTTCGGTCGACTGCGTTGCGAAGCTCAGCGCGCAGTTCTTCGATGTGCTGTTCGATCGTCATCTTCGTCTCCTTGACGTTTGTGAAAGATGGAACCGACGCGGCGGAAGGACGATGACGGGTCAAGGTTCGCGTCAGCGACCGGCGGAGCCGGCACGAGGAGGAACCGATTTTGTCGGAGCAAAGCGCAGGCAAAATTGGAGGGGCCGCGTGACCTTGAGGCGGCATTGGCCTTTTGCCATACTCGCAGATCTCAGCAGACAGGGGTATTCTCTCGTGTGGCACCCTCTTGCAGAGGCGCGTCAAACGAGAGATCGCTTGAAGGCACGGGTGCGATGAGCAGACGCTACCGAATAGGTCACGCCGTTTTGGCAGAGGAGGATCCGGCCTTCGGTGCGGCCCTGACAGAGGCATACCGGATCCGGCAAAGACCTGTCTGCCTGTGCTGTGAGAAAGGCGTGGAGATGTATATCGCACGCATCAGCGAGCAGTATTTCATCAAACGGATGCCCCTGACAGGGTCTGACCACGATCCGCTGTGTCAATCCTATGAACCGCCCTATGAGCTTTCCGGTCTTGGGCCGCTGATCGGCGGGGCAATACAGCTCGACCAGGTGAGCGGAACGGCGGCACTCAAACTGGATTTCTCTCTCTCAAAGCGTGGCGCGCAGAAATCTGCGGGTGGATCCGCGCAAGGTGAAGGTCCGGTCAAGAATGAGGTCAGAAAACTGTCGCTGCGCGCACTTCTCCATTTCTTATGGCATCAAGGTGGATTGACCGAATGGACGGCCCATTGGGCCGGCAAGCGCCATTGGTTTCAGGTGCGCAGCCATCTTCTGGAAGCCGCGGCGACGACAACGGTCAAAGGGTCGGCGCTGTCAGACCGCCTGCTCATTCCGGAGAACTTTCGTCTGGACGAGAAGGCTGCCATCGAACAGCGGCGGGCCTCCGCTCTTGCAGATATCCGAGCACCGTCGTCTGGGCCCAGAAAACTGATGGTGCTGATTGGTGAGGTGAAGGAATTTGCGTCAGCCCGCAGCGGTCAGAAGATTATCGTCAAGCATATGCCCGGTTTCCCTCTAATGATGGAGGAGGGCGCCTGGCGTCGGCTGCAGTCTCGTTACGCCGGCGAGCTGGAACTCTGGCGGGCCAATGACCAGTTCCATCTTGTCGCCATTACGACGTTTGGTATGACCCATTCCGGCCTCGCCACGATAGACGAGATCGCCCTGATGTCGGCGACCGAGCAATGGCTGCCGATCGAAAATGCCTACGAGCACCGGCTCATCGAAGCTCTGTCGAGGCTCAGTTCGAAAAGCGTCAAGGGCCTTCGGTTCAACATGGCGTCGACACAGCCGATTGCAGCGGCGACGCTGCGGCATCGCCGACCAAAGCCGGCAGCGCTCTACATCATACCCCCAGACGCCAATGAAGACTTCGAGGCCACGCTTTCGGAGATGATTTCGGCGCGGGATGACGTCGAGGCCTGGGTCTGGCGTGTGGCTGAAGGCGAGATGCCACCCCTCCCTCTCGGATGATGTGACCTTCGATCGATATCACTGTGGTGAATCGATCCGACACGACCGATTCAAAACTCTCATTGGACGCAGAATTCCAAAAAGACGATCCTGGGTCGATGATTGCCCAGCCCTATCATCTCTATATCGAGCGGATCGATCCCGCGAAGAACATGGCGCGCTTCTATGCGCTTGCTATTCAGCCGACCCTATTCGGACAGGCGTCGCTTTTGCGGTGCTGGGGCCGCATCGGTTGCCGCGGCCAGCATAAGCTTCATATGTTCGAGCGTGAAGATCAGGCAGTCGAAATGTTCCTTGAATTGCTTTCTGAAAAACGCAAAAGAGGCTATCGGCCGCGTGCAAGCTGTGGAAACCCCGCAAATTCTCCGCGATTTGCAGCGGCAGCACAATGACATCGCCCCGATTGACTGCCACTGATTCCGACATTCATCACGATGCGGAGAATTTGACATGACCACAACAAATGAAATTGCTGACAAGATTGCGACCGAGCACGGTCTGACCAAGGTTCAGGGCAAGGCGGTGGTTGAGGCAGTGATCGCGGCCATCACAGATGCAGCGATGGCCGGTAACGAAACCTCGTTGCCGGGCTTTGGAAAGTTCAAAATCAAAGATACGCCCGAGCGCGAGGGCCGCAATCCAGCGACGGGCGAGGCCATGAAGATCGCCGCTTCGAAAAAGCTGGCGTTCACGCCAGCCAAGGCCCTGAAGGACGCACTCAACAAGTGACATGACAAAAGCCCCGCTCGGATCGAGCGGGGCTTTGCGAATTTCAGCGGCGGGTATTTCGCGACCAGATGAGTTGCAGGCCTTCCTGGCCCTGGACTTCTGTGAGCGTGGCGTAGATCGGAGCTGGAAAGCTCGGGTCATCGAGCTTGACCGAGATGTAGTCTCGCTCGGTTTCGCGGGCCTGCTTTTGCCATCCGGCGCCGAACTCGACATTGCCGGCCAGGACCCGGAAGTCGGGAGCGTCTTCGGAGGAGCGTTCGACGCGGACGATCTTGGCTTTGACGTTGAGGTTGAGGGTTTTGATGGTGCCGGAGAAGCCGTTTTCCGAAGCGGTGAAAGAGCCGATGGTTGCCATTGTCGTATTCCTTTTCCAGTTGCTCGGACCGCGCCCATCGCGATCTCGATGGCTGTCGATCAGACCGGGGACGATCGGCCCGCACCTGACAAGGCCGCAACGAAGTGGAGGACGGCCATGGGCCGAGGCTTTCTTGTCTCGCGAGGAATGGCGGCGTAGCCGTCAGGGGAAGAAAACGAGCCGGCCGTTGCGGAGATTGATCGAGCCGAACAACGTGAGGTGGTCTCCGGTCAGACATGCCCCATCGAGACCGCAGTGGGTGCCGCTCGTGAGATTGGAAGGAAACACAATGGCTGAAAGAGGCGAAGACGCATTGCAATGTGGCGTCGGCCTACTGCCCCTCTGCGTCTCAAGGCGGAGACAATCCTAAGAGCGCACGACACCTGTGAGCTTCCGGGAAGTAGACGCCTGCTTGACAGTCAAAGCAATGGTTTTCAAAAAAGCCTGGCTGAAACTACCAAGCGACTTGGTCGATTCAAAATCGAATGCCTTATCCAGTTCGACGCGGTTATACTCATCGAGAATGATCCAGCAGGGAAAATCCAAGCCGGCCCGTCGGCACTCCATCTGCGTGATGGCAAGCGAAAGACGGTCGGTTGCGGGCAATTGCGACGTGATCGGGAACAGGAATACGGCGCCTGGTATGGCGGCGGTGCGCACAACGACGCAGACTGGTCTCGCCTTGCGGCCCGACTCCTCGCCGACTGCCGCTTGGCGGCTCCACAGATAAAAAAATCGGACGATGTTGCCCGGCTCAAGCATCGTCTCGACCCATGATATCGTCAAGACCGGTCATCAATTCCTGATGAACATCCTGTGGCGCGTCGAGCAGATCATACGCCTTGGTATGGGAACTGCCGATCAATTTTCGATATTGATCTGCCGTCAAAATGACAAGCTTGTCCTTGCCACGCTTCGTCAAGGTCACGGGTTCGATCAACGCTGTCTCAAGGATCTCGCCGGAGGCGCGGTTCATGTCTGAGAAGGTGTACTGTTTCATGGTGTCACTCCATCGAAGTACCTACAATACGTAATCTATGCGATTGCGACAAGCTCCGTCCGCGAGAAGAGATGACATCTTGGCGGAGATGAGCACGGGCAGCGTCCTTGGCTTGCATCGGAACCGCATCCTGACTGTGGCTCAATCCCACGCAGCCAATATTATGGCCTAGGGCGCCTGCCGTCGTGTCTCTGGCTGTAGCTCGTGAAGATAGGCCACCGCGCGCTGCGCTTGCGCTGCCGCCTGCACGATGAAGCGCTTGTCATTGGCAAGCACCTGAAGCCAGGAGGCGAGGTAACTGGCGTGGTCAGGTCGCGGCTCCATTTCCGGGACGATGTGAAGATCGGCCGCGAGGAAGACCGCCCCCAATTCGGCGATCAGCTCTTCTCGGGCGCGTTCGCTACGATCTTTGGCATATCGTGACAGATCACGGTCGAGCCGGTGGGCAGCGCCCACCCAATGGATGCTCTCATGCGCAAGCGTCGCGTAATAACTTTCGACGTCTCGGAACGTCTCGATGGGTGGCATCTGGATCATGTCTGGGCCCGGCGCATAAAATGCCTTCGCCCCACCGTGGCGGATGTTGGCACCGGTGGAGGCAAAGAAGGCGTCGGCCTCAGTGATCCGGCCGACGGGCCGCTCTACGATCTCCTCCCGGCTATCGGCGTAGCGGTCACCGAGACCGTCGATCTGTTCGACATTGAAGACCGTGTAGGCCTTGAGGAAAGCGATATCGCGCTTGATGTCGTGGTCGCCGCTATCCGTCTCGGTCTTGGTGATGCGGTTGGCATAGACCACCATGGAGCCGGTCTCGCCCTTTCGCACAGATGCACCCAGTTCCTGAGCCTGGCGAAACGTCATCCACGTCGATGCAGCATAACCCCTCGCCGTCGCCTCCGACCACAAAAGCAAGACATTGATGCCGGAATAAGGTTCGCCATTGTGGCGCAACGGCCGCGAGACGCGGCCAGCGAGATGGCGGCTGTTCCAGGGCTGGACCCACGGACGCACGCCCTCTTCAAGGGCCGCGATGATTTTGTCTGTGATGCGCGCATAGACATCGGCCCGCGGTTCTTTCTTGCTTGCGTTCCGGCCTTCAACTTCCTTAATCTTCTTTTCCATGATCCTGTCTCCTTCTTCGTCGACCACGCCGATCGCGGTTCGTCACGGCGGTCGAAGAAGCGGCGGCCGGAGGCGGCGCACCCGCTGAGAGCGAGAGCAAATGTTGGGAAATTGTCGATCGGGCCGAAACGAAGTGGAGGACGGCATGGCCGTTGCGATTGACCATCCCCGGCGACGCTAGACCGCTTACCGGGACGAGCCGCGATCGTTGCCTCTCACGTCCGACACAGGAAAAGCCGGCGCGTCAGACGCGCCGGCTTCGCAAAATGAGGAAGGGGCTTTCGCCCCTTCGGATCAGTCGAAGGCCGACATCTGCAGCGATGCGGCCTTCTGGTCGACCGACGGCGCCGCTACCGTGGAACCGGCGCGTTCATAGGGCTTCCAGGTCTCGCCGGTGATGTCCTCGTAGGCCGAGACCGCGCCTTCGGCTGCCATGCGCAGGACGTGGGCTTGCAGGCCCATGTCCGCGGCAAACTCGCGCTTGCGCTGGGCGCGGCTATCGAAGCCGACCGGGCCGTCGAGATCCTCGTTGCGATCGTCGTTGGAGAGTTTAGTGGTGAGGTCGCGCGCCTCGGTGACCGCCCGGCTGTAGAACTGCCCCGCGCCGTAGGCCGAGCCAACGAAGGAGCCGACAATGCGCTGCATATGGATCTGCATGGCCTTTTCGGCGAGGCCCTCTTTCAGCGCGTCGGCGCTGTCGATGAGCTGGCTGCGATGAAGCTCGCGGATACCGTCGCTATCGACGATGGCCAGGCCGAAGCTTTCGCAGATGCGGTTTGCTTGAGGCGCGTCCGGGCACGCGAGGCGGACCATTTCGAGAGTGGTGGCGCGTTGTGCGGCGGGGCGAGATTTCGAGGAGCGGTTGAGCGATGTCATGATCGGTGTCCTTGTGCGTGGTTGAGCGAAGCCCGGGTCTGCCGCTTTCCGGCACTGTCCCTCGGGTGCGGTCGACACGAACCGGGCAAGCGGCCTGGCCCAAGGTCAGGACGATGCGATCGAGCAGGGTGGGGTTGCGGAGGATGCGGACCGCTGGCGGTCTGCAGAAAACGCGGCCACGCCTTGCGCAGCGCGCGTCGTCCTGCCGCCACGCGGCGCGGAACGCGGCCTTTGACCAGGTTGCGACCGGTTCAGACCGCAGTAAACCCGAGGACCGAGCCGGGAGCTGCTCGACGAATTTGCCGATCGCCGGAGGGCATCGCTCGTGATCGCCCGCGGCACCTCCACCGCCCACCGGACAACCAGCAGGCAGCAAGAGGTCCACCAATCAGCCCTTTGCGCAGGCATGCCATCGGGGCCCTTCGACCGGCCCATCATAAAGCGTGCGCCACCCGCGACGCTCGATCGCCGCCGAAACACGCGCCGACCGATGGAAGACAAACCGGCCTTTGGCCAGCAGCGTCCGGAGCCTGCGTTCTCGACGGTCGCCGGCTCGCCTCTGCGCCGGCCGCGGCCCATGGGCTACCCGGACGTCCCGGCCGATCTCTCCGGCTCGACGCGGCACCTCAACGCCCGGTCCAGCCAATGAAACTCGACGGACCGCCGTACCGGCGATCACGGGACTCATCAACGACATAGCCGAACGCTCCGATATCGTAGAACGCCTCGTCGACAAGGTAGCGCCGCTCCTCGTCCGCTGGCGCGCGAACACCGCTCGAGCGCCTCCCACCGAGCATGGCGATGCATTCGACAAAGCCCGGATGATGATGCGACTGAATAGCTGAAATGACCACCCAACGATCAACGTTGTCACGGTCGAAGTCGCTGCGGTCCTTAGCCCGCGACTGGCCGGGCTGCAGCACCTTGCCATGTGCGTCCTCCCAGGCCTGCGGGTAGACATGACGCAGGATGTCGTCGGCGTGGCGCCTCTCGAAATCGGTGAACAGGTCGGGATAGGCAATTGCCACCGCCACCCAGGCGCAGTCCTCCTCGTAGAAGCCGTCTTCGGCACGCAACAACGATGGCACAAGCCTGTTGCGATCCAGGGAAAGCGCGAAGCCGCCATGGCTTGCGGTGCTATGGACAACGATGCCATCGGCATACAGCACGGCGTGTTGCGAAAGACCCCAGGGTGTCGATGCAAGGGTGGCAATCGTCCGGCGTGCGAGATTGGTCAGTTGCCCGACATGGGTCGCCCGTTCCTCGACTGTGCGCCGGAAACCGGTCTCATCGATCGGATCGGCTCTGCCGTCATGGAAATCGGCGATCGTCCAGTCCCCGATTGGACGGGCAAGGCCCCAGGCCTTGACGAGGTGGTGGCCGGTGCCAACTGGGATCATGGCAAAGGCCTCGTCGCCGACCAGAGCGGCGAAAAGACCGTCGCGGGTTTTTCCGTAAAGGGGAGATGTTGCGGACGTTGTCTGCTCCTATCCATGGAAGGAAATGAAAATGCCGCCGGCCAGCCGGCGGCGAATGGGGCATCAGCGGCTGCAGCTATTCGGCCGCATCACGGAATTCGCCGACGCGGGCACCACCGCTCTCGTCGAATTCTTCGGTTTGCGGCACAGCAGGCGTCTCATCCTCGGCGTCGGCTCTGGCCTCGTCTTCCCCCTCAGGGTCCGAAACCACGACTGCAGAACGGGTCGCCCAGGCCAGAACCTCGGCGGCATCTGGTGCGATCGAGGCCGCCGGCAGGACCAGGCGACCATCCGCGAAATGCTCGACCATGGCGGCGCGGGTGTCTTTCACCTTGATGCGGCCTGGAACACCGGCCGCTTCCGCGACGGTTTCCAATGCTGTGCGCGACAGGCACGAGAGGAATTCCTCGGTCGCCATATTGGGCAAGAATTGATCAGCCCCGATCGCATCCCCGGCAATACGGGCGATCAGGCCGCTATCGGATCGATTGCGCCGAAGCGATAGGACTTCGATCAGCACCGAGCGCACAGCTTGCACCAGCGTCTCGCGATCAAAAGAGAGCTTGCCGTCTTCGCCGATCAGCCGGGCGGCATGCGGCCCGCATTTCGCATGACCATAAGGATTGTCCGATGCACCGCTTGCGACCGTGACATTCATGCCGGTGAAGGCGAGAATGAGCAAAGCCATCAGCGTGTCATCCTCGATCGGCGCGCGGGCAAGCGCCTCGTGCAGAGCATCGGTGCGCAAGTCGCCGATCATGTCGAGACCCTTCTGGGTCACATCGGGACGCGATTTCGGCGCCTCGACTTCCTCGACGACAGTCTCGACGCCATCGGCATCCTTGACCAGCCGGGGCTTCTTCACCTCGGGCATGCGGTAGGCAACCGATTGCACCGAGCCGTCGCGCGCGTTGATATACCAGCCGGTCAGGTCACCCTTGCCCGGCTTGCCGTAGACCTGTTGTGCCTTTGCCGGCAGCTTGGCCTGGCCGTATTCATTGGCCTCGATGACCGAACCACGCTTGGGCAGGTTGTTGGCAAGCCATTCCTGCTGCGCACCGAGAAACGCCTCGACATCCGTGGTGTAGCGGCTGTCCTCGTCAGCGGGTGCAAACAGGTCCTCGACCCAGGTGATGCCGTAAGCCAAAGCCAGATCGTCGCCGAAACTTGCATGTTTGGCGAGCATCCGGGTCGTGGTCAGTGCGCGGGCAACCTCCCACCACGACACCTGCGGATCCTGCTTCTTCGGCTTGTACTTCTTCCAGACCTCGGCCTGCTCATCCTGACCGGCGGCAGCGATCGTGCGCAGCTGCTGTTCGTTCGGCATATCGCCCCGCGCCATCTGGTCGAGCATGGCGGGCAGGATGTTGGCCAGAAGCCGCAGCTTGCGGATCTGGCGGCTCGGGAGTGCCAGCGCCATGGCGATCGACTCCTCGGTCCATCCAAGAGCCACCAGCCGTTCGATGGCGCGCCATTGGTCGACAGGGTTCAACGGTTCGCGGGCGATGTTCTCCGCAAAGGACTGCATGGCGCCGAGATCGTCGGAGGGATCAGCCAGCAGCAGCGGGATTTCCGAGAGATCCGCGGCAATCGCCTGTGCGGCGCGGCGGTGACCGAAGACGATGATGTAGCTATTGCCGCCTTCCGGGGCGAGTTTGACGATGGGTGGCTGCACGACGCCGATGGCCCGGATCGATGCGCACAACAGCGCGTCGGACTGGGGTGAGGATTTCGACTGGCGGGATCGGTCAGGATTGTCCTTCAGGCTGCGCGGATCGGCTGTAATCAACTGCATAGGAATGACCTCTTGAGCTTGGGGCGGACGGACTGTCCTTGCCTCCTCATCTTCTTTTCGAAGACATCTCCCGAACCGCAGGACGGGCCGGCGGCTGCAATTGCGCCGGAGCAGACCTGGTTTGCGGGGGAGCGAGGCACACCTGCCTTGCGAAACAAGCTGGCCCGGTCTCGGCGACCGACGCGATTGAGGGAACCGGCAGCCGTCGGACTGTCCTTGCGAACCAGGTTCCTTCCTCCCTCGTCCTCCTCCTGCCCCTCCTTGTTCGTGCCCCTTCCATTTTCCAGCAATGTCACACGATTTTAAGCAATTGCTGCTGAACTCTGGCCATGACAAAGCCGCCGCGCAAAAAATCCCAGCCGCTTTTGCGGGAGACGGACGCTCCGATCCGCTCGCGACCGCGCAAACCCCGCGACCCGGCGCAGCCGCAACTTCCTTTCGACCCGATGCCCGATCGCATCGAACCGTGCCTGGCGCTCTTGAAAGCAAAACCGCCCTCGGGACCGGACTGGATCTATGAGATCAAATGGGACGGCTATCGTATTGCTGTTCACATCGAGCCGAACTCGGTTCGGATCATCACCCGCGGCGGCCATGATTGGACCGACAGGTTTCCGGCAATCGCCGCTGCTGCGCGCAAGCTCGGCGTCGGGACCGCCATTCTCGATGGGGAAGCCGTCGTGCTCGATGCGGAGGGCCGCTCGGACTTTGGGGCGCTGCAGCGGTCACTTGGCGGGCGCGGAGGCAGACAAGCGTCGGGCGATGCGATCCTCTACGCATTCGACCTGTTATATTTCGATGGTTACGACCTGACGAAGATGGAGTTGTCCGGACGCCGTCACCTTCTGGATGACCTGATCGGCGAAAGCGAAGGGGTGATCCGGCTTTCACAGGAGGTCGAAGCCGATGGCGCAGAGCTTCTGGCGGCGGCTTGCAAGTACGGACTGGAAGGCATCATCGCCAAGCATCGCGATCGCCCTTATCGCCCGGGGAGACTTGGCGACTGGCTCAAGATCAAATGCATCCAGAGCGAAAGCTTTGTCATCGTTGGATATGAGCCTTCGGCTGCCGCGCTGGGTGGTATCGGTCGCTTGCTGTTGGCAGCCTATCGCGACGCCGCACTAGTGTATGTCGGCTCTGTTGGAACCGGCTTCAAAGAACGAGAGGCCAATGAGTTACGGCGTATGCTTGAGACGTTGAAGACGAAGCGCCCGCCCGTGACTGTGGAGAAACAGGGTGTTGTCTTCACCCAGCCAACGTTGATTGCGGACATCCAATACCGCGCCTGGACAGACGACGGCAAATTGCGGCACGCTGCCTATAAAGGCCTTCGCGAAGTCCACGACAATGCGGATATCTATAAACTGAGCTGACGGATGCAGTTCGCACGCATAGCACTTCGGTTTCCAATCGGGACGATCCGTTTGGCTGCTTGCAGACACCGCCTTCCCAAGGCCCGCCGCCACGGCTTTCCGGACTTCAGCGAAGTCAGATAGGCCGACATAGCCTTCATACGCCTGTCAGTGGAACGATCCTCGACCCGTCCGTAAACCGAGAGAATCGAAAGGCGAAAGGATCGACGACAGGCTGTGCACCCGTGACAAGATCTGCAGCCAGACGCCCTGCCCCTGGCCCCAATCCAAAACCGTGGCCGCTGAAGCCGGTGGCAACCACAAGACCGCTGATCGCGTCGATGGACGATATGACGGGGACCGCGTCTGGCGTGACGTCGATGTAACCGGCCCATCGCTGCGCGACTTCGGCGCCCTGAAACACCGGGAACGCCTCGGCGAGCCTTGCCATGGCCAGATCAATCATCTTGGTATTCGGGGCGGGATCGAGAATTCTGGTTCGCTCGAATGCGGACGCCTCACCGGCTTTGACGGGCCGCATGTCACGCCATTCGTCAATGAACCGTTTGCCGATGCGGGGCCTCAGGCTTGACCACTCCAAGCGCAGCGCTGGCAGGAACGGCCTCAGAAAGCGAAAGCTGTCGGGGGTGAGATCGTAGACGTTGGACGCCAATGTGGAAACCGTGTAGCCGCCATCGGAACGGCGCCTGACCGAGAAGCCGGGACCCCGAACCGTTATATCTGGTCCTCCCTCGACCGGCTGCGTTCGAGCGACGGAATTGAGGACCTTCAGCTGTGGTAACGTCACCCCTGCCCCGCGCAACAGCAGTCGCGACCATGCGCCACCGGCGACGATGACACACTGTGTAGCGATACGCCCTTGCTCGGTGACCACGCCGCAGACCGATCCGGCACCGGTCTCGATTTCGGTCACCGCGCAGTTCGTCAGGATTGTTGCGCCGATCGCCTTGGCCGCACGTGCAATGGCGGGGGCGGCTTTTTGCGGTTCAGCCCGTCCGTCGGCTGTAGAATAGAGCGCGCCATCATGATTAAGGTTCATATCTGGGACAAGCGCGCGAACACTGGCGTGATCAAGCGCCGTCACCCGATGCTGTGTGCCCTTGATGTGCTCGAGCCAGGCTTCATTTTCGCGTTTGAACGACCGCGAATAAAACGGCACGACGATGCCACACTGGCGATAACCAACATCGGAATTGACGCGCTTGGCCATGCCTTCCCATAGACGGATGGAGGCCGCCATCAGTTCAATTTCCCTGGGATCTCGTCGAGACAGCCGGACCCAGCCCCAATTGCGGCTGGATTGCTCGCCGGCAATGACGCCTTTTTCGCAAAGCGTCACGGAAAGCCCCCTCTCCGCCAGCTCCAATGCAATGGAGGCGCCGATAATGCCGCCGCCAACAATGACGGCATCTGCGGTTTTCGGCTGGGATGGTGATGGATCGACGGTATCCGGGGTAGGTCCAGGCATGGAAGCTAATGTCTCGTGCAATCGCTGAAATGCATCGGGCCGGAGCGAGGCTCAAACCCTCTTTCCCGCAGAGAATACATACTATAGTTGATAACGCAAGACGGATGAACATGCAATCCAATCATTCATGGATATGCGTAAACTTGTTGGAAGGAACTTCGCCCGCATCAGGCGCGAGAAAGGTCTCACCCAGGAACAGGTGGAGACGAGCGCCGGATTCAGCCAGCAATATCTGAGCGATCTGGAACGCGGCAAAAGAAATCCGACGATCGTCACGCTGTTTGAACTGGCGCAGGTTCTGGGCGTCGGGCCAGCCGAACTTCTCGAGCCTGATGACGAGGCATAGCTCCCGGGCGAAGGGTGGACGTGCGAACGCGAACTTCATCCAACAGGGATACCTGTTGGAACCGAGAGATGGAATGAGGCGTAGATATAGCTTGTCGATCGCTCGAAGCGATCATCCATCTTCAACATCTTCATCGCGTTTAGAATGACGCGCTTTTCCTTTTGCGTCGAAAACCGACGCTGGCGCTGAAGCAGCTCCGGCATTTCCTGCGTTGCCAGCCCGAACCCGGTCAGCGTCTCGGCAATTGCGCTATATGTGAACGGGTGCATGACAAAGGATGCGACCCAGGGCCGAGACGCGGCGGTTGCGGTATAGAGGCGGCGAAATGTCCGATCGGTCACGTAGCCGATGCAGCCGGTGCTGATAATCAGATCGGCGTCACGGATCAGTTCTGCTTCGGAATCGCTGATGTCCTGATGTTCCAGATTCGAGGTTACGGCCGCCTCGATCAAGCCAGCGCGCATGGCGTACTCCACGGCGCGTTTTGAAGGATCGAGACCGATGATCGACAGGTCGCCACGTCGCGGCCGATCGGTAAAGTACGCTCTGTGCTTGTCGATGTCGCGGGTCGACAGGACGCCGGTGCGCGGTGCCGCTTCGACATAGAGCTCGTCAAGCGAGATCCGGTGGCTCAGCAGCGAGGCATTGATACCGTAGGAACATCCGACATCGATGATCTTCAGCCGTGTCTTTTGCCTTGCCTGCATGCAGCGCTCGATAAGGGGTTCGAAAACGGACTTGGCCTGCTGCGGAATGATGTAGTCGAGCTGGCGATGGGCCCTGAGATAGCGATCCGGCCAGCGGTTATTATAGGTTGGCGTGAAATCATGTTTCGAGCCGTTGAGATCATGTCGAACCTCTTTCATTGAAACCCCCTCATCGCCATCGACCCCGTGTCCGGCGGTTGCATCGACCCGTGCCAGCCTCGCTGCTTAAGCCGGAGATTGTGCTGTATTCCGGGGATTTTCGCAAAATACATTCGTTCGTGCACAGCCGAAATACACG
Source organism: Rhizobium sp. PP-F2F-G48 (assembly GCF_004342335.1). NCBI lineage: Bacteria > Pseudomonadati > Pseudomonadota > Alphaproteobacteria > Hyphomicrobiales > Rhizobiaceae > Rhizobium > Rhizobium sp. PP-F2F-G48. The sequence continues at coordinate 48,080 of NZ_SLVH01000014.1, read as the reverse complement.
CTGACCTGGCATCAATCATTGCTGTATACCGGCTTTGGCAACCCGGTACACCGTCTTGACAGTACATATTATAATATGTATTCCTGCCCTACTTTCAGGACGAGGATACGATGAGGACATCAACGCCAGGTCAATCCGATGAAGACACGCCAAGGGCACGCTTCTCGAACCTCCATCGCAATTTGCGCGACCGCATTTGCCTTTTGCGTTACCCGCCCGGAACCGCCATCAGCGAAGCGGAGCTGACGCGAGAATTCGGTATAAGCCGGACGCCCATCCGCCGTGTGCTTCAGATGCTGGAAGTGGAGGGGTTGGTCGAGACGAAGCCAAACGTCGGCTCGATCGTGACGGCGGTCGATCTCAAGGCACTGCGTGATGCTTTCGCGCTGCGCGTGAAGCTGTCCGAACTGCTGGGCGATATGAGCCCGGCTGCGGAGGTAAAGACGGTTGTCGAAAGATTGACCGTTCTTGGATCTGGATGCCGCTCGCTACTGACGAAGCCGGACGTGGCGGCGCTTTGCCTTGTCAGCCACCAGCTGCAGAACGCGCTCCTCGATCTTTCTGGAAATTCGGAATACCGGCTCGTCACCGAGGCGCTCTATTTCAAGACAATCCGCGCCTACTACACGATCCTGCCCGATCTGAACTGGACGATGGAATGCTTGTCGCAAATCGAAGAGATCACAGAAATCATCATCTCCCTTGAGGCACAGGACGTGCGCGCTGTGGGACTGGTACGCCGCAACCACATCGTTCGCACACTGTCACGCATCATGTCGTTCCTGATGGCGGGGTCAATTCATCCACAGGAGGTGGCCGCATGCTGAATGCCGCGGTCAAAAACCGCCCGCCTTCCGGCGCCACGTTCGAACACGCGGTGGTGTTGCAAAATGTCGTCAAGAGCTATGATGGAACGACGCAGGTTGTCAAAGGCGTCGACCTGTCTGTGCGTAGCGGTGAGTTTCTGACCATCCTTGGTCCGTCCGGCTCCGGCAAGACGAGCTTGCTGATGATGCTTGCCGGTTTCGAGCAACCAAGCGATGGCGCCATCATCATTGGTGGCCGCGACGTCTCGCGACAGCCGGCGCATAAGCGCAACATCGGCATGGTGTTCCAGCAATACGCCTTGTTTCCGCATTTGACGGTTGCGCAGAACCTTGCCTTTCCTCTTGAGATGCGCCGAATGGGACGTCGAGAGATCGATGATCGTGTCGGGTGGGCGCTGAACCTGGTGAAACTGGAGGGGCTTGGCGCGCGACGTCCGGCGCAACTGTCCGGCGGGCAGCAACAGCGGATAGCGGTCGCACGCGCACTAATCTTCGAGCCGCAACTGGTGCTGATGGACGAGCCGCTTGGTGCGCTTGACAAGCAGTTGCGCCAGCAGATGCAGGACGAAATCGCCCGTCTGCACCACGAGCTGCGGCCGACGATCATCTACGTCACGCATGATCAGGGTGAAGCAATATCCCTGTCGGATCGCGTTGCGGTGTTCGAGGGTGGAAAGATTTCGCAGATCGATCCGCCTACCGCGCTTTACAATGCACCACGCAATGACTTCGTCGCCGGCTTTATCGGCGAGAACAACCGGATTCCGGCGCGTATCATCAGCCACGGATCGCCATCGAGGCTTGCGGTGTCTGGGCGTGCCATTGTCAGCGCCCTCTCCGTTGATATCGCTCCAACTGAAACGCATGCCTGCATCATGATCCGGCCGGAGCGCCTGCGCCGGGTTGCCGATCTTTGCCAACTTCCCAACACCATCGACGTGGTGGTGAGCGAGGTCAGCTATCACGGCGACAGCTACCGCCTGCGAGCCAGCCTCGATGACGGCATCGACGTCATAACCCGTATCCCCAATGACGGAACGCAAAGCATCCCCGATATCGGTGAGAGCATCCTGCTCGGCTGGAGCACCGAAGATGCCCGCGCCTTTGCGGGAGGAGTATCTGCAACCATACGATAGACAACAAAGGATTCAAACATGAGCATTTCCCGCCTTGCCCGTGCGACCGGCCTCTGTGTACTCGGTCTTGGAATTCCATCGAGCTTTGCTGCCGAGGCTCTTACAATCGCGTCCTTCGGTGGCCAATACACCGCAAGTCAGCGTCAGGCACATTACGAACCTTTCAGTAAGGAGACTGGCGTCGACATCAAGTCGGTCGATTATAATGGCGGTCTTGCAGAGCTCGTTGCGCAGGTGCGCTCGGGGAGCGTCAGCTGGGATGTCGTCGATGTCGAAATGCAGGATCTCGACCGGGGCTGCGCTGACGGGCTTTTCGAGAAAGTCGACATCGATGCACTTCCGGCGGGTGCGGACAAACGTGCCGCAAAAGATGACTTTCTCGACGGGGCGCTTCAACCTTGCGGAGTCGGTTCCGTAGTGTGGTCAAACGTCATTGCGGTGAACGAACCGGCCTTCCAGGATGCAAAGCCACAAACGATCGAGGACTTTTTCGACGTAGAGCGTTTTCCGGGAAAACGGGGCCTGCCGAAACGCCCGAATGCGCTTCTCGAATGGGCGTTGATGGCCGACGGTGTGGCACCGGGCGACGTATACGCCACGCTCTCGTCAGAGGAGGGTGTCGACCGTGCCTTCCGCAAGCTCGATACAATCAAGGATCAGGCCGTGTTTTGGGAAACCGGTGCCCAGATGATCCAGTTGCTCGTCGATGGCGAGGTGGCCATGTCGACCGCTTATAACGGGCGCGTGCAGGGGGCGATCTCGGATGAAGGGAAGCCGCTGCGCATTCTGTGGGACCGGCAGATCTGGAACGCGGACTATTATGCCGTGGTCAAAGGCACGCATGCGAAAAAGGAAGCCGATGCCTTCGTTCGATACGCCACGGGCACAGTGCCACTTGCTGCACAGACCGGTTTTATCGCCTATGGACCCGTACGTCGTTCAGCTGAAGCGCTGATTGATCCAGCAAAGGCGGCAAACCTTCCCACGGCCAAAGCCAACTTCAGACACGCGCTGGCATTCAATTCGAAGTGGTGGACAGATCACGGTGAGGCGATTTCCGAGCGTTATGCGTCCTGGCTCGCCCGATGAGACAGCGTGGTCCACATCGAACGGGGTGGACGCTGGTCCTGCCACTGCTGGTCTTTACACTCGTGACATTCCTCGCGCCTATCGGGTTCATGCTGTGGAAGAGTGTCTACGATCCAGAGGTGGCAGGATTGCTCGGGCAAACCCGCCAGGCGCTCGCCAAATGGCAGACGTCGACGGGACTGCCAGGCCCAGAAGGATTCGACGCTCTGAGCAGGGATCTGCGCGACTTGACCGGCGATGGCCGCGTCAGCCAACTGGCGCTACGGCTAAACCGCGAACGGTCGGGAATGCGCCAACTGATCGAGGTGACGGCTGATGCGATAGCAGAGTACGATCGTCCCTTGTTGGAAATCGATCCTCGATGGGGTGATCCGGACACGTGGGTGTTGCTAAAGCGCATGACCCAGCCATTGACGGCCCGGTATTTTCTCAGCGCCGTCGACCTGCAGCAAACGCCGCAGGGATCGATTGTCCGACAGGATGAAAGCCGTCGCATCTATGTCTATCTCTTCGGTCGAACCATCCTTGTTGCATCGGTGGTGACGGCCGTCTGCATCGTCCTTGGTTATCCGTTCGCCTATGCACTGGCCACTGCGCGGCCGCGAATGCAAAGGCTTCTGTTCTTTATTGTCATGCTGCCCTTCTGGACATCACTTCTGGTGCGCACGACGGCCTGGATCGTGCTGTTACAACGGCGGGGCGTGCTCAACGAGATCCTCGTGGCGATGAACATCGTCAGTGAACGCAGCCGCCTGGAACTGATCTACAATCTCTCCGGTACGCTAATCGTGATGACACATGTGCTGCTGCCGTTTTTCGTGCTTCCGCTTTATGCTGTGATGAAGGGGATACCGAAGCAATATGTCCGCGCTGGTAAGAGCCTGGGGGCCGGCCCGGCCCGGGTTTTCCTGCGCATCTATCTGCCAATGACATTGCCGGGCGTGCTGGCGGGAGCTGCGCTTGTCTTCATTCTTTCGCTTGGCTACTACGTGACGCCCGCTCTGGTCGGCGGCCGTACCGGCCAGCTGATCAGCAACCAGATCGCTTTCCACGTTCAGACAAGCCTGAACTGGGGACTGGCGGCAGCGCTTGGCAGCATACTTCTTGTCATTGTCGTCGTCTTGACGATGCTGCTTTCGCGCGTCACTCAGCGGGGAGTGCTGCAGCGATGAATGTGCTCAGACTTTCGCTAGGCTTCGCCGTCGGCGCAATCAGCCTGTTTCTTATCTTGCCGATACTGGTTGTCATTCCGCTTTCCTTCAATCCCGAACCCTACTTCTCGTTCACCAGAAGCATGCTGCTGCTGCAGCCGGACGGTTGGTCTCTGCGCTGGTATCGGGAGGTTGCCGAGAGTGCGCAATGGCGCCTTGCGTTGAAGAACAGTGTGACGATTGCCATCATCGTCACACCCGTTGCCACCGCTCTTGGAACGGCAGCGGCACTTGGACTGCGCCATCTTGGCGGCTCAGCGCGAACACTGGTCGCCGCGGTGCTTGGCGCACCGCTCATCATCCCCGTCATCATCGTGGCGACCGGCACCTACCTGTTCTTTGCGCCTTTGGGCCTGACACAATCGATGACAGGGATCGTGATCGTTCACGTGGTTCTGGCAGCGCCATTCGTGGTCGTCACCGTCAGCGGGACACTGACCACATTCGACGCGCAACTGTCCCGCGCGGCCGCGACGCTCGGAGCGTCGCCTCTCAGGGCCTTTGCAAGAGTGACACTGCCGCTCATCGCCCCGGGTGTTATTTCAGGTGCGCTTTTTGCCTTTGTGACATCCTTCGACGAGGCCGTCGTGACGCTTTTTCTGGCAAGCTACGATCAGCGCACCGTTCCGCTTCAAATGTGGTCGGGCATCCGCGATCAACTCAGCCCGGCCGTGCTGGTCGTGGCAAGCCTGCTGGTGCTGTTGGTTGCGATCATGATGGTCGTCGCCAATCTCGTTCAGGCGCTGAAGCGCGGAGGTGAATGAATGGTTGGCTCTATCACGGTTGACCTTTTGGAGCGTGTTGCCATCGCTCTTGCGGCGCGCGAGTGGTCGACACCCTATCTCGCCGCCTTGCTGACCGACGAAGGCAGCGGGGTGGTGAGCGGTGCCCAGGAACACTTCACCGCATTGAAGCTCATGTCACAACACACACTGGGCGACATCGCCGTTCCCCCGCGTTTCTGCAACCCGGACGCATTGGATGACTGATTTCCCCTATGGCTCGATTGGTGACTTTCGCTCGAAGGCGTTGAACGATGGGCAGGACGCGGCCACTGACCTGGAACGTCTTCGTCACTACGCCGCAGGGACCAACCCGGCAAACCATGCCTACATCACCATTTCCGGCTCTCTGCCACACGACGGCAAGGAGCAATTGCCGATGGCCGGGCCGCTTGCTGGCGTGCCCTATGCCTGCAAGGACGTCTTTGAGACAAAATCGATGATCACGACGGCAGGGTCGCGGGCCCTTGCAGATTATCAACCGAAGACCGATGCAAAAGCGGTCGAGAGCCTTGAGCGTGCGGGAGCCGTCCTCATCGGCAAGACAAACATGCACGAATTTTGTTATGGCATCACAGGCAAGAATCCAGTCTATGGCACGCCGGTCAATCCGCACGACCCATCGAGGCTTGCCGGTGGGTCCAGCAGCGGATCGGCGGTCAGCGTGGCCACCGGCTCGGCGGTCTTTGCGCTCGGATCCGATACCGGTGGGTCTGTCCGCGTTCCCGCGGCACTTTGCGGTCTTGTCGGTCTAAAGCCGACCTACGGTCTGATCAGCACCAAGGGCATGATCCCATTCTGCTGGACCCTTGATCACGCCGGGATCATGGCGCGCAGCTGCCTGGATACGGCATCGGTCCTTCAAGTTCTGGCGGGGTGGAACGATGCGACGAAAGGCAGGGGAGAGACGCGTCTGGAGCGCCGTCTGCAGGCGCTGTCGACCGAATTTCTCATCGGCAAGCGCATCGGCATTCCGCGGCGATATTTTTTCGATAATCTGGATGATGAGATCGCATCCGCTGTCGAGAAAACGCTGCTGTTCTGTCAGGAACACGGGGCAGAACTGGTCGAGGTCCAGACCCCTGATATGACCCATGTGCGACCAGCGTCGCTCGCGATCCAGCTTGTCGAGGCGCTGTCATGGCACGGGCCGCGGATGGATGAGAATGCGCACATCTACGGAGATGATGTCCGCAACGGACTGGTCCAGGGACAGTTCATCCTGGGCGAGCACTATGTGCAGTCCTTGCGGCTGATGGAGCTCAAGCGCCAAGAATTTGCGGCCTGCTTCAAGTCCATCGACATTATGATCACGCCGACGACGCCGGTGATTGCCCCCGAACTTTCAACCCAATCTGTGAGCGCAGGCGTGGAAGGCGAATTGGTTGGCAATGCGTTGGCCCGCTATACCTGCGTGTTCAATCTGACCGGTCAGCCTGCACTGACAATCCCGTGCGGCCTTCATTCGTCTGGCCTGCCAATGGGATTGCAGATTATCGGAAAACCCTACGAGGACCTCAGCGTGCTGAGTATCGGGCATGTGCTTGAGACGGCCGGTGCGCTTGGCTGGATCCAACCGATAAGCGGAGGACCGTCCGAATGAGCGCGACGTCACGGCATAGGATTCCTGAAACGAACCCCCACCCCGCCACCGTTTTCCGGGATGAACTCGATACCTGCCTCTTCAAGTTTGGTCTTGATGTCTTCTACGGTTTTCGTTCGGAGATTTTCACCTCTCTCCAACCGACTGATCGTTTGCGTAGAAACTCCTGCTGCATTCGCCAAATCTCGGACGCCCCAACCCAACGCTACACGTGCCAATTTGCACTGAATAGCATTCATATCACAACGCCGTTGTGATTATTATTGTGCATGATATCGCAATCCGGTATCCTTTCGAATTAATCGGCCGGGTATGTGTTCGAGCACATTACCCAGCCTGACCACATTCTAGCTGTATGGAGCTTGGATCATGGCTGATTCTGAGACTAACAGAACTTTGCCGCCAATCACTCATCGAAATCTGCTTTCCACCGCGGTAGCATTACTGAGCGCTTATGACGCGAAACCGCGATCAGAGGTCAGTCGCGAAGACCCACAACTGGATGCTGCCCTGCTTTGCTGGCAGGAATGGGCGACTGCGCAGGCGCGGTTGACACAATTGAATGACACGCAATCACGGCTCGAAAAGGCAATGGCGCGGGAGGTCCTCCCCGCTCATGTCATGCTGGAGGTTCTCGAGCGCCCCGCGCCGGTCTTTGCCGAGACTGACGAGGAAATTCATCATTGGATGAAGGGTCCTCACTACAAGAAAGCCCGGCTGAGCGCCAAAACCGAACTGGGGAAGAGACGCGCCGCATGGAATGCCGCCGACATCCGGATCGGATTTACCAAAGCCAAGAGAGCGGAGGAAGCGGCGGCCGATCGCAGCGCCCAACTGTCGGACGAGCTCCTGGACCTTCCCGCGAGCTCTGTCGCCGGCCTCGCCGCCAAACTGCATGTCGTGATCACAGATGGTCAGCCGGGTCCCGACAATGGTGAATTCCCCTGGCCGCAATTACGCTTGATCCTGCTGGATATCGTGCGGCTGCTGAATGCCGGCCCTGCTGTTGCCGATCCGCCGTAAGGCGTGCTTGCAAGCGACAGATTGCTGTCTTCGTTGCGTCGATGCTGGAGATGATCACATCGAACCTATCATGCCGAAATCGCTGCGCGCCTGGCCTAGCGTCCGTTTGAGCCGTGCATGAAGATCCAAGCAATTGCCTTGGCAACCGCATTTGGCAGATCGTCTTTCTGTCTGTGAAAGCAACAGGTGACGATTGCAGCAGCCCCATGTCCGTCGCCGCGCTCCAGGCAATCCAGAAGCGCCAGAAACTTCTCGGACAGCACATAGTCCCGTGTGCTTTCGCGGACTTCCCATGTTCGAACGAAATGGGTTCGATCGCAGATATTGTCGATGATGTCGAACAGCACAGTGCTACCTGACATCTGCGCGATGCCGCGAAGGAGGCTCTCGATGAACGTCGCGGTATCGTCGGGCTTGGCTTGCAGCACATGTGTCGCACGGGCAGCAGACTGAAATCCAAGGGCGGCTGGACGTAAAAGCTGATCCGCTGCAAACGGCCGTGTGCTCGTCGCCAGGCATCGCAGCACGATCGTATGGGTCAGGTCATGGAGCTCCTGCATCTCCTCCAGATGAAGATCGCGCGCATAAAACCCGCGTATCGGCTCGACCCGGACCAGCCGTTCGGCATGCAGGCGGACAAGTGCCTCTCTGACCGGTGTGTTGCTCACGCGCAGCGACGCGCAGAGCCTGGAGATCGACAGGTGGTCTCCGGGACGAAACCGGTAATGGATCAGATCGTCTTTCAATCTTGCGTAGACCACGTCGCGCCGTGATTCAGACAGGCCGCCTTTTCGCGAAAGTGGTTCGATCGGGGTCATCACATGGGTATCTCGATCTTTGAGGCTGGGGTCTCATCTCGATTTCAAAATGCCAATTTCGGAAGGGTATTGTGTCAGATAGTCGAAGCCATCATCCGTCACGACGATGGAATCTCCGATACGCCCGCCAAACTGGCCGGGAACGGTGAGGCCGCCATCGACCGCGAATGTCATGCCGGCGCGAAGTTCCATGCGCTCGCCGCGTTTGATCTCCGGCGCCTCCAGCAAGGAGAGGCCGATCGAGCGGCCTGTGCGATATCCCGGCGAATATCCGGCATCGAGATAGACCGCTTCGGCCGCCGCGTTGATCTCCTCGCAGCGCACGCCGGGGCGAATGGCAGCGAGTGCGGCCCGTTGCGCGGCAATCGCCACCTGATGGACGGCAATTTGATCGTCCCGGGCATCTTCGACATAGAACTCCCGGTCGAAGCCGAGTTTGTATCCACGGAAGGACACCATGCCACAGAAACACAGATAGACAGGGTCTCCGCGTTCCAGGCGTCGGGTGGAAGTCCGCCGATGCACCATGCAGGTGTCGGTGCCCGACTGAAGGATTTGGATGTTCTGGATGATCGGCGAAACGAAACGATCGTCCGGCTCGCGAAGATATTCAGCTGCCTTGCGCGTTCCTGCTACCATGGCCGCAAGTGTGATCTCATACTCGGGAACACCGACAGCGATCGTCTGGCGCGCTGCGTCCATCATCGCCGCGGCCACCTCGCCTGCCTGGCGCATGATGCTGATCTCGTCGGTCGATTTGATCATTCGTTGTGCGCTGATGAGTGGAGCGATATCGACCAGGTCGCTCGACTGAACACGCGTTTTCACATAGGTCGCGACAAGGCTTGGCATTATTCTGGTCTCTATGCCAACGGAAGAAGATGGCCATTGCGTCAAGATCTCCGCCAGAGGCAGGCGCCATTCGTCACCCCCATCGCTCCAGGGCCGGATGTCGCCGATCCATGTCATTCGTGCACACATCTCCGATTCCATCAGGGGCGTCAGGAGGATGGGCTCGCGATCCCGGGGAATGACGAGCAGCGTCGGCCGTCCGAACTCGACGCCGAGGTAGTTCCAATAGCCACCGAAATACGCAACAGAATCGGGATCAGCGATGACGGCAACGGATATATCATGTTCATCGAGCGTTCGTTGAAGCAGCTTCGTACGGGAGGAATAGCATTTGTTCATGGCTGACCTGTATGCACCGGTTGACTTTTGCAAAAAGATAAATCCGAGACAGGCGAGGAGTCAACGTCGTTTTATGAAAACGATTGAAATGATAAAAGTTTGTGCTGTGTACAGCTCTGGACAAACGGGTGTGATGTCGGTAGATTGACAGTGTTACGAGATATGAACATTTGGTGTTCACACTCTAGCCGCGGAGAATGACGTGATGCCCCAGGAAATCGGCGCGAGCGTGCCAGACCCGTCGCATCGTGGTCAGCCAAACGACATCTACAGGATTCTACGCGATCGCATCTGCCTGCTGCACTATCCGCCAGGTTACAAGCTTGCCGAGAGCGAGCTTGCCGAAGAATTCTCGGTGAGCCGGACACCGATCCGCCAGGCCCTGCAACGGTTGGAATATGATGGACTGACCGAGATCCGAAACGGCGTTGGAACGACGGTCCGGCAGGTCGACCGCGCGGCCTTCGACGATATCTTCGCGTTGCGTCTGCGCTTGAGCGAACTGATTGGCGAATTTCCAGCCTATGATGAAGTGCCGCTCGCGCTCGCGACGGTCGATGGCCTCCTGGGACCCGCAAAGCAGGCAAAGGCAGACAACAACAAGGCAGATTTCTGGCGGTTGAACCACCAGCTGCAAAAGGCCACGAGCAAACTTATCGCCAATCACGCCCTGCGCGATACGCATGAACGTTACTATCTGCAGGCATGCCGGATCTGGTACAGTGTCATCGACGATCTGTTCGAGGCGCAGAGTTCCGATTTCATCGTCGAGGTAACCGACATCGGCAGGGCTCTCCAACACGGCGACGTCAGAGCAGTCGGCTACATCCAGCGCAACCACATCTCATACGGCATGCGCCGGATCGTCGAACTGTCCAAGCGGCATCCCGCCCCGACCTGAACTGCCGTGACCCCGCGTCGTTGACGAGGCCGCGACAATACTTGTGACCGGGAAAAGTCCAGCTCGATCAAGACGATCGGATATGCCGCGGTTTACGCGACCTTCCGGTCGTCATCATCCTTCCCGTCGGCGGTTGCCGCAAGATCCCTTTCGATGTCGTCCAGATGGCTCAGTTTGAATTCGAGTTCGGCTTCGAATGAGAAACTCTCTCCCAAACGCGGCGTATAGGAGGCGAGACGCCGTTTCGCATCGGCGAGGCGACTGCGATGATTCTCGCGCTCCTGTTCAAACCCGCCAAGCGCATGTTCGAGCCGGGAGATCGCGCCGATCGGCGTGGTGGTGACGGCCAAATCGATCTCGTAGTCACCACCTGTGCGTTGGAGCAGGGTGTCATAGCGATAACCATCCTTGCCAAACCTCTCGCCATGATAGGCGAGATCGAAGCCGCCGATGGTGGCGATGATGACCTCTTTTTCCTGCTGCAATTGAACCAGCGTCAGGATTTCCTTCATCAGCGCCCGGCCGGCGAGCTTGCGATCGTCAAATTCGGCACTTCCGACCTGCATCATCAATGCATCGCCCTCGGTCGGGACCAAACGGTCGATGTCTTTGCCCACATCCTCGATCCGGCAGCTGGAAAACTCGATATCCCGTTCGGCGTCGCGGATCTGGCGCCGGATCGCATGCTGATCGTCGATATGGGCGGCGCGCAGCCGGTCGAGACGGGCGATCTCGGCCTCCAGCCCGGCCTTCTGCATGAGGCGTTCGTCGCCAGAGGCGATGGCCTTGGCCATGGCAAACTGGTTTGCCTGCCCCCCGCCCATATCCTCTAGTCGGCGGACGCTGGTATCGCCGGACAGGGCCGCCGCAATGAACCGAGCCTTCCGCTCGTTGTTCTGCCACATGGTGGCGTCGAGCGAGCCCAGTGTTGCATAGGCAAAAACATCGACCACGTCATGCTGGTTGCCTTGGCGAATAATGCGGCCCCCACGCTGCTCGATCTGCGATGGAAGCCATGGGACATCGAGGTGATGCAGCGCCTTCAGCCGTGCCTGGACATTGACGCCGGTGCCCATCGTCTCGGAGGACCCGATCAGCACGCGAACCTTGCCGGCATTGAAGTCGTTGAACAGCCGCTGCTTTGCATCCGACTTCTTGTAGTCCTGCATGAAAGCGATTTCGGAAGCCGGCACGCCAAGGCGGATAAGCTCATCGCGGATCCATCGGTAGGCAGAAAAGCCGCGCGTGGCCTCGACATTGATCGTGCCGAGATCGGAGAAGATCAGCTGGCCGGCGCCCGGCCGGTCGAACGGCTTGCCGTCCTTGCGACGATACTCCGCCTCTCCCGTTTCCTGCCAGATCCGGTGGGTGTTCGTGACAAGTGCGTTCAGCTTGTTGGCCGCCTCGTTGCCCATCGCCTGATCGACCAGGCGCAGATCGATCGCCGCATGGCGTCCGTCGGTGATGACCGAGAGCAGAATGTCGTCGCCGGGCTCGGCCGGCCCATCGCGCATCTCGATCGCCTTGATCCGCGCGTCCAGCTGTTTCTGGTAGGACTTGAAGGCAGCGGTTGGCTCGGCGGTAACGATCTGGCGCTTGCCGCCGGAGACCTCCGGCACTTTGACATAGGTCCTGAGATCGACCGGCAGCACGACGTCGGCGAACGACCGGAACATGGCAATCAGTTCCGGCACATTGACGAACTGGCTGAAACGCGTGACCGGCTTGTATTTACCCGACGGCTGCAGTTCGAGTTCGGTCGAGGTGTCGCCGAACGTCGAGGCCCAGGCGTCGAACTCGTGCAGACCACGCTCCGACAATGCTGCCGGATCCATCATACGCTGTACCGAGAACATTTCGCCGAGCGTGTTGGTGATCGGCGTTCCCGACGCCAGCACCAGCGCCCTGCCGGGGTTCTTCGTTTCGATGAAGCGGGATTTGACGAACAGATCCCAGGCACGCTGCGAGCCATTTGGATCGACACCGCGCAACGTCGACATGTTGGTGGCGAACGACAGTTTGCGGAACTCCTGCGCCTCGTCGACGATGATCTGGTCGATCCCAAGCTCAGAGATGGTCAGCAGATCGTCCTTTCGGGTGGCCAGCGCTTCGAGCCGTTCCTTGTGGCCCTCCTTCATGCGCTCGATGCGCTTGCGCGACAGCCGGTCGTCGCGTTCCACCTTGGTGAGAAGCTCCTCGTAAAGCTCTAATTCGTCCTGGATCATCTGTGCTTCAAAGGCCGATGGCACGGATATGAAGCGGAACGCCGAGTGGGTGATGATGATAGCATCCCAGTTGGCGGTGGCTGCCCGTGAAAGGAAACGATGACGCTTTTCTCGGACGAAGTTGGTCTCGTCGGCGACCAGAATGCGAGCATTGGGATAGAGCGCCAGGAACTCACGGGCAGCCTGCGCCAGGCAGTGGCCGGGCACGACCAGCATCGCCTTGTTGATCAGACCGAGCCGACGCTGTTCCATAATGGCGGCCGCCATGGTTAGCGTCTTGCCGGCACCAACGGCATGAGCGAGATAAGTCGCACCACCCGAAATAACGCGCCAGATGCCGCGTTTCTGATGCCTATACAAAGAAAAGGCGCCTGAGGCGCCGGGGAGTTGCAGGTGATCACCATTGAAGGCTCGCGGCGCGATATTGTTGAAGGTGTCGTTATAGACGCGCGCCAGCCGGTCGGTGCGATCTGGATCCGACCAGATCCAGGATTGGAAAGCGGTCTTGATCTTGGCGAGCTTTTCCTTGGCGGCTTCCGTCTCCACCGTGTTCAATACCCGACGTTCGGTCTCGCCGTCGCGCACCGTGTCGAAGATCTGCGGGGTGGACGAGTTCAGGGCGTCGGAGAGAAGCTGGCCGGCATGGCGGCGGTGGGTGCCCCAACCCGTGGTGCCGGATGCCGACCATTCCAACTGCCTCACGTTGACCGTCCAGGTCGCCAGTTCCGGCAGATGATGAATGGAGATGTCCGCCTCCATGGTCTGCTTGACGAAGGCGACAACATCATCGGCCGGGATCCAGGGCGCACCGAGGCGCGCGGTGATATCCGACGGACGGAGGTCGGCGGGTTGGACATGTTCGAGCGCCGAGACATTCCGCTGAAAGGCAGGATCCAGGTCCGCCGCCGCCCGCGCGATTACCAGCTTCGAGCGGACTGCGCCGGACAGATAGGCATCGGACATCAGCCAGGAACCGTTGGACGGATCGCGGAAGATGGATTCACCCAACTCCCCGATCACACCTTCTACGTCGCGATGCAGCAACTCGGCGATATGATCGGTATCGACGTGGCCGCGTTCGTTGAGAACGACTGCGAGCGCATCGAGCGCCGATGTAATGATAGGTGCCGGAGGCGGCGCGATCACCCGCTCGGTAAAAATCGGCCCGGGTTTGGCGGTGTTTGTCTCCAGATCGTAGTCCTCGATCGAGGCGACCAGCCAGCAATCGGGATCGTCGAGGAAAGGCGCGATATTTGGCCGGCGATGGACCTCCCTGACCTCCCCCGTCTCCTGATCCTCCGATGTCGAGACGGAGATGAAGTTGATTGGGCCGAATTCGCGCACGAAACTCGACCAGGCGATGCGCAGCGACACCTGCGCTTTTTGCCAAGGCTGATCGCGCTCCTGAAGCTTGAGGATGAGCCGGACCGCGTCGCGGATCGGGATCAACTTGCGGATGATCAGCGCATGCTTGGCAAAGATGCCGTCGCTGCTGCGGCCCTTCCTGACCTCGACCGGGAGAGCAACCCCGTCCACCACCTGCATCAGCGCCGTGGCCTTGCCGATGAAATAGCTGCCCTCGCGGACCTTGGGATCATCAGGCCGCTCCGCCATCGCATCCGCCACCTCATCCTCAAGGGCGAAGTCGATTGTGGAAGCCTCACCGTCATAGATATCAGCTGGTAGCTGGCTGATCGTGGCGTTCAGGTTCGTTTCAAGATCATCACCAATCGGGAGGCAGGTGTAGGTCTCACCGAACGGACCTGAACCGACCGCATGGCGGCCCAGCACCATGTCGGGATGATCGACGAACCACCTGTTGATACGGATGCTACCGCCCTCGCCTTCCGACTGGACATCCGCGAGATCGACCCATCTGTCGTCTCCAGCCGGCTCGTCGGCGCGGCGCTTTCGGAAGAAGAGGATATCGACGACAACATCCGTGCCGGCGTCAGCGCGGAAACTGCCTTCGGAAAGGCGGATCGCGGCAACGAGATGGGCCATGCCGGCGATGTGTTCACGGGCGCGGGCGTCGGCCTTGTCCATCGTGCCGGACGAGGTGACGAAGGCCGCAAGCCCGCCGGGCTTCAGCCGGTGGATGGACTTGGCGATGAAATAGTCATGCAGCCGCAAGCCGAGAGACCGGAAGGCGGGGTCGCTCTTCACCGTGCGGTCGGAGAAAGGCGGATTGCCGATGGCGAGATCGAAATGATCGGGCAGGTCGGTGCGTGAAAAATCGCCGCAAACGATTTTGGCACGCGGCTGCAGCAGCCGGACGATACGGGCGGTGACAGGATCAAGCTCGATACCGGTGACATGGCTCACCTTGGAGAGAGCATCCGGCATCAGCGCCGCAAAGATACCGACGCCGATACCGGGTTCCAGCACCCGGCCGCCGACAAAACCGATCCGCGCCAAGGCTGCCCAGATGAAGCGGACGATGAATTCCGGCGTGAAATGCGCGTACTGGGTGCAGCGCGCCAGCGAGGCGTAGTTCGCGTCGCCGACCGCGGCCTCAAGATTCGCGCCGAGATCCTCCCAGCCTTTGCGAAAGCCGGTTTCGCCCGGGCGCCGGAACATGCCGTTGGCGAGAGCGGAAGCCCCGAAGCCGGTAAAGCGGATCAGCTTTTCCTGCTCGGATCTTCGGGCCGGCCGGTCCTGGCGCTCGATTTCGCGGGCGGTGAGGATCGCCGTGACATTGTCGGCGGCGCGTCCGCGCCAGGATTCGGCAAGCTGGCGGTTACCCTCCATCCGAAAGTCGATGCGTTCACGCATGCGCGTGCGCTCGGATGCTCGCTCTGGTAGAAGCGACACCGGTGCCGGATCTGGTCTCGAAACCGGCTGAGGCACGAATGCCGGGTTCTGATGCTCCTCGAACGGCGACGGCAAGGCGGTGGCGCCAAGATCGAAGGCGCCCGAGAAGGCGGTGGTGGAAAACAGGTCGAGGGTGAAGGGATCGTCATGGGCCATCGGATGTCAGTCCTTTCGGGAAAAAGGGGCGCAACTCTGCCGGCGGCTGATCGCCACCGGGGATGCGGTGATGATTGGGTTAGGAAAAGCTTGGTGCCGGTCAGGCGGCGGTATCGACCAGATGGCGGAACTGCACAGGCAGCTTGGCGGCGATCTCGGCATCGGTGAGATCGGAAAGCCGTTTCCAGAGCTCGCCTCGAGTGGCGCAAAACACCGTGACGATGCGTTCGCCGACAAAGCCTGGAACGAAGCGCCGGTCGGCATATGCGCGAAACTCGGCCGTGGTTATGCTCCAGATATGCTCGAGCTTTTCGGCCCGGCTCATCGCACGCACGGGGCGGGACTCGCGGGCGACGATCTCGGTGCGCATGCGGCTGATCGATGCAGCGTCGGCCAGATCGCAATAGCTGTGGAACCAGCGGAACCGGTCGTCGATCTTCAGCGCGAAAAAGACGCTTGTCACCTGCGCTGCCTGGAACTCGCGCATGGCGAAATGGTCGCCGCGCAGGAACAAGGGCGGCAGGATGTCGAACATCCGGTCATGGTCGGCTTCCGATATCTCGAACCACTCGCCGGCATAGAGACCACCACTCATGCGTCGCTCCCCGCACGGCGCCTGGTTATGGCGGTTCATCATCGCGTAGAATTCGGCGCGGCTGGCGAGGCCCTCGAAGACCTTGCGCGGTGCTGTCGGAACGGTCATGGCTTTCTCCTGGGGTTGGGGCCGAAGAGCCTTGTCTCCGGACCTTTTGATCACCCTATCCCCGCCGCCGCCTGGCGGATTGCCGGGTCCGGGGCCGCGCAAGCGGGCGAAGCCTTGCCCTTGACGCGGCCAACGCCCATGCGGCAGTTGTCCCCTCCCCTCCCCTCCCTTCCCCTCCCCCTTTCTCCCTCCTCAGCCTACCATTCCCGTCTCTGCGTCAGATCGTCGTTCCAGTCGTTACCGACCGGGCACCGGCGCTGGAAACCGCAATCGGCGTCAACCGCAATCCGCCTCAACGTGTCGGCATAGGCCTCCCCCTGGCTGTTGCGGTCGGTGGCCGCGACCAGCAGATCGAGCCTCTTCGTCAAGGCGACGACGGCGCGTTCTGTTGCCGGCGACCAGCCACCGGCGGTGCTGGCGTAGAGCGTGTCGCGGCGATGACCTTCAAGCGCCGAGAGGCTGAGCGCATCGATGGCCGCTTCGCTGATGCAGAGCCGCAGGCCGACCGGGTTTCCAAACCGGAACAGCACCTTGGCGCCACCGCTCGAATATCCGCGCCAGGACGGTCCCCGCTCCTCCCAGCCGCAGATCGCGCCATCGTCGCCGTGATGAGCAAACCAGGCGCTGCCGGCCGGACCCTGGCGGATCAGACCGGCGGCAAGGGCAAGATCGAGCACCGGAGCGGGAATGGCGCGCGCGCCTGAGAGATAGGCATGCGCCGGCGACCCCTTGCGCAACGGCGGCCGGGCCGCCCATCTTGAAGCGATATCTGTCCTGGGTTGCCGGAGCGGCGGCGAGCTCCAGAAGGTGATATGCGCCGGGGCGATACCGGCCAGCGCTGCGACGGCGGCCAGCGTCGAGGGGAAATCGCCCGGGTGCAGCCAGCCCATCAGGGCAAAGACGTCGCCCTTGCGATCGGAAAGCGGATCGAACCAGCCTTTGCCCTGATGGGTGACTATGATGATTTCGGCACCGCGCCGGTATTTGACGGCACGGCGGGTGCTTTCCTTAAGGTCGAGCGCAAAGCCCGCCTGTTCCAGTCCAACGGCGCAGGAGACCCGCGCCCGTAGGTTTTCGATATCTTCTCTTTGCATTTTCGTTTTCCCTTTCCGCCCTCATGATTGACAGGCAGGATCAGGCAGCCGCGAAGACCGGCGGCGGCAAGGGCGCGGCGAGAGGATGGCAGCGATCGGAGAACAGGCGCGGCGGAGCTTCCCTTGCGGCCGCTGGGCGCAAGTGGCATGTCGCTCAGCCACAGCACCTTGCTTGAGGAAAGACCGCGGCCGCATCGCGCGTCAGGGATGGATGCCCGACAGGGGGAAGACCGCCGGCGGGCTTCCGCTTTGCCCACAGCCCGGCCCGAAGGGCGACGCCAGCTATTGTATTGGGTGCCGGAGGAACCGCAGAACGACTTCCATTTCAGCCGAGGGTTTCGCGAACGTGAACTCTGTCTCGATGTCACAACACCAGGCATGACCGGGGAACGTGTCAGCCCACGGTGCCAGCGAAACCATCAGGCAATGCCCCCGATCCTTCAACATCCAGATGACGCTTTGGATATCTCACCGATGCCTCGGTTGGCTATGTCCAGACGCGGACCTTTGCTACCGTGCTCATGCCACGACCCTGTTTCGGCCGAGGGCTTTCGCCCGATAGAGATTGTCGTCCGCTGCCTTCAGGCACTCCGATGGATCAAAGCCAGGCGGGCAGTAGAGCGCCCCTATACTCGCAGAGATCCGCACTTGCGAACCAGAAGGTGCTTGCAGAACAATACGGGCGACGTCCTCGCGAACCTCCTCGCAACGAGCGAGCATTGCATCGAACGTCAAACCGTTCTGAAACAAACCGAATTCTTCACCTCCAAGACGTCCCGAGAAATCCGACTGGCTTTGGTAGCGGGCAAGGATCTGGCCGGTACGACGAAGGGCTTCGTCGCCGGTCGCATGACCATAGCTGTCATTGATCGTCTTGAAATGATCAAGGTCCAGGAACAGCAGGGCACCGGATGCGCCCTTTTGGCTGGCGACGTTCAGGTCTTCGAGAAACGCGCTCCGCGTGAGCACTCCTGTCAGTCCATCGGTCCGCGATTGAAGGTGAAGTGCCTCATAGGCATCCTCGAGCTTCTGCAAAGCCTCTTTCGTGGCTGCTTCAGCCCGTCGAACTTTCTCTGACTGGGTGAAATGGAGGGCGGAGGCCGGGATCGATATGGCCAGCGGGCAAAAAATGGTCATGAACAGGCCCGCACCCGCCACCTGCCCTCCGAGAAACGGTACAATGCTGAACGAAAGACCCAACGAGGCCACGACCGACAGTAATCCGGTCAAAATTGACTTCTGAACAATCCGACGCATCGATATCACCGCGTGACAATAATACCATCTATGAACCTCATGACTTTAAAGGCGGCTGAAACACTTCGGTAAAAGTCGAGCCATGTGCCCCACAACTGGAAAACTGGTTTCTGAAATTCCACGCGGGGGGTCTCCGCCGGACTGTGGCTTGGAGGGATTATATGGAGCGAGGTTCGGATTGTGGTCACAGACATCGCTTAGGTCCTTCGGCATCACGGTCAGAATGAACGCGGAGCATCGACGATGAACGAAAAAACGATCGAAACATCCCATGGACAGATCGCAGTTTACGACACACCGGGGGACGGAATTCCTGTCCTGATGATCCACGCCAATTCCCACTGCAAGGAGACATTCCATTTCCAGATTGAGGCCCTTGCCGGCACACACCACATCATCGCCATCGACCTGCCCGGCCATGGGCAGTCCTCTGATGCCATCGATCCGCTGCGCACGTACAATTTCAACGGATACGCCGACACCATCTGCGAACTGATTGACGCGCTCAACATCAATCGTTTCGCCTTGCTCGGCCACTCTCTAGGTGGCCATGTCGCCTTGGAACTGATGAGGCTCCTCCCGGAAAAGACCGCCGGTACAATGATATTCGGCACACCGCCGATCCCTCCGGGTCCGGAGGGTGCAGCGCTCGGTTTTCTTCCCAATCCGGAATTCGCCAACACTGGCAAAGAAACCCTGAGTGAGCACGACATCGACATGGTTGTCGCGCTCGCGCTCGGATCAGATGCCGTCCACGACACGTTCTGGAAAACCGCTGTCAGACGAACGGACGGGCGCTCGCGCCAGTTGATGATCGATGCAGCACTTGCCGGAAAACATTCCGATCAGCGTGCCCTCGTGAAGACCTCTCCTGTTCCGCTCGCCATCGTCAACGGCGCCGACGACCCGCTGATCAATCTCGATTACATCGACAGCCTGACATTCGCGAACCTCTGGGAGAGCGGTCCGGTTCGTGTGGAAAATGCCGCACATGGTGTCCATTGGCAAAGGCACAAGGAGTTCAACGTCCTGCTGGATGGCTTCCTCAGCACAATCGTTTAAAGGTGGAATGGGCGCAGCTTCAGCGAATTCATTCTGCCCGCCCCTCGCGTCCGGCATTGCTTTGCATCAAGGCCATCAGCATCGGACCGACGGAAAACTCGCCTCTCTCCACCCGTCATGTCAGATCGCGCAGATCACCGCTGGCCGGATTGCTCTGTCCTCCCCTCTCGAGAATGCAAGCCATGGCGGCCGCGCCATTCCAGTCCACGGCTTCGCAGGCAGACTGTTTTGCATCCGCGCGAGCCCCGGGCATCGATTGTACGGCCACGGCGACCGACGTCAGGTCACGCCGGTTCGCCCCACCCCTACTCCCATACATCGCGATATCAGGGCACGCCTTCAGCACCATCTCAAGCGTGCGGGCTTTTCTCAGCTCACTCGACGGTTAGCTGGCGAGACCATTGTCATAGAAGAGAACGGGCCGGCTATTGGAGCCGCAATCGGATCCATGAGACGCTTCGGGCGTGACCCCTGACCCCTGTCGGCGCCTCAGGCAAGATAAGTCAACCCTGCTGCGGAACTTGGTACCAGTATCTTGTCTCACGATGGTGGGAGCATACGGGACGGCTGGATCGTACTGGTGATGGGCCGACAAATTATTCACGTGCCAGCCCGTTTACAGCGGCCGCCACCGCAAATCCCGGCTACGGTTTAAACCGCTCCAGCATGGCCTTGAGTTGAGCATTCTGCAGCTTGAGTTTGCCGACGAGTGCGCGGCGCAACAGCTTTATCTCGTCATCGAGGCTGAGGGCCCGAGGGGTGACTGGGAGGGGATTTGCACGCTTGCGCCCAGCGGCAGCCGGCTCGGTCCTGTTATTCTGTCGCCTTGGCGCCCGAGCTTTCGACGCAGGCGCGGCCGCCTCGGGTTCGGGCGGCGCCGCGACACCATCTCCGGCAGCTATAGCGGCGGAATAAGCAGCATCCCTCGCCTGTTCCGCCACAACCCCGTCGGGACGCTCGACGGCAATGGTCGGTTCGCCCATATCATCGGCTGTCACGCCGATAAGTGCCGGCGGGCTCACATATGATGCGTCGTCAGCAACCGCATCAGGTTCGGGCGTTGCCGCGACACTATCTCCACCAGCGATAAAGGAAGCGATAACAGCGGGATAAGCAGCATCCGTCGCCTGCTCCGCGACAAACGCCGCCGGAAGCTCGATGGCAGAGGCCGGTTCGACTCTATCTTCGGCAATCACACCGGCAAGCGGCGGTTGGCTCAGGGAGACTGGATGATCAGTGACCGCCTCGGCAGCGCGCGCCGTCTCGGCCTCCTCTCCCCCGCCGGTGTCAGGGGGCGGCAGGCTCTGTGGCGGAGCCTGGTGCCGTCTCGACGTCAGGCGGGTAACGTAATTCCATAGCGATGCCATGATGATTGACCTTGCGTTCTACCCGCTTGGACATTAGCGAACGCGAACCGGGCGGCCGCCGCGACCGCGGCGATGCAACGGTCGCGGCTCGCTTGCCTGCACCGTCAAGCGAGATTGAGGCGCTTTCGCAGATCTGCATTTTCGGTGCGCAGCTTTTCAGAAAGCTGTTTGCGAAGGCTGCGGTTTTCGTCTTCGAGCCGCAGGAGCTCCGCCATGTCGTCAATCGCGTCCGCGACTGCTGCGACGTCGGCGACGGTCGCGCGCTTTTCACTGGCTGACGCCTTAGCTTCGGCAACAGCCGGTGCAGCGGCCGACTTGGGTTTTCGGCCACGCCTGGGCTTGCTAGCGGTCGCGTCATTAGTGTCGGTTTGGGCGCTGACCGCCTTCTTTGCCCGCGGCTTGCGCTGCTTGACCGGCGGCGCTGTTACCGCGGCGGGCTCTGGCGCACCTGCATCCGGATGGACGTCGGTGCCCGAATTCACATTCGTGTCGGCGGTCTTATCCGCGTCCGTGTCCGTCACGGTCTCGATTTCGTCGGGCATGTGGCTCTCCTGTGTCACCAATCCATTGTTCGGCTGCGGGATGACCGGTGTCAACACCGGCATCTGCAAACTGTCTTGCGCCAAGGCCGAATTGCAACTCGAGGCTTCCTCTTGCGCGACGCTTGAGAAAAGTCCGCCATCATGCGCCTGACGCGCCACGGACTTCAGATCGAGGTTTCCCCATATCGACTGCGGCTTGCGTTCAGATTTGCGGCGCCCGGATTTATATTCGACGGTGAAGCTGGGGGTAGTTCTTTTCACGCGATGACACCTCAATATCTGAAGCCGCTGTACCAGCGATCCGGTGATGATCGCAAGACCGCGCGAAAAGCGCGCATTTAGCACTGGGCGCTGCTCCTGTAATTATTGTTGTCACGGCCGTTCGCGGAAACCGGTCCGGCCCCCTGCGCACAGTTGGTTGAGGCGGCCGCCTATTTCCGGGGACGCGCCAAAGGCGAGGCCGCTGCCAGGAAGCCCGTCGTCAATGTCAGCAACTCACAAAGACAAGAACAACCGCCTTATTCGACATCACCTTCGAGATGGGCTGTCCGGTGCCTGAGCTCGTGAACGAGCCTTGACTGCGAGGCACGCGACATCGTTCGCGACGTTCTTCAGTTCGCGTTGCACAAAGGCTTCATGCCTCAAAAGGCTAGCAGTTCTTCTTTTGTTCTCCCTCTCGCAAAGAGGTGGCTCGGCAACAGAACAACTCACAGAAAGTGAAGACACAGACTTTGCCCACTCCCCTCTCCGGCTCAAACTGCTTGCAGGCTGTGAACCGCACCGGGTTTGCCGGAGGCTCCAACTTCTGAGAAAGTGGAGCCATTATGAGCAAGACAACGAACAAGTTTTCACCTGAAGTCCGTCAACGTGCCATTCGTATGGTGCTGGACCACGAAGCCGAGCACTCTTCGCGGTGGGCTGCCGTTTCATCTATTGCGGCCAAGATCGGCTGCTCGGCCGCCACGCTGTATGAATGGGTGAAGAAGACCGAGGTCGACACCGGCAAACGAGCAGGCCTGCCGAGCGACGCGGCCGAGAAGATGAAGGCTCTGGAGCGTGAGAACCGCGAGCTTCGTCAAGCCAACGAGATATTGCGCAAGGCGTCTGCTTATTTCGCCCAGGCGGAGCTCGACCGCCCCTTCAAGCGATGATCTCGTTCATCGACGAACACCGTGGCGTGTTCGGGGTCGAGCCGATCTGCAACCTACTGCCGATTGCCCCATCAACCTATTACGAGAACGTCGCCAAGCGACTGGACGTGGATCGCCTGTCGATCCGTGCCCGCAGCGATATCAGCCTGAAGATCGAGATACGTCGTGTCTTCGAACATAACTTCCGCGTCTATGGCGTTCGCAAGGTCTGGCGGCAATTGAAGCGTGAAGGCTTCGATGTCGCCCGCTGCACGGTCGCCAGACTTATGAGGTCGATGAGCCTGCAGGGGATTATTCGAGGAAAGCCGGTCCGCACGACATTCCCGGACAAGACGGCTCCGAGCCCGCTTGACCGCGTGAACCGCCAGTTCAAAGCCCCTGCACCAAACAGGCTGTGGGTTTCGTATTTTACCTATGTCGCCACTTGGCAGGGCTTTGTCTACGTGGCCTTCGTGATCGACGTCTTCGCCCGTCGCATTGTCGGATGGCGGGCGAGCCGGACGGCACATGCAGGCTTTGTCCTCGATGCCCTCGAGCAGGCTCTTCATGATCGGCGTCCCGCTCATGGCGGCGGCCTCGTGCATCACTCGGATCGCGGTGTTCAATACGTGTCCATTCGCTATTCCGAGCGGTTGGCAGAAGCAGGTATCGAGCCATCTGTCGGAAGCGTCGGCGACAGCTACGACAACGCCCTCGCAGAAACGATCAACGGTCTTTACAAGGCCGAGGTCATTCATCGGCGTGGACCATGGAGGAGCTTCGAAGCGGTCGAGTTCGCTACCTTGGAATGGGTAGACTGGTTCAACCACCGACGCCTCCTCGAGCCCATCGGCAATACACCGCCAGCCGAAGCCGAGGATCAGTATTACGCCATGCTGGACGCAGCAGACATGGCTGCGTAACTTAAACGAAATGGCCTCCGGCAAACCCGGTGCGGTTCACTGCTGAGATTTTGATGCCAACCTCATTGTTCGGTAACTAAACTGAAACAAGGAATGGTGAATACGGTTTGTTTTCAGATATTTACAACGGTTGACCACGGTCAACCGCAAGCGCCTGAACAGATAGCTTGCGGGGGCGCATCCCTGCAATCGAAGCGCCGGCCGCCGCATTGGACCGTCCTAAGCAACCCGCCGTGCGATACCTATAAGCTCATCGGACATGGTCAGCTTTCGATCTTCTGCCAAACGTCTAAATGCTGCCTGATATGTGGGAACCTTGCCTTTCCAGACACGCTCAACACTTTTCGAACCTACCTCGAAAGCGAATAGGTAAGTCTGGAATTGATCGGCTTACTGGCGAAAACACCTCACGTCCACCGGCAGGATCCGATCGCCGTTGTGTAATCGGCGCGGATATACACGCCTGAAGAACCTGCCGGGCCGAGACGTTGGCGCCGTACCTTCTCAACATCGCTCTTCGTGGCGTTCGATATGATCTGTTCGTGGCTTATGAAAGCTATATGGTCGATTAATACGAAAATCGTTACTCCGAGGCTCGGCTGGCACTGCCAGCATCGCCGCAAAAGAGGGCGCGCGCCCTTAGCGCAGATGCTGAACTGGAAGGCCTGCGGAATGTCTCAAACGGGAAAGAACATCGATGCAGCGCGCCAAGATTATCCGAACTCAGCATCCCGTTGGCCATGGTGGTTTCACTCCGGACTAATTTCGACCGTCGAGGTGTCTGCAGACGGCGTGGCATTTTCAGACGCGCCAGATCTCGCGCGTTTTGCCTATGTATACGATTGCGGATCGGAACGGAGCGATGCCTTCAATGCTGAGCTTGCGCTCTACCGGTCGGCGTGCAGCGCAGTGACGGACATCCTTCTCGTTTCTCATCTGCATGCCGATCATATCAACGGCATCGGTCGGCTACAGGCCATGGCGCCGGCCAAGACGGTCGTCGTTCCCTATCTGGACGTCTTGGAAAGATTGCTCTTTGTCCTCTCCGATTTCGAACAGGGCACTGCGTCCAGGTCGTCACTCGACTATTTCGCGGATCCGGCCGAGTGGTGGCTTGGGAAAGGTGCGGTGCGGGTGATCTTTCTTCAGCCGGGCAGGCCTGACGATATTCCCCCTTCCCGCGATGCAGGCCCGGACGTTCCCATCGATCGCCCTGATGGCGGCCGTCGGCTGCGTCTCGATGAGCACCCCGAAAAGCAACCGGCAAGCCGCTTGGTGACTTACTTGAAAGCTGCCGAAGGAACGTCCGAGGATGGACCGAAGAAATCGGACACAACGATTCGGGAAACCGAAGAGGGTGCGCTGATCGCAGCTTCGGGATCCTATTTTCAACTTGAGTGGCAGGACATGCGGAGCGACATTTGGCGCCAAGGCGACTGGATTCTTTCGCCTTACGTCCATCCAGTGGAGGATCCGGCCCGCAAGCGGTTCTTCAAAGAGATCAAGAAAGCGATCGACTTTCGTGGAAACGATGGTGCAAAGCTTGCAAAAGCGCTGCTGGAAAAGTTGCGCTCGGTAAGGGACGCCAAGAAGCTCGTCGAGATCTATAATCGCCATTTTGCAGGTGGTCACAACGCCATTTCAATGTCGCTCTATTCTGGACCATTGTCCCGCACCTCCAACCAGGCTCACTTGGGGAGCAGAACAAAAGCGTGGCAGTCATCTTTGGAAGCGCCAGCATCAGGTCATTGGTTTTGGACATCAGAGGGTATCGGTTGGCTCGGGACTGGAGACGCAGCGCTGCGGCAAGACAAATGGCGCGAGCCGTGGCAGACCTTCTTCAAGCATCTGGATGACCGCATCTCAGTCCTCACCCTGCCCCATCACGGTTCGACCAATAATTTTAACCGCGGTGTGCTCGACTTTCCTCGGCTAGAATTCGCTCTCGCGACGACCGTCGAGGCGCGCAATCGCGTTGCCCGTCTGAGGGAGACTCTGGGAACGGTCGAGGCGCACGGAATTTGTGCGATGATTGTCGATGACCAGAGGCTGAGCCGCTTCACAATCACCTGCGAACGGAACATGTATTGACTGGGCTCTACTACCACACAAAATCCTTTCTATGCACTGCGTGACAAACATCCAATCCGAAAAGAATTTGGTTTTCCGATAGTTAGGTCTGTTGACCGTGGTCAACGACTTAATGGCCGTCAACCGGGAGTTTTTGCCGGAAGCTGATTGAGCGGTCTCCTAAATGACCGTGATTGACGCGGGTCCAACAGTGTCGGCATTCGCGTTTGGATGGGTTACCTGCCCGAGACAGCGGCGCAAGAACTAGCGGTGCGCGTGGTTTCTGAGTCCTATCTCTAATGGAAGGCCTTAAGACGTCAGACCAACTGGTCCGCCCGCAAGAACCGAGACCATGATCTCAACTCATCGGCGACGACTATGTCAAAGACACCTAGTTGAGAGAGAGCGATCAAGCGATCTTCCTGAATATTCCTTCCGCCATCGCTGTAACGGTTCAAACTCTGCCGGCGCGTGAGCGGCACCTACCAAAGCGCTGAAACCTTGATCGATACTCCAAGCAGCAACATCTTACGACAAGCAGACTCTAACATAGAATTCAATCGCACCAAGTTCTCGGCAAAGCGGACAAAAACTTCAAGAGGGAACCAGAAGATGGATATTTCATAAGAGACCCTCAGCAGCCCGAGGAACGTGATCCGCGTCAGATCGATGCCGGTCTGAACACTTTCGGTTTGGAGAAAGCAAGCACGGACAAAGCAGAGGATCTATGAATTTTGCTCGCGGCCATGGTAGCGATCCTATGGGCGGGCTCAGGGGTGTACCGCATACGACTGGTCATTGATCGTGCGGCTAGGGTATCTTCCGAAGCGCGGCTGCGGTCTGGGTCTGCAACTCATGGCATGACCAGAAGACACGCCGCGTACGCGCAAAAGCGTTGGCGTCTATGTCGTCACGTTCGGCGTTAAACGCCAGAGTTCCACCGTCGGAATGGCTATAAGGAGTTTGGACGAATTGAAGGGCGTCCACTCAGCCTTTTCTCCCTATGGCTTAAAACCACTTGAGGGATTCCCGGACCGCTGACCCTGTGCCGCACGAACAAAGTATTCGCAACGGTTTAGTTCGAAATGCTTGAACGCAGAACTGCAACTGCGAAAGGCCCAGAGCTCTGTAAGCGATGTGACCATCTGGACTACGAGGCAGATTGGGCTCCGTAGAAAGCCTGATGATAAACGAAGACACTTTGCCGAGCGTCGGTTCCAAAATCTGGAGACTGGAATACTCTGGAGGAACACCAGGCAAGCTCAGCGAAAAATCGGATTGAACCCGAAGCAGAGTAAATGGAAGGATCGCCTAGAACGACACAACCGTCCGCGCCAAGCACCTTGATCTGGTCAAGACCGGCTTCTATCAACGAACGCCGTCAGTCGGGCCGTACGGCGCCTGCCCCAGGCCATACATTCTGACTTCCTTGCCATCCATTTGTACGCGAGAGAGGGCGACATGGCCAACAATCTCACCCGCCCGTTCTGCCACCAAGGGAACTATTATAGCGCCTCCCTCCCTCAGGCCATAGCAATGACTCCCTCCGAGCCATTGCTATGGCCCGCGCCGTCGAACGTGGCGGTGACGAGCAACCGGATCTCCCCAATGTCGTGGGGTTTTTCTGCTCTTATGATCCTCAAAATTGTATAACAAACACCCATCGCGTCACCAGCGCGAAACGGTTTGGGCCGGATGTTCCCCTAGGGGGATGCCGCCACGTCGGATAAATCCCTGACAACAGTTCATCAATCCGGCTCTGTTTTTGGCCGCCATCGTAAGTCGATGGACCGACGGCATTGGGTTTTGAGGTTTCGATGAGGAAGGCGACGGGTAGTTCGGGTCCCGGCTACAGTACCTGGTCCGAAAAGGGGCTCGTTCTTGCGACTGAGGCCATTGAGCGGCTGAAGGGTCGCTCGACGCTTGTGTCGTTTATCCATCACGATGGTTCGGACAGGATCTGCTCTAGTAGAGCGTTGGTGGGTGATCCCGTCTTTCAAACAGATGTGTCGATGCCGATAATTCACGAACGCCCGCCTCATTGACGACATGACGCTATTTCATTGAGATCGGAGCGGATGCCGTCATTCCGCAACCTGTTTGAGCCGGCTGGCGGCTAGCGGATCGGCAAATTTCAAGCCGGAATTTCCCTCCGATGCGGGACAGATGGTCGTTGGCAGACCAAGTGGGTTCCCACGGTTGGCGTCTGAAGCCAGGCCGGGCAGGGACCAAAGTTCCCTTCATGGCCACCAGGTGGAAGCGCCAAAACCTGCTCCGCGTCTTCATCCCGCCCTCTGTTGCACAGGCGCATTCGCCTTCAGCAGAGCCATGACCATCGGGCCGAGAGAAAATTCGGCCTGGTCCGATCGCCGTGTGAGATCCCGCAGATATCCACCAGCCGAATTGATCAGGTTTGCTCGCTCCAGGATGCATGCCATGGCGACGGCCGCATTCTCGGGCCCCATGATCTCGCAGGCATCCTGATAGGCCGACGGGCTGACGCCCAGCATCGACCTGATCACCACCGCAGCGGACATCAGGTCGCGCCAGTTGCCGATGGCTCCACCCGGTCCGTAGTCGGATACCTGGGGGCATGCCTTTAGCACGATGGATAACGGGAATGCCTTCAGCGGCTCTTTCAACTTTCGTGTTTTGCTCGGCCTTTCGCCCTGCTCTTTGTCAGAGCTAGGTTCAAATTCAATAATGGAGTCTGGATTTGAAATCTTTATGTGACGCCCGTTTTGGTCATCATTGGTGCTATTATTTGCAGATATTTCATGAGTTTCCAATCGGTTGAGGATCTCTTCCTTCAGCGTTTCCATGGTGTCGAGGATGCCCGTCAGGTCGCCGAGCGTCGGCGTCCGAGGAATCCGGCCGACTATCCCGATGTAAAGCTCCTCGACAGCCTGCCAATCACCGGCAACGCCCTCTTCGATCGCGGCCGTGATAAGCTTGCGCGTGTCGCGCCTGCAAATGGTGAGTCTTTCTCTGACCTTTTTGAACGCTTCCCGCGAGGCCATGACTCGCTGGGCAAGCAGCGCAAGTTCCTCGGAGCGTGCGAGGAGGGGGGAAAGATCAAACCCAAAGGCGTCTTGGATATCGCCAGATCCCGCTTTTCTCGAAAAGCGCTTGCCGTTCGCGCTATCCTTGCGGACAATCAGCCCGGCATCGACGAGTGCGCTTAGATGGCGACGCAAGGTGGAGCCCGGCATGCTGTGCGCTCGCAGCGACAACTGCACGTTTGATGGGAACACGATGAGTTGCGCGTCCTGCCGCAGATCTTTTTCAGGATAAAAGCTCAACAGCGCATCAAGAACAGCAAGGCTGTTCGACTGCAGCTGAAGCAATTCCTTAGCCGCCGAGGCGTCCCGGAAGACTTTCCATTTGTCGGCCGTTTTGCCTGCAGCAATATCGCAGACTGCCTGCTGTCGCCTGACGAGGGCGAGTGTCATCGGCCGGCGCCCAAAAGGCGTCGTCACAGTTCCTGTTTGCATCGTTTTTACCTTTTAACAGGCAAAAGAAATTCGTTCGCCGAAACGGCGCCTAGACT
Source organism: Rhizobium sp. PP-F2F-G48 (assembly GCF_004342335.1). Classification (NCBI taxonomy): domain Bacteria; kingdom Pseudomonadati; phylum Pseudomonadota; class Alphaproteobacteria; order Hyphomicrobiales; family Rhizobiaceae; genus Rhizobium; species Rhizobium sp. PP-F2F-G48. The sequence continues at coordinate 18,606 of NZ_SLVH01000014.1, read as the reverse complement.
CTTGACGATAAATCCCGGAAATGCGATTCTACTGGTGCTTAGACAGATAGGGGCTTCCGAGGCGGCGACGTTTTGGGAGCTCTTTTCTTTTGCGGGTTACAGTTCCTTTTTCTGTTCGTTCTTCGCACGGCGCTCTTCGAAAAGAGCAACCGCATCATTGAGCAGGAAAGCCGCGAACTCGGCCGCTTCCTTCCTGTCGATTGTGATCTCGAGTTTTGTCTTGCTGTGCTTGACGTGACCCAGTCGCTGTCCTGAAGCGGTCGACAGAACGTCGGGCAGTCCACGGGCAACCCGGCGCGGCTTCAGGGCTATAAGCAGAGCTTTGAACCGATCCGTCGAATTCATAGCCTGCATGTCTTGCGACTGCGCCAGTCCGACTGGATCTTGGGCGGCATCCTTCTGCACCAACTCTACAAGTTCTTGCCAACTGCGGCGGCCAATCCCAGGGGCAGGTCCAATCGCGTCGATCAGATCCGGCGAGAGCGTCTCGGCGACCGACAACATGCGCGATAGCTCAGTTTTATCGACCGAAATCGCAGAGGTGATGATATCGCGGGGAAATCGCTCTTTCAGTCGTTGCGCAAAACGAGCTCTCTCGATGTAGGAAAGATCCTCGCGCTCGTTGTTTTCCTGACCCTGGGCGATCACCAATTCTTCATCCGACAAGGTTCGAACGATTGCTTTGACCGGTAGACCGAGTTCCTGGATCGCGCACAGACGACGATGTCCAAAAGCGACTTGGTACTGTCCCGGTTTTTCAGGGTGAGGTCGAACGAGGATCGGTACCTGCTGCCCTTGTTCTCGGATCGCTGAAAGCAGCCCATCGATCTCGCCTGCCATACGGTCCCGAACGAAGGACGGCTCGACCAGGGTCGTGTCCAGGTCGACCACCGCCTGCCCCTCGGCAAGACGCCGCTCGATGTCGTCGGCTCTAGCCTGGCGGGCTTTTTCCTCACGCACCGTGCTGGCGACCTGTCCGACGAGCTTATTGTCGGAGGCGGTCGTCTTCACCGGCAAATCGGCATCGACCTGGATCAGGTTCAAAAGGTTCTTCCGGCTCATGTTGGTCTTCCCCAAGCTTTCTTGATCAGGGTTTCAATCTCATCGTTGACGCTGTTCATCGACTCAATCGCGCGGTCGTATGTGGTCCGCGTGAACTGACCCCGCTCAACTTCGTAGAGCGTCTGGTTGGTGAGGCCGGCATCGGACACTGCCGTCGACTTCAACATCGGAAAGTTCAGCACGTGCGCTCCGAAAATCGAACGGAGATAGCCCACCATCTGGTTCTGCGGACCGTCTGAAGGCTCAAACCGCGTGATGAGGTAGCGCAACCAGGCAAAATCAACATTGCCGCCTGCTGCGGCAACTTCTCTCAACAAATCGGCGACCATTGCAAGGAACTGGTTCATCGACATGACATCCAGCATCTGCGGATGGACTGTCACGAGCACGGATGTCGCAGCAGTGAGGGCGGAAAGAGTGAGATATCCGAGCTGCGGGGGGCAATCGATGATGACGATATCGTATTCGGAGCTGACACCGTCGATAGCGTCGCTGAGCCGCTGGAAAAACATCACATCGCCGGCTTGGCGCGTCATCAAAGCCCGCGGTGTATCGTGCTCAAACTCCATGAGCTCGAGATTACCCGGAATGAGATCCAGCCCAGGAATATATGTCTTGCGAATGATGTCTCTGGTTGGACGGCGGGCGTCGTCATACCGTATCGCACCGTACATCGTTTCATTCTCATGAACGTCAAGCTCTGGCTGGTGGCCATAGAGGGCAGACATGCTTGCTTGCGGATCGAGGTCCACTGCCAGAACACGATAGCCGCGCAATGCCAGATACTGCGCAAGATGGACCGAGGTCGTAGTTTTGCCAGAACCTCCCTTGAAGTTCATGACCGAAATAACCTGCAGCTCTTCGCCATCGCGGCGATGGGGCAGATACCGGCGATCGGCCCTGCCGACCTTATCGAGATGCCGGCGGATCTTGTCGATATCCTCGACCGAATAAGAGCGCCGGCCACCCGGTGTCGTGCTCACCTCGAGGTCGTCGATGTCGTTCGATACCTGACGGAGATAAACCTCCTTCACCCCAACGAGTTTGGCGGCCTCGGATGGCTGAAAATGGCGAATGCCCTTTTGCGCTGTCGGGGGAAATGTGCTCACATGATGGGCTTGGAGCTGAACAGCAAGCGCCGATGAATGCCTGTCGATAAGGCTTACTAGGGTCTCACGCAATGGCGCTTTCGCTTCAGCCTTCGTCTTCATATTCGACCCAAAGTTCAATAACAGCGGTTGATTGCGGCAAAACCTATTTTGAACCGCTGTTACAACTAGCCTCGATTCTGGCTGTCGGGCAAGCTCTTTAAGGTTAACAAAACCTTACCAGCACGCAGGCCGCACTTAGACGGCGTCCGAAACATATAGAGAATGCAAGGTGCTAGCCCCTTTTGCCGAGAGAACTCGCTTGCAAAAATAAGAGTCGATAAGATTCGGTTTGAGGTCACTATACAGGCTATCGCGATGAATTATGCGACTCAGACGAACAGAATCGGCTGATAGGCTCCTAGGAATTGAGCAACTGCGATGGTTTAGCGACACGTCCCGCACTCGATTTTTGTCCTGATGTCACCGGCTAGAAAACCAACAACCGGTTTATCGAACCTGCACGTCACGCTAGGGCGGGTAGCCTTAACTTAACAGCCAGCCGCCGGCCCGACCTATATACGCATCGCGTTCCTTGGCCGGACCGGGAACTTCAATATTCAACGCACCGAGAAGCGTTCGCATGTTGGAAGCAATCAGATCGGCGAGCGGCTTTTGACCATTCCTTCCAAGACGATCCAAGTGCCCGGCAATGTTGTTTGCGATCTCGGTGGCATACCGCTTGGAAAGACGTTGGCGCGCCGCGGCACTCGAAACGCCAATAGTCTGGAGAAAGAGACCAAAGTCCTCCCGACCTATCTCGTCCAAAGTCGTGGCATTACCAATCTTGTAGGCGAGTTCGTCCGTGAGCGTGTTGTCAAGGCGGGTAGGGAGGATATCGTACCGGGGTGACGTTCGGATACGCCCGCCTTGCTCATGGAGAAGTGCGAAGTTCTTTGCGTGGGCATCCACATTCCCGACGAAGAGGTCGAAAAGCGTCGCTTGAATGAACAGTTCTCTTTCTGCAGCGGGATCGGCTGTCGCATCGAGAATCCGCCGGACAGCCTCGACATCGAAACGCCGACCGGGAACTCCTCGTCGTTCGTACTTCAGCGCCGAAGGCAGACCAAGCGCCTGTGCAAAGTCTTCCTGGTGGATCCGCACGACGCGGCCGTTTCTATCGAGCGCGCGATCGAACCGCGTGACCAGAAGTACGTCAACGCCAGCAAAGGGGAGCAGAGACACATCCGCAGTCGAAAATCCGATCGCTTGCGATAACTGCATCGCCTCATATTCGAGAGACCCATCTCGGATATGGTCCTGGTCGGGAACTTTCAGAATGTGCGTCGTCGGTGCGCCAGACCCGGGTACGGGTTCTGCGAGCGATCCATCCGGCAAGACGGTAAGAGCGATTTTGCTCTGCATGCCGGCAAGAGGGGAGGGGTCATCCGTACCGGCAGGCAATCGCCGTCGCTTGTGGAGCGACTCAACGATCGCGTTCAGTCGATCGTTCTCGATGCGCTGGTAGTCTGTCTGATAATCGCCGGGCACCTTCGTTGGAGGTGAGCCCGCAGGTAGAACCGAAAGCGCACCGGCGCAATCCTTGCCGAGATGAAACAAAAGGCCAGCAATATCGTCGCGGCCGATACCTTCGCGGGCCATGATGTCGGAGAGCGCACCATCACGCTCCTGCAGCAGGTTGTCAAAGAAGGGTCGGGCAACGGCCTCCTCAAACGGCGCTGGCGTCAGGGGCAGTGAGAGAGACAGAGAAACTGCCCCTGGCTGCTCCACATACGCTTCGCTATAGGCAAATGCTAGACCGCCGCGTTGATCCCGGACGAGCACGCCCACCGGATCGACTGAACTGTCCAGACGGACATCAAGAATAAGATCATCCATTACAGTGACCGGTCGCGCGCGATGAGGGATATCCCGGCCGCGCGAGCGACCTGAAGAACTTTTGCAAATTCCAGCGTCGGCTTGCCGTTTTCCAGTTCAGAGACAAACCGGCGTCCAACTCCTGCGAGATCCGCAAAATCCTGCTGCGACAGTTTTCGGCGTCCGCGTAAGCGACGGATCATTCGCCCGAGATCTCCGATGTTATCAAGTTGGACGTCGGCTTGTGTGAATGCCTCTGAATGCGTTTTTGGCATGGCGGCGGAGGCATGGGTCGCTGGATGACCAGAGAAATCAGTCAAGGGCTTCGGCAAGGAAGCCCTTATCTTTGCGGAAATGTCTGGGAGGTTCAGATCGATCTTCGTCAAACTTTCTGTCAGTCTGGCCGCGAAATCCGAATGCTGCGTCAATCGCCTGGCAATGTCGGAGGCAGATTCCATCGACTTCGCGAAGTCGTTGTTCGCAGTCAAACTCTTATTAAGATCCTTCAGTGCTTTTGAAGGCGCGTCGATCGCGGCGAGCGTGCGGGCTATTTCGGTGGCAGGGTTGGCCTGGTTGAACAACTTCTGGAAATCGCTGAGGGACTCGATTGGCTTCTTTGTCAACGTCAAATCCTTCTTTGCACCCGAGCGGGAACATATCAATTTAGTTGGCGCGATACAAGCCGTCTGACCCCTTACGGGAGCAGAAAGATATCTTGATACTGCACGGTGTCAGATAACGGAACGCGGTCCCTCCAGCTCGTTGCCGGCTCCGTACGGGAGCAATAGATAGCGCACTTCCGGGATATCAAAACGAAGGTGCCTAAAGCTGATCTCAAATCAGATTTCAACCGACGAAGAAGTCTACCGTGAACCTGTTACGACGTCGGTGATTTCCTGGAAGGAAAGGCGCCTGTGAGCGAACGCGACAGCGTCCGCTCCAGCCTTCGATCTCCAGAGCCCCTTCAGCCCAGGGCCGATTAAACGTGTTAGAACCATCCAAAGAGCCTTCCCCAGTAGAGAACCGCAATCAGCGTCAGCAGTACGGTTTCAATCAACGTGTCGTTCATATTATAGCTCCAAACTGTCGCGGCCACATCGACCGGTATGATCAGAGGTAGTGAAATCGCCGTAAGATCGGAAATCCGCATTTTTGCGCCAAGGTAGCGCTTGTGATAATCCCATACACGTCTGTTGCGCAAAATTGCGCATTTGGCGCAACCTCCAAAAGCTGCTTTGACGAGCGCAAAGGAGTTTAACAATGGCCGACTGTCTACCGGATGCCGAGGCAATCAAGCGGGCGATCAGCGAAGCTATTCATGAACGACATCTATTTGTTGATCGTCACGACGCTGCCCGTGCTGTCTTCTCCAAGTGGCGGCAAGTCCACACTGACCCATGCGACAGTTGGCGCCATGGCACCGGCAAGAAAGCGAACGCCTTGCCGCCTGATCCCGATCAAACGAACCCTTACAGTAGTTTTCAGCGCTATATGACCGGCAGAGCGCCGCAAAACCTGCGTGGCTGGGAAATGGTGGCGGATCTGTTGGAAAAGCGGGTCGAGGAGATCCTCCATCCCGGTGGGCGAATGGAGACGATGGTGGCTGCCTCTATAAAGCCATTCGGTGCGGTCATGTCGCCTGGAGATCTTCCGCTCGCCAACCTCGCGACCGTCGAGGTGATCAGGCCGCAGCCGCGCCAAGGCGCCAACGCTGTCTCGGCCGATAGTGAGAGAAGACAGGCAATCGCGCTGACGGCGCGGGCAATCTTCAACACCATCAGACGAGAAGAATTCTGCGCCCCAGACGGATCACTTATTGCTGTCGCTGATATGGAGCTGAGGCATGCCTATCTGATTGTCCGCGTATCGGATCCAAGTGTAGCTGTTCTGAGCGGCATCGGGACAGAAGGAAAGGTCGTGTTCCAGTCAATCGAAATTTCGTATCTCGGCACGGAGAGCGAACTTGTGGTGTTCGAGGTGGCGCCAACGGACAAAACTAAGACACTAGCGGGAACCGTCCAGCGGCTCGAGGATCTGGTCGAACTTCAAGGCCGCTTTACCGATCAGGACTACATCGGAGCAGCGATCGACAAGAACGGCATCCAGCTCGTCAACGTTGAATTCGAAGGCAATATTGCGAAAAGCGATGAGCGGCCAATTTCGCTCGCTCTCAAACAACAACTTCTGGCTCGCGGCATTCAGTTGACCAACGCCGGTTCGTCGACAGACGAGCGGCGAGTGACAGCGCGGCGTTATTTCATGAGGTCGGTCATCGATGAACCTGAGCTCTGACATTGTCTTGCAGCTTTCGACAATCGATGACTTGGCCATCGACGATCCCTTCTTGCTGCTCGATGCAATCGGCGAGGATCCGTCAACGTTCTTCGATCATGGCCGGTGGGAAGGCCTCGATTTTTCAGACTACGACATGCGGATGGTACACTTTGATGGCGCCATCCTGACGGGCTGCATTTTCCGTCAGGGGGATATTTCGGACGAGACACGGAAGGCCTGTCTCGTTTTTTCAGGCAACCGTTTCGTCGAGGTCAAGAGCAAGCAGGTCTATGTTTCATACCCGAGGGAGGGGGGCGCGTCTTCAGACCAGCCCATGTCACCGAGCGAAGTAGCCGAGCGCATCTCTGTTTACCATCGCCAGATCCAGACCGCACGATCATTTGAGGAAGCGCTCCAAGTCATCGCCGCAATGGATGAACGTGGTATCCAAGCGCGCGTGGGGACATTCACCGAAGCAGTGCATCGCGCTGACGGCCTCGACGATATCATTAAGCTGATGAGTGAGAGTACGCGCCGCAATATAGAGCTAAGTGAGAGTTTCTTCGCTTATGCACTGAAAAAGTGCGCGTCCGTCGACGACATGCACCGCATTCTTTCTGAGATGGATGCCCGATCGTTACGACCCACAGCAAAGACGTTCGAGAAGGCGCTGGAGACGGCTAGGTTTGATCCTGAAGTAGCGCGCATTGTTTCTGTCATGCGCGAACGGTTCATCGTTCCCCAAAGCCAGGCCTTCAATGCCTTTGTCCGCAGGACGAAATTGTTTCAAGATCTTCGCGAGCTCTTCGGCAAACTCCGCGTGCTCGGCATTAGTATCAACAATGAAATGTTGGAATGGGCCCTAAGACAATCCCACTCCGTCGAGGACATGGCAGAGATCGTCGAGCAACTCGCGGCAAGGAACGCCCCACTGGACAGGCCCTATCTTCGTTATCGGTACAAGGAAGCGCAGATAGAGACTTTATTCGAGCTTCTCGACAGGGCGCGCTATGAAGGCAACGACGCTGTAATCCGCCTATTGGAGGAAACACTTCGATATAACGATCGACCGAGCCTCGCTCAACATGAAGGCGTGGTGGCCCTGCGGTTATAGAGAACCAATCAACGCAGAATTGAAGCTTTCGCTGCTCGCACTGAGCGATTAATGCACTGTCGGACGCTTTTTAGAACATCGCGAATTACAGATCTCGGCGCAGGCTCGTTTCACAACATTCGAGCGGCTCGTCCACTTCGGCGGATTGTGTTATTGTGGTAACTTGAGGCCTGTTGCACCCCAACTATGGCGGGATTGATCAATCGCTTCAATCAATGGGATGTTGCGGATGGTTGCTTTCCGTCAGGAAGCCCGATCGCAGTCCGTGTGCGGAAAAATCCACAGGGTCCAAACCTGCCATCTCGGCCCGCTGCTTGAGAATGGCATTGACCGACTGCGGATCTATCGCCCGCTTCGAGACCGCCCCCCAACGCCCGATCGCGCGAAACACACTGCCCTTGTCAGTTTTTGCAGCCACCATTCAGGCATCCAGGCATCCAGCGCCTCGACGGCCCGCCGGGCGGTGGAGATAGACGACGTCGTGCTCTTCACCCGTGGCGGTTCTCATGCGGCGAGATGGATAGCAAGCGAGGGTAGGGGAGGCCGTTCGTCCTCTCGATCGGTGCCTCAGGCTCAGCTGCTTGACACGCAGGCTGGAAATCTCGCTGCGCCGGCGGCCGCCGGAGGCAAAGGCGACCATCAGGATCGTGCGGTCGCGAGGCTGTCGTGTCGGTGGCGCAGGTCGCCAACAGTTTCGCCACAATGTCGCCGGTGATCGCCTTGGCGCTTTTCCTACGGCGAGTCCGGGGAAGGCGCGCACTGGGAGCCGAAGAGCGGATTTAGGGGCAGGGGGAGGAAAAGGCGCCAACATGACCACGCCATTCGGTCAGCGTCGACTAGTGTGCCAGCCGACGGCGCACGGTCGCCGGCGCATGGGAGGCCGACCGATTTCAGGAACTTTGGCTCCGACGCTTTTCATCGACCTCGACCGGCATGCCGTGGTCGGCTCCGGTCTCGCGGTGTTGCGGGTCCCAAAGGTGATGCGAAACGAATTTGAGCAGCAGCGTTTCTGGCGCTGGCCAAGGCAGGGATTTTTTTGTGGCAGCGCGGCCCAAGGCTTCGAGATAGGCGTGATCCGAGGTGAGCGCGCGAAGAGTGTTGGCGCCCATCTCGGCCCAAAAGCTGTTTCGGCAGCATTTGAAAGATACGGCCGCGTCTCACTATGGAATAATCAGTTACAGCAAAAGGCGGGCAGCCCGTCCTGTTCGCCTGCTTGCGTTGTTGTAATAACTAGAGGCCTGCTGGACCGATCTATGTCGGGACTGCTCCATGGCTTCTGGCAAAGGAACGCCGCGATTGGCGGCCTCTGTCAGATAACCCGACCGCAGCCCGTGCGCCGAAAACTCGCCAGGCTCCAGCCCGGCCAGCGCCGCCCGCTGCTTGACGATCTGGTTGATCGCACTTGGCTCCAGCGCCCGCTTCGAAACATTGCCCCAGCGATCGATCTTGCGAAAAACGCTCCCCGTTTCGATTCTTCCAACCTTAAGCCAGGCGTTGAGCGCATCGACGGGCCGGCCCGTCAGGTAGACAACTTCATCGTGTTCCGAGCCAGACGTTTTGGTGCGACCCAGATGTATGGCGAGAGAGGGGAGGGGAGGGCCGCCTTCGACGGTGATCGGTGGCTCCACCGTGAGCTGCTCCCTGCGCAAACCGGCAATCTCACTGCGACGGCGGCCGCCGGAGGCAAAGGCGACCATCAGGATTGCCCGGTCGCGGATATCGCGCAGGCTGTCGGTACCACAGGTAGCCAACAATTTTGCCAGGACGTCGCCGGTGACCGCCTTGGCGCTCTTGCGTTTCCTTGGCCGCGGCGTCGCCCGCACCGCAAGACGGATCGCGGACTTCAGCGAAGGGGAGGAGAAGACACCGGTCAGCCCGCGCCATTTTGTCAGCGTCGACCAACTGGCAATCCGCCGCCGCACTGTGTCGGGCGCATGCGGTCCGGAGGATCGAAGGAAGCGCTGTTCGCGCAGGCTCTGCTCGACGGTGGCCGGCATGCCGTGGAGCGCATCGATGGCGCGCTGTTCAGGCTGCCAGAGATGGTGGGCGACGAATTTCAGAGCCAAGGCTTCGGGCGCCGGCCAGGGGAGGGAGCCTCCGGTTGCGGCAAGCGACCAGGCCTGTAGATAGGCGAGGTCGGAGGTGAGGGCGCGCAGGGTGTTTTCGCCCATGCCTTCGTTGACCAGATGGCGCAGCGTTTCGATGTCCTGGTCGGTCAACAATTCGGCCAGTTCGTCGCGCCGGTCGATTGGCAGCACGCTGGCAATGGTGTCGAGTTCGTCGGCACGGCGATCGACGGCGGTCTTGGTAATGGACAGCTTGGCCACAGAGGAACTCCGGATCAGCGGTTTGCGACGGCCGAGCGGCCGCGGATTTACCGGATTCTTTCTTGTCGATCAGCGAGGTGCACCGGAATCGATTTCGTTCTAATGATAGCTGTTTTGGTCTTCCAAGATCAGTGGAATCTACTGAGTTGGCCGGAATGCGCCAAAAGGCGACATAGCGGCTGTCGCAATATTGCCTAGACTTGCTCGTTCCGGCGTTCTAGTTTGGCGCTCGGCTAGCTTGAAACAGTATCAGGCTCAGCCCTTTTTGCATCGTCTGCCGCATTGGATGCGGTCACGGATGCGCTTCATCCTCGAATTTAATGTAATCTCACCGCGCACGCGGGAGGAGTTTCTATGGATAACGCCGAACATATGTTCGTCGTGACCGGTGGCCCCGGTTCCGGCAAAAGTAGTCTGATCAAAGCGATGGCCAAGCGCGGCTTTCGCATTATGCCCGAGGCAGGCCGAGCCATCATACAAAATCAGGTCAGGATTGACGGACCAGCTCTGCCGTGGGCGGATCGAGCTATATTCGCTGAACTCATGTTGGGTTGGGAGATGCGTTCTTACCACGAGGCTGTTGCAAGTGATGTGCCTGTACTGATGGATCGAGGGATACCTGATGTTGTCGGCTATCTCACGCTCTGCAATCTTCCTGTTCCGGCTCATATCGAGGCGGCGGCGGAAATCTATCCCTACAACAAGCAGGTTTTCCTCGCACCGTATTGGGACGCCATTTTCACGCAGGACACCGAGCGCAAGCAGGATCGGCAAGAAGCCGAAGCGACCGGCATCGTCATGGCTGAAACCTATACCCGACTTGGCTATCAGATTGTCGAGCTTCCACTAGTTGGGATTGAGCAGCGTGCCGACTTTATGGCGGATAGATTACGGGCAATGTCGCGCAACTCCTGAATTCTGTAACAGAAGCAGGAAATCTTCGTCGCTAAACTCACTCGCAAAAGTCGGCAAATCACGACCGATTTTTGCGACGAGCAATGACTGGTTTGGGCTAAAAGCAGCCGCCATCGGTAGAACGGCTTTCGAGACCAGGCGTCTTTCAACTGTCATTCTTGGGGAGCATCCTTCGATCTGCAGTAATTGATCGTTGCCATGCCGACAGCTCGGCGAGGAGGCATCAATGGCGCAGGCACCCAACAGGACGCTCATCAGCGATACGGCTTGGCAGAAGGCCGTGGCCCGCGAGGCCGTCATTCGGCCCATCGCTTTCGAAAAGAAGTTGACCGGCCCGGAGAGATCTGCCGCGTGCAGGGAGTTGGGCCTCAAGCCAACAAGATTCTATCAACTGCTCGCGCAGTTCCGGCGAAAACCGGTGACCAGCTCATTGCTGGATGAAACTCCTGGCCCAGAGAAGGGGAGGCGGCTCCTGTCATCGGAACAGGAAGATGCCGTCACCTGCGCTATCCAAGAGATCTATTGCCGCCGCGAGCGGCCGACGATCACCGCCGTTCATGATCATGTTCGGGTCATCTGCCGTCAGCGAAACCTGGCTGCACCGTCTTGGAAGGCCGTGAAGGTTCGCATTGATCGCTCCGACCAGAGAAAGCTGGCCAAAGCCCGAGAGGGTGCCACGGTCGCCTGTCAGCAATACAAACCCGTTACCGATGAGTATTCAGTCGGGCACGCATTGGAAGTCGTGCAGATCGATCACACGTTAGTCGATCTCTTCGTCGTTGACGCTGTAAATCGCCAACCATTGCAGCGTCCCTGGCTGACGTTAGCGATCGATGTCGCCAGCCGTATGGTGGCCGGCTTCTACCTGAGCCTTGAGAATCCATCTTCAACATCCGTGGCTTTGGCCATCCGGCACATGGTGTTGCCGAAGGCTTCGTGGCTCGCCGAGCGAAACGTGGTCGGCGACTGGCCCGTCCATGGATTGCCCGCCGCCATTCATCTCGACAATGCTCGGGAGTTTCGGGGAAAAGCGCTGGCCTGGGGTGCGGCCGAACATGGCATCAATCTTATCCATCGACCAGTTGCTCGCCCACATTACGGCGGTCATATCGAGCGGCTTATCGGTACGATGATGGGCGCCGTTCACTTTCTGCCCGGTTCAACATCGAGCGATATTGGCTCCCGTGGCGACTACGATCCGCAAAAGCATGCAGTCATGACCTTTGACGAGCTGGAGCGGTGGCTGACGCTTGAGATCGTCGGCCGCTATCACGCCGATATCCACCGTGCGCTGAAGATTCCGCCTTGGCTGGCTTGGGAAGATGCCGTTCTCGCGCGTGGTGAGCCTTTACGGCTTCCCTACGACGAACACCGTTTCGTCCTGGATTTCCTACCATTTGAGGAACGTGTCATTCGCCGAGACGGACTCCACCTGTTCGGCCTCAAATATTGGGACGATGTATTGAGCCCATGGACCGGTGCGCCGGACAAGATGCGGGTCCGTTACGATCCCCGGGACATTCCTGCGTGTTCGTCGACGGGCCAAATGGCGAAAGCTGGCCGGTTCGGTTTGCAGACCTTGGCCGGCCACGGATCACGCTCGGTGAACACCGGCAGGCCGTGGCCGCTTTGAGGGCTCGTGGTCTGCAATCGGTCGATGAGCACTTGATCTTCGATACCATCGAAGCCCAGCGACAGATTGTCGAGGTGGCAGGTCGCCAAACACGGAGCATCCGCCGGGGAACCGAGAGACGGTCGCGAGCGCTGGCGGCCACCGACCGGCAGCATGTGGAAACAATAGATGATGCCAACGAAGACGATTTCTCCGATCTGGCACCATTGTCGGTGGAGGAATGGTCATGACGGAGTACCCCCATCTCCTACCAGCCTATCGCCAGTATGCCGAGATGGGGACCGAGGAACGGGTCGCCTGGATCCGTGCCGATCGTTGGCTGGAAACAGCCGATGCGGGGGCTGCGCTGGCGCGGCTTGAGGATCTGCTCTCCTATCCGCCGCGGGATCGAATGCCCTGTCTGCTCCTCTATGGCGATACCGGCATGGGAAAAACGAAAATCATCCGAAAGTTTCTTCGCGATCACCAGCCCATCTTCGATCGTGGAACCGGGGTGACGAACATGCCGGTCGTGGCAATGCAAATGCCGGCCGAACCGGTCGAACGCGATGTCTACGGCGAACTCCTCAATGCAATGAGTGCACCGGGTCCAAGCGGAGACGCGACCTTCCGACTGAAGACCACTTGCCGGACCCTGATGCGCAGGATGGCGGTTCGGATGCTGATCATTGATGAGATCCATGCCATGCTGACCGGCACATATAGGCAGCAACGGGTCTTCCTCAACGTCATCCGATTTCTGGCGAATGATCTCAAAGTCCCGTTGATCTGCGCCGGGACCGATCTCGCCCGACAGGCGTTGTTGACGGATGCTCAGCTCGCGGAGAGGTTCGAGGCAATTCACCTGAAGCGCTGGTCCAATACAGAGGAGCTCGCACAGTTGCTGGCAAGTCTCGGCAGCATTCTGCCTTTGCGCGAGCCATCCCAGCTTGGAACCGCAGCAGTGCGCCGCAAGGTGCTGGAGATGACCGACGGCGTTACGGTTCGAATATTTCGCCTGATCGAGACGGTTGCGGTCGAAGCCGTCCGAAATGGGAATGAGAGGATCACCTTAGAGAGCTTGGACGCTGACAACCTTGTCCTACCTTTGGTCGCGATGGCGCGGCGCACTGAAGGGCGCCTGCGCCGACATGCCAACCCGTGAGAGCGGTGCGGCTGCTGGCAATTGCCCCACGGCCCTTTGAGGACGAACTTCTCAGCTGTTGGCGTTGGCGGGTAGCGAGCCATTATTGCAGCTCGCCCCGGCAGATCGAGAACTGGATACGTGGCGTTTCAGAAGTCTCGAAGCCGCATCTCTTCGGTCACGACGTCCCTACCGAACAATCCGCAACCCGATTATGGGCGCTTGCCTGTCGCCTGCGGCAAGGCGATCTCGAGCGACTATCTCTGCAGAATACCGGGCGCAGTAGGGCGTCATTCGTCAGCGACCCTGCACATCGAGGCGTTTGTCCGACATGCCTGGATGAGGATGCCGAAGAGGGGAGGGATCACTATTGCCGACGGTCCTGGGCATGTGTGGAAGCAGTGGTCTGCCAACGGCACAAGATTGGCCTCGAGATTAACTGCGGTGGCTGTTTCCGCACTGGTCCGTTTCAGTTTCGGTCTACACCTGCCGGGCTTGCCAGACTGTTTTGCCGTGAATGCGATGCGATTATTTCGGCGAGGAGGTTTCAGCGCCGCAATCAAACCGACTTGCTGCAGGTCGCTTCTTTGATCGGCGAGGCCATCGACAAGGGCGGGACGGAGTTCGAACGCATTAAAACGGCAAGCAGATTCCTCTGGTCGTCGCGGCCGGAAGGGATGCCATACATCGCCCTGCTGGGTTTATCACTGCCTCATGGTCAATTGCCATCAGTCACAGCAGGCGCGACGCCGATGGCCAGCCTTCCACCAGCATGGCGAGCCGTGACCATTGCGGCCATCGCAGACCTCATCGTTCAGCGGGCGTCCAAAACGGCTCTGCTTTCTCCCTCGGTCCGTGAAGCCTTTCGACAATTCGAGCGCGGGCCGGTCCTGGAGGATCATCAGTTACCTCCGCCAGCGCGGGCGGCGTCAGTCCTAAATCTCCGTTCGGAAACCGAGTACCGGCAGTTGGCCCGCAGTATTGTCGAAAGCGACGGATGGAAATCTCTGCCGTCCAAAGCAGGGCGCGCAAAAAACAGGGCAATCGGCAAGCTGATGCTCCGCGCCCTCAATGGCGGATGAGGCCAAACCGATGAGCCTCATCCAGCAGGTGGCGAACAGAGGAAGGCTGCCATTTCCGCCCACCGCGCGCCGGCCGCTCACCCATCTGATCTAGTTGGGCGGCAATGTCGCGCAGCGACAGGCCGGGATCAGCAATGGCAATGGCCGCAACAAGCTTCATCAGATGATCTTCCGGGGCGCGCCGTGGCGAGCGCGCCAAAAGCTCAGGCTCTGCCAGCTTCTCGCGGACCATCCGGTGCACCGCGCGGCGCAGGCGTTCCACCGTCCAGTCATGGCCCCGGCGATTGAGAACTCGGACGACATTGTCCCAGCTGTGCTGGGGGCGAAGTTGCCGGACCATGGGCAACCAAGTTTGGGCGGAAGAGATCAGCTCGTCGAGATAGAGTTTTTCACGTGCCTTCGAGACCGCCTTAATCGCTTCTGGTCGCCGCTCTCGAAGTCCGGGATTACCCGGCAGCTTGCCACGAGCTTTTGCCGCCTTAATGCCAGCTCTGGTTCGTTCGGCGATCAAAGCCCGTTCGAGCTGCGCGACGGCCCCGAGAACCTGAAGAGAAAACATCCCCTGCGGTGTGGACGTGTCGATCGGATCGCGGATCGATCGGAAATGCACGCCGCGCTCTTCAAGATCCTCTATCACCTGCAACAGGTGGCTGACCGAACGGGCGAGGCGATCCAGTCGGACGACGACAAGCACATCGCCAGCGACGAGGTCGCCGAGCAGTCTGGTCAACACGGGCCGAGCCCGTGAAGCACCGGATCCATGCTCCTGAAAAATCCGCTCGCAGCCGGCGGCGCGCAGCTCGTCCATCTGCGCATCATGGACCTGATCGTCGGTCGAAACGCGGGCATAGCCGACCAAACGTTTGGGGGCCAGCGCTGGATTGGCGGCCTGTCGTTTTGCCATGGTTTTCTCGCGCAATTTTCAGGTGCTTTGTACAGATAAGGAATGTATGAGAAAATGACCAGTTGCAAGCGTCGTTTATGACCTAAATACAGCCCCGCCAGACTCGAAATCCGATGTCGGACAGGCCTACGGCCGCAACCGGCGTAAAACGCGCTTTAGTGGCCATATATGGAGGAAATGCCGAAAACTGGGGCGTTCGAGGAGAGAGGAGGAGTGAGTAGCGTTGACGGAGGCAGGGATTGCGGAGAAATCCGTGCTCACTCTAGAGGAGAGGACTGCTTGCCCCGATCTTGTATCCACCGCTGTTCCACCGATCCTCGCAGAAATCTGCCCGAAAGGCCGGAAAACCGAGCGTTTCCGCTCATCCAGGCCGACTGACAAAGGTGATTTGGGAGGCATATCAATCTACCATCGATAAACGTTTGTTATCGATGGTTAGATCGCCAACCGCTGATCATACCATGTGAGGAACCGTAACATTCAGATGGAGTTCCTGTCAGAAATCATTTACCATAATTTCAATGGCTTACGATCTCGCAAAAATCAGCATGACCGCCTTGATGCGGCCGGCCTTCGACGCCGGTATCGCACTCACGCGTCTGGACGAGCGCATCGCCCGCTCACCGGTCGGTCAGGGATGGATCGAGCGCACCCAGTTCACCGACGCCTGCGCCTCGCTGTGGATCGACGGCGAACTCGTTCACCTGGAAGACCTCGTCCTCCACGACGCCACCCGCGATATCCGCACCCCCACCCACGAACTGACCATCGCCCGCGACGTGCTGCGCACCCGCCGGCGCATTGTATCGCACGCACCAGATTGGGTGTTGTCGGCAGTGGGTATCCGAACTTTGCGACAGACGTCGGACATCAACCCGGCCGGCGCTGAGGCGGTGCATCCGGGCGGCGTCATTCGGCCTGCGGTCGCCATCGATCCGGAGGGGGAGGATGGTGATGACGCGGAGAGTGTACCTGGCGTCGACTATGCCGCCATCGATGCGGTACTTGCCCGATCGGAGGCCGCGATCGAGAAAGCAACCCGGCCCGGCCACGGCGGCGGCCAAGACAAAGATCCGATGATCTACGATCTCGACTGGGACGAAGACGCGCGGCTGGACGAATGGCGTGCAGTGTTGCGCCAGGCCGAAAATCTGCCGGCGGTGCTGCAGGCGATCGTCGCCCTCGATGCGTGGAATGAGCTTGCCGTCCTGCAGCACGCGCCATGGCTCGGCCGACTGTTGGCCGCCTCCATCCTCCGCCAGGCCGGCATCACGTCGGGCACCCATCTGGCCGCCATCAATCTGGGCATGAAAACCATTCCGGTCGATCGGCGCCGGCATCGCGATTGGGAAACTCGGCTGCTGGCCATCGCCCACGGCCTGGCCGTGGCTGCCGAGATAGGGCTGAAGGAACATGACCGGCTGACGCTGGCGAAGACGATGATGGACCGAAAACTGGAGGGGCGACGAACGTCTTCAAAATTGCCGGAGCTTGTCGAGCTGGTGATGGCAAAACCGCTGGTGTCGGCCGGGATGGTGGCGAAGACGCTCGACGTCACGCCGCAGGCGGCGCGGCGGATTGTTTTGGAACTCGGCCTGCGGGAGATGACGGGGCGGGGGAGGTTTCGGGCGTGGGGGGTGCTGTAGTGGAAGGGTCGTCAGATAAATACTACACTTTCAACCACAATGTCTTAGCACCGAGAACTAGGGATTTGCCATGACACAAGATTCGTGGGGAAAAGTGGTTGCTACCCTTTCGGCGCAAATGGATGCGGCCCCGACCCAGTTCTTTTCCACGTTTTCTCGCTTCGAGTGGGCCTTTGGGCAGGAGGGAGAGACATTCACCCTTAAGCCGCCTAGCCCTGGCATCAGTTGGGACAAGGTCGGTCAGGCGTTTGGCGGCAAGTTTTACCAACTCGTTAAAGCCGATGTGGAGGCGTCTCGCATTATCGCTGATCCTCCAAAAGCGATTGAAAACTTAACCGGCCTCGGTCTTCGGTTTAACGCTACGCCTCCGCGTTGCGGCGACGCCTCAGCCGTTTTTCATGCGCTCGCGCGTATCCGCAACAACTTTTTTCATGGTTGGAAAACCGGCCTCGAGGCGGATGATCGGCAGCACATTGCCGACGGCAATGCGGTCCTCCGGATCGCCTACGAATTTTGCGACAATCACCCCCAGCTTCAAACAGTCTCGCACCACCTTATGTATATATGATCAGCGGTTTGAGAGATCGTGTAAGCTATGATCTCCGACTTAGGAGGTGGTGCGTGACTACCATGGACAATCACTACGAAATCATGGGCCGCATTTTGGCCCACTTGATCAAGGTCGGACTTCGTCGCGTCGAATTCACAGAGGATGACGCTTATAAGATATTGTCCAACGGAATCGAGACCGACGAGGATCTTCCCGTGATTTTTGCCGACATCTTGAGGTGGATGCTCGAGGAAAACCTAATTCGCAGCGGTAGAATACACTTAATGATGGACAGCAGCTACATATTCCAGGACGTGCAGCTAACGTCGAGAGGCATAGCCGCTGTACAGGCCAAACCCACTGATCCTAGCCTTGGTGAAAGTGTCGAAGAGACCGTGGCGGGCAACAATGAACTTGACGCTTCGACCTACACAAAAATCGGTTCTTTTGTCGGCGGTTTGATGGGAGGTTTTACGCAGGCCTTGTCGGGCTGAGACCGGATCCCAATACTAGTTTTTTAGCTGACCTAAGACCCATCTTCCCTCCAGTTTTCAGTAGAATCTGGGGTTCCATCTGACCTCCATGCGGCCAATTTTTCCATAGCCATTTTCATTGCGAATTCACCGGGCGTAGTGTTGCCCAGTGAAGAGTGTGGTCTGTTTCGATCTAGTCCTCCTTTCATGCTGTGATGAGCCGGGGGGGGGCGGTGTCAACGCAATTCTTGTGAGGAAATGGATCAAGAATACCCTTCAGGTACGTCCTCTACAGCGCCCAGGCGACGCTGGCCGAAGCCAAAAAGCCGCGGTCGGTAATCGCCTGTCTGGATCGCGTTGCATGGGCCGATCTGGTGCCCTGCGGAGCCTGTCGTGGCCGCAGGGTGAACCACCCTGAATAGCCCCGAGATTTGTAGACACCTTCTTTCCTAAATTGAGGCAAGAAGAGCATCATGAGCAAATCGAATTTCAGCGAAGAGTTTAAGCGGGACGCGGTTCGTCAGATCACGGAACGGG
>NZ_SLVH01000013.1:0-138057 GCF_004342335.1 Rhizobium sp. PP-F2F-G48 | reverse complement strand
AGAAACTTCAGAGCGAGTTCGTCGGTCGCCAGCAGCGCCGCCGCCCTCGTTGGTGTGCGGTTTATAGATCCCACTTCACCGCTTCGTCAACAGGGTTTTTGAAAAAAATGACAGTTTTCTGACAAGTCCTTGCGCCGCCGGGCCTGGCGCCCCCTCCCCTGCCCGCGCGACGCAGGAAACAGGTCGCGCGCAGCGCTCCGCCCTCAGTTCTACACATTCACAGTGTCTCAAGGGGCATCGCATCGCGCGTCGGATTTGACTTGGGGACGCGAAAGATGCACATCTTCGGACAATATACGCAGCCTATAATAAGAACCGGCGCGTTCAACAGGGACCCGATCAGCTGGCATGATCACGGACAAATCCATGATACGGTCGCTGGGCAACGAGCCGCCCATACTGGCCGATGGTCGCAGGGCACCCGACCGCCGTGAGATCTCGCTTCGCTGGCTCTCCGGCACCTTCCTCACCGGCATTACCTCCAGCCTCCTGATGGGCGTCGCGCTCTTTGCCGCCCTCGATGGCCGCCAGCAGCTCGCGATCCCGGCGGAAGCCTATGCGTCGGTCGATCCCAGCCTGCGCGCCGGTCAGCCCGCGACCACGGCAAAGCGCGGCGGCCGCATCCTGTCTCCCGTGATCGTCGCAAAGCCATCCGACCGGACGATTCTCGAAGTGTCCACGATGATCCATGACGGCGAGAAGGAAGTGGTGCGTCGTCAGCCCTTCGCCCATGTGAAGATGACGCTGGCCGCCAACCATCAGGCCTCCGAATCCTACCCCTCTTTCGATCCTCTCGCGATCTTTTCCAATGACGATGCCGCCTCGGCCCCTCCACCGCTGCGCACGGGCACCATCTATGGTTCCGACGTCGAATCCGAAGTCGCCTTGAAGACCGTCGATTTCCCGCTGAAGGGATCGACGCTCAAATTCGGCCCCTCGATGTCGCTCGAAGAGGTGGAGGAGAACGTCCGCTCCAACGGCGCGGCGCTCACCGAAGGCAACACCCAGCTCGCCTCGCTTTTTTACGTGGACCCGCGACGGTTCGCGTCGGATGCCTCCGAGCTCGACCTCATCCAGGGGCTTTCCGCCCGTGTGGTCGAGGAGAACATGACGGTCACGCCGTTCGAAACGATCAACGACAACAGCGCCGAATTTGCCGACGACGTCATTCCGGTGCGGCGCGAGACCGAAATGGCGAGCGTGCTGAGCAGCGCTGGATATTCCAAGGCGCAGGCAACCGACATCGCCGCCGTTCTCAAGACGGCACTCAGTTCCGACGTCTTCCATGAGGGCGACGTCGTGCGGATCGGCATCATCCAGAAGGGCGAGAACGAGGAAGCCCGCGTTATGCGGGCAAGCGTCTATGCCAAGGGCGGCGCGCATGTGCTGACCATGGCGCTGGACGATCATGGCAGCTTCGTGCGTGGCGAGGAACCGCCGCAGCTCTCGGCCGTCTATACCGCCTTCGACGACAACGGCACGCCGACCATCGCCGCCGGGCGCGATCTTCCCCGCGTCTATGACGGCGTCTATCGGGCAGCGCTCTCCTACGGCATGAACCAGGGCATGGTCTCGCAGCTGGTGAAGCTGCTTGCCAGCAATGTCGATTTTCAGGCGCAGTTGAAGCCGACCGACAGCCTGGAGGCATTCTTCTCGGTTGCGGACGAAAGCGGGCGGGCGACGGATACGTCCGAACTGCTTTACGTGAATGCAAAATTCGGCGACGCGCAGACGCGCTTCTATCGTTTCCAGGATCCCGACGACAATTCCGTCGATTACTATAACGAGATGGGCAAGAGCATCCGCCAGTTCCTGCTGCGCAACCCGGTTCCGAACGGCACGTTCCGTTCGGGCTTCGGCATGCGGCGCCATCCGATCCTCGGCTTCTCGCGCATGCATACCGGCGTGGACTGGGCCGCACCGCGGGGAACGCCGATCATCGCGGCGGGCAATGGCGTCGTGGAAAAAGCAGGCTGGGACAGCGGCGGCTATGGCAACCAGACGCTCATTCGTCATGCGAACGGCTATGTCTCGTCCTACAACCACCAGAGCGCGATCGCCAAGAACGTCAAGCCCGGCGCGCGCGTCTCGCAGGGTCAGGTCATCGGCTGGATCGGAACGACCGGCCTGTCGACCGGCCCGCACCTGCACTACGAGCTGATCGTCAACGGCAACCGCGTCGATCCGCTCCGCATCCGGCTTCCCGGCGGCAAGTCGCTGGACGGCCCGGCGCTCGCCCAGTTCGAGGAAGAGCGTCAGCGCATCGACGAACTGCTGGCCAAGGACAATGGCAGCGAGGTCGCCGCCACGCAGTAAAGCGTGCGCGCCGCAGCGTGCGCGCCTGCCGGCGCAGCGTCAATGCGGCCGTTTCGCCGCCGTCTCCGCAAGGCTTTCCTGATCCTGCATCTCGCCACCGCGTGCCGCATCCAGCCGCTCGGCAACGCCCGCATCGGCCGGGTCCTGCTCCCGCCGCCAGGGCCTGCGGCCTTTCAGGACGCCGGAATCGTGGACGATCTCGGCCACATATTCTTCCTGCCGGTAGGCCATCACATGGATGCCGGAGACCCCCTTGATCTCCTTCACCTCGTTGATGATGTCGATGCAGATCTGCTTGCCTTCCTTCTTCTGGTCGGCAGCACCCTCCAGCCGGGCGATGATCGCGTCGGGAATGTGCACGCCGGGCACGTTCGAGCGGATCCAGCGTGCGGTGCGGGCCGACGCCATCGGGCCGACGCCGACAAGGATATGGCAGTGCTCGGCCAAGCCGAGATCGCGCACCTTGTCCATGTAGGCGCGGAACATCGGCACGTCGAAACAATACTGGCTCTGCACGAACTGGGCGCCCGCCTCGATCTTCTTGGCGAGCCGGTAGGGGCGGAAATCATAGGGTGGCGCAAACGGATTGATGGCGGCCCCGAGAAAGACGCGCGGCGGCGCGGTGAGTTTGCGGCCGGAGAGGAACTTCGCGTGATCCCGCATGATCCGCACCGTTTCCAAAAGCGACATGCAATCGAGATCGAAGACGGGTTTCGCGCCCGGCTGGTCGCCGGCCTGCACGCCGTCGCCGGTGAGGCACAGAATGTTCGCAACGCCCATGGCCGCCGCTCCCAGCACATCGCCCTGAATGGCGATCCGGTTCCGGTCGCGGCACGAGATCTGCATGATCGGAGCGTAGCCCATGCGGGTCAGGAGCGCGCAGATGCCGACCGACGACATATGGCAATTGGCACCCGACGCATCGACGGCGTTGATGCCGTCCACCCAGCCTTCGAACACGGCGGCCCGGGCATAGACCTCTTCCGGGTCGGCGCTGTCGGGCGGGTTCAACTCGGCCGTGACCGCGAATTCGCCGCGCCGAAGCACCTGTTCCAGCCGCCCGCGCGAGGAATGTCCGGGCAGGAGATCGACGGGGGAACCGCTCATGTCGGGCGTCCCGCGCGTGCGGCCTCGCCATCGCGCGCCTGCGCCGCGGCGGCCGTGACGCGCAGCCAGGACGAGGTCTCGCGCAGCGACTGGTTCACCGGCGGCTGCACGGCCAGGATCGCGTCGCCGTTTTCCATCTGTTGCGAGCCTTCCCAGGCCTTGACCCAGACGCAGGGCATATCCGGCTCCACCTCGCAATGGCCGTTGGCGCGCACGCCACCGCAGGGCCCGTTGCGCAGCTGCTTCGGACAGTTCATCGGGCAGGACATGCCGGTCGAGGACAGAATGCACTGCCCGCACATGCGACAATCGAACAGCAGACCCTTCGCCCCGCGCTCGACAAGGGTGACGGGCGCCTCGGCCCGGGCATAGCCGATCGCCCGCCAAAGCGGATGCAGTGCCAGAAAGACCGAAGCGAAGCGGTGGTAGACCCATTCCAGAAGGCGCGAATGGCGCACCGACCAGAGGCGGATCGCAAAGCGGCGCTGCCCGCGCCGGTTCGGCGAAACGCTGGCGGGCGTATAGGCGCCGGTTGCGGCCTTGCGGCCGGCCTGCGCATTGCCCTTGTCGGGCTTCGGCGCCGGTGCAAGATCGGAGGGCGATGGTTTCGTCATGGCAGGTCTATCCGTCCAGCGCTGTTGATGTCTGCGCGTTGCTGCGAAGCCTTCATCGTCAGACCGTCTCCGTTCGGCGGAATGTGCGCGGTTTTTGCGCCCTGCGCGCATCCTTGCACGACACGGTGCCAAGGCGAAAGCGACGTTCGTAGGGGGGCTTACCAGATGCCGCGGGTCAGCCCGTTCCAGACCCATGTCCAGACCGGTGGGTGATACCATTGCCGGGAAGGACCGGATACGGCGATTGGCCGAAGCGTATCGGCAAGGGCGTCCTCCACGGCCTGAACGGCGATCCCTGTCGCGGCCGCCGTCTGCAGCAGGGGATAGGTATGCATCGTATCGGCCTTTGCCGGCGTCATGCGGGCCTGGTAGAGGATGCCGCCCGTATCGACGCCGGCATCGACCAGATGCACGGTCGCGCCGAAATTCTCCTCGTCCCGATTGACCCGGGCCCAGTAGCCACCCATCAGGCCCCGGTACCGGGGATTGATGCCCGCGTGAAAATTGATGACCGGACAGGTGAATGCCGCAAGCGTCTTCGCCGAGAGCATGCGGCAGGAAACCAGAAACACGACATCGGGCGAAAGCTGCGTCGCTTGCCGCAGGGCGTCCGGCGTGTTGATGGACGGGATCGGGATCGTCTGCACATCGGCATTCGGCGTGTCGGTAACGTCATAGGTCTCAAGAATCGCGCGGGCGCGACCCTCGGTCCAGCGCTTGCCGAATTTCGACGCGACCATCGTCACGAGCTGCCCGAGCGCGACCGGCCAGCCGAGCTTGCGCGCGCGTCTTTTGACGAAGACCGACTTCGGCTCCCCGGGCTCCTGGAGAACGACGACCTCTGAAAACCGGTTGGCGAGCGCATTGATCAGGATCTGCGGGTTGCGTCCGCCCGCCGTCACCACGGCCACTCGACCCGCACGCTTCCCCTCTGACATGTCCCCGTCCCTCTCTGGCAGATGCCCTTTGTCGCCGATCCCGCTTACCGGGTGATTAAGGGCGCAGGGACGGACAGGACGTCGCAGCGGAAAAGGCCTCCCCGGTCTCCCGGGAAGGCCTCAGTGTTCATGCCGGATCGCAGATATCTCGGATCAGGCGGCGGCGCGGTCCGCACCTGTGCCGCGCAGCTTGAAGTTCAGCCGGTCGGACCCTTCCAGCACCGTCACGACAGATCCGTCCGGAATGTCGCCGGCGAGAATCTTCTCGGCGAGCGGATCCTGGACATAGCGCTGGATCGTCCGCTTCAACGGGCGTGCGCCATAGACAGGGTCGTAGCCGCGCTCCGCCAGCCAGTGCCGGGCGTCGCCGTCCAGCTCCAGCGTGATCTTGCGATCGGCGAGCAGGGTTTTCAGCCGTTCGAGCTGAATGTCCACGATCGCCCCCATCTCGCCGCGCTTCAGGCGGTGGAAGAGAATGATCTCGTCGACGCGGTTGAGGAACTCCGGCCGAAAGGCCGAGCGCACAACGCCCATCACCTGCTCGCGCACGCTGTCGGTATCCTCGCCTTCGGCAAGACCGGTCAGATATTCCGCTCCAAGATTCGATGTCATGATGATCATCGTGTTGCGGAAATCCACCGTCCGTCCCTGGCCGTCGGTCAGGCGCCCGTCGTCCAGAACCTGCAGCAGCACGTTGAACACGTCGGGATGCGCCTTCTCGATCTCGTCGAACAGCACGACCTGATACGGCTTGCGACGCACGGCCTCGGTCAGCGAACCGCCTTCCTCGTAGCCGACATAGCCCGGAGGTGCACCGATCAGCCGGGCGACGGAGTGCTTCTCCATATATTCCGACATATCCATGCGCACGAGGGCCGTATCGTCATCGAACAGGAAGCGTGCGAGCGCCTTGGTCAGCTCCGTCTTGCCGACACCGGTCGGGCCGAGGAAGATGAACGAGCCGATCGGCCGGTTCGGGTCCTGCAGCCCGGCGCGCGAACGACGAACGGCACGCGACACGGCCTGAACGGCATCGCCCTGCCCAACGACCCACTGCGCCAGATCGTCTTCCATCCGCAACAGCTTTTCGCGCTCGCCTTCCAGCATCTTGTCGACCGGAATTCCGGTCCAGCGCGAAACGATGTGCGCGATATTGTCCGGCGTCACCACTTCCTGAACCATGGATGCGGCGGAACCGTCCTGCGCCTCGGACTCCTGCAACTCCTTTTCGAGCTTCGGAATCTCGCCATAGGCAAGCTCCCCGGCCCGCTGGAACTCGCCCTTGCGCTGGGCGATGGCCAGTTCGTTGCGGGCTTCGTCCAGCTGCCGCTTCAGATCGGCGGCAAGGCCGAGCTTGGATTTTTCCGATTGCCACCGCGCGGTCAGCGCATCAGCCTGTTCCTCGAGCCCGGTCAGATCCACCTCCAGCTTTTCCAGCCGATCCTTCGACGCGCGGTCGGTTTCCTTCTTCAGGGCCTCCCGCTCGATCTTCAGCTGCATGATCCGGCGGTCGAGCTCGTCCAGTTCCTCCGGCTTGCTATCCACCTGCATCCGCAGCCGCGACGCGGCCTCGTCCATCAGGTCGATCGCCTTGTCGGGCAGGAACCGATCGGTGATGTAGCGGTTCGACAGCGTCGCGGCCGCGACCAGCGCCGCGTCCGAAATCCGCACCTTGTGATGCTGCTCGTACTTCTCCTTCAGGCCGCGCAGGATCGAGATCGTATCCTCGACATCCGGCTCGTTGACCAAGACCGGCTGAAACCGGCGGGCAAGCGCCGCATCCTTTTCCACATGCTTGCGGTACTCGTCGAGCGTGGTCGCGCCGACGCAGTGCAGCTCGCCGCGCGCCAGCGCCGGCTTCAGGAGGTTGGACGCATCCATGGCGCCATCGGCCTTGCCGGCGCCGACCAGCGTGTGCATCTCGTCGATGAACAGGATGATCTCGCCCGCATCCGCCTGCACTTCCGAGAGAATGGCTTTCAGCCGTTCCTCGAACTCGCCGCGAAACTTCGCGCCCGCAATCAGAGCGCCCATGTCGAGCGCCATCAGCCGCTTGTCCTTCAGGCTTTCCGGCACGTCGCCATTGACGATGCGCAGGGCAAGGCCCTCGGCGATCGCCGTCTTGCCGACGCCGGGTTCCCCGATCAGCACCGGATTATTCTTGGTGCGACGCGACAGCACCTGGATCGTGCGGCGGATTTCGTCGTCGCGGCCGATCACGGGGTCGAGCTTGCCGTCCCGCGCGTCCGCCGTCAGGTCGCGTGCATATTTCTTCAGCGCATCGAATCCGGCTTCGGCATTGGCGCCGTCGGCGGTGCGGCCCTTGCGGATGTCGTTGATCGCCTGGTTCAGCCGCGCGGCGGTCACGCCGGCCTTGGACAGCGACTGCGCGGTCGAGGCGGAAGTTTCCACGGCCAGCGCCAGCAACAGGCGCTCGACGGTGACGAAGCTGTCGCCGGCCTTTTTCGACGCCTCTTCGGCCGTCGTGAACACCTTGGCCAGCGGCTGCGACAGGGCGATGCCGCCATTGCCGCCGGAAACCTTCGGCAGCTTTGCGAGGGCCGCATCATTGGCGAGCTTGGCGTCCTTCGCCCGGCCGCCGGCGCGCTCGATCAACGAGGCGGCCATGCCCTGATCGTCATCGAGCAGCACTTTCAGCACATGCTCGGGCGTGAACTGGGGGTGGCCTGCCGACAGCGCATAGGTCTGCGCCGATTGCAGGAAACCGCGAACACGTTCGGAATATTTTTCGATATCCATCGTCTGTCTCCTTGGAACCGGTACGCCCATGCGGCACGCCCCGGCGATTGGGATCAGGCTCCCGAAATCGGCAAGCCCGGTATCGCGAGAAGAGGCTGCGGCGTGCAGCTTCATCCCGCTTCGCAGAGAGATATGGGAGGCATTTTTGCCGAATTAAAGAGCAGAATCGGCCTTGCCTCGGCTTTATCGCGAGATTGTTTGCGTCGGATCGAAGGCCCGCAAAAGGGCGGGATCGACGATCCAGCCCTCCAGCGGATCGGCCTGCGGCGGGATGCCGAAACCAGCGTCCTTTTGCCCATAGGCCCATCCTGCCTGCACGGCGCAGAGGAGCGCATCCAGAGCATCCGCTGTGGGCTCATCGGCAAGCGTGCGCGGCGCTTCGATCCGAAGGCCGCTGCGGGAAAGATCGGCGGCGGGATCGCAGAGGCGGTCGAAGAGATCGAGGCGGGCCGCGAGAAGCGCCGGCGTCTGCAGGCTGCGCGTATCGTTCTTGTAGGATCGCCGCCCGATCAGCCGCCGCGCCATCACGCCGGGATAGGCCTCGACCACGACGCGGCTCGGATCGCCCGCCCGCAGCAGCGGCAGGTGCACATCGGAGGCCAGCAGCCGGCGCGCACCCTCGTAGAACATCAGCCCGACCGGCACCCCATGCAGTTTTTGCGGACTGATCCCGCCCGTCGAGCGATCGATGAACCGCTGGTGCTCCTTGTCACCCGCCGCCCGCGGCAGGCGATACGCCGTCAGCATCTCATAGAACGCCGCCCGCGAAAGCCCCGAGACATGACCGACATAAGCCTCCCACGACAACGGCCAGCCGATCGTCTCGATGAATTTTCGCGACTGCCCGAAGGGAAAGTCGAGCCCGGCGATCCAAGGGCCCGAGGAGGAGAGAAAACCCGTGAAGCCTTCGAAATGCGTCCAGCGATGCAGCGCCGCGAACCGCAGCGTCCCCCCGTCCAGCCGGCACTCGACGCAGGTGATCGGCTTCTGCCGTGAGGGAGCCGAGGTGAAATCGATGCCGAAGACGCGCATCCCGGCACCATCCGTCCCCGTCGCGCGCGCGTCGCGTCTGGCGGGCTGGGACAGCGGCGGCACGGGCGTTACCTCGGTGCGGGACGCAGCATCCGCTTCGGGCGTCGGCTCCAGCCGAGGCAGCACCGTCATCGCCTGGAGGATGGCGGCCACATGCATCGACTGGCCGATCAGTCCGGTGCCCAGACCGGCGAGCACGGTTTCGATCGGCAACAGCTCGACCGTCAGCCCGTCTTCTTCCGCATCAAGCTTCTGGTCGTCCACGCGGACGACATCGTGAGCAAGAAAGGCATGCACCCGGTTCGTCTGCATCGAGGGATTGGGATAGAGCGAACTCAGCCATTCCATCCGCTCGCAGCGATATCCGGTTTCCTCCAGCAGCTCCCGCCGCGCCGCCGCCTCCGGGCTCTCGTCGCTTGCTTCCATGCTGCCGGCTGGCGCTTCCAGCAGAACCTTGCCCACAGCATGCCGATACTGACGGACCAGCACCATCTGCCGATCCGGCGTAATCGCCACGACCGCCACCCAGTCGGGATAGGTCAGAACATAATAGGGATCGACGCGGAGCCCGGACGGCGTCTCGCAGGCGTCCACACGGACATCGATACGCCGGTCGCGGATCAGAGACCGCGAACGCAGGATCTTCCAGGTCTCGTCATTCCCAGCCATGGCCGGTCCCCCTCCCCTTACGATAAAGCATGTCGCACAAAACGGTGCAAAAGCGCAGGAAGCGAATCTGCAAGATCGCGCAGCGTTTCGGCGCGACCATACCCTCATTCGCATCGGCGCGACGACGTTTCCCACCGCCTGCATCCTATTTGTAAGAATTGACAAACACTTAGAAATCCCGAACCGAGGGGAGCCCCATCTCAGGGCAACCCGACGCCCCGGAACGCCTATCCATGCCAAGCACAAACCCGCAAGCCTCCTTTCGAACCATCCTCTCCGCCATTGCCAGGACGATCGTTCTTGTCAGCCTCGTCGCCGGGCCCGCATCCGCGGCCGGAAACACGCCGTGCAGCGGCAGGAAAGGCGGTATCGATCACTGTCAGGGAGAGCGCTTCATCTGCCGCGACGGTTCGATCAGCGCCAGCAAGATGTCCTGCTCAGCAACCCATCGGCCGCTCGGGCTTCTCGGGACGTCACCCCAGCCAGCGCCCGTCACATCGGCACCAGCAACGGGCACGACGAGCTGCGCCTGCCGCAGCGGCACGTTCTGCACCGGCCCACGCGGCGGGCGGTTCTGCCTGTCCGACAGCGGCGCGAAGAGCTACTTGCGGAAATAGAACCGCCCACGAAAAAGGGCGACGTTGCCGCCGCCCTTCTCCCTGCGATGATCTTGCGACCGCTTACTCGGAATCGGCCAGAGCCGGTGCTTCCGGCTGCTCGCCGGCGGCACCCTCTTCCGCTGCACCTTCTGTGCGGCGCGGACGACGGGGACGCGGCGCAGCGCGGCGGCGCGGGGCGCGGCCGGCAGAGGCTTCTTCTTCGATGATGACCTCGGCGGGCGTGCCTTCGATCTCCGGCTGCGGGCCGGTTCCGTCGATGACGGTTTCCGGCGCTGCGGCCACGGGATGCTGGGCAGCAGCCGGACGTTCGCCGCGGGGCTGGCGCTCCGCACGCGGTGCGCGTTCGGCACGCTCAGCCCGTTCCGGCCGCTCGGCGCGTTCGGTCCGTTCTGCACGTTCGGGCCGTTCTGCACGTTCGGGCCGCTCGGCCTGCTCATTGCGCTCTGGGCGATCCGGGCGCTCTTGACGGTCCTGGCGTTCCGCCTGAACCGGACGTTCGTTGCGATCCGACCGTTCCTGACGGTCCGGCCGCTCGGTGCGCTCGGCCCGTTGTTGCGGCTGCGGCTGCGGCTGGCGGGGCTGTTCGCGACGGGGCGTCGGCTGCTGGATCATGGCGGGCTGGTCGTCATAGCCCTGATCCTGATCGTCATCCATCATGCCGTCACGGTCGTTGCCGTCCATGTCGTTGCCGTCATAGGACTGGCGATCGTCGCGCTGGAAGCGCTCCTGCATCTGCGCCTGTGCGGCAGCAATGATGCGGTTGTAGTGCTCGGCATGCTGAAGATAGTTTTCGGCGATGACACGGTCGCCGGAGCTCTGGGCATCCCGGGCGAGCGTCGTGTACTTCTCGGCGATATGCTGCGCGGTGCCGCGAATCTTAACGTCTGGGCCGGAGCTGTCATAGGTCCGGGTGAGCGGGTTCTGCCCCTTCCGGTTATGATTGTTGTTGCCGCCGCCGCCGCCATTGTTATTGTTGTTATTATTGTTGTTACGCCCACGGCCGCGCTTGTTCTGCTGTCCTGGCCTCATCCTATCGTCACCCGAAATCTCTTGATCATGATGGTTCATATGGCGTCCGGCCTCATGGCTCCGGCCATCGTGGTAAACACCCCCTCGCAGCTCCCGACATCAGGGGGAGGCAGAACGAGAAGGCACGCCGCGACCCAGCAGCCTGAAAAGGCATCTTGCTGGTTGGCGTCAAATTAACAGGTACCCGCACCAGGCACTGTCGACCCAAGCTCTTGTGTCAGAAGAGCATTCCCTGCGGAGAGGTCTGACCGGAACGAATCCTGAAATCCTTGACCGTCTGCTCAGTGCGTGGCGGCAACCTAGCCGTCTTCCCCGGCAATTCCAAGCCTTTTCTTTGCATATGCGAAAAGAACGCCGCGGTGCGGAGCGAGTAAACGCCCGCTTTCCCACAGGTTTGACGGCCGAACCGTCATACGCTCGCAACATCGGCACGGCGGAAGACAAGCACCCGGTCGTTCCCGCCGAGATCGCGCAGGAAATGCGTTCTCTCGAAACCTTCCACAGCGAAGATGCGCGTCACACTGTCCTTCTGATCGAACCCGATTTCCAGACCGACCACGCCCTCATCTTCAAGGACGCCCGCGACGCGGCCGGCAATGGTCCGGTAGGCATCCAGTCCGTCGGTCCCACCATCGAGCGCCAGCATCGGATCGAACAGCCGGACCTCCGGATCGAGCCCGTCGATGATGTCGGAGCGGATGTATGGGGGGTTCGAAACGACGACATGGTAGCGCCCCTCGATCGTTTCGAACCAGTCGCTTTCCACCGTCCGGAAGCGTTCGGCGAGCCCGTGGGCCCGCGCATTGGCCGCCGCCGTCGAGAGAGCGTCGGCCGAAAGATCGACGCCGACCCCGGTCGCCTCGGCAACCTCGCTCAGCAGCGCCAGGCAGATCGCCCCCGTGCCCGTGCCGAGATCCAGAATCCGGCACGCGCCGATCCGCGCCACCGTCGCACGCACATGCGGAAGCATCGCCTCGACCAGCGTTTCCGTATCCGGCCGCGGCTCCAACGTTTCCGGCGACAGCGACAATGTCAGCCCGTAGAAATCCCGGCGACCCAGAATGCGGTGCAGCGGTTCGCGCGCCAGCCGACGCGTGATCGCGGCGCGGATCGATGCCGCCTTGTCCGTCGCGACGACATCACCGCCCCGGCTCATCAGCCCTGTCGGCGTCAGGCCGAGCAGACCGCCGACGAGAATGCGCGCCTCCTGCGCCGGATCGTCGAAATCCGCCTGCCGGAGCGCCGTCCGCACCTCGGCGGCCAGACTGTCGACCGTATCGCCCACCGGTCAGCCCTGCTGTTCGCCGAGACGGGCGAGCTGGTCGGCCTGGTAATCGGCCAGCAATGCATCCACCACCTCGTCGATCTCGCCCATCATCATCCGGTCGATCTTGTAGAGCGTCAGGTTGATACGATGATCCGTCACCCGGCCCTGGGGAAAGTTATAGGTGCGGATGCGCTCCGACCGATCGCCGGAACCGACCTGGCTCTTGCGGGAGGCCGAGCGCTCGCTGTCCGCCTTCTGCCGTTCCATGTCGTAAAGGCGCGACCGCAGCACCTGCATGGCCTTCGCCCGGTTCTGGTGCTGCGATTTCTCCGAACTCGTGACCACGATGCCGGAGGGCATATGGGTGATGCGCACCGCGCTGTCGGTCGTGTTGACGTGCTGGCCGCCGGCACCCGAGGAGCGCATCGTATCGATGCGGATGTCCTCGGCGCGGATGTCGATGTCGATATCCTCGGCCTCGGGCAGCACGGCGACGGTGGCGGCGGAGGTGTGGATACGCCCCTGCGTTTCCGTATCCGGCACCCGCTGGACGCGGTGCACGCCCGATTCGAATTTCAGCTTGGAGAACACGCCACGTCCGGTCACGGTGGCGATGATTTCCTTGAAGCCCCCGGCGTCGCCGTCGCTGGCGCTGAGCACCTCGACTTTCCAGCCCTTGTCGGCGGCGTAGCGCTCATACATGCGGAAGAGATCGCCTGCGAAAAGGGCCGCCTCCGAGCCGCCGGTTCCCGCGCGGATTTCGAGGATGGCGCT
Organism: Rhizobium sp. PP-F2F-G48; assembly: GCF_004342335.1. Classification (NCBI taxonomy): domain Bacteria; kingdom Pseudomonadati; phylum Pseudomonadota; class Alphaproteobacteria; order Hyphomicrobiales; family Rhizobiaceae; genus Rhizobium; species Rhizobium sp. PP-F2F-G48. The sequence continues at coordinate 124,931 of NZ_SLVH01000013.1, read as the reverse complement.
CTTCTCGTCGGCAGCGTCCTTCGGCAAGAGCAGGATCTGCATCTCGCTTCCGAGCTTTTCCAGCCGTTCCTCGATCTCCGGCTTTTCCATCTCGGCGAGGTCGCGCATGTCGCGGTCGGTCGTCTTGTCGGACAAAAGCGTCTCGATGTCGGCAAGCTCCGCCCGCGCTTTTTCGTACTGGCGGATCTTTGCGACCACCGGCTGAAGCTCGGAATATTCGGATGCGAGCTTGACATAGACATCGGCCGCCGGCCCCGCCGACATGCGCGCCTCGATCTCGCCGAACCGCCGCTCCAGCTCCCGCATCTTCTCGACAGGTAATGTGGCCAATGCTTACTCCAGGCCGCTCCGCGGCAAAATCTCGAATGTCAGAAAGGAAGAACGTCCCTCTCCGGCAGGGCAGAGAGGGACGTTCTTCTCTTATTCTCAGCGCCTGCCCGGCCCCTACAACGGAATATCGTTGTCCGCCGCAAAGGCCTTCAGAAGCTCCCGCGGCGTGCGCGTTCCCTTGGTGTCGTCCAGCAGGGTGTTCAGTTCCGGCGACAGGCGCGCCAGATTGGTCGCCAGCAACATCGCCTTGACGGGTCCGACCGCCGTCGGAGACATCGACAGCGAACGGAAGCCGATCGCGAGCAAGGCCAGCGCCGAAAGCGGCTTCGACGCCATCTCGCCGCAGAGCGTGACGGAGGTGGCGTTGCGCTCGCCGGCGCGCACGATATCGCGCAGCATCCGCAGGAACGGCCGGCTCAGCACGTCGAAACGATCCGAGACGCGGGAATTGCCGCGGTCCACCGCCATCGTGAACTGGAACAGATCGTTGGACCCGACCGAGACGAAATCGACCTCGTGCATCAACTCGTCCAGCTGGTAGAGCAGCGCCGGCACTTCCAGCATCGCACCGAACTGCAGCTTGCGCGGCAGCTGCTCGCCGACCTTCGACTGCCGCTGGATTTCCTTCTGCAACAGCTCGCGCACGGCCTTCAGCTCAAAGACCTCGGTGACCATCGGCAACATGATGCGCAGTTCCTGGCCTGCCGAAGCCCGCAGCATTGCGCGCAACTGCGTGCGCAGCAGGCCGGGCCGGTCGAGCGACAGGCGGATCGCCCGCCAGCCGAGCGCCGGATTCTCCTCCTCCGCCGCGCGGAAGTAGGGGACCACCTTGTCGCCACCGATGTCGAGCGTGCGAAAGGTCACCGGCTTGCCGGCGGCCTGTTTCAGCACATTGCGGTAAAAGGCTTCCTGCTCTTCCATCCGCGGCATGGTCGAGGCGATCATGAACTGCAGCTCGGTGCGGAAGAGGCCGATGCCCTCGGCACCCGATTCGTCGAGCTGCGGCAGATCGACCATCAGGCCGGCATTCATCTGCAGCCGGATCCGGCTGCCGTCCCTCGTCACCGGCTCGACGCCGCGAAGCGCGCGGAACTGCTCCTGCCGGCGTGCGCGCAGACGGACCTTTTCCTCATAGGCGCGCTGAAGATCGGCCATCGGGCGCAGGTGCACCTTGGCATCGTCGCCGTCGATGATCATCGCATCGCCGTTTTCCGCGAGCGCCACGGCACCGGCCGCCTGGCCGACCACCGGAATCCCCATGGCCCGCGCGACGATGACGACATGGCTCGTCACCGCGCCGTCTTCGAGCACCAGCCCGCGGATGTTCTCGCGCGGATAATCGAGCAGCTCGGCAGCGCCCATCGCCCGCGCGACGACCACGGCATCGACCGGGAAATCCTTGTCCGACACGCGTGCGCCATAGCCCGTCAATTGCCGCAGCAGCCGGTTGGCCAGATCGTCGAAATCATGCATCCGCTCGCGCAGATAGGGGTCCGTCAGGCGCATCATCCGCGCCTTCGTCTCGCTCTGCACGCGCTCGACCGCGGCTTCCGCCGTCAGGCCGTTGCGGATGGCCTCTTCGAGCTTGCGCACCCAGCCGCGATCATGGGCAAACATCCGGTAGGCTTCGAGCACCGCGCGATGCTCGCCCTCCATCGACACGTCGCGCCGCGACAGCATGTCGTCGATCGAGATCCGCAGCGATCCCAGCGCCTCGCCGAGCCGCGACAGTTCCTTGTCGGTATCGTCGTTCAGGAGATTGGTGACGACGATTCGCGGTTCGTGAAGGACGACATAGCCGAGACCGACGCCCTCGTTGAAACCGGAGCCTTCGATCGTCACGGGACGCGACAGGTCGAGTTCGAGTCCCGGCCGCGTGATCTTCTTGAGTTCGCCGGTCGCCACCATTTCGGCCAGCACCATGGCCGTGGTCTCGAGCGCCTCCACCTCGTCGTCGCGATAGGTGCGGCTTGCCTTGTTCTGCACGACGAGAACGCCGAGCGACCGGCCGGTGCGCAAAATCGGCACGCCGAGGAAGGAGTGGTAGACCTCCTCGCCCGTTTCCGGGAGGTAGGTGAAGGCGGGGTGCGACTGGGCATCGGAGAGATTGAGCGGGCGCGCGCTGGCCGCGATCGTTCCGACGAGGCCCTGCCCCATCTGCAACTGCGCCAGATGCACGGCATCCTTGTTCAGGCCCTCGGTGGCGTAGAGTTCGAGAACGCCGTCGGAGCGCAGCACATAGACCGAGCAGACTTCCGCAACCATGTTCTGTGCGATCTGACGCACGATCCGGTCAAGCCGCTCCTGCGGCTCGAGCGGCTCCGCCATCAGTTCGCGCAGCCGCTTGAGAAGAACGCGTGGACCGGACAGGTCTCTCATCGCGCAACGTCTCCCCGATCAAAGAGTGGAGGTGCAGACACCTCGGGCGGCAGCCCTTCGGCCGCTTCGCTTAATTCTTATCCAGCCCGTAGACGGAATGCAAAGTCCGAACGGCCAATTCGGCATACGCACCGTCGATCAGGATGGAAATCTTGATTTCCGAGGTCGTGATTGCCTTGATGTTGATGCCCTTGTCGGCCAGCGCACGGAAAGCCGACGCTGCAACGCCGGCATGGCTGCGCATGCCGATGCCGATGACCGACACTTTGGCGAGGCCCGATTCGTTCTGGATCGCGTCGAAGCCGATCTTGGTCTTCTCCGCGTCGAGCACGCGCAGCGCCTTGTCGACATCGCCGGACGGCACGGTGAAGGTCATGTCGGTCTTCGATCCGTCTTCGGAGATGTTCTGGACGATCATATCGACATTGATATGCGCTTCGGCGAGCGGTCCGAAGATCGCGGCGGAGACGCCCGGGCGATCGTTCAGACGCCGCAGCGAAATTTGCGCCTCATCCTTGGCATAGGCGATGCCGGTCACGACTTCCTGTTCCACGATCTCTTCCTCATCACAAATCAGCGTTCCCGGCGGGTTCAAAAGATCGCCCATGCCGGGCGCGTCGGGGTCTTCGAAACTGGAGCGCACGAAGGTGCGGACCTTGTGCACCATGGCAAGCTCGACCGAGCGCACCTGCAGCACCTTGGCGCCGAGAGATGCCATTTCCAGCATTTCCTCGAACGCGATCTTCTTCAGGCGGCGCGCTTTCGGCACGATGCGCGGGTCGGTCGTGTAGACGCCGTCCACGTCGGTATAGATGTCGCAGCGATCGGCCTTGACCGCGGCCGCAATGGCGACCGCGCTCGTATCCGAGCCGCCGCGACCGAGCGTGGCGATCCGGTTGTCGGGGCCAAGCCCCTGGAAGCCGGCAACGACGGCCACCTGGCCTTCGCCGAAGCGGCGGATGAGGTCCGTTCCGTCGATATCCATGATCCGCGCCGCGCCATGGGCGTTGTCGGTCCGGATCGGGATCTGCCAGCCCTGCCAGGAGCGGGCGTTGATGCCGATGTGCTGCAGCGCGATGGCAAGCAGACCGGATGTCACCTGTTCGCCGGAGGCGACGACGGCATCGTATTCGCGAGCATCGTGCATGGGCGAGGCATCGCGCGTCCAGCCGACGAGCTCATTGGTCTTGCCCGACATGGCGGATACGACGACGGCGACCTCATGTCCGGCATCCACCTCGCGTTTCACATGCCGGGCGACGACCCGGATGCGATCCATGTCCGCGACGGAGGTTCCGCCGAATTTCATCACGATGCGTGCCATCTGCCTCTACCGGTACCAGAGATTGCGCGCGCCGCGCGCCTGCCGAAGTTGGCGGTTCCATAGCGAAGTTGCCGGAAACGCGCAATGGCCCAGGAACGGGGGCCAGGAACGGAGGCCGCATCCCGCCTGTGGGGCGAGAGAGGAAATGTCGCAGGCCTTGACAAGAGCGGGGTGCCGGACGACTTCACGGAGAACGCCTGAGTTTTCCGGAGACGACACCATGACAGACGCGGCCCGCACGACCATCGACCAGTCCGAAGTCGATCGCTTCTCGGCGCTGGCGGCGGAATGGTGGAACCCGCACGGCAAGTTCAAGCCGCTGCACAAGTTCAATCCGGTCCGCCTGTCCTTCATCCGCGACCGGGCTGCCGAAACCTTCGGCCGCGACCCGAAGGCGCCGCGTCCGCTGGAGGGCCTGCGCGTCCTCGATATCGGCTGCGGCGGCGGGCTCCTGTCCGAGCCGATGGCCCGCATGGGCGCGGACGTGGTCGGCGCCGATGCCTCCGAGAAGAATATCCGCATCGCCGAAACCCATGCCGCCGGCAGCGGCGTGTCCGTCGATTACCGGGCGGTGACCGCCGAAGCGCTGGCTGCGGCCGGAGAAACCTTCGATATCGTTCTCAACATGGAGGTGGTCGAGCATGTCTCCGATGTCGATTTCTTCCTGTCCACCTGCGCCTCCATGGTCCGCCCGGGCGGCATGATGGTGGTCGCGACGATCAACCGGACGATGAAGGCGGCAGCGCTCGCCATCTTCGCCGCCGAAAATGTCCTGCGCTGGTTGCCCCGCGGTACCCATCAATATGAAAAGCTGGTCCGCCCGGAAGAAATCGAAAAGCCGCTCTCCGCATCGGGACTGACCATCACGGAGCGCACCGGCGTCTTCTTCAGCCTGTTCACGAACCAGTGGAATCTCTCGCGTGACATGGACGTCAACTACATGATGATCGCCAAGCGCCCCCGCGACTGATCGAGCCGGGAAAGCGTCTCAGTTCACCTCGTCGGGCAGGATCGGCAGCGGCGCGACGTCGATGCCCTCCTCGAGAAGCGCCCGCGCCTCTTCCAGCGTCGCCCGGCCGATCAGGCCGCGGGCATCGGCCTCGCCATAATGGATCTTGCGGGCTTCCTCGGGAAATTTTTCGCCGACATCCTCGGCATTGGCGCGAATGGTGGAGACCATCTCGCGGATCTTCGACAGGGCCGCTTGCTGCGCCTGATCCCTCATCAGGCCGCGCTGCTTGTCCTTGCGCCGCCCGGTCGAAAGCGCCGGCGCCATCAGCGCACGGCTGACAGCTGCCGTCCCGCAGACGGGACAGGTCACCAGTCCGCTTTCGGACTGGGCATCGAAGTCGGAACTCGACCCGAACCAGCCTTCGAAGCCATGTCCCGCATCACAGGTCAACGCATAGCGTATCACGCGATGGCGCCCCCGCTTGTCCGGGTGCTGACATCCAGGGGTGCGACCGAGAATTCCCGCGCATTCTTGAGATTGGGGATCTTTCCGCGCGCACCGGCAACGGCAGCAATGTCGAGATCCGCCGTGATGACGGCCGCGCCGCTCGGGCCGGCCTCGGCGAGGATACGACCCCAGGGATCGACGATGATCGAATGCCCGAAGGTTTCGCGCCCGTCCTCGTGCACACCGCCCTGTGCGGCGGCGATGACGAAAAAGCCGTTCTCGATGGCCCGGGCCCGCAGCAGGATTTCCCAATGCGCCTCGCCGGTCTGGCGCGTGAAGGCGGCGGGAACGGTCATGATCTCGGCTCCCGCCACCGCCTGACGACGAAAAAGCTCGGGAAACCGCACATCGTAGCAGATCGCAAAGCCGAGCTTGCCGAACGGGAGATCGGCGAGCCGAGCCGTTTCACCCGGCGTATAGGCCGCGCTTTCCCGCCAGCTTTCGCCATTGTCGAGATCGACGTCGAACATGTGGATCTTGTCGTAATGGCAGATCTTTTCGCCATCCGGCCCGAAGAGAAATCCGCGATTGGCGATCTTGCCGTCGGAAAGACCGATGGCCGTCGAGCCGATATGGAGGTGGATGCCGAGCTCGGCGGAAAGCTTGCGCGCGGTCTGCACGATCACGTCGTCGTCTTCCCCGCGAAGGGCGGCCCGCAGGGCTGCGCGGTCGCGTTGCAGGGCGCCCGTCATTTCCGGGGTCTGGACATAGGTCGCGCCCTGCCCGGCCGCCTCGCGGACGAGGTCCGCCAGGACGGCAGCGTTCCGTTCGGGCGCGGTGCCGGAGCACATCTGGATGGCGGCAACGCGGACGGTCATGAGGGCGGTATCCTCAGGCTGCCAGCATGGGATCGAGCTTGCCGGCCCGGTCGAGCGCATGCAGGTCGTCACAGCCACCGACATGCTGGCCGTTGATGAAGATCTGCGGGAAGGTGGAGCCGCCATTCGACTTGGCGATCATCTCCTGGCGAAGATCGGGCGAATAGGTCGCGTCATGCTCCTCGAAGGAAACGCCCTTGCTGGACAGAAGCTTCTTGGCGGCCGAGCAATAGCCACAGGCCTGACGGGTATAGAGTACGACGGAAGCCATGAACGATACCTGAGTTCGGAGTGTTTCCACACCAGCATGACGCTGATGCCCTGCGATGTCCGACACGTTCGGCTGGAACCGTCTGGCCCCGCCGCCTGTCGTCCTCCGGTCATATAAGCACGGTCACGGCTCTTGCAAAGGTCAAAACCGTCACCTCGCTCGCCCCGGCGCGCTTCAGGGCCCGCGTCGCGGCGGCAACCGTGGCACCGGTCGTGTAGACGTCGTCGACCAGAACGATCCGCCGCCCGGCGACGAGCGGCTGGCCCGCCTCCGTCACCCGGAACGCCCCGCGCACATTGTCCTGACGCTGCGCCGCACCCAGACCCACCTGCCGCGCCGTCGGCCGTTGCCGCACCAGCGCCTCCGACACCATCGGCCGGCCGGAGAGACGGGCGAGCGCACGCGCCAGTTCCGCCGACTGATTGAAGCGGCGCGACCAGAGCCGGTATTTGTGCAGCGGTACCGGCACGATCGCCTCGGCCGCCTCGACCGCCCCCTCCCCGGCCCTGAGCATCCAGGCCGCCATCATCGGCGCGAGATCCGTCCGGTCGGTATATTTCAGCGCATGCACGAGATCGCGCGCGATCCCCGTATGGATGGCCACGGACCGCAGCCGCGTGAACGGCGGCGGGTTGGCGATCGCATCGGCCGATAGGATGCCCCGACCGAGATCGTGGGAAAAAGGAACGCCGAGCACCTCGCAGAACGGCCGCTCGATCAGGCGGAGGCTTGCCCAGCAGAGCGGGCAAACGGCCGCATGCGACTGAACGAAGCGGGCGCAGCCGCGACAGACCGGCGGATAGAGAAGATCGGCAGCACGCCGACCGACCGCCAGCGATCCCGCAACGAGCGCGGCACGGACGCGCCCGACGCGGCCGTGTGGGCGCTCACCCGCATCCGGATCGTCGCCCGGTGGGTCGGCGCGTTCGGCCGCGTTTCGGCTCGTCGTTTCCACGGGCTGCCACTCCACCTCCATCTGCCGGATGCGTCCTTCCGCGCGCTCGACCGTTAGAAGATGGCGCCCGCTCTTGCGCAGTCGCGCGCCGGCGATGATATAGGCCGAGAGAAGGAGACTATCGTGGATATCGTATTTGACCAGCCTCTTGTTGAAGCCCGGCGCCTGCGCGCCCTGAAGGCCGGCGATGAGAAGGCCCAGTTCCTGCTCGACATCGTGGGCCAGGATCTTGCCGAGCGGCTCGCGGTCGTGGAACGCCGCTTCGAGACGGCGGTCGAACTGCATGGCTATACCGGTTTGACCGCCCGCGCCGTGATGGCCACCGGCAAGATCGGCAGGCTGACGCGCGTCGAGACCGACGCGGCCTTCGGCGGATCGGAGGAGATCGCTATCGCGCCGCTCGAAACGGTGCCGGTCGCACCCGCCAGCGTCAATCTCGTCGTGTCGCCGCTCTCCCTTCACCTGACCAACGATACGCCGGGCGTGTTCATCCAGATCCGGCGGGCGCTCGCACCGGACGGCCTGTTCCTTGCGGCCATTCCCGGCAACGGGACGCTGCAGGAACTGCGCGAGGTGCTGCTTGCCGCCGAAAGCGAGATCACCGGAGGCGCCAGCCCGCGTGTCATCCCCTTTGCCGACGTCCGCGACATCGGCGCCCTGCTGCAGCGCGCGGGCTTCGCCCTGCCCGTGACGGATACCGAAACCTATACGGTCCGCTATGCCTCGCTGTTTGCGCTGATGAAGGATCTGAAGGCGATGGGGATGACCAATCCGCTGGCCGCGCGCAGCCGCAAGCCCCTGTCCCGCGCCGTGTTCCTGCGCGCTGCCGAACTCTATGCCGAACGCTTCGCCGATCCGGACGGCCGCATCCGCGCGACCTTTTCGGTCATCTTCCTCTCGGGCTGGGCACCGCATGAAAGCCAGCAGAAACCGCTTGCACCGGGCTCGGCCAAGATGCGTCTCGCAGATGCGCTGAAGGTGGAGGAGACGTGAGCACGGGACGCGAGAACAAGCGACGGCGACACCTGACAGGCCGCCGCGCGCTTTCAATCACCGGAAGGTGAGGACACTACTGCCCGTGCGTCACGAGAGCGTTCGTGACCGTATTGAAGACGTTCGTCAGTTCCTTGGACATGGCCCCGAAACCGCCGATGATGGCGACAGCGATGATGCTGCCGATCAGACCGTATTCGATGGCGGTCGCGCCCTGACGGTCGGAGAGAAATCGCTGGAACATGGGCATCACGGACATTCCCTCCAAACCGGATTTGATCAGCAGCCGCTCTTGCCGCCATCGCCATTGACGATGCAGACGGCGCCCGGCATTTCCTGCAGGACGCTGCGGCGGACGGTGTAGCGCTTGGTACCCTTGTCGTCGGGTATCGAGCCCGTCGAGATGGTATCGTAGTCGATCGGCGCGTTCGCGAGAACCTTGGTCGTGTTTTTGCTGGCCATCATCGGGGTCAGAATCAGCGTCAGCGCGATGACCGCCGTCCCGAACAGCAGCGCAAGATTGAGCACGCCGGTGCGCCGGTACTCGCCCTTCGTCAGGTCCTTGTCCTGAACCGTTCTCCAGAAATCATCGTCCACCATGGCCTGCCTCTTGCCTTTCCGACGCGGCGGAATGCTCCGTTTTCCATCCTCGGTCGCCGCGCGCCGGTCCCGTCCTCCCGAAGGGCGGCGCGACTCGGCATCACGTGCTGGCCATTGTGCCCGTCGGAGATAAACGTTCCATTAACGCACAGGCGGGAGAACCTCGAAAAGGCCTTTGCTTCAGCGTATTCGGGAAGAGGTTGGCAAGGTTTTCGGGATAAGGCGGATGAGCGGCGGAAACGGTCGGCCGCTACAGAAGGTCCATCAGATAGGGAATGAGCGGCTCGTCGGCCGGCGGCATCGGATAGTCGCGAAGCGCCTTCGCCCGGACCCATTTCAGCGCCTGACCCTCCCGCCCCTGCGGTACGCCCTCGTAGCGGCGGCAGACATAGAGCGGCATCAGCAGGTGAAAGTCCTCATAGGCGTGGCTGGCGAAGGTGAGCGGCGCAAGGCAGGCCACCTTGGTGCGGATGCCGAGTTCTTCCTCCAGTTCGCGGATCAGCGTCTCCTCGGGCGTCTCGCCCGCCTCGACCTTGCCGCCGGGAAATTCCCACAGGCCCGCCATGGACTTGCCCTCCGGACGCTGTGCCAGAAGGATACGGCCATCGCCATCGATGAGGGCGCAGGCGGCAACGAGCAGCAGCCGACGGGGCGGGGTCGAATCCATGGTCATTCCTTAGGCGGCGTTCGATAGAGATAGCGGTAGGCCTCGGTGAAGCCGAGCCGGCGATAGAGCGCCAGCGCCGGTTCGTTGTCGGCCTCGACCGCAAGCCACGCCTGGCGGGCCCCCTTCAACCGCGCCCAGCGCAGGCTGGCGCCGACGATATCGCGGCCGATGCCTTCGCCGCGACGGTCGGGCCGGACGGCGACCAGCAGCAGGCCGGCGAGATCGTAGTCCTGGACGGCCAGCGCGACCGCGGTCGGTCCCTGCCCGATCTCCTCGAACAGGAACAGGCCGCACTCCGCCCGGATCGCCTCGATCACCGAGGTCAAAGCCGCCCTGCTTTCCGGCGGATCGCCGGCAACAGCGATGCGCGCGTCCACGAAGCGGCCGACATCGCGCAGCGGCACATGACCAAGTTCGTCGCTGGCCGGATGCGGCGGAATATCCGCCGTCATGACGACCGTTTCGGACAGACGCGTCCAGCCTTCCGCATCGAGATGGGCGACGAGGCCGGGCGGCGTCAGCGGCGTCTGGCGCACCGTCGGAACCAGACCGGCGTCGCGAAACTGCCGGGCAGCCCGCTCCAGCCGGCCGGCCATGTCGCTGCCGTCATGCGGATCGAGCGGGTTGATCGAGTTCAGCCGCCGCGAGCCGTGGGCCGGCGTCATCCGCACCAGCCAGCTGCCATCATACGCAGCGGTCGCGGCCGGCCAGGCCCGAAAGCCGATCGCTTCCAGACGCCGCACCAGCGGCAGCTTCCATCGTGTCGTCTCATCCAGCATCGGCATATCCGGTCGGCAGTCTCAAGAGCCCGGTTTCGCACTCAGCTCCGGTAGTCGCCATTGATCTCGATATATTCCTTGGTGAGGTCGCAGGTATAGACGGTCGCGGTGCCCGAGCCGAGCCCGATCTCGACCTTGATGGCGATGTCCTGCTCCTTCATGACGGCGGTCGCGGCCGCTTCCGAATAGGCCGGGTCGCGCTCGCCGTTGACGGCAACACGGATATCCCCGAACCAGATGGCCAGCCGGTCGCGGTCGGCCTTCTCGCCTGCCTTGCCGACAGCCATGACGATGCGACCCCAGTTGGCGTCCTCGCCGGCCACCGCCGTCTTCACGAGCGGCGAATTGGCGATCGACAGGCCGATCCGCTTGGCGGCGGCATCGCTCTCGGCGCCTTCGACCGTGATGGCCACCATCTTGCGCGCGCCCTCGCCGTCGCGCACCACCTGCAAGGCGAGGTCGAACAGCACGGCATTGAGCGCTTCGCGAAAACCGTCGAGCGCCGCATCCGACGCATCCTCGACGCGCGCCTGACCGTCGGCCGAAGCCGCACCCGTTGCAAACAGCATCAAGGTATCCGACGTCGAGGTATCGCTATCCACGGTCACGGAATTGAAGGACGGGCCGACGCCCTCAGACAACAGGGCCTGCAGGGCCTGCGGCGCGATATTGGCATCCGTGACGACGAAGGACAGCATCGTCGCCATGTCGGGCGCGATCATGCCGGCGCCCTTGGCGATGCCGTTGATGGTCACCGTGACGCCGCCGATGGTCGCCGAGCGGGTCGCGACCTTGGGATAGGTGTCCGTGGTCATGATCGCCTTGGCGGCCTCCAGCCAGACGTCTTCCGTCCCGCGGGCATTCATGTCGCCGAGCACGCCGGCGAACTTGGTCGCATCCAGCGGCTCGCCGATCACGCCCGTGGAGGCAAGAAACACCTCGCCCGTCGCGCAGCCCACAGCCTCGGCCGCCGATGTGGCGGTGAGTTCGGTCGCGGCACGGCCCTTGACGCCCGTAAACGCATTGGCATTGCCGGAATTGACGACGACGGCGCGGGCGACGCCGCCCGACAGGTTCTGGCGGCAGAAATCCACCGCGGCCGACGGGCAGAGCGAGCGCGTGAAAACGCCGGCAACGGCAGCCGGCGCGTCGAACACCATCATCAGGACGTCCGTGCGGTTCTTGTACTTGATGCCGGCTTCGGCCGTCGCCATGCGCACGCCGCGCACCGGCGGCATGTCGGCGAAGGTTTTCGGGGCAAGTGGAGAAACGGAACCGGACATGGAAGGACCTTCGCGGAAAGGGCTGACAGGAGACTGAGACGGCAGAGGGCAGGTTCGGCAAACGAAAATCCCGAAGGATCGCCTTCGGGATTTTCACTCATGATGGACGGTTGTCACAGCAGCGTGACAGACCGGCGCGCGGGGCGAAGGCGGCCCTGATCCTCACCCGGAGGATAGAACCGCCCCGGCCGCCAGTGCCGGCCTAGTTGGCGCCTTCGACGGCGTCGCCTTCGGTGGCGCCGGCTTCGTCGGCCTTGTTGGCCTCGTCATAGGCCTTCTTCAGGGCGGGGTCGCTGATCTCGACGCCGGCATCCTTCTTGGCATCGGCCAGAAGCGCCAGATACTTGTCGCGCATGACGAGCTGCTTGACCTGCGGCTCGACCTGTTCGAGCGGCGGCGGCGGCTGCAGGCGCTTGTCCTCGAGAAGGATGACGTGATAGCCGAACTGCGACTTCACCGGGGTCTTCGTATAGGCGCCCTTCTCCAGCGCGAACGCGGCTTCGGAAAATTCCGGCACCATGCGCTCCTTGGTGAAGTAGCCGAGGTCGCCGCCGTCGTCCTTGTTCGGATCGGTGGACTTTTCCTTGGCAAGCGTCGCGAAATCCTTGCCGGCATCGAGGTCCTTGATGATGGCCTTGGCTTCATCCTCGGTTTTCACGAGGATGTGGCGGGCCTTCACCTCTTCCTGCGGCTTGATCCCGGACACTTCCTTCTCATAGCGCGCCTTGACCTCGTCGGCCGTGACGGCATCGACGACGTGCTTCTTGAAGTAGGCGTTGTGAAGTTCGCGGTCCGTCAGGTAGGCGAGACGCTTCTTGAAGTCTTCGCTGTTCTGCACGCCTTCGGCTTCGGCGTCCTTGGCAAGCAGCTTCACGTCGACGAGACCCGAAAGGGCTGCGGCGCGCTTCTGTTCGTCGGGAAGCTGGGCCAGCTGCGGATCGAGCGAGGCCATTGCGAGATCGAGCTCGGACTGATGGATCTCGGCGGTCCCGACCTTGGCGACGACCGGATCGGCGGCATCCTGGGCGAAGACCGGCCCATGGATCGCGATCACGGCGCCAAGCGCCACGGCAGCGAGCAATCTGGATTTCAACATTCCGTAAACCTTTCCCGATGGGGTACCGGATCCGCCCTTCGCGGCCGGGTCGCCGACCTCACAAACACCAGAATGTGGCCGTTGTGTAGCCTTGCAAAACCGGCATTTTCAGCGAAACGTCGCTCAGCAACTCCCGTTGACATCATTCGACCCCCCTCTTATCTGTCACGCAACCTCGCGTCCAGAACAAGATCCGGGCGTTTTGGCGCAGTTGACGGGAATTCGAACCCACGCGCGGAACGCCGACGTCACATGAAAGGACCATCTTCATGGTCAGTCTCGGCGGCCTCGCCCGCAAACTCTTCGGGTCCTCCAACGATCGTCGCGTCAAGGGCTACAACACCCGTGTTGCCGCCATCAGCGCGCTCGAGCCCGAAATGAAGGCTTTGAGTGACGAAGCCCTTGCGGCCAAGACCGTCGAATTCCGCCAGCAGCTGGCCGCCGGCAAGACCCTGGACGATCTTCTGGTCCCGGCCTTCGCCGTGGCCCGTGAGGCCGCCCACCGCGTCCTCGGCCTTCGCCCCTTCGACGTTCAGCTGATCGGCGGCATGATCCTGCACGAGAAATCCATCGCCGAAATGAAGACCGGCGAAGGCAAGACGCTGGTCGCGACGCTTCCTGTCTATCTCAATGCGCTGGCCGGCAAGGGTGTGCATGTCGTCACCGTCAACGACTATCTCGCCAGCCGCGACTCGGCCACCATGGCCCGCATCTACGGCTTCCTTGGCCTGTCCACGGGCGTCATCGTCCACGGGCTGACGGACGACCAGCGCAAGGCGGCCTATGGCTGCGACATCACCTATGCGACCAACAACGAGCTCGGCTTCGACTATCTGCGCGACAACATGAAGTACGAGCGGGTCCAGATGGTCCAGCGCGGCCACTTCTTCGCCATCGTCGACGAAGTGGACTCGATCCTGGTCGACGAAGCCCGCACGCCGCTGATCATTTCCGGCCCGCTCGACGACCGCTCCGAGCTCTACACGACGATCGACGCCTTCATTCCGATGCTGGACGAGGCCGATTACGAGATCGATGAAAAGCAGCGCTCGGCCAATTTTTCCGAAGACGGCACCGAGAAGCTCGAGAACCTGCTGCGCCAGGCCGGCCTGCTCAAGGGCGAGACGCTCTACGACGTCGAGAACGTCGCGATCGTCCACCACGTCAACAACGCGCTGAAGGCCCACAAGCTCTTCCAGCGCGACAAGGACTACATCGTCCGCGGCGACGAGATCGTCATCATCGACGAGTTCACCGGCCGCATGATGCCGGGCCGCCGCTATTCCGAAGGCCAGCACCAGGCGCTGGAAGCCAAGGAAAAGGTCACGATCCAGCCCGAGAACCAGACGCTCGCCTCGATCACCTTCCAGAACTATTTCCGCATGTACGAGAAGCTCGGCGGCATGACCGGCACGGCCTCGACGGAAGCGGAAGAGTTCGGCAACATCTACGGCCTCGAAGTCGTGGAAGTGCCGACCAACCTGCCGATCCAGCGTATCGACGACCATGACGAGGTCTACCGGACGACGGAGGAGAAGTTCAAGGCGATCGTCGAGGAAATCCGCCAGGCGCGCGAACGCGACCAGCCCGTTCTCGTCGGCACCACCTCGATCGAGAAGTCGGAACTCCTCGCCGCGCTTCTGAAGCGCGAGGGCTTTACCAATTTCCAGGTTCTGAACGCCCGCTACCACGAGCAGGAAGCCTATATCGTCTCCCAGGCCGGCGTTCCCGGCGCGGTGACGATCGCCACCAACATGGCGGGCCGCGGCACCGACATCCAGCTCGGCGGCAATCTCGACATGCGCATCGAAGCCGAGCTGAACGACGTGGAGCCCGGTCCGGAGCGCGACCAGCGCGAAGCCGCGATCAAGGCTGAAGTGCAGGTCCTCAAGCAGAAGGCGCTCGCCGCCGGCGGTCTCTACGTTCTGGCGACCGAACGCCACGAAAGCCGCCGCATCGACAACCAGCTGCGCGGCCGCTCCGGCCGTCAGGGCGACCCCGGCCGCTCGAAATTCTACCTGTCGCTGCAGGACGACCTGATGCGCATCTTCGGTTCCGAGCGCATGGACTCGATGCTGCAGAAGCTCGGCCTGAAGGAAGGCGAGGCGATCGTCCATCCCTGGATCAACAAGGCGCTGGAGCGCGCCCAGAAGAAGGTCGAGGCGCGCAACTTCGATACGCGCAAGAACCTTTTGAAATATGACGACGTGTTGAACGACCAGCGCAAGGTCATCTTCGAGCAGCGCATCGAGATGATGGACAGCGAGGACGTCTCGGAAACCGTGGCCGACATGCGCCACGAGGTCATCGAAGACATCGTCGCCAAGCGCATTCCGGAAAAAGCCTATGCCGAACAGTGGGATGTCGAGGGCCTGAACACCGACGTCCGCGAAACGCTCAACCTCGACCTGCCGATCGCCGCCTGGGCGGCCGAGGAAGGCATCGACGAGAACGACATCCGCGAGCGCATTCTCACCGCCGCAGACGAGGCCAATACGGAACGCGCCGAGCGCTTCGGGCCCGAGATCATGCGCTATGTCGAGCGCTCCGTTGTGCTGCAGACGCTCGACCATCTCTGGCGCGAGCATATCGTCAATCTCGACCACCTGCGCTCCGTCATCGGCTTCCGCGGCTATGCCCAGCGCGATCCGCTGCAGGAATACAAGGGCGAGGCCTTCGAGCTGTTCCAGGCGCTCCTGACCAATCTGCGCCAGGGCGTCACCGCACAACTGATGCGCGTGGAACTCGTGCGCGACGCCGCCCAGGCGCCACAGCCCGAGCCCCCGGAAATGTTCGGCCATCACATCGACGCCCAGACGGGCGAGGACGAATTCGCAGACGACCGCAACCTCGCCACCGTCGCACCGGAGAACCGCGACCCGACCAACCCCGCCACCTGGGGCCGCGTCTCCCGCAACGAAGCCTGCCCCTGCGGCTCCGGCAAGAAGTACAAGCACTGCCACGGCGCCTTCGAGGCCACCGAGGCCTGAGGAAAGGCCTCTCTCGACCGACCATGAGAACACCACGCTTCGATACCGAGCGTGGTGTTTTCTTTTCTGGCGATTATCCTTCCGATTTCATGGACCGACGTCTGCTTGAAAGCACTTTGCATGCCGTCCGCTGCATGCCATTGTCCCTGCAAGTCCTGTTTCCAAGCACCCGGGGAGACCACATCATGACATCGCTGGATCTCTTCCTTCCCTTTCTGATCACCACGGGTCTGTTTGCCTTCCTGCCCGGCCCGGCCATGCTTTATGTGGCCGCCCGCACGGTTGCGGCCAACCGGCGCGCCGGGCTGATGGCGACGCTTGGCATTCACCTCGGCTGCTATGTCCATGTGGCCGCCGCCGCCGCAGGCCTGTCGATGCTCTTTCAGGCCGTGCCGACGGCCTATCTCGTCGTCAAGCTCGCCGGTGCCGCCTATCTCGTCTATCTCGGCATCGCCATGTTCCGCACGCCGGCCCGCCGCGAGGGCGACGCGAACGCCACGCCGGGCCTTGCGCCCAAATCCGCCCGCCGGGCTTTCGTGCAGAGCATGATGGTCGAGGTTCTCAATCCGAAGACGGCGATCTTCTTCCTCGCCTTCCTGCCGCAATTCGTCGATCCCGCCGCCGCCGTTCCCGTCGCCTTCCAGTTCGTCGTTCTCGGAACCATCGTCAACATGATGTTTTCGCTAGCGGATATCGTCTGCGTCCTGCTCGCCGAAGCCGTTCTCGCGCGTCTGCGCACCTCCGGCCGGGCCGAGCGCCTGATGCAGAAGATCGGCGGCACGATCCTCGTCGGCCTCGGCGTCAATGTGGCGTTGAGCCGGTCGTAATCCTGTCGTCCGGGCATCCATCCCAACGGAATGTTAACGCCGATGCGGCATCATCGGGCCCGTGTCGTATGGCGTACAGGTCAGGTAGCGTTTCGTGTTCATGGCAGCGTGTCAAACGGCAGAACGTCTTCTGCCGCAGGGTCTGAAGCACCGGCTCCTGCCGCTGATGCGATGGCTGGAGCCGTTGCTCACCAGCGATGATCCGAAACATCGCGCCCAGCGCATGGCGCTCGTCGCTTTTGCCATCCGTGTCGTCAGCGCCGGCATCGCCTTCCTCTCCCAGATCGTCATGGCCCGCATGATGGGCGAGTTCGAATACGGTATCTTCGTCTTCGTCTGGGTTCTGGTCGTGCTGTTCGGAAACCTCTCCTGCCTTGGGTTCCACACCGCGATCATCCGATTCGTGCCGCAATATCACGCGCTGAACGCGCATGACGAAATCCGCGGCATGATGACGACGGTCCGGATCTTCGCGCTCCTGTCCGCCACCGCGCTGGCGCTCGTCGGCATCGGCGGGCTCGTCCTCTTCGGCGATGTCGTCAACGGCTACTACCTCGTGCCGCTGTATCTCGGCGTCTTCGCCCTGCCGATGATCGCGCTCGGCGATGTCATGGACGGCACGTCGCGGGCCCATAGCTGGGCCGTCTCGGCTCTCAGCCCCACCTATATCGTCCGCCCGGTGCTCATCCTCGTCTTCATGGTCGCCGCGGTGCGGCTGGGCGAAGCTTCTACCGCACAGACCGCGATGATCGCCGCCATGGCCGCCACCTATGTCGCGACCGTCGGGCAATTCTTCATCCTCACCTGGCGCCTTCGCAGGCGCTACAAGACGGGGCCGATCCGGATCGAATTCCGCACCTGGCTGCGCGTCGCCCTGCCGATCTTCCTCATCGACGGCTTCGGCTTCATGCTGACGAATTCCGACGTCGTGCTGGTCGGCATCGCGCTCGATCCGGAAAGCGTCGCGATCTACTTCGCGGCCGCCAAGACCATGGCGCTCGTTCATTTCGTGCTCTTCGCCGTCAAGGCCGCCGCCGCACCGCGCTTCTCCGCCGCGATGGGGCATTCGGACGGGCAGCAGCTGTCCGTGATCGCCATCGAAAGCGCGAAGTGGTGCTTCTGGCCGTCGCTCGTCGTCGGCGGAGGCGTGCTCGTCTCGGGCGGCTTTCTCCTGTCGCTGTTCGGTCCGGCCTTCGTGTCCGGCTATCCGTTGATGGCGATCCTCTTTGCCGGCATCATGGCCAAGGCCTTCATCGGCCCGGCGGAAGCGCTGTTGACGATGGGGGGCCAGCAGGCGCTCTGCGTCAAGCTCTACGCCGCCGCCCTTGCCGCCAACATCGCGCTCAACGTTACCCTCATCCCGGTCTTCGGCCTGACGGGTGCCGCTCTGGCAACCGCGGGCGCCATGATGGTCGAGGCGGTCCTGCTGCACGTCGCCGTGCGCCATACCTTCGGCATCAGGCTGTTTGCCTTTGCCGACCCCCATTCCAGACCCGTCAGGACAGACCGTCTCGATGCCGGCACGGCAAGGACGAGACCGATGGATGCAGAGGCCAGCCGACCATGAGCGCCACGCCCCAGTTCCCGACAGACGCCAACGACCGGCCCTCCCGGGTGCCCCGCCGCGAGCCGCTCGCCCATGACCACATCCCTGCCGACACGCTGGTGCCGGTCGGGCGCTCGGGCCGTGAATTCTGCGTCTATCCCGCCCGCGCCGGTTACGATCTGCAGGAGGAACTCGATTTCCTGTCGCATCGGGCGATCGAGCCCAACGTGTTCTTTTCCGGCCGTTTCCTCGCCCCCGCCATGCCCCGCCTGGAGGATCGCGTCGTGCGGCTCGCCATCATTCGCGACCGCAGCGACACCCGCAGCCGGCTGCGGTTTCTGATGCCGTTCTCGGTGGAAAAACCGGGCTTTGCCATCGGCACGCCGATCATCCGCGTCTGGTCCAATCCGTTCGGCCCGCTCGGCACGCCGCTGCTCGATACGGAGGAAGCCGCGGAAACGCTCGACAACCTGTTCGAGGCGCTGGCCAATCCGCAAGCAGGCCTGCCGCCGATCCTGGTCTTGCCCGACCTCCGCCTCAAGGGTCCGCTCGCCCGTCTCGCCCGCGCCGTCGCCATCAGCCGGAACCTGCCGCTGACAGTGACCGACACGTTCAGCCGGCCTGTGCTCGAAAGCCCGCTCGATGGAGACACCTATCTGCGGGGCGCGATCAGTCCGGCACATCTTCGCGAAGTGCGGCGCCAGTGGACGCTGCTTTCCCGCCTCGGCACGGTGACCCACGCGGTCGCACGCCAGCCGGAAGAGATCCGCCTGCGCATGGAGGAATTCCTGGCGCTCGAAGCCTCCGGCTGGAAGGGACGCCAGCGCACGGCCATCGTCATGGACCGTTACCGCGCGGCCTTTGCCCGCGAGGCGATCACCAACCTTGCCGAAGCCGATGCCGTCCGCATTCACACGATCGATCTCGACGGCGTCGCCATCGCCTCGATGGTGGTCTTCATGATGGGCGGCGAGGCCTATACCTGGAAGACCGGCTACGACGAGACCTATGCCCGCTATTCCCCCGGCAAGCTGCTCTTGAACGCGCTGACCGAATGGCATCTCGATGATCCGAACATCACGAAATCCGACAGCTGCGCCGTGCCCGATCACCCGATCATGAGCCGCTTCTGGAAAGAGCGCGAGGAAATGGGTACGCTCGTCATCGGTCTTCGCGCCAACCGCGACCGCGACGTGCGCCAGGTCGCGACCCAGCTCCACCTCTACCGCAACACCCGCAACATGGCCCGCCTGCTGCGCGAGAAGATGCGCGCGCTTGCGCCGAAGGGTTTTCGCTAAGCGTTTCCAGCGACGAAATGCCTTCGACCAAAGAGGCCGGGGGCCCCTCTGGCGAGCCCGCAATCGCCGGCGAGCGCGCCTGCCCTGCCCAAGATCCCTATCGAACCTCGGCGTCGCGCAGCAACCGCCGCACGATCTTGCCCGACGTCGTCAGCGGCAGCGCATCGATAAAGGCGACTTCGCGCGGATATTCATGCATCGACAGCCGCGTCTTCACCCAGTCGGAAAGGGATGCGGCCAGCGCATCCGACGCCGTGTATCCCTCGGCCAGAACGACATAGGCTTTCACGATCTCGGTGCGGACGGGGTCCGGCTTGCCGATGACGGCGGCCATGCGGACGGCGGGATGGCCGGCGAGGCAATCCTCGACCTCGCTCGGTCCGATGCGGAAGCCGGACGAGGTGATGACATCGTCGTCGCGCCCGAAGAAGCTGATATAGCCGTCCGCATCCATCACCGCCTGGTCGCCGGTCGTCATCCATTCGCCGATGAACTTCGCCTCCGTTGCCGCCGGATTGCCCCAGTAGCCGAGAAACATCACCGGATCGGGTCGCCGCACGGCGACCTGGCCCACCTGCCCGCGCGGCAGGACCTTTCCGTCACGGTCGATAATCTCGACCACATGCCCGGGCGCCGCCTTCCCCATCGATCCCGCCTTCAGCACGCCATAGGCGGCGCTGGAGGAAATCACGATGTTGCACTCCGTCTGCCCGTAAAACTCGGCAATCACGACGCCAAGCGCCCGTGACGCCTGTTTGAAGGTCTCGCGACCCAGCGCCTCCCCCGCCGCCCCGACCGTGCGAAGATCGAAAGCATACTGCGCCTTGGGATCCTCGACCGCCTTCATCAGCCGCAGCGCCGTCGGCGGAATGAACGCGTTGCGAACCTTCATCTCCGACAGGATGCGGAACGCCATATGCGGATCGAACTTTTGCGCCGGAGACGACACGACGGGAACACCGAGCAGAAGCGACGGCAACAGCGCATTCAGCAGCCCCCCCGCCCAGGCCCAGTCGGCCGGCGTCCACATGCGATCGCCCGCCTGCGGCAGGCCGGCATGGTGAAACTGGAAGCCGGGGAGATGGCCGAGCAGCACCCGATGGCCGTGCAGCGCGCCTTTCGGCGGGCCCGTGGTGCCGGATGTGTAGATCATCAATGCCGGATCGTCCGGCCCGGTGTCGGCCGCGGCAAAGCCGCTTGCATCCGTCGCCAAGAGCCGATCGAACCCGACCGTCGTGTCCATGTCGGCCACGCCCTCGCCGCCATCCGTGCAGACGATCAGGTGCAGATCGGGCAGCCCCGCTTGGAGAGCGGACAACCGGGCCACGCCGGAACGGTCGGTGATGACGGCGCAGGCGCCGGCATCCCGCAGCCGGTATTCCAGGGCTTCGACGCCGAAGAGAAGCGCCAGAGGCAGGGCGATGCCCCCGAGCTTATAGATCGCGGCATGCGCGATCGCCGCCTCGAACCCCTGCGGCAGCAGGATCGCGACACGATCGCCCGGCCGGACCCCGCGCGCAACAAGGCCGGCGCCAAGCGCGGAGGACCGCGCGGCAAAGGCACCATAGGTCAAAGCCTCGTGCTGCCCGTCGGCATGGAAATGCTGCAGGCAGACGCGCTCCGGCTCCCGTGCCGCCCAGGCATCGCTCACGGCCACGCCGATATTGAACCGCGCCGGAATGTCCCAGGCGAAATCCCGGATCAGCGCGTCATAGCGGAAGGGTAAGGTGGATGAGGTGGGAACCATGGACCGCCAAGCGAAGACAAGACCGACACGGCGGCCCCCCTGATCCTATCATCGCCCCGGTCGCCAGATCAATCGACGGCGACACGATCAGTCCCACGTCCTGACGCGCGCGATCTGCAGGCCCCGCGCGCGTCCCGCCTCAGCCATACTGCGCCATGTCGGTGCCGCTCAAGCCGTGAAGCGCATGAAACAGCGCATCCTGCGTCCGATAGCCGCTCTCGAAAAGCGCGATCGCAGCGCTTGCGGCACTCACGCCGGCCTGCGTCCGCATCCCGATCCGCCGCTCTGCGCACCACGCAAAGACCGCACTCGTGACGACATCGACCTCGGCCCGCTCCGGAATGCGGATGGTGGAAACTGGAAAAGAAGCCTGTGCCAAGAAAGCGCCTCCTGATCTGTAAGTGATGACTTCAGAATGGCACGCACTGTCCCCTTTCGGCAAACCGCTTGCCCCAACCCGGTTAAGAAGCCGCAGCACATGTCTCGACCTGATACACTCGCAACGACGAGCCCGGCCCGCACCGTGTTACCGCCCGCCAATAGCCCATACCCCGCCGCACAAGCGATGGTCCGAAAGCCCGCTTACGGAAAAACGCCCTTAAAAGGAGATATTCCGAAAAACCCCGGCCCCAAGCGCCATCGACCATCCAATCTTTACCAAGCCTTCAGGATTGGCATGCGATTGTCTCGTCACGCGCGGTTTGTAGAGCGTCCGCGCACCCCTTTTCCTCGCAGGCGACGCCCGCACGACGAGACCCTTCCGGCATCGCTCCCTGTGGTTCCCTGCACGGCACACGCCTGAGAAGACGGCAAAGCCCCTAAACCAGCGAACTCCCCCGCCGCAACCGATCGTCCCGGTTCAAGACCTCGGCAATATCCCGCGCATCCTGTTTCTCAAGCCCGGTCAGATCCCGCCCATCCGACGCCGCCGGCAGCCCGGTCATCTCATCGACGACCGTCCACACCCCACTCCGCTCCTGCCGCACCCCATACCGCCTCTCGACCATGCCAGCCTCATTGATCCTGCTGAGGAGGAGATGCGGTGTTAGGGGTGAACGTCAAGGGGGAGGCGCGAGGCGCGGCGGGATCGGGTTGTCCGCGACATCGACAGATTTTTACTGAGACGCTAAACACGCAGTCCAAGCGCAATCGCATACCCTTTCCCACGATCGAACGGCGTCATAATCTCCATGCAACGAAAGCCCGTAGGCCGTGTGGACTTACCTCCAATGCCGGGCGCAACAGGCTCGATGTAATCGTTGGGCTGAACATCGGCCGTAACATGCATGAACGCTTCGCCTTGAAGGAGCATCGGAGTCCATTGCTCACGGCGCTTCGAGCGGGGCACCTGGTCGAGCAAAGAGTTGTAATCCGGATTCTCAACAGGCACGGTGATCAAGGCTTGAGGGACGGGGTTCGGGATCTTCGCCGGCTGACGTGGATTCGGCACGGTAGGTTCGCTCACGGCGTAGCGAAGCAGGCTGCCATCGCCACCGCGTTTCGCATTGCCCTTGTCGTCAACGACATCGTCAAAAACGGGATGGGCCGGATTGGGTATGATTGACGGCCAGTCGGGGTCGGGCACGAGTGCCTGCCAATCGGGATCCGGTATCTGTTGCGTCAACATCTCTCCGTGGTCATTCGTGAGATAGCGGCCCGCCCAAGTAAACCCTGTATCACCTAACAGGATGGCATAAGTTCGCGTGTGAACTGAAAAGAACACATCGCCGGCGTTCGCCAAGCGCACTTTGCGACCATCCAACGTCACCAGAGCTCCAACCGCGATAGGCACGCCCGGCTCAGCGTTTTCAAACATCTTGGCAATGTCCGTGAAGACTTTGTTCTGCGTCAGAGTGCCGGAGATCTCGACATTTCCACTGTCGAAATAAAGATGTATCTTGCGGTTACTCGCGCTTGCGGCACCCCGTGCTTCACTCCCGCCTGCTAGGGATAGCGCCACATTGTTTATGACGCGACGACCCATCGCGACGGCTTGATCCGCTTTCGCCTGACAGAAGCTTGCTGCCATGACGAGACTGAACGCACCTGCCGAGAGACCGCCAGATGACGCCAGTGTGACGGCTCCCACATTATTCGACGTGTTCTCTTGCCCGGAATAGTTCCCGCCGCATGAGGCCTGCACAGAACTTCCACCTTTACCACTTTGTCCGACATTGACACCGAACGAAGCCGCTTTACCGACCACCGAACGCTGTGAGAACAAATTTCCGCTGTTATCGCCGGCAGCGGCACAGCCATTGGCAGTTCCGATATTGCCGCTCTGGTTGCCGGAGGCTTCCATGTAATAAACATCGACGTCGTCGCTATACCCGGAACCGCTGACGAAATTTGTAAACCCGGTAAGCGTTCCTTTCTTGTTGAAGACCGGGCTCGCGGTGGCAATGGTTGTCGGTGCGTTCTTCCGATCTGAAAAGACTAGCGCCCCTCCGGAGCTATAGCCCATACCCCCGGAGATAATCGTCAGAGATGTGTCGTGCAGCAGGCCTCGTGCTGGCTTGCATCGAATGTCCAAGCCATGTCCCCCGCCGGCATAGGCATCGACGGAGCCGATATTGAACGTATGTTGAGCGCCGGTATGGCTACGGCGCGTCGCCCCCTGAAATCCACTCTCGCCCGCATGACGGCTGAAGATGGAGGCGGCGAGAAAGGCGCGAAAACCATGAGAGGCGATCGTCTCTTCCGATGCTGCAACAACGGATTGAGGGATCTGCGCCCCAGACTGACGAGCAGCGAGAATAGCGGACACATTGCCGGTGGCCCAGGAATATATGCCTAACAAAACACCCGCACGTGACGGCCCCGTCGCCAGAGATCCCTGGGACCAAAGCAGCCCGAACAATTGTCTGGTCGAGCGCCCTCCTCTTGAGAGCAGACCCGTAATTGGACTGGCGTAAACACTATTCGACAGGACACCCGTGTCAGCATCCGACGAGATCATCCCATCGTTTTGATCGGCATCGAAAATAGTCCCGGCAATGGACCACTTGCCGTTCGTATATCTGTTGCGCATAGGCACGACCGAAACAGCATAGGTAAATTCGCCCAGGTCGAAATCTTTTCCGGTCACAACATTCTCAAGAGCCGCAAAATTATCATCATCATTGGTGACGCCATCGCGGAAGAAACTGGCCATCGGATCGAGCAAACTGCGCGCTTGCAGGACAGACGAAGTGCTTGCAAGTCTACGGCCCGTCTCCCCGAAGACCGCGCTTCCCTCGGCGGCTATGTCAAGGTTGGCCAACGTACCATCCTGAGCCCAGCCCAGAGCTTTTCCAGCCTCCGCTGGGGGAAATTCCGCTTTCTCGCTGGCCGAGGCCGCATCCTGCACCCGGTAAAGGGGCAGCGCCGAAGAATTCAAGGGACCCGTTCCGGCACCACCGGCTGTCACCAGTCCAAATTGGATAAAAGATCGCCGATTCATGGAATATCCGTTCGTTCAAAGGAGCAAGCTAGTCCTGACGCATCAAATGGGCATCTATCTGGCTGCCCACCTTCATGCCAGAAACCTGACTTAGAGAGCGCGCAGTTGCAACCAATGGTGTTCACACATTTCTCCGCTCGACCGCGACGTCGTTATGACGTCGTTAAAATGAGCGCGTCCCACTCAGCTTCTGAAGCAATATGGACTTAACGAAGGCAGCGGCGTTGACGTCGAACGCGACGACACTGCCGGCGCGCATGCGCAAAATGAACAGGCAACTTGTCGCCGCAAAGATGTTGCCGGCGGCATGCCAGACGTGACCATGCAGCGCATTTGACGGTTACAAGAAGCAGAGGCCGCGGCGCTGGGGATTTTCCAAATCCAGAATTAGAGAAGCTGATCAATCCTCGTCGACACGCCCTCCGCAGCGAACGACCGCTCACATTGCCCAGACGACTGTATGGACAAAAAAAAGCCTCTCAGTTAGAGCACCAACATAGGCCTGCCCAACAAGGGTAATATTCCACGGACCCTACCCTGGCGATTTTGGACGTGCTCGCTTCGACATTCCAAGCTACAAATTGTCTCAGATGCTCCACAAGCAAGGCCGGATCAATGAAAATACTGGCTTAGCATCGAGAGATGGTTGTGCGTCCACCGGGACATTGACCGTCATCAGGAGCGAGCAGGTCAGTCAAGCTTCGGCCATTGGCTTTAGCGAAACGTTCTCGGTGGCCGGCTGCAAAGCGGCGCCAAAGATGGAGGCAGAGGGTTGAGTAAACCGTGCGTGTTTGTCGATGAAGGAGAAGGCAATTGGACCAATCATCTGGACATGGATCGTCCGCCATATAGGCTTGAAATGTACGGACGCGGCAACCAGATCCGACTTGACCCGAGAGCTGACCTTTCAGGCTTTTTCATAAAAGTTAAGGGAAACAACAACATCGTAGCCATTGCGAAGGATTGCGTACTCCGGGGTCTTGTGTACGTACAAGGTAACAAGTCAAGCTTGAGAGTCGCGTCCCACACAACCGCTGCCGGCGTTCGTTTCAGTGTGGGCGCACGGGCTTCAATTACCGTCGGTCGTGATTGCATGTTTTCCCGCAATATCGAAATCAGATGTTCCGACGAGCACCCAATGTACGATCTTGATTCGCGGGAAGAAATTAACGCTGGCAGAAATGTAGACATTGGCGAGCACGTCTGGATCGGCGAAGGTGTGCGCGTTTTGAAGGGCATGACGATCGCCAGCGGCTCGATCGTCGGGACCGGTTGGATGATAACGCGCCCACTCACAGAGGCGAATGGCGTTTACGTCGGATCTCCCGCTAGACTTGTCCGATCACGGACAGCCTGGAGCCGAACACCGAACAGCATGGACTGGGACCGGGTCGATTTTACCCAGCCTGATTCCCCTGCGGCAGATACATCTGATCTGGGGACATAGCGCGGCTGCCGCTGACAGCGAGCGCACCAAACAGAGACATCGCGCGGGCGATGACGAACATAGATTTTGATATCGGAGAGAATATATGCACGTGCTGATATGGAGCCAGCCTTGGCCAACTCAGGGAGGCGACCTTTTCTTCGGTCTTAACGCCTTTACGAAAACGCTATTGGAGCAAGCAAGCGCTCTGATTGCTCAGAAGTGCAAGGTGACGATTGCATTTCCAGACGCATTTTCGGATCACGTCGATCGGCTCAAAGGTTCGTGCGAGCTTATTTCGCTGAATACGACTGATGTCATTCGTGAAATAGGAAGCTGGGCCGATCCCTCCGTTGAATTCTATTCAGACGGACAAAATTCCGCAATTTGCGATCGTTTGACAACCTATCTTGCCGACAAGCTCCCTAAAGACGTAGACTGTGTTCTTCTATGGGAGACGCCGTCACCTTACTTGCGTAATCTGTATCCCGACGCATTGATCGTCAGTCAGATGCCTGGTGCTTTCGCGCGCGCGCCTTATCCCCATACCATTACATTCGATACAGCAGGGCTTTATCGACACGGCACGATGTTCCAACATGCGGATCATATCGTTTCATCCGCTCCAATTGCGCCAGTTCTTTCGTCGTTCCGCGACACAACGATGCGGATCTTCAATCGGTTCCCGGTTCCATTAGCGGAAACGCTCCAATCGGAAGGTCGCCAGTTTTCGCTTTTACCCCTTCAGATTTCCGCACATTACGCCTTCAAGGCTGACACGGGCTTTTACTCCCAAGCCGAGTTCTGCATGAAGGCCCTGACTGAGATGGATCCGTCAAAAACGGTGATGGTCACTCAGTACGTTTCCAACATGTACCGAGATATGGTCATGACACCGGAGTTCACCGAGTTTCTTGTCAAGAAACACCCCAATCTGGTGTTCGATGCCGAAACCGGGTCCATTCCGTCGGTCAGTCAGCATCTTCTACAGAGCGCGTCCGAAGTGGCCGTCGCAACGTCCGGGCTCGCGCTTCAAGCAATGATCTGGCACACTCCCTTGAAGGTGATCGGGGAAACACATCTGGCCCCATTCGATCAGTCCAGGGTCAGTCAAGACATCCAGCGCGATCGGATTCTCTCTTTCGCACTGATGAAGAACCAGCCACTCGCGAGCAAGGTACTTGACGGGAAGTTCCTCGTCTCGTTACTCGAAGAATTGGCTGGTCGTCGAACAAGGCCTATAGAGGATCGGTTTCCCTCGTTTACTGACATAGATCCCCATTACGATGAGATAGTCTTGTCGAGCTTTAGAGAGAAGATCGTGGAGCGGGACTACGCGAGAGCAGGGCTTGTTGCAGAAAGCCCTTCAAAGGCGTCCCAGTTTGCTGATCTTCTCAAGACCCAATCGCCTCAACTCGTGTCTTTCGATCTCTTCGATACGCTTGTCATCCGTGGCTTTGAAGCGCCGGCGGACCTGTATCGTCTCCTCGAATTGGAGGTGGATCGCCGTCGGCTTGAACCGATCTTCGACTTTGCTGCGAAGCGTCTCGCTGCCGAACTTGCGGCGAGAACGGAGGCTCAAGGTGAAGAAATATCGCTTCAGGATATCTATGACCAGTTCGCTCTGGCGCTTGGCGTCCCTGCGAGCAGCTTAGCACCCTATCTTGAAGCCGAAATCGAGATCGAGGTTCGCGCCTGCCGGGTCCGGCCTATCGGACAGAGGATGTTTCAGGCCGCCAAAGCGGCCAACATCCCGGTCATCGTCACAAGCGATATGTACCTGCCGCGCCATTGCATCGATTCTATCCTTGATCGTACCGGCTATGATCCAGACCAAATCTATCTCTCGAGCGAAATCGGAATGACGAAAAAATCGGGATCGTTGTTTGATTATATCGCCGCCGAGCGCAGCATATCACCGGTACGTATGGTGCACGTTGGCGACAACATCAACACCGACGTTCGTCCGGCCGAGTCGAGGAAGATCACCGCATTTCATGTACCGAAATCATCGGATTACATATCAAAGCATCCTCAGCTGCTGGCTGCCTTCGGACGGCGCGTCCCTATGACGGGCCTCGGCCGAAGCGTGACCGCAGGCGCCATCGGCCATAAGCTTTTCGACGACCCGAAGAGAGCCACATTTGAAAGCGTCTCGCGTGGCGACCCTTGGCTACTTGGCTATACTGTCGTTGGGCCACTCGTTGCCGCGATGGCGACATGGATACGCCGATCCTCGATCGAGATGGAGTTGGAGACACTCCATTTTCTGTCAAGGGAAGGAAAAATCTTGAAAGACGCTTTCGACCGCGTCGCCGGCGTTGCCCCTACTCGGGCAAAGTCGAACTACTTGTTCGGGTCTCGACGAGCAATTCGCGTCGCGCAACTTTCCTCGTTCGAAGATATCATCGAGCTTGCAAATCAGACGATCGATAGCACGGCTTCACTCAACTCACTGCTAACGGGTCGTTTCGGACTGGAAAGTTCGGCAATTACAAGCGATGATCTTGCTGAAACCGGCTACAAAAATCTTCAGGCGGTCATTGGTCGAAGCGCTGTCGAGAAAGCAAGGCTGAGACAGCTCCTAAAACGGCTTGAGCCAAAGATCCTGGCTATCGCGCAGAGCGAGGGGACAGTTTATCGCGAGTATCTGAAGGCAAGTGGACTGTATAGCGACGAACGGTTTGCCGTGGTCGACGTAGGCTGGCATGCCAATATGCAGGGCAGCTTAGGGCAGATGCTCGGCAAACCTATAACGGGCCTGTACTTTGCCAGCCTGGAAGCCTCCACACGATGGAAGAGAGCCGGTCACACGATCCGAGCTTTTATGGGCGAAGACGTCATCGCGACGGACCGCAACCCGATCCTCTCCAACCGCCTGATGCTGGAGAACATTCTTTGTGACGTAACGCCTACGATCGAGCGCGTCCGCCAGTCATCCTCTGGGTCCTTCGAACCGGTTTATGCTGGGGAAACATCTCCTGATCGTCTCAAGTTGATAGGCGCGATCCAGCGTGGCGCGCTCTCCTTTGTTGACGACATCTGCCGGACACTCGGCCCAAACATTGCAGAGGTCAACTTCGGCCCGGACATCGCGACCGCTCTTATGGCGGATTTCCTGTCTTCACCGTCTGCCGACGACGCGAGACTGTTTCTCGGCGCACAGCTTGAGGATGCGTTCAGCGGAGCATCGACCCGGCATTTTATCTCACCGACCAAGGATGTTTCGGCATCCTATTGGAAGGCAGGATACGCGGCGCTCACGGCTCGGACCGAAACTGTACCAAGTGCAGCGACCCCCTTCGTGGCGAAGGCGGTTTCCCGTGCAACGATGGAAATTCTTCCGATAAAGAGAGAGCCGTCCGGACTGCAGAAGAGTTTGATGCCAATCGTTCGTCCGTTGGTCGCGAAAATCGGAAACGAAAGGGACCTAAGGAAGTTCAACGCAGATCCGGAAGGCTTTTTCGCCGACCTGCGCAACCCTTGGTACCGCGGAGTGGGAGCCGTTCTTTTTCCCCCGAGAAGATGAGCGAAACGCTTTAGCTCAACAGGATCGGAGCGCCGATCGGTTTGGCAAAATGACCGCACCTCCTTTCTGTCCTATAAAGATCAGATCGACACTTCACCGAAATAGTCTGATTATTGCGACTGGCTCCACATATTGAGCCAAGCGCCGTAATTGACCGCTAGAATGAAGGCAGATGCGGCAAGATCAGTCCGAGGCGAATGGCACGGATAGCGTCAGGGCTCGTGGGTCAGTCACGGCTCAGGCTCTGAATGTGAAACGACGCCTGTCGCGTCTAACAATCATTGCCAGATCCGTCGGTACCCGCGACGGTCGTGAAAAGCTTGCAGACTTCTGGCATCTTGATATCGACCAGATTTAAAGGTTATGTCCGGCTCTGCGTCCGGAGTTTATGGACGGCAGTAACGGAAGAGCTCA
Source organism: Rhizobium sp. PP-F2F-G48 (assembly GCF_004342335.1). Taxonomy (NCBI): domain Bacteria; kingdom Pseudomonadati; phylum Pseudomonadota; class Alphaproteobacteria; order Hyphomicrobiales; family Rhizobiaceae; genus Rhizobium; species Rhizobium sp. PP-F2F-G48. The sequence goes on along the minus strand of NZ_SLVH01000013.1, from coordinate 94,758 downwards.
CTCGTTGAATATCGTAGAATCACACTACAGAGTTGTGGCAGCCCTCGTGATCCGAGAGATGTCGACCAGATTTGGTAGCAAACCTGGCGGCTATGCCTGGGCTGTCCTCGATCCCGTCGCGCACATCACGTTCATGTCATTCATTTTCATGGGAATTGCTCGAACACCGCCGCTTGGTACCAGTTTCATTCTGTTCTTCGCGACCGGATATCTGGGATATCAGTTCTACCAGTCGGCAGCCGGTTATATAACCGGCGCTGTTGCAAGCAATCGAGCTCTTCTCGCTTATCCCAATGTAGCGCCGATCGATACTGTTATCGCACGGCACATTCTTCAGCTCGGCACCAATGTTGTGGTCAGTTTTGCTGTCCTGTTGCCAATACTTGCAGCTCTCAATCACCCTGCCCAAATCAATTGGGGGCCGCTCGTCGAGAGCGTGCTCGCTGGAAGCATGCTCGCGTTAGGAATTGCTTTCGCAAATGTCGTCTGGTTTCAAAAATACCCCTTATATGAAAAAGTATTCGGTATTTTAAGTCGCCCTCTCTTCATGTTGTCAGCTGTCTTTTACCTACCGGACTCTCTTCCCTCTCAGATGAGGGATATCATTCTCATTAATCCGGTGGCACATGTGATCATGTCTTTTCGGAAGGGTTTTTATCCAGAGTATCGTGCAATCGGATACGATCCATTTTATTTGTTCGTGTGCGCTTCGATAGCACTATTTTTAGGTTTGATCGTCTTCACCTCTTCGCGAAAGGTTTTGAGAGGCCGTTGAATTTAGGGGATGATCGCGTAGCTTGGAAGACAACTTTCCATGTAAACTTCAATTTTGACAACAAGACAGTATTATGCTCGGATAGGGAGCGCATGCTATGCCGTATACTCGACTTCTAGGCTCAGGACTCATTGTTTCAAATCCAGAAGATGACGGTTGCGGCGATGCAGATGGCTGAGAAGAAAGTGTGGGCGCATCGGTCGTATCGTGTAGCGATGCGTCGCCAGTCCTTGAGCTTGGCGAAGAGGTTGTCGACCTTGTGGCGCTGGCGATAGAGTACCTTGTCGTAGAGATAAGGAATGTTCCGGCTTCGGCTCGCCGGAATGCAGGGTTCGATGCCCTTGGTGACGAGCGCCTGCCGGAACCAGGTGCTGTCGTAGCCGCGATCGGCGATAAGGACGTTGGCTGGCGGGAGGGCGTTCAGCACGAGACGGGCGCCTTTGTGGTCACGCATCTGACCTTCCGATAGCAGCATGACGACGGGACGGCCTTTGTCGTCGCAGTCGGTGTGGAGCTTGGAGTTCAGGCCGCCCTTGGTGCGTCCGATACGTCGGGGAACATCCCCTTTTTAAGCAGGCTCGCCGCCGTGCGGTGGGCCTTCAGGTGTGTCGCGTCGATCATGATGCGCTCGGGCTTGGGATTTTCGCCCGCCAAAGCCGCAAAGATCCGGTTGAACACGCTGAGCCGACTCCAACGGATGAAGTGATTGTAGAGTGTCTTGTGCGGGCCGTAGTCCTTCGGCGCATCCTTCCACTGCAGCCCGTTGCGGATCACATAGACGATCCAGCTCACCACCCGCCGGTCATCGACCCGCGGCACACCATGCGCCAAGGGAAAGAACGGCGAGATCCGAGACATCTGACGCTCGCTCAGCAAAAACAAATCACTCATCACGGCCTCCTCAATGGAGACTGTGAATCGCATCTCAAATCAGATTAATAGGTCCTGAGCCTAGATCTTTGATGTTGTGCGCGTCCAAACGCCAGAGGATGTTCTCGACACGGTCACCGGGCACCCCTAGATTGATAAATGATCGACCAAACCGTTCTTGCTGCAGCGTCTTCGGCCAGAATTTCGCGAGTGAGTCGCCGACAAGCAGTGTCCCACCTTTGAATTTTTTCAGGAACTCTGCTTGCTTTCGCGTCTGTTGTTCCCAGACTTCATCTCTTGAAGACCGCTCGAACAACGGGGGAAAGGCCTCTATTTTGAAGTGATCATTCATCTCTTGGTCCTGTAACGCAGCAAGTCTGCAGGAATAGAGCAACGACGCTCGCGTCGCAACGCTCACTGCGCGACCATTCATGCTCTCGTGGACGTACTGCTCTCGCTGCGATTCAAGAACCGTGAGCCGCGAAATTCATAGCGTGGGGCATCCCAAAACTCTTCGCCCACCCCCCGACCACATCCCCGCACGGAAAATCAGTCCGCCATCACAAACATTGTTTCTTGCGCATCACCTTGCTAGGGATGCAGCATTCGGTCGCCGGGGGCGCGGAGCCTTTTGACGGATGCCGATACGCCGGGCTTTCCGGGACAAGCATCCCGTTCGATTTCAAGGAAGAATGACATGGCCGTCGCGCCCAATTCTGAAGTGTCCGTCGGCAAAGGTGCGCACAAGGTCACCTTTTCCAACGCCGGCCGGCTGTCGCTGATCGCGGGTCCCTGCCAGATGGAAAGCCGAGATCATGCGTTTATGATCGCCGGCACCATGGTGGAGCTCTGCACCAAGCTCGGCCTCGGCCTCGTCTACAAGTCGTCCTTCGACAAAGCCAACCGCACGTCGATGTCCGGCAAGCGCGGTATCGGGCTTGAGACCGCAATGGAGATCTTCGCCGATCTCAAGAAGGAATATGGCTTCCCGGTTCTGACGGATATCCACACGGAAGAACAGTGCGCGCTCGTCGCGCCGACCGTCGATATCCTGCAGATCCCGGCTTTCCTGTCGCGCCAGACGGACCTGCTGGTGGCGGCGGCAAAGACAGGCCTTGCGATCAATGTCAAGAAGGGCCAGTTTCTGGCGCCCTGGGACATGAAGAACGTCCAGAGCAAGTTTCTCGAAAGTGGCAATCCGAACGTGCTCCTGTGCGAGCGCGGCGCCTCGTTCGGCTACAACACGCTCGTCTCCGACATGCGATCGCTGCCGATCATGGCATCGCTCGGGTCGCCGGTTGTGTTCGATGCGACACATTCGGTGCAGCAGCCGGGCGGGCAAGGCGGATCGTCGGGCGGCCAGCGCGAGTTCGTGGAGACGCTCGCACGCGCAGCCGTCGCCGTCGGCGTCGCCGGTGTCTTCATCGAGACGCACGAGGATCCCGACAATGCCCCGTCCGACGGCCCCAACATGGTGCATCTGAAGGATATGCCGCAGCTTCTCGAAAAACTGCTCGCCTTCGACGCCATCGCCAAGGCTTAGACGCAATTTGGTCCCAAGGACCTTCGACACGAAGATATTGGAAGGAGTCGCGGCATGATCAAACGCGCTTTGCAACTCGTCGAACACGATGTGATTGATTCCGCGCTGCGGACACTCTCCTTCGGAAAGCAGGGGCTGGAAGCTCTCGAATCAGCCATGGCCAATGGCTTGGGCGATGCCTTCCGCAAGGCAACGGCGCTGATCGGCGACAGCGAAGGCCGGGTCATCATCACCGGCATCGGCAAAAGCGGCCATATCGGCAGCAAGATTGCCGCCAGCCTGGCATCGACCGGCACGCCGTCCTTTTTCGTGCATCCTGTCGAAGCCAATCACGGCGATCTGGGCATGATCACCGCGGCGGACGTTGTGCTGGCGCTGTCCTGGAGCGGCGAGACGGCCGAACTCCAGGGCATCGTGTCCTTCACCCGCCGCTTTTCGGTGCCGCTGATCGCCCTGACATCGGGCGAAAATTCGGCATTGGCACGCGGAGCCGACATCGTGCTGCTTCTGCCGAAGGCGACGGAAGCCTGCCCGCACGGTCTGGCGCCCACGACCTCGACGCTGATGCAGCTTGCCATGGGCGACGCCCTTGCCGTTGCGCTGCTCGAAGCGCGCGGCTTCTCGGCCACGGATTTCCGGGTATACCACCCCGGTGGCAAGCTCGGCGCCATGCTCTCGCATGTCAGCGATCTCATGCACACGGGCGATCACCTGCCGCTCGTGGCGAAAGGCTGCTCCATGCCGGACGCGATCCACGAGCTGTCGGCCAAGCGCTTCGGTTGCGTCGGCGTGGTGGACGATGACGGACGCCTGTGCGGCGTCATGACGGATGGCGATATCGCCCGTCATCTCGACGGTCGTCTCGGACTGATGACCATCGACGAGATCATGACCCACAATCCGAAGACCGTGGGAAAAGCGACACTGGCGACGGCAGCCATGGCGATCCTCAGCAAGCACGGGATCGCGGCATTGCTGGTGGTGGACGAAGATACGAGACCGATCGGGATCGTCCATTTCCACGACCTTCTGCGCGCCGGCGTGGCCTGAGGCTCGAAAGTCTTATCGGCTGAGGCTGAGCCAGGCCGCAGTTCTCGCGACATCGTCCTGAAACGCGACCGGGAGGCGAAGTGCGCCTCTTCACAAGGCCTGTTCGGGAGGGTTCGCGGCATTTTGCGCCAATGCAGGCCGCGCCCACAGAGCCTGGAAGCGTCCATGAGAGAGCGGCCGACGGAGGATAGGAAAAACACCTCTGGTGCCCCATGCCGGAGTCGAACCAGCACTCCTTTCGGAACTCGATTTTGAGTCGAGCGCGTCTACCAATTCCGCCAATGGGGCACGGAGAGGCAGGATCGGGATTTATACGGGTGGACGGGGCTTGGTCAACCGGATTTCGCGGGTTCGTGGAGCAATCGCATGGACATGCGCGGCATGCGGCGGGACGGTGTCGTCTCGGCGCGCGGGCCAAGCAAGTCCAGAGAAACGATGGTGCAGAGCAGCATCCGTTGTGCGGTTGCGATTTACAGGCGGCCCGTTCCTGCATAGAAGCTCTGGTATGCCTCTCGGGGCGTGTCTCTTTTCACCGTCGGGCTTGGGTCCTCCGCCTCAAGCCGTCCACCCCAAGTCTGGGCCCCTGCTCTTCCCGCTTGGGCCCCGCCCCGTCTGTCATCTGATCCGAGGATTTGCCGATGCTCCGCAGCCTTTATGACTGGACCATGTCGCTCGCTGCACGCAAGTCGGCGGAAGTCTGGCTCGCCGTCATCGCCTTCGTGGAAAGCTCCGTCTTCCTGGTGCCCGCCGATGTGCTGTTCCTGCCGATGGCGCTGGCGCGGCCCGAGCGCGCCTGGCGCTATGCGGCGGTCGCGACCGTAGCCTCCGTCCTCGGCGGCATTGCCGGTTGGTATCTCGGGCACTATGCCTTCGAAGCCCTGGCGCGGCCCATCCTCGAATTCTACGGCAAGCTCGAAGCGTTCGAAACGATGCGGGCCTCGTTCAGCAACGAGATGCTCGTTCTGTTGCTCGTCACCTCGGGCCTCGCGCATCTCCCGCCGATCAAGGTCGTCACGATCCTCTCCGGCGTCGCCGGCATCCATCTCGGCCTGTTCATCGTCTGCGCCATCGTCGCGCGCGGTGCGCGCTTCTTTCTGCTTGCCTGGCTGCTGCGCCGCTATGGCGAGGAGATCCGCCATTTCATCGAAAAGCGTCTCGGCCTGATATCGGCGGTCGTCGCCGCTTTGCTGATCGTGCTGTTCATCGCCTACCGCTTCTTCTTGCACAATCCGGAAATCGTCACGCCCTGACCGCGCCTGCCTAGACATGGAGCCACCTCGCCGGCTTGCCGACGGGTGCAAAACAGATTTCGATCGCCGGCGATATGCTGTAAGGCCTTCGGCAACAGCAGAACCAACCCGCCTCCCGGAGCCTGACAGACCGTGACCGCCATCCAACGCTCCCCCGCCCTTCAACGCTCCCCTGCCCTTTTCGCCGCCGTCCTCGTCACGCTGGGAATGATCGTCACGGTCGGGACCGCGCTCGGCTTCGAGCATCTCGGCGGCTATATCCCCTGCGCCCTCTGCCTCATGCAGCGCGAGCCCTATTATTACGGCATTCCCGTCGGCGTGCTCGCCATCATCAGCGCCGCCTTCCCCATGCCGGCCTGGCTGCCGCGGCTGTTGCTGGCGGTCGTCGCGATCATGATGCTGGTCGGTGCCGGCATCGGCGTCTATCATGCGGGTGTCGAATGGCACTTCTGGGCGGGCCCGGCGAACTGCTCGACCACCGCGCAGGGCGTCTCGGCCAATGTCGGCGACCTCCTCGGCGACCTCGACAGCAAGCATGGGCCCTCCTGCACGGATGCGGCCCTGCGCGTACTCGGCCTGTCGTTTGCCGGCTGGAACGTGCTGGCGAGCCTGGTGCTGGCGGCCATCGCCATCCGCGGCGCCGTCAAAGCGCGGTAGAAGCGAAAAAGGGCGCCCTCGTCAGGCGCCCTCGAAACCCATCGGCAATCCGTCAACGCCAAGCCTTACGGCTGCAGTTCGACATCCCAGTAGAGATAGTCCATCCAGCTTTCGTGCAGGAAGTTCGGCGGAAACAGCCGGCCGTTATTGTGCAGGTCCTGCACCGTCGGGTGATACGGCTTCTGATGGGGGAACATGCCGGCATTGCGGGGCATCTTGCCGCCCTTGCGCAGGTTGCAGGGCGAGCAGGCGGCCACCACGTTCTCCCAGGTCGTCTGCCCACCATGGCAGCGCGGAATGACATGGTCGAAGGTCAGGTCATCCGGCGAGCCGCAATATTGGCACTCGAACCGATCCCGCAGAAACACGTTGAAACGGGTGAAGGCCGGATGGCGCGAGGGCTGAACATAGCTCTTCAGGCAGACGACGCTCGGCAGTTTCATCGAGAAGCTGGGCGAGGAGACCTGATGTTCGTATTCCGCCAGAATAACCACACGGTCAAGGAAGACCGCCTTGATCGCGTCCTGCCAGGACCAGAGCGACAAAGGGTAATAGCTAAGAGGCCGGTAGTCCGCGTTCAACACGAGCGCAGGCAAGGCCTGAGGTGAGACTGCAATCGTCAAGTCCAGTGACTCCTGATCGATTCGGCATCTGCACTTCTATATTAGGCTCGTTACGTCAGGATTGTGAAGCCGAAAGGAAAGTGGAAACAAAAGATTCATTTCAGTTGGTTACGGGCCGAATTCCCGCGCGCCGCATCACGGCAGAACCGGTGCGGCATCCCGTCGCAGGCTGCTGGCATAATAGGCCCAGAACAGCCGGGCCGCGACGCTGCGCCACGGGCTCCAGGCGAGGCTGAGGCCCTCCAGCGCCCGTGCCGAGGGTCGGGCGTCCAGAGACAATGCGTGAGCCACGGCGCTTTGCAGCGCCACGTCACCGCCGGGAAACACATCGGGATGGCCGGCGCAGAAGACGAGGTAGACCTCGGCCGTCCAGCGACCGATCCCCGGCAGCGCGCCGAGCGTCCCGATGGCGGCCTGCGGCTCCAGGTCGCAGATCCCGTCGAGATCGAGCAGCCCGGCCTCCACGGCCGCCGCCGCTGCCCGCAGAGCCTTGATCTTCGCCCCCGACAGGCCGACCGCGCGGCACTCCGCCTCGGCAAGCGAAAGGAAGGCCGGCGCATCCACCGTTCCCAGCCGCAGCACGAGCCGGTTCCAGATCGCGGCCGCACTCGCCTTGGAGATCATCTGCGACACGATGATGGCGGCGAGCCCGGAAAAACCGGGTTCGGATCGCCGAAGCGGCACGGGCCCCGCGGCTGCAATCACGGGCGCGAGCCGGGGGTCGAGAGCACTGAGAGCCGCAAGTCCCCGGCAAACGTCGTGATCGCTTGAAATCCGCATGGCGGCGCACCTCTCTCGGGCTTGGTTCGGCGGCCCTTTGATGGCAGAAGAAGGCATGCCGCACAGCCTGTCAAAGCCCCCGGTATATCGCTTCGCGCCGAGCCCCAACGGCCTCCTTCACCTCGGCCATGCGCTCTCGGCGATGCTGAACGCGCGCTTTGCCGCGGAGACCGGCGGGCGGCTCCTGCTGCGGATGGAAGATATCGACCTCACCCGGTGCAAGCCCGCATTCGAGCAGGCGATTCTCGAGGATCTCGCCTGGCTCGGCATCCCCTTCGAAGAGCCGGTGCGGCGACAATCCGAGCATTTCCCAGATTACGACAAGGCGCTCGATCGCCTCAGGACGCGCGGCCTCGTCTATCCCGCCTTTCTCACCCGCGGCGAGATCCGCGCCCATGTCGCGGCGATCGAAGCGGCGGGGGGCAGATGGCCGCGCGATCCGGACGGCGCACTGCTCTACCCCGGCCCGGAGCGAAGCTGGGGCGAGGGGCAGAGAAAGGATGCGGTCGCCGCAGCGACGGCCGCCGGGCGACCCTATGCCTGGCGGCTCGACATGGCGAAGGCCTGTCGCGCCATCGGCCAGCCGCTCACCTGGCAGGAAACCGGCATCGGCCAGCAGCAGGGGTCGGGGGACAAGCGAGACACGCAAAGCGCCATCGTCGCAGCGCCGGAAGCCTGGGGCGACGTCATCCTGTCGCGGCCGGATGCACCCTCCAGCTATCACCTCTCGGTCACGGTCGACGATGCCTTGCAGTGCGTGACGCATGTCGTGCGCGGGCAGGATCTCTTCCAGGCGACCGCCGTGCACCGCCTGCTCCAGACGCTGCTCGAGCTGCCGGAACCGGTCTACCATCACCATCGTCTCGTCCTCGGGCCGGATGGGCGCAAGCTCTCGAAAAGCCATCGCGATACGGCCCTTCGGGCACTCAAGGACCGAGGCCTCTCAGCGGCCGATGTCCGCGCGCTTCTCCTCTGAAGGCGCGACGGTTCCCTCGTCCGACGGCGCTTCCGGAAGGGCGATGTCGCGCGTGGCGGTCTCCTCCACCGGCATGCCGCGGAAATGGCGGATCACCATGCGCTTGACCTTGTACTTCATGATCGCCGCATTGATCTCCGCGCCGATGATGAAGATGGCGCCGAGCATATAGAGGAAGACCAGCACGATCATGATCGAGGCGAGACCGGCATAGGTCGAGACGTAGTTGGCGAAGTTCGAGAGGTAGGAGGCGAAACCGACGGCACCGATCGTCCACGCGACGAGCGTGATGACGATGCCCGGCAGCACGTCCATGATCTTGCGCCGGCCGTCCGGCAGCCACAGGTGCGAGACGATCAGCCCCCCGGTGAGGATCAGCAGAGCCAGCGCCAGGCCCCAATTGTCGACCATCGACAGAAGCTCGTCGAGCCAGGGCAGCCAGCGGTCGGCGTAGCGCAGCGCCAGCGGCACGGCGACGAGCAGCAGGCTGACGAAGGCAAGGATGACGACCCCGGCCAGCACGAAGCCGAGGCTGGCGATGCGCGTCACGTACCAGGGCCGGCTCTCGGCCACCCGGTAGGCCCGGTTGAGCGAGATGCGCAGCGCCTCGACGCCGTTGGAGGCGAAATAGGCGGCCGCCAGCACCGAGACCGTGAGCAGCCCGCCGCGCGGCGTGGTCAGCACCTGGACGATCTCGTCGGCGATCGGCTTGGCGATCGACGGCGGCCATGTGTCGAAGATCAGGTGCACGGCGGTCGTGGCGAACTGGTCGGCGCCGAGAAAGCTGCCGAGCGCGGTGCCGAAGATCAGGAACGGAAAGATCGCGAGCAGAGACGACAGGGCCACGTGGCTGGCCATCGCCCAGCCGTCATCGTCGCTGAAATGCCACAGCGCATCGAATGTGACCTTCCAGGCCATACGCAGGAACAACGGCATCCGGTCTCCGCTTTCAAGGGCGCGACGTCCCCTCCCTCGAAAGACGATGCGCGCCGCGATTTGGTTTCATGCACGTCCAGTCGCGTCCCGGCCGACGTTTGGGGCCGCAGACGCCGCCACATTGTCACCTGCTGTCGAATATGGGAAACCAGCGCTCCAAGTCCACAGGCTGAAATGCCGAGAGACGCAGTCCAGAGCGACGAGACTTCATGACCGACAGCCCCCATCGGGATCGACCGACCATCATCGTCACGGGATGTTCCTCCGGCATCGGCGCCTATGCCGCAAGGGCCCTCACCCGCGATGGCTGGCGCGTCTTCGCCACCGTGCGGCGGGAGGAGGATCGCGTCGGTCTCGAGGCCGAGGGCATCGAGACCTTTCTCATGGATTATACCCGCACGGAGACGATCGCGGCGCTGGTCGAGGCGGTCCTTGCGCGGACCGGCGGGCGGCTGGATGCGCTTTTCAACAACGGCGCCTATGGGCAGGCAGGCGCGGTCGAGGACCTGCCGACGGAGGCGCTGCGCCTGCAGCTCGAAACCAACGTCATCGGCTGGCACGATCTCACCCGCCGGGTCATCCCGGCCATGCGGGCGCAGGGCCACGGCCGCATCGTGCAGTGCTCCTCCATTCTCGGCATCGTGCCCTACCGCTGGCGCGGCGCCTATAACGCGTCCAAGTTCGCCATCGAGGGCCTGTCGCTCACCCTGCGCATGGAGCTTGCCGGCTCGGGCATCGAAGTCAGCCTCATCGAGCCCGGCCCGATCGAATCACGTTTCACCGCCACGGCCGTCACGCATATCCGCCGCCATATCGATCTCGAAGGCTCGGTCCACCGCGCGGAATATGAACGGCAGATGCGCCGGCTGACCGGCGAAAGCGGCCCGTCCAGGGGAAAATTGGGGCCGGAGGCCGTTTATGCCGTTCTTGTGAAAGCTCTGAAGGCAAAACGCCCGAAGCCGCACTATATTGTGACTCAACCGGCCAAACAGGGCGCGCGGTTGAAAAAACTGCTTCCGGCGGCCCTGTTCTATCGCATTATCGGGCGTCTCGGCTGAGCGGCCGGATCCTCTCTGGTGGGACGGCGAGCGGCCGTCAGAAAGACTGCGCATGAGTTCCTTCCTTACCGGCCTCACACTCCTTGTGATGGGCCTCGTCGTCATCGTGCTGGTGCGTGGCCTGATCAACATGGCCAAGGGCGGCAGCGGCAATGCCTCCAACAAGCTGATGCAGGCCCGCGTCCTGCTGCAGGCGGTCGCCATCGGCCTGATCATGCTGACGCTCTGGATCACCGGCGGAGGACGCTGAGATGGTCAAGCTCAACAAGATCTATACCCGCACGGGTGACGACGGCACGACGGGCCTCGCCGCCGGCCCGCGTCGCTTCAAGAACGACCTGCGGATCGAGTGCTACGGCACGATCGACGAGACGAATGCCGCCATCGGCATGGCGCGGCTCACCACGGCGAGCGAACCGGAGGTCGACGAGATGCTGAAACGCGTCCAGAACGACCTGTTCGACCTCGGCGCCGATCTCTCGACGCCGGATACCGGGGAAACGCTGCCCTACGAGCCGCTGCGCATCGTCGCCGGCCAGGTCGCGCGGCTGGAAACCGAGATCGACCGCCTGAATGCCGACCTCGAGCCTCTGCGCTCCTTCGTGCTGAATGGCGGCACACCGGCCGCAGCCCACCTGCACCTCGCCCGCACCATCGCGCGCCGCGCGGAGCGTTCCATGGTCGCGCTGTCCCACACGCCCGGCGAGACGGTCAGCCCGGCGGCGCTCGAATATGTCAACCGGCTCTCCGATTTCCTCTTCGTCGCCGCCCGCTGGCTGAACGATCGCGGCCGCGGCGACGTCCTCTGGATACCCGGTCTTACAAGGTAAAGCCAAGGCTTACACGGTAAGGCCGGGAAGGAGACCGCATGTTCATACCGCTTCACGATCGCAATAACCTGAAGCATATCCGCCTGCAGGTCGTCACGATCGGGCTGATCGCGGCGAATGTGGTGATCTTCTTCCTCACGGGCCCTCTGTTCGTCGAGGCCTCGACCGTCAATGCCGATCTGCTCTCCTTCGGCTACATCCCCGCGTTGATTTTCGGCGATGCGACGCTCGCCCCCGGCATCGCCGTCGTGCCGGAAAGCGCGACTCACATCACCTACGCCTTCCTGCATGCCGACCTCTATCACCTCGGCACCAACATGCTGTTCCTCTGGGTGTTCGGCGACAATGTCGAGGATGCGCTCGGGCACCTGCGGTTCCTCGTCTTCTACCTCGCCTGCGCGGCGGCGGGCGCGCTCGTCCACGGCCTCGTCGTGCCCTATTCGCAGGCGCCGCTGATCGGCGCCTCCGGTGCCGTTTCGGGCGTGGTCGCGGCCTATTTCCTGCTCCATCCCAGAGTCCGCGTCTGGGTGCTCGTCCTCTTCCGCATTCCGCTCCCCCTGCCGGCCTTCATTCCGCTCGCCCTCTGGATCGCCCAGCAGTTCTACATGCTGGCGGTCGATCCCTCGGCCGATGTCTCCTGGGGTGCCCATGTCGGCGGCATCATCGCCGGCCTGCTTCTCGTCCTCGTCATGCGCCGCAAGGGCGTGCCGCTGTTCGACAGGGTCGTGGTCGTGCCGAAGGCCGTTCGCCTGGTGGAGCCGAACACCGTGCGCTCTGCGGAAACGGACCCGCGCGACATCGCGCCCTCGCAGGGCCGCGCCGGTCCGTGGGGCACGCACCCGTGAGCCGGACGGCGAAAGACGCCGAGAATTTTCGTCCGCCGTATTGACGTGCACGTAAAGGTTAGTAATCTACGCGGCGTGACCGGGAGGCACGTTCAGGCAAGAATTGTATTTGTGGAAAAAACGCGTATCGATGTCGCCAATCGACTGACGGGGCGGCCAGGGAATATGCGATTCCATAAGCACACGCCCGAAATCTTTCGGCTCGAGATCGGCGTCGACAGGCGCCAAACGGAAAACACACGTGCTGACACTGGCAGCACGCCAGATCCTCGCCGGGGCCTTCAAGCCCGGCCCCACCGCTGAGATTCACTGCCGAGATTCGATGAAGGAAGGCTCCATGAAAATTCTAGTCACCGTGAAGCGCGTCGTTGACTACAACGTCAAGATCCGCGTCAAGCCGGACGGTTCCGGCGTCGAGCTTGCCAATGTGAAGATGTCGATGAACCCCTTCGACGAAATCTCCGTGGAAGAGGCCCTGCGGCTGAAGGAAGCGGGCAAGGCAACGGAAGTGGTCGTCGTGTCGATCGGCCCGGCCAAGGCCGAGGAAACGCTACGCACCGGCCTCGCCATGGGCGCGGACCGCGCCATCCTGGTCGAGACCGATGCCGCCGTCGAGCCGCTGGCCGTCGCCAAGATCCTCAAGGGCGTCGTGGAGGCCGAACAGCCGTCGCTGGTCATCGTCGGCAAGCAGGCGATCGACGACGACAGCAACCAGACGGGTCAGATGCTGTCGGCGCTGCTCGGCTGGAGCCAGGGCACGTTCGCCTCCAAGGTCGAACTCGGTGCCGACAAGGCGACCGTCACCCGCGAGGTCGATGGCGGCCTGCAGACGATCGACATCAAGCTCCCCGCGGTCGTCACCACCGATTTGCGTCTCAACGAGCCGCGCTACGCCTCGCTGCCCAACATCATGAAGGCCAAGAAGAAGCCGCTCGACAAGAAGACCCCGGCCGATTTCGGCGTCGATACGACACCGCGCCTGACCGTGCTGAAGACCGAGGAGCCCGCCGGCCGCAAGGCAGGCATCAAGGTCGGCTCGGTCGCCGAGCTGGTGGACAAGCTGAAGAACGAAGCCGGCGTGCTGTAAGCCCCGGACGCGAAGGTTCGCCGCAGGCCCGAAAGGGCAGCGGCGCACCGGTATCCAGAGTTTCTGCACGTGATATGCTGCCGGGACCCCGTCGATACGACCGGACGGTGCGGCAGCGACAGACAGATCGAGATTTCGAGGAGAACAAACGACATGGCCATTCTTCTTCTGGCGGATCATGACGGTCAGACCGTTTCCGACGCCACCGCCCGCACCGTCAGCGCCGCAACCGCCATCGGCGGCGACATCCATGTTCTGGTCGCAGGCGCCGGGGCGGATGCCGCGGCGGCAGGTGCCGCGACGCTGTCCGGCGTGTCCAAGGTCCTGCTCGCCAACGATGCAGGCCTCGCCAACAACCTCGCCGAGCCGCTGGCAGCGCTCCTGGTGTCGCTCGCCGACAGCTACGACGTGCTGATCGCGCCGGCCACCTCCGTCGGCAAGAACGTCATGCCGCGCGTCGCAGCCCTGCTCGACGTCGCCCAGATCTCGGAAATCACCGAGGTCGTCTCGGCCGACACGTTCAAGCGCCCGATCTATGCCGGCAACGCCATCCAGACCGTCCAGTCGGGCGACGCGAAGAAGGTCATCACCGTTCGCACCTCGACCTTCGCCCCGGTTGCCACCGGCGGCTCGGCCGCGGTCGAGACCGTGTCGGCGGCTGCCGATCCCGGCCTTTCCACCTTCGTCAACGACGCCTTGTCCTCCTCCGACCGTCCGGAACTGACCTCCGCGAAGATCATCGTCTCCGGCGGCCGCGCGCTCGGCTCGGCGGAAAAATTCCAGGAAGTGATCCTGCCGCTCGCCGACAAGCTCGGTGCCGCCGTCGGCGCATCGCGCGCCGCGGTAGATGCGGGCTACGCGCCCAACGACTGGCAGGTCGGCCAGACCGGCAAGGTCGTCGCCCCGCAGCTCTACATCGCCTGCGGCATTTCCGGCGCCATCCAGCATCTTGCCGGCATGAAGGACTCCAAGGTCATCGTCGCCATCAACAAGGACGAGGACGCCCCGATCTTCCAGGTCGCCGATTATGGCCTCGTGGGCGACATCTTCACGCTTCTGCCGGAACTCGAAAAGGCGCTGTGATCCCGACACACCGACATGTGAACGGCCGCATCCCCCGATGCGGCCTTTTTTACTTTCGAAGACGCGCAGAGAGCGACGGAAAGCACTGGCAAAACCCGCCGCCAGCCTTTATCACTTTGAAACAGGCCTTGACGGCATCGGTCCCGACACCGAAACGGTTTTCGGGGGCGACATGATGCATCGGGCATGAAGCGCTACAGGAAAGCTGGGTGCGTCACATGGGGACGCGCAGCGCTGTGGCGGTCCTGAACGTCGGCTGCGATTGGGGAACAACGGCTTGATGATCAAGAATGTCGGAATCGTCGGTGCGGGACAAATGGGCTGCGGTATTGCGCAGGTCGCCGCGATGGCAGGGTACAAGGTGCACCTCTACGACATCGCGCCCGATCGCATCGAGGCCGGCCTTGCCACGATCAACGGCAACATGGCCCGCCAGGTCTCCTCGGGCAAACTGACCGAAGACGAGCGCAAGAAGGCGCTGACGCTGATCAAGGGCTCCTCCGACCTCACGGACCTGTCGCCCGCCGACCTCGTGATCGAGGCGGCGACCGAGGACGAATCCGTCAAGCGCCAGATCTACGTCGCCGTCTGTCCGGTGCTCAAACCCGACGCCATTCTGGCGACCAACACGTCCTCCCTGTCGATCACGCGCCTTGCCTCCGCCACGGACCGCCCGGAGCGTTTCATGGGCATCCACTTCATGAACCCGGTTCCGGTCATGAAGCTCGTCGAGCTGGTGCGCGGCATTGCCACCGAGGAAGGCACCTTCGCCTCGGCCCGCCAGTTCGTCACCGCCCTCGACAAGACCATCACGGTGGCCGAGGACTTTCCGGCCTTCATCGTCAACCGCATCCTGCTGCCGATGATCAACGAGGCGATCTACACGCTTTATGAAGGCGTCGGCACGGTCGATGCCATCGACACCGCGATGAAGCTCGGCGCGAACCACCCGATGGGACCGCTGCAGCTGGCCGACTTCATCGGCCTCGACACCTGCCTGTCGATCATGCAGGTGCTTCATGACGGCCTCGCCGACAGCAAGTACCGCCCCTGCCCGCTTCTCGTCAAATATGTCGAGGCCGGCTGGCTCGGCCGAAAGTCCGGTCGCGGCTTCTACGACTATCGCGGCGAAGTGCCGGTTCCCACACGATAAATCATCCATCGTCATCTTGACGATTAGGAATAGTGAATGCAATTGTGAGTTCGCTTCTTTTGAGGCGCGGAGCTCTCATGATTGCATATGCCGCCGGCGGCAACCCACCCCTCGGCATGGCGTCCTCGCGCCGCGCGACCATTCGGCTGATCGGCGCGCTGGTCCTCGTCCCCAACATCCTCTTCCTGCTCGCCATGCCGTTCTATGTCGCGGTCCGGACCATCTCGCCGCTGTTCTACCTTCTTGCCGCAGCCGCCGCCTATTTCCTGCCGGCATGGGCCGCCTACCCGGTCTTTCTTCTGGCCGCGCTCCTCGACGGGGCTCTCGTCGTCATGCTGGCCTTCAACCTGCCGGTCGGCGACGCCATCGACACGCTGGCATTTCTCGCGACCATCGACGTCGCCGCCTCCAGCGTCTATGTCGCTTTCATCCTGGCCATGATCGCAACGGCCTTGACCGCGGCCTGGCTCTTCAACCGCTTCAGGCCGGATGCGCCGCGCGCCTCGCCGACGGCCGTGGCCTTTGCCGCTCTCGCGGTCATCGCGCTCGATACCGGCGTCAACCGCCCGTTCTCGGGCGCGGCGCCGGCGTTCGACAGCGCCATTGTCCAGAACGACCTGACGGCGGACAGGATCGCGGCGTCCGGGCGTAACATGCTGTTCGTCATGGTCGAGGGTCTCGGCGCCTTCGCAGACCCGCAGGAGCGCAGCCTCCTCGCCGATATCCTGCAGGACGTGACGCGCGGAGGCCGCTACCGGTTGACGAGCGGCACCTCCCGCTATTCCGGCTCCACCACCGGCGCCGCCGCGCGCGAACTCTGCGGCCGCTGGGGCAGCTGGGTCGATTTCATGGGCGATCGGACGTTCGACTGCCTGCCGCGCCGCCTGAGCGAGGCGGGAATGAGCACCCTGTCGTTTCACGGCTACTCCCGCGACATGTTCTTCCGGCACCACTGGTACCCGCAGATCGGCTTCGAGCGGAGCACCTTCCTGGAGGACCTGGCGGCAGAGGTCCCGAGCCCGACGCCCGCGCGCTGCGGCAACGTCTTCAAGGGGCTCTGCGACACGGAAATCGTAAATGTCGCGGATGCCGCGCTCAAGGCCGACCCGGACAGGCGGAAGTTCGTCTACGTCCTGACGCTGAACACGCACATTCCCTACGAGCCCTCCGCCATCGACCGGCTGGACTGCGGCAGTGCGGCACCGGCGATCGACAACCGGACGGTGTGCGAACTGACGAACCTGTGGAGCGACCTGTTCCGTTCGGTGGCCGCCATCGCGCAGGACCCGGATCTGCCGCCGACCGATATCCTCATCGTCGGCGACCACCAGACGCCCCTCTGGGAGCGCGCCGCCCGGCGCCATTTCAAGCCCGGCCTCGTGGACTGGTACCGGCTGGAAAGCCTCAGGAGCCGGCGCCCGCTGACGCCGCCGCGCGCACCAGCGCCCGCCCCTCCTCGCCATCCCAGGCCGCCGGCCCGTTCATGGCCGAGAGCAGGCAGCCCTTGTCGTCGATCAGCACCGTGACCGGCAGGCCGAAGGCAAGGCCCTCCTTCTTCAGGGCATTGAACACGCCCATGGACGCATCCCGGTAGGGTTTCAGCGCCGTCACGCCGGTTTCCGACAGGAAGGTTTTCGGCTTCTCGTCGCTGCCGGTGTCGATATTGACCGCGACGACCTCGAAGCGGTCGCTTCCCTCCGCCGTCTCCAGCCGGTCGAGCGCCGGCATTTCCTCGCGGCAGGGCACGCACCAGGTGGCCCACAGGTTGAGGAGCACGGTGCGGCCCTTGAAATCGGCCAGCGTCAGATCCTTGCCCGTATCGTCCTTAAAGGTCAGCCCGTCCAGAGGCCGCGGCCGGTCGGCCGGCGCCATCGCGGCCACCTGCCCCTTCATCAGCGGCGTCAGGCCCGCGATCTTGCCCGATGCGGCCGCGCATTGCCCTGCATCCCCTTGCGAAGCGATCTCCGGAGCATTGCCAGACCCGCTTTGCCTGACGTATACCGCAGCCGCACCGGCGATCAGGCCCAGAAGGGCTGCCAGCGCCACGAGCCGCAGGGCGGAGCGGGGTTTTCCCGGATCTGTCATGTCGGTTTTCAAGACTTGTACCTTTTTGAGGAACGGAAATTGCGATGGCCGACGGCGCTTCCGAAACGAAGAACTCCAACCAGATGTGGGGCGGCCGTTTCGCGTCCGGACCCGATGCCATCATGGAGGAGATAAACGCCTCCATCGGCTTCGACAAGAAGCTCTATGCGCAGGATATCCGCGGCTCGAAGGTTCATGCCGAGATGCTCGCCCATCAGGGGATCATTTCCGGCGCCGACAAGGATGCCATTCTCGGCGGTCTCGACACCATCCTGTCGGAGATCGAGGCGGGGACTTTCGAATTCTCCCGACGCCTCGAAGACATTCACATGAACGTCGAATCGCGCCTGGCGACGCTGATCGGCCCCGCAGCCGGCCGCCTGCACACGGCGCGCTCGCGCAACGATCAGGTCGCGCTCGACTTCCGCCTTTGGGTGAAGGAAGAGCTGCAGAAAGTCGAGACCGCGCTCACGCGCCTGATCGCCGCCTTTCTTGAACGCGCCGAGGAACATGCCGACACGGTCATGCCCGGCTTCACCCATCTGCAGACGGCGCAGCCGGTCACCTTCGGCCATCACTGCATGGCCTATGTCGAAATGTTCGGCCGCGACCGCGCCCGCGTGCGGCATGCCATCGAGCATATGGACGAAAGCCCGATCGGCGCGGCGGCTCTCGCCGGCACCGGCTTCCCGATCGACCGGCACATGACGGCGAAGGCGCTCGGTTTCTCCGGCCCGACGCGCAATTCCATCGACACCGTCTCCGATCGCGATTTCGCGCTGGAATTCCTGTCGATCGCGGCGATTTCGGCCACGCATCTGTCGCGCTTGGCCGAGGAGATCGTCATCTGGTCGACGCCGCAATTCGGCTTCGTCCGCCTGTCGGATGCCTTCTCCACCGGCTCCTCCATCATGCCGCAGAAGAAGAACCCGGATGCCGCCGAACTGGTGCGCGCCAAGACCGGCCGCATCAACGGCTCGCTGATCGCGCTGCTCACCATCATGAAGGGCCTGCCGCTCGCCTATTCCAAGGACATGCAGGAAGACAAGGAACAGGTCTTCGACAGCGCCGAAAGCCTGGAGCTTGGCCTTGCCGCCATGACCGGCATGGTGCGCGACATGACCATCAATATCGACCGCATGAAAAAGGCGGCCGGTTCCGGCTTCTCCACCGCAACGGACCTGGCCGACTGGCTGGTCCGCGAAGCCGGCCTCCCCTTCCGCGATGCCCACCACGTGACCGGCCGCGCCGTGGCGCTGGCCGAGGCCAAGGGCTGCGATCTCGGCGAACTCAGCCTCGAAGACCTGCAGGCCATCCACGCGGCGATCACGGACAATGTCTTCGACGTGCTGACGGTCGAGGCCTCCGTGGCCAGCCGCACCTCGTTCGGCGGCACTGCGCCTGCCGAAGTCCGCCGCCAGATCGCCTGGTGGCGCGCGCGCAACTGAGGCCGTTCCGTCTCGCCTTCGGGGAAACCCATCATTTTTCCCGGGCGATCCATCAGCAATTCGAACGTGCGCGGTCCTTGAAAAACAGCTAAGAGGAACCGCCTGCCCTCGCAAAGGACCCGCGACGATGACATTTCGGACTGCCGCCCTGACGGCGCTGCTTCTGACGGCAACGGTGCTGACGGCCTCCGGCTGCGGCCGCAAGGGCGATCTCGAGCGCCCGAGCGTTGCGCGCGCGCAAGCTGCGAAAGATGCCGCAAACACGACACGGGCGCCCTCGGCTCTCCCGTCCGGCTTCGTCAGCCCCGCCAGCGGCGCTGCACCGGCAAGTGCTGCCGTCGCCGGCAATGCATCGGCCCAGACGACGTCCGTGACGCAGATGAACACCGTCCCCGGCTCGGACAACAGGGCGGCCCGCAGCGGCCGCACCGGCAAACAGGACGACGTCCCCGAGCGCCCCTTCCTTCTCGACCCGCTGCTCTGACAGCCCACCCAAGGTCCATTCCGTGAATCACTTCGAATATCGCGACGGCGTTCTGCATGCGGAAGACGTGCCGGTCACCGACATCGCCCGCGCCGTCGGCACGCCGTTCTATTGCTATTCCACCGCGACCCTGGAGCGGCACTATGCCGTTTTCGCCAAGGCCTTCGAGGGCGTGGACGCGCTGGTCTGCTATGCCATGAAGGCGAATTCCAACCAGGCCGTGCTGAAGACGCTCGGCCGTCTCGGCGCCGGCATCGACGTCGTCTCCGGCGGCGAACTCGCCCGCGCGCTCGCCGCCGGCATCCCGGCGGAGCGCATCATGTTTTCCGGCGTCGGCAAGACGGCCGGCGAGATGGATCTGGCACTGGCCGCCGGCATCTACTGCTTCAACGTCGAATCCGAGCCTGAGCTCGAAGTTCTCAACGCCCGCGCCGTCCGCCTCAATCGCCAGGCGCATGTGTCCTTCCGCATCAATCCGGATGTGGATGCGAAGACCCATGCCAAGATCTCGACCGGCAAGAAGGAAAACAAGTTCGGCATCGGCTTCGAGCGCGCCCGCGCCGTCTATGCCCATGCCGCGACGCTGCCCGGCATCAAGGTGACCGGCATCGACATGCATATCGGCAGCCAGATCACCGAGCTGCAGCCGTTCGAAGACGCCTTCAAGGTGCTGCGCGATCTGGTGGACGCGCTGCGCGCCGACGGCCATGTCATCGATCACGTCGATGTCGGCGGCGGTCTCGGCGTGCCCTACAAGGAAGACAACAATCCCCCGCCTCTGCCGGATGCCTATGCGGCGATCGTCAAGGAACAGCTGGCCGGCCTCGGCTGCCGCATCGTCATGGAGCCCGGCCGCCTGATCGTCGGCAATGCCGGCATTCTGGTGACGGAAACGATCTATGTGAAGGATGGCGGGTCGAAGACCTTCGTCATCGTCGACGCCGCGATGAACGACCTCATCCGCCCGACGCTCTACGAGGCCTATCACGAGATCCGCCCGGTGCGCATCTCCGCCGCCAACGCACCGCGCATCACGGCAGACGTGGTCGGCCCGGTCTGCGAGACCGGCGACTATCTGGCGCTCGACCGCGAAATGGCCATGCCGCGCCCGGGCGATCTCTTCGCCGTCAGCACGGCCGGCGCCTATGGCGCGGTCCAGGCGGGCACCTATAATTCGCGGCTTCTGGTGCCGGAGGTTCTGGTCAAGGGCAACCGCTTCCATGTCGTGCGCCCCCGCACCACGATCGAGGACCTGATCGGCCTCGACAGCCTGCCCGACTGGCTCTCGGAAGACTGACCTTTGTCGGGCCCAGCCCGGATCGGCCAGGCCCTGCGGAAAACGCAGGCACGCGATGTCCGCGCAGAACGCCACGTTCACGATTGCGTTCTCGCCCTCGTCTTCGCCACAAACAATGGTATCCTCCCGGCCAAACAGGCTTCGAGCGGGCGCGGGATTCGCCTGGCGGCGGGGCCTGAGCAGAAGTAGGACGGTGCGGATGGCAGAATTCCGGCGGCAGACACGACCGGCAGGCAAGGACGGCGAATCCGGCACGGCGCGCACGGGCCAGAGTCATACCGGCCAGACCCATAAGGGCCAAAGGCAGACGGGTATCAAGCAGACGGGCATGGCCCGCACGCTCGCCCGCAAGCGCGGCTTCGCCCGCGCCGTTCTCGTGGCCGAGCGCCTCGCGCCGCGCGCGCTCTTTCCCCTTGGCGTCGCATTCCTGTTTCTGTCGGCCGCCTGGTTCGGCCTTTTCCGCGCCGTGCCGCCGCTGGGTCACGCCGGCCTACTGCTCATCTTCGCGCTCGCTTTCATGGCGTCCCTCGTGCCGGTCTTCCGCATCCGCCTGCCCGATGCGCATGAGGCCGATCGCCTGCTCGAGGAGCGCAATGCCCTGCCGCACCAGGCCATCGGCGTGCAGGACGACAGGCCGGCCACCGGCGGCGCCTTCGGCGAGGCGCTCTGGCGCGAGCACCAGAGCCGCATGGCCCGGATGATCGGCGCGCTCGAAACCGGCCTGCCGCGACCCGATATCGCCCGCCATGACGGCTTCGGCCTGCGCGCGTTGCCGGTGCTGCTCGTGGCCGTCGCCTTCGCCTATTCCTATTCCAACCGCGCCGGGATGGTGTCGGACGCGTTCCGCCTTCCCGAAAACATCGTGGCCCCGCCGGATGTGCGCATCGATGCCTGGGTGACGCCGCCCGCCTATACCGGCCGCGCGCCGGTCTTCCTCACCGGCCGGCAGGACCAGCCGGCGGCAGGTGCCGAGAGCGCCGAGGCGAGCGTGCTCCGCATCCCGCAATTCAGCGACGTGACCGTTCGGGTGACGCGTGGCGCGACAGTAACCGACACGGCCGTGACCTTCCTCGACAAGGGTGCGAGCGCGGCCATGCCGATCCCGCCGCAAAAGCCGCAGGAGGTCGGCGCGGCCGGACAGGATCAGGCCGGCAATGCAGCCCCCGTCCCGCCGCCCGCTGCTGTCCAGGACACGCCTGCGGGCGCCGAGACCCCGACGCCTCCAGGCAACAGCACCCACCTCTACAAGATCACCCGCGACGGCACGCTGACGGTCGGCGGTCAGACATGGCAGTTCGCCGTCATTCCCGATGCCGTGCCGGACATCGCCTTCGACGGCGCACCGCGCGCCACCGTCAATGCCGCGCTGGAAATCCCCTTCATCGCCAAGGACGATTATGGCCTGAGCGAAGCCTTCGCAGAGATCGTGCCGGCAGAGGCACCGCCCGTCGAGGCGACGCCGCTCTATCCCGCGCCCGAATACCGGCTCGACCTGCCGCGCCGCAATGCCAAGGATGCCAAGGCGACGGCCAGCCGCAACCTGTCGGAACATCCGCTTGCCGGCAAGCGCGTCCGCATCACGCTGGTCGCGCGCGATGCCGCCGGCCAGGAAGGGCGCAGCGCGTCGCAGGAGATCATCCTGCCCGCCCGCCGCTTCTACCAGCCGCTCGCCGGCGCGGTCGCCGAGGAGCGTCAGGTCATGGCGCTGAACAGCCGGGATCTGCCCCGCGCGATCGAGCTCAACGACGCGCTGAACATCCGCCCGGAAGACAACATCCCCAACCTCACCCACTTTCTCCTGCTGCAATCCGCCAAGGGCCGCATGGAGCTTGCGCGCAACGAAGAGATGATGCGCGGCACCGCCGACTATCTCTGGGAGGTCGCCCTCGGCATCGAGGACGGCAATCTGTCGCTGGCCGAGCGCAATCTGCGCGAAGCCCAGCAGAAGCTGTCGGATGCGCTGGAACGCAATGCCTCGGACGAGGAGATCGCCAAGGCCATGCAGGAACTGCGCGAGGCGATGAAGCAATTCATGCAGGCTCTCGCCGAACAGGCGATGAAGAACCCGCAAATGGCCGCGCGACCCAACAGGGAGAACATGCTGAGCAGCAAGGATCTGGACAAGATGATGGACCAGATCGAGAACCTCGCCAAGTCCGGCTCGAAGGATCAGGCCCGCCAGATGCTGTCGGAAATGCAACGCATGATGAACAATCTCCAGGCCGGCCGTACGCCGCAGGACATGCAGCAGGGCCAGGACAACAGCGAGATGCGCCAGCAGATGGACAAGCTCGGCGCGCTGATGCAGGAGCAGCAGCGGCTGATGGAGCAGACCTTCAAGCACGATCAGGCCCTGCGCAACCGCATGCAGATGGGCGATCCGATGATGGATCAGAACCTGTTCGAGCAGCAGCCCGGTGACCAGAACCAGCAGCAGGACCAGAACCAGCAGCAGGACCAGCAGCAACAGCAGGGCGAACAGCAGCAGGGCGGCGATCAGACCGATCAGATGACCGAGGAACAGCTGCGTCAGGCGTTGAAGGATCTGCAAGGCCAGCAGCAGGCACTGGAAAAGCAGCTCGGCGAGCTGCAGAAGGGTCTCGAGGGCATGGGCATCAAGCCCGGTAAGGGCTTCGGCCAGGCCGGCCGCGAGATGAAGGGCGCGTCGGGACAGCTCGGCCAGGGCCAGGGCGAACAGGCCGTCGGCAGCCAGGGCCGCGCCCTGCAAGCGCTTCGCGAAGGCGCGCAGGACATGATGAACCAGATGAGCCAGGGTCAAGGCCAGGGACAGGGTCCGGGCCAGGGCGTGCCGCAATACGGCCAGAACGGCCGTGACCCCCTCGGCCGCCGCCAGCAGAACCCCGGCCCCGACTTCGGCGACCAGGTGAAGGTTCCCGACGAGATCGACACCCAGCGCGCCCGCGAAATCCTCGACGAAATCCGCCGCCGCCTCGGCAACAACGTCTCGCCGGAGGTGGAGCGGCAGTATCTGGAGCGATTGCTGGATATCCGGTGAGGTCGCAGCCGGGTCCGCCCCTCATCTGACCGTCCATCAGCCCTTAAACCGCCTCAGGCGGCCAGTGCCACCGCGACGGCCTTGCGGATATCCGGCAGGCTGAACGGCTTGGCCACGACGTCGATGATCTTGCCGGCAAGGTCGTCGGCGCGCTCGCGCTGTTCGGCATAGCCGGTCATCAGCAGAATTTTCAGTCCGGGAAAAGCGGCCGCCGCCGCGTGGGCCAGCGCGATGCCGTCCATGACGGGCATGCGGATGTCGGAAAGCAGGAGGTCGAAGGGGCCACCGCGGAGCTGCTCCAGCCCCTCCGCCCCATCGCCCGCCTGCACGACGTCGTGCCCGTCCATCTGCAATGCGCGCGCGACGAAGCGGCGCAGGGAGTCTTCATCCTCGGTAATCAGGATCTTTGCCATCATGGCCTCCTAAACATCAGAAGCCCACAAGCGCAGAGTTTCCTTTGAAAACCGTAAAGACGGAAAACCTCATGAGCGACGAGGCCGGCCTCAGATCTTGTCGGCGTCGCCGGTGACAACGCCCACGAAGGGCAGTTCGCGGAAGGCGTAGGCGACATCCATGCCGTAGCCGACGACGAAATAATCGGGGCACTCGAAGCCGACGAAATCCGCTTCGAAGTCGATCTCGCGCTTGACCTTCTTGTCGAGGAGGACGGCGATCGAGACCGATTTCGCGCCCCGCTCCAGCATCAGGTCGCGCGCAAAGCGCAGCGTTCGCCCGGATTCCAGGATATCGTCGATCAGAAGCACGTCGCGGTCGCGCGGGTCGCTGTCGATGTCCTTGATGATCTTGACGCCGCGGGACACCGTCCCGGTGCCGTAGCTCGACAAAGTGATGAATTCGACTTCCGGGGCAAGGCCCGCATGGTGCATGGCGCGGATCAGATCGGCCGCGAAGATGAAGGAGCCCTTGAGCACCGAGATCACCAGCAGGTCGTCGGTGCGGCCCTTAACGATATCCGCCGCCATCTCCGTGTTGCGCGCGGCAATCACGTCCGGTGAAAACAGCGTCTCGATCATCTTTCCGCGAACGACGGGCATGGCAATGGCTCCAGGCGACGGAACGCCGTCCGGCGTCCTTCAAGGCTTGGCGTTAGCACAGTCAGCGTGGCGAAGCACCCGCTGCACCGAAGGAAATTTGCACGATCGGCGCCGATCCGCCGGCATGCGGCAGCCGTGCGGAGAAGGCGCGGCTCTCGCCGGGCGCCAGCAGGCGGCTGCCGGCAAGCTGCCCCTCGGCCGTCATGCGTCGCCCGGAAGCGGCGACATCGACCATAATCTCGGGGATCGCCCGGGAGACGGGCGTGGCATTGACCACGGTGCCGTAGACGGCGACGACCTTCAGTCCCGCCGCGTCCTGAAGCTCGGTGCGCACATCGCCGAAGCCGAGCGCTGGCGCGGCCTGCGGTTTTGTTGGGACCAGCGCGGTCGCAAGGCCGAAGGCGACAGCGCAGAGCCCGATCGTCAGGCCCGCGAAAAGGCGCGGCGAAACGCGTTGCAGCATCTGCTCGGCCAGCGTGAGAAGGCCGGACGGACGCTCGACGGTCTTGATCGGCGTGTGTGGACGCAGCGGGGCGCGAGGGGTGGACGGCCGCGAGAACGGCACGACCTCGAAGACCGCATCGACGGCATCGACCTGTCGCAGCACCCGCGGTGCGGGGCGCGCGGGCCGGGTCCGTTCCGGCGGCAGAAGATCGACCTTACGCGACGCGTTTGAAAAGCCGGCCATGCATCGTCCTCCGCAGCAACCCCGCCCGAAAGCGGGGAAATCCTTGCCGAAAGGTAAAGGTGAAGGGTTAACGAAGTGGTAACGGGCCCGGAGTGCCTCCGATCCAGCCCGTCGCAGGCATTTTAGCCCTCAAAGCGACGTTTTTGCCTGCGAGGTTAAAGGGAAAATTAACCAGTGTTTAACCATGCTGGCCGGATCGCGCCCGCACTTGGCGGTAGAGCGTCCATCTCAGAGGCTGGAAGTTGATTCATTTCGAAAACGTCGGATTGCGCTACGGCATGGGACCGGAAATTCTCCGCGACCTGACCTTCGACATCCCGCGCAAGTCCTTCCAGTTCCTGACCGGCCCGTCGGGCGCCGGCAAGACGACGCTGCTGCGCCTGCTGTTCCTGTCGCTGCAGCCGACGCGCGGGCTGATCCGCATGTTCGACCGCAACATCGCCTCCATCCCGCGCGACGAGTTGCCCATGCTGCGCCGGCGCGTCGGCATCGTGTTTCAGGATTTTCGCCTGCTCGATCACCTCACGACCTACGAAAACGTCGCACTGCCGCTGCGCGTGCGCGGCAAGGACGAATCATCCTACCGCTCCGACGTGCTGGAGCTGCTCGGATGGGTCGGTCTCGGCGAGCGGATCAACGTCCTGCCGCCGGTGCTCTCGGGCGGGGAGAAGCAGCGCGCCGCCATTGCCCGTGCACTGATCGACCGGCCGGAAATCCTGCTCGCCGACGAGCCCACCGGCAATGTCGATCCGCCGATGGCCCGTCGCCTCCTCAACCTGTTCATGGAGCTGAACCGCCTCGGCACGGCCGTGGTCATCGCCACGCACGATCTCTCGCTGATGGACCAGGTGGAAGCGCGCCGCATGATCCTGTCGCAGGGGCGGCTCGACATCTATGACTGACGCCGGCAAAAGATCGATCCGCGGGACGAAGGGCGGTGCCGCCAGCGCACCGCAGGAGGCGGAGGGGCGCAAGGCGCCCATGCGCGTCCGCCCGATGGCCCCCATCGTGCCGCCGGTCAACGTCTCCGGCAATGCGCTGATGCTGGTGATCGCCATCATGTCCTTCCTCGCCTGCCTCACGCTCGGCGCCGTCTCCATGGTGCGGGCGACGGCCGAAAGCTGGCAGAGCGAGATCTCGCGCGAGGTGACGATCCAGATCCGGCCCGAGGAAGGGCTCGACATGGAGAAGGCCCTGCGCGACGCGCGCGACATCGCCCTCACCTTCGACGGCACCGTCGATGGCAGTATCGTCGATCGCACCGCAACCGCGCGCCTGCTCGAACCCTGGCTCGGGGAAGGCCTCGATATCGACGAGCTGCCCGTGCCCCGCCTCGTCATCATCACCATCGACGAGCGCAACCCGCCCGATTTCGCCGGCATGCGGGCGCGCCTGACCGGCGAGATCCCGCAGGCGACGCTCGACGACCACCGCAACTGGGTGGACCGGCTGGTGGCGATGGCGCACACGACGGCGCTGATCGGTACCGGCGTGCTCACGCTCGTCTTCTCCGCCATGGTCCTCACCGTCATCTTCGCCACGCGCGGCACGCTGTCGGGCAATCGCCATATCGTCGAGGTGCTGCACTTCGTCGGCGCGGAGGCAAGCTTCGTTGCCTCCGAGTTCCAGAAGCATTTCCTGAAGATCAGCTTCAAGGGCGCCGGCGCCGGCGGTCTTCTGGCCGCGCTCTCCTTCGCCGCGGCCGGCTGGTGGCAGTCGCGCTCGCTCGCCACGCCGCAAAGCGATCAGGCAACGGCCCTCTTCGGCACCTTCACCATCGGCTATACCGGCTATCTCGGCATCGCCGCCATCATGCTCGTCATCGCTTTGCTGACGACGCTGACGGCGCGGTTCACGGTCATGCGCACGATCTATGAAATCGACCGCATCCGCTCCGACCCCGCCCGGGCCGATCTCATCCCGAATTCCTGACATGCCGATGCGCGCGCCCTCTCCTCCCGCCGTCAGTCACTCGCAGGTTCAGGCCGCGCAGGTTCAGGCCCTACACGTTCAGGCCATCGTTAAGGCACAAAGCGGG
This sequence comes from Rhizobium sp. PP-F2F-G48, assembly GCF_004342335.1. Classification (NCBI taxonomy): domain Bacteria; kingdom Pseudomonadati; phylum Pseudomonadota; class Alphaproteobacteria; order Hyphomicrobiales; family Rhizobiaceae; genus Rhizobium; species Rhizobium sp. PP-F2F-G48. The sequence continues at coordinate 67,131 of NZ_SLVH01000013.1, read as the reverse complement.
TTCACCGGTCTTCCGGCATCGCAACACCCGTCCCGTCGCGCGCCCCGCATCCGGCGCAACGGTGGAAGAACATCATGATGGCGGACGAAACCTCCGACGCGGAGACTTCCGGCGAAACCGAGCGCAAAGGCTTTGCGCGGCGGACGCGCCGGCATGTCAGCTTCCGGCGGCGGCTCGCGCGCCTGACCTTCTACGTCCTGCTGGTGGTCGCCGGCTGTGCCACGGCAAGCCTGCTCTATTTCGCCGATCAGGTCGCCTCGCTGCAGCCGCCGGCCAGCCCCAAGGCGGACGCCATCGTCGTGCTGACGGGCGGGTTCCAGCGCATCGACCAGGCCGTGGACCTTTTGAAGGCCGGTGCCGGACAGCGCCTGCTGATCTCCGGCGTCCACCCCACCACCACCAGCGGCCAGATCCGCCGCAACACCCAGAGCTCGGCCGATCTGTTCCGCTGCTGCGTCGACATCGGCTATGATGCGATCGACACGATCGGCAATGCGCACGAGACCGCGAACTGGATCCGCGACAACGACTACAAGAGCATCCTCGTCGTCACCAACAATTACCACATGCCGCGCAGCCTGCTCGAATTGCGCCGCGCCAATCCCGGCATCACCTTCGTGCCCTATCCGGTCGTCAATTCCGACCTGAAGAGCACGAACTGGATCGCCAATCCCATGGTGCTGAAATCGATCCTCTCGGAATATGCCAAGCTGACGGTCGCCTCGCTGCGCGATCTTCTGGGCACCCCGACGGATAGCGGCCTGCGGACCGAGCGGACCCAGGCCGCGCAATAGGCGCGACACGATATCTCCCCGCTCTCGTTCGTCTGTTCGTCAAAGCCGTTTCCCGCTTTGCCTGGCAAGCACCGCCACGCGAGATCCCGGTTTTCGCAGCGCCGGAATTCGTGTAGTCAGCCGGGGACGGTACGCTCGATCCGTTTTGCCGCCCGCTTTCCGAAAGCCGCCCATGATTCGCCTTCGCTCGGTCCTTTTCAACGTCGCCTTCTATGCCAATCTGATCCTGCGCATGATCGTGCTGACGCCCATCTACTTTCTGGTCTCGCGAAAAACCTCGTGGTTCGTGCCGAAGAACTGGGCGCGCAGCAATCACTGGCTGATGCGGGTGATCGTCGGCACGACCTTCGAGATCGAGGGGCTCGACAATATTCCGAAGGACGGCGTCTATATCCTTGCGCCCAAGCATCAGTCCTTCTGGGACGTGTATGCGCTGCTGCCCTGGCTGTCGGACCCGTTCTTCATCCTCAAGCGCGAGCTGATGCGCATTCCCCTGTTCGGCTGGTATGTCGCCAAGCAGCGCATGGTGCCGGTCGATCGCAGCGCCCGCGGCCGGGCAATGGCGGCCGTCATGCAGCGCGCCAAGGCCGAGATCGCCACCGGCCGGCAATTGATCATCTATCCCGAGGGCACCCGCCGGTCGCCGGGCGCGCCGCCCGACTACAAATACGGGATCGCCCGCCTCTATCGCGACCTGCAGGTTCCCGTCGTCCCCGTGGCGATGCATCCCGGCCTCTTCTGGCCCCGCAGCACGACGCTGCGCTTCCCCGGCCATTTCAAGGTCCGCATCTTGCCCCCGATCGGTCCGGGCCTCGACAGCGATACGTTTCTGAAGACCCTGATTTCGGTGACGGAGACGGCAAGCGACGAACTGCTGGTCGAAACCGTTCGCGACAATCCGCATCTGCCCTTGCCGGAGACGGCGCGCACGCGGCTGGCCGAACTCGGCGTGATCGTGCCGGAAAACCGCTAGCGCTTGCCAAGCAAGGTCTGCACGCCGCGGCCGACCTCTTCCAGCCAGTGATCGCGAATGCCCATCTCGCGCAGATGTTCGAGCGTGTTCATCACGTAATCGACATTCTCGCCCGAGCGGCCGCGCGCATGCGCGACGATCAGCGCGGCCTCGTCGGCCTGAAGGGCGCCCGCATATTGCAGATGCGCCCGGTCGATGACATAGGCGAGCGCCGTCACCACCCGCCCGTCGGCAAGCCGCAACGGCAAGAGGCGCTCTTTGTAGACATGGGTCACCAGCTCGCGCTCGCGCAGATAGGCGACGACCGCCTCCCGGTCATCCGGAGCGACGCGGAACGCCATGCCGAGGCAGGATCCGCCAAGATCCAGACCGAGAACGAGGCCCGGGCTCTCGGCCGTGCCGCGATGGACGTGAGAGCGAACGCAGAGCGCCCGACGATAGCCGAAGACGCGCGCCTTGGCCTGCTCGACAAAGGCAAAGCCCGGATTCCACATCAGCGAACCGTAGCCGAACACCCAGATGTCGCCCATGTCCTTCGTCATCACAAGGTCCGTCACAAGAAGGGTCATCCCGTCGCTTAAAGGCCGGACACGTCGGCCGGTCCCGCCCTCCTACTGCAAAATGGCGGAAAGCGGAACGACCGGAGGCCTCGGCGGCCGCATTTTCAAGGCGATGACCGCGTGAAACAGCCGCGCCTTCGCCGGATGGCAGGGCACCTTGCCTATTTTCCCCGAAGCATTCCGGTCTGCAGCGTTATGCAGTAGAAGACCCCGACGACGCGGACCCGCTCGAGGGTCGCGCATGACGAGCGCCGTTCGACGCTCCGACAAAGCCTTCATCCAGACCGCCGACCGGAGACCCGCATGACACAGACAGCACCGCCGGCCGCAAGCACACGGATCCGGCGTCTCGGCATCGGCATCGTCATTTTCCTCGCGGTCTATAGCGGCATCTGGTTCCTGGCCGCCCACCAGATCGAGACGCGGCTCGCAAGCTTCCTCACCAGCCGCTCCGGCAGTGCCAGCGCCCAGTGCGATGGGCTGACCGTGCGCGGCTTCCCCTTCCGCATCGGGCTGTTCTGCGATGCCGTGAAGGTCGACGACACCAAGCTCGGCGCGTCGGGCGCCGCCGGCGCGCTGCGGTCGGCAGCGCAAGTCTACTGGCCCGGCCATGCCATGATCGAGATGGACGGTCCGGCCGAGCTGCGCTTCTCTCCGGGCATCACCACTTCCATGGACTGGCAGACGCTGAAGGCGAGCGTTCAGGCGACGCTGTCGGGCCTCAGCCGCACGTCGATCGTCTCCGAGCGCCTGGCCGGGACGCTCGTTCCGACGCTGGGCGAAGACGCGCTCGCCTTCGCCACGAACACGACGGAGCTGCATCTGCGCCAGAACGACAGCGATCTCGATGCCGCCCTGTCGGTCACCGGGCTCGACCTGAAGCCCCACAACGGCGCAAGCCTGCTGCCGCTGATGAACGCCGCGATCGATCTGACCGTCAAGGACCGCGCCACCCTGCTCGATCGGGGCGGCCTGTCGCGCCATGCCCTGCGCAGCAGCGCGGGCGAGGTGCGCAATCTCACCATCGATCTCGGCAACGGCATGGTGACGACCGCGAACGGCCCGTTCACGGTGGATGATCAGGGGCTGATTTCCGGCGCCTTCAAGGTGACGATGCGCGATATCGCGGCCTGGCGCGCCGCCCTTGCGAGCGCCTTTCCCGAGAGCGAGAACATGCTCGACAACGCCGCCAACATGCTGACGGCGCTCGCGGCAGGCGGCAACGACGCCACCGTCACGCTCAACGTGCGCGACGGCACCGCCTTCCTCGCCTTCATCCCCATCGGCGTGCTGCCGCAGCTCTAAACTCTAGGTCTTCGCATCCAGCGCATGGCGGCCGAAATCGACCATGTCGGTATCCTGGCCGGCCTGGATGATGGAGCGGCGGATCGCGCGGGTGCGGGTGAAGAGGTCGAACAGCTTGTCCCCGTCGCCCCAGCGGATCGCCCGCTGCAGATAGGCGAGATCTTCGGAAAACCGCGACAGCATTTCGAGGATCGCATCCTTGTTGTGCAGGCAGACGTCGCGCCACATGGTCGGGTCCGAGGCTGCCAGACGCGTGAAGTCGCGGAAACCGGAGGCCGAATATTTGATGACTTCGGATTCCGTCACCGTTTCCAGATCGTCCGCCGTGCCGACGATATTGTAGGCGATGATGTGCGGCAGGTGGGAAACGATGGCCAGAACCTTGTCGTGGTGTTCCGCATCCATTTCCTCGACATCCGAGCCGAGCGCCTCCCAGAAGGCCCGCAGCCGGCCCTTGGCGGTCTCGTCCGTGCCGGCCGGTGGCGTCAGGATGCACCAGCGGCTTTTGAAAAGACCGAGGAAGCCCGCATCCGGGCCGGAATATTCCGTACCCGCGATCGGGTGGCCGGGAATGAAATGGACGTTGTCGGGCAGATGCGGCGCCATCTGCGCGATGACGGAGCCTTTGGTGGAGCCCACATCCGTGACGATCGCCCCGGCTTTGAGATGCGGCGCGATCGCCTGCGCGACAGCGCCCGACGCCCCCACCGGGACGGAGATGATGACGAGATCCGCATCTTCCACCGCTTCGCCCGGGGACAGGATATAGCGCTCGCCGAGACCGAGAACCTCCGCGCGGTCGAGGGTCTCCCGGCTGCGGGTCGAGATCGTCACGGAGGTCGCAAGCCCCTTGTCGCGGATCTCCCGCGCGATGGAGGAGCCGATGAGGCCGATGCCGATCAGCGCGATCTTGTCGAAAAGCTTGGGCATGTCAGCCTCTCAGTTCTTCCCGAGGAATTCGGCAAGGGCCGCCAGAACGCCCTCGTTCGCTTCCTCCGTGCCGATCGACAGGCGCAGCGAATTGGGGAAGCCATAGCCACGCACCGCCCGCAGGACGAAGCCGCGGCTGGTCAGGAACGCATCCGCATCCTCCGCCCGCTTGCCGGCGACATCGGGGAAGTGGAACAGCACGAAATTCGCGACCGACGGCGTGACCTTAAGGCCGAGCGCCGTCAGCCGCTCGCTGACGTTCGCCACCCATTCCGCGTTGAAATCCACCGCTGCGGCCGTGAACGCCTTGTCGCGAACGGCCGCAGCACCGGCGGCAATCGCCGGCGCATTCAGGTTGAACGGTCCGCGGCTGCGGTTCAGCGCATCGATGACGGCGGCCGGCGCGTAGATCCAGCCGATGCGGAGCGCCGCCAGACCGTAGATCTTGGAGAAGGTCCGCGTCATCACGACGTTCTGGTTGGACGAGACCAGCTCGATGCCCGCCTCGTAGTCGTTGCGCCGCACATATTCGGCATAGGCCGCGTCCAGCACGAGCAGCACGTGCCTCGGCAGACCGGCCTGCAGGCGACGCACATCCTCGACGGGCACGAAGGTGCCGGTGGGATTGCCGGGATTGGCGAGGAAGACCAGTTTCGTCTTCTCGGTCACGGCGGCGAGGATCGCATCGACATCGACGCGGCAATCCCGCTCCTTGACCGTGACCGGCGTGCCGCCGGCCGCCATGATCTGGATCTTGTAGACGAGAAACCCGTGCTCGGTGATGATGGCTTCGTCGCCGGGCGCGAGATAGGTGTGGGCGAGCAGGCCCAAAAGTTCGTCCGAGCCGTTGCCGCACATCAAATTGGCGGGGTTCAGCGCATAGACCTCGGCAATCGCGTTGCGAAGCTCGACCGCCTGCCCGTCCGGGTAGCGCTCCAGCTGCCCGGCCGCCTGGCGAAAGGCCTCGATCGACTTCGGGCTCGCGCCGAGCGGCGTCTCGTTGGAGGAGAGCTTGTAGACCTTGGCGACGCCCGGCGCGTGTTCCTTGCCCGGCACATAGGCGGCGATGTCGAGAATGCCGGGGCGCGGGGTCGGAGCGTTCGGGAGAGAGCTCATGGTCTGGCTTTCGCTGGTGTCACGGATGGCTCTGCCATTACCGGTCCATCCGCGTCTTGTCGAGGCCTTGTCGAGGGCATGTCGAGGGGCTGGGGCGATCGCCCCGTCACCGCACCGGCGGCTGCCCGTCGCGCGTGGTGGGAACCCCCTGCGGCGCGAGCACGGGCACGAAGACGCGGCGGGACGCGCGCGCCGCGACCGGCAGCCCCTGATAAAGCCGCTTCTGCGCCTCCACGACGATGACGCCGGAGAAGACCGGCCAGAGCGCCCGCCCGATCTTCTCGAAGGCGCGTCCGAGCTTCAGCACGGTCTTGACGGTGGAGGGCGGGAAGAACAGCGCCTCGCAGGAGGCACCGGGCGTGAAATTCGTCTCCCGCAGCAGCGCCGTCAGCTGCCCGCGCGAATAGGGCCGGCCGGAACCGAACGGCGTGTGGTCCATGCGCGCCCAGACGCCCTGGCGGTTGGGAACCACGATGACGAGACGCCCGCCGGGCGCAAGCACCCGCCAGAGCTCCTTCATCGTCTCGCGCGGGTTCTCGGCAAATTCCAGCGAATGCACCATGAGAATGCGGTCGATCGAGCTGTCGGGCAGCGGCAGCTCCTCGTCGAAGACCAGAGCGGTGGAGGACAGCTCGGCCACCGGCCAGTTCACCGCCCCCTGCCCCGCCGGCATGAAGGCGAAGGTGCGCTCCGTATCGGCGCGAAAGCGCTCCAGATAGGGCAGGACATAGCCGAGCCCGACGAGCCGCTCCTCCGGCAGCCGCGACCAGATGGAGGCAAGCGCCATCGAGATCGCCTGCTCGGTGAAGCGCCCGAGTCGCGAATGATAGAACTGGCGAAGATCGACGATATCGGCGTGCATCCGCAAAGGGTAGTGCGCGGCCCGGAGAAAGGAAACCGGCCAATGCCGAAATTCGCAACCACCGCCATTGCTGGACTTCCCCCGCGCCGCCTTTACATTCGAAAGGCAACTCACGTCCCAGCCCCCGAGGACCCCACCATGCCCGCGCTCGATCTCGACCTGTTCCTCTGCCGGACCGACAATTTCGGCGTCCTCCTCCACGATCCCGAAACCGGCGAGACAGCTTCGATCGATGCTCCGGAAGAGCAGCCGATCCTCGACGCGCTGGAGCGGCGCGGCTGGACGCTGACGCATATCTTCACCACCCACCACCACAACGACCATGTGGAAGCGAACCTCGCCTTGAAGACCCGCTACGACGCGACCATCATCGGCCCGGATCGCGAGGCCTCGCGCATTCCCGGCATCGACATGACCATCGGCGATGGCGGCGACTTCACCTTTGCCGGCCATAAGGTCCATGTCATCGGCACGCCGGGCCATACCGCCGGCCATATCTGCTACCATCTGCCGGAAGACCGCCTGCTGTTTGCCGCCGACACGCTGTTTGCGCTCGGCTGCGGCCGCCTGTTCGAGGGCTCGCCGGCCGACATGTGGGCCTCTCTCCAGAAGCTGATGGCGCTGCCGGACGACACCCAGGTCTATTTCGGCCACGAATACACGCTGTCGAATGCCCGTTTCGCCGTAACGGTCGATCCCGACAATGCCGAGCTGAAGGCCCGCGCCGCCGAGATCGAGACGCTGCGCGAACGCGGCGGCGTCACCGCACCGACGACCCTCGGCTTGGAAAAACGCACCAATCCCTTCCTGCGCCCGAACGATCCCGGCATCCGCGCCCATCTCGGACTGTCCTCGGCGAGCGACGGCGAGGTCTTTGCCGAGATCCGCAAGCGCAAGGACAATGCCTGATGGCGGCGCGCGCAGAGACGCAGGACGCGTCGTCCATTGTCGCGGCGCTCGGCATGATCCGGCATCCGGAAGGCGGCTGGTATGTCGAGACCTTTCGCGACGACAGGGGCGGCACGCGCGGGCATTCCACGGCGATCTACTATCTGCTCGAAGCCGGCGAGCGGTCGCACTGGCATCGCGTTCGCGATGCCGCCGAGGTCTGGCACCATTATGCGGGCGCCGCCCTGACGCTCCGGCTGGCAGCACCGGGCGAGCCCGCCTCGACCATCGTGCTCGGCACCGACCTCGAGAACGGGGAGCGCCCGCAGGGCATCGTTCCCACCGGCGTCTGGCAATCGGCCGAATCAAGGGGCGCCTGGACGCTGGTCGGCTGCACCGTGGCGCCCGGTTTCGACTTCAGCGTCTTCGAAATGGCACCGCCCGGATGGGAACCGCCGGCGCCTCAGGCCGCCGGCTGAACCCGGTCTTCGGCCGGAGCCGCAACCTTGCGCGACGAAAAGATCACGTCGCGCGCGGCCAGCACGGCGCCGCCGGTCACCAGCAGGCAGGCGAGCGCGATATTGAGGGACGGCTCGGCATAGCCGAACAGGATGAGCGTCAGGGTCGACAGCACCGGGGCCGAATAGCTCGCGACGCCGAGCAGCTGGATATTGCCGTTCTTGACCCCGTAATCCCAGGCATAGAAGGCAGCCCCGACCGGCAGCAGGCCGAGCCCGGCAACGGCCAGCCACTGCGTCCCCGTATCCGGCCACACGGTCGTCTCCAGCGCGAGATGGCAGACCAAGGACAGAATGGAGGTCGCAAGGCAGAAGCCGGTGACGACGTCGGTGGACACCGACTCGAACCGCCGCGTCATGAGCGAATAGATCGCCCAGGTGAAGGCACAGCAGAGCGCCGCACCGTATCCGAGCGTGTAGGCGCTGTCGAAGGCGACGCCGTTGCGCGCGACGATCATCGCCGTGCCGGCAAGGCCGCAGAGCGCGCCCGCCACATGGTACCACCGCAGCCGCTCGCCGGGCAGCAGCGCCGAACCCACGACGATCAGCAGCGGCCAGAGATAGGCGATCAGCCCGGCCTCGACGGCCGGGGCATTGCGAAGCGCCGTGAAATAGAGTGCGTGATAGCCGAACAGCCCGACAATGCCGACGATCCAGACCTTGGCCGGCTGCCGCAGCAAGGCGAGCCGCTCCGGCCGCAGCGCCAGCACGACGAGGCCGGGAACGCTGCCGATGGCAAAACAGATGGCCGAGAGCTGGAAGGGCGGCATGGTGCCGGATGCGGCCGTGAACAGCGCCAGGAGCGCCCACATGAGGATGGCCGTAAAGCCGATCAACGTCGCCTTGGTCTGCATCTGCCCACTCTCCGCTTGGCGGTGGGCGACAACGGTGAAGACCCCGAATGGATCACCCCTTGAAGCGCGTGGCCCACACGGTCACCGGCCCGTATTTCGTCGGGATCCGGACATAGACAGGAGCATATACCTGCACGGCATCCGACTTTGCAAACCAGATCTCCATGCTGTCGAGCTTGCGCAGGTAATCGACATCGGCACGCCCCTTGCGATAGCCCGATTTCGGCACGAACTGGATGCCGCACACGATGACGTCGCCGCTGAACCCATCGGTCTTGAACGGCTTCGTGCCCTTGGCGCTCAGCTTCAGGTCCATGCGCGATTCGCCGTCGAACACCGGCAGCGTCTTGGGGCAGACCTTGGCGCCGGCCGGAAAGATCAGGCCCGACAGCGGATCGACCACGCCGCGCATGTCCTCCTTGGTCACCGGCACCCAGTTCTTCGGCGGCTTCTTGCGCTGCGGGGTCAGGGTGGCCGAGGTCACATTGCCCTTGTCGAAGGCGATGTCGATCGCGCGCGCCTTCTTGCCGGTCTGGTAGCGGACCGAATAATCGGTGGCGACCAGCCTGTCGTTCTCGATCGTGCCGGACACCTCCGTGCGGCCGCTGGTGCTCGACAGGATATCGGCGAGACCGGCCGAGCTCAGCGTCCCCGAGATCGTATAGCGGCGATCGTCCATCTTGGTATGGAACGACGCCCGGGCGATCGGCAGGCCGGCCAGCGAAATCGTGTAATCGGTGTCGTGCACGACATCCGCCGGCCGCGCCGCATTCGTGGGAACCGTCACAAGGGACATTGCGACGAGAGCCGCAAGACCGACACGCAGGGCCATGCCGTGAACCTTTCGGAAGAGAGATGCAGGAGAAAGAACGAGAGATAGGCGGCGTTTGCGGCATTTCTACGCCCGTGCTCCGCAGCCCGCGCCCCGACCTGCCACCCGACCCGCCACCCGACCCGCTATCGCGCGCAGCCCCGCCGGCTTTTCCACCGCCCCACCCCGACTTTGCGGTAAATTCCGGTGTTTTGTCTTGACGCGCGCCGCGCTGCTGACTATAGAACCGCAACTTTCCAATCCTGACCGGTGGGAATGCTGCCAGGGCTTGTGGCCCGCGAACGCATTGAACGCAGGCGAAAAGAAATAGGTGATTCCATGTCCCGTAGTTGCGAATTGACCGGCAAGGGCGTCCAGTCGGGCAACAATGTGAGCCACGCGAACAACAAGACCAAGCGCCGGTTCCTGCCGAACCTCTGCCAGGTCACGCTGATCTCGGACTCGCTCAACCAGCGCTTCCGTCTGCGCGTTTCGGCTGCGGCTCTCCGCACGGTCGAGCATCGCGGCGGTCTCGACGCGTTCCTGCTCAAGGCCAGCGAAACCGACCTGTCGATGCGCGCCCGCCTGCTGCGTCGCCAGATCGTCAAGAAGACCGCGGAAGCCGTCGCCGCCTGATCGGCACGATTGCGCCTCATTCGGATCATGGCCTGCCGTCACCGGCGGGCCTTTTCCTTGCGCGCTTTTCGGGGCATGCTTTTCTCGCATTGACCGATCGTCCATAGGATCTGCCGCCATTCGGGCAACGGATCCCTTCCTCCAACTGGTGGCATCACCCAGGATAAAAAAATGCTGAACACACGCCTGTTTGCAACCTATGTTGCCGTCATGACCCTTGTGGTCGTCGCCTCCAATTTCCTGGTGCAGTTCCCCCTGCCCGGCTCGATCGCCGGCATGCAGCTGGGCGATCTTCTCACCTGGGGCGCCTTCACCTATCCCGCAGCCTTTCTCGTAACCGACCTTACCAACCGCCAGTTCGGCCCGAAGATCGCCCGGCGCGTCGTCATCTGCGGCTTCGCAGTCGCCGTGCTGATCTCCGTCATGGTCGCCACGCCGCGCATCGCCATCGCGTCCGGCTCCGCCTTCCTGTTCGGGCAGCTTCTGGATATCTCCGTCTTCAACCGCCTGCGCCGTCAGCGCTGGTGGCGCGCGCCGCTCGCCGGCTCCCTGTTCGGCTCGGCGCTCGACACGGCCATCTTCTTCTCCCTCGCCTTCGCGCCTGTCTTCGCCTTCATCGGCCCGAACGACCCTTTCGCGCTGGAGTTCTCCCCCATCCTCGGCGTCTTCGCGACGGAAGCCCCGCGCTGGATCTCCTGGACGCTCGGCGACCTCGTCGTGAAGATCCTCGTCGGCCTGGTTCTCTTGCTGCCCTATGGCGCCCTGATGAACGTTCTGAAGCCGATGCCCGGCGCGCCGAGCGCCCGGGTCTGAACCTTTCGCCTGCAGCCTCCCCCTCATCCGCTTGGCCGGCACCTTCTCCCCGCTTGGGGCGAAGGGACGCGTGGCGGGCGCTCGCTTCTTCCTTGACGGGGCCGCGCGCAAGCGCAACACCCCGCCCGCTCATTGCAGAAGCTTGAACTCCAGCATCAGCGAGCGCTCGAGAATCGAGTGGTTGTCGTCGGAGACGAGGATGAGGTGGATGTCGCCATTCGGTTGGACGACCACGTCGAGACCTTCCATATTGTCGATCTGGTAGCCGAGGTCGGCCGACATCAGCACCTCGCCATCGACCACCGCGCCGGGGCGGATCTCGTCGGCCTTGATGCGGCGGATCTCCATGCCGAGGCCGGCGGCGAAGCTGAAGCGGCGCTCGAGCAGCAGGAGATCGCCATTCGGCAGGAAGGCGCCGTCCGTCACCGCGAAGGGATCCTTCTGCACCACGCCGAACACGCCCTTGCGCGGCCCTTCGAGCACGGCGGCCAGCAGATGGTCATCCGCATCGAACGAGAGTTCCGCAACGATGACAGGCGCGCCGGCCAGCGGACTGTCCTTCGGCGAGACCGCCACCGTCTCGAGGCTGCGATTGCTTTTGAGCCGCCCTTTGGGAAGGAGGATCGGCAGGGTCCGGATCGGACGCGACTGCGTGAAGCCGGGGTCGGGATAGATGTCCACCCGCGCATCGCCTTCGAAGCTGACGAGCACCTGCCCGTCCCGCAGCGCCAGCCCCTCGGAATCCATGCGCGCTTTCGCGCTTTCCGTGCGCCCGCGTCGGTCGGTCATCGAGGTCACGGTGACATCGGCAAGACCCGAGAGCCGCCCGCCCGGATCGCGCTCGATGCGGCCCTCCAGCCAGTGGGCGGTATCGAGGACGCCGACGAAATGCGCGCCGTCGGGTCGGAAGCGGATCGAGGAAAAGGCGCCGAAAAGCGCATTGTTCGAGGTGAGGTCGAGACCGCCGACGAATTCCAGCTTGCCGAAGACGCGCTGGTCGGAGCCGAACCGGAACGTTTCGATCGTCTTCGCAAAGATCGTCATCGCCTCGGTCACGGCCCGATCCGGTTGCGGCTTCGGCTTCGGATCGGCGGCCTGCACGGGCGCAGACACCGTTATCATCGCCAGAGGCAGGGCGCAGAGGCTCGCCAGAAGCAGCAACCGGCGGCCGAGGGTCTTCAGCCGCACCTCAGCCCGCACGTCGCGCCGCACGTCTGCCGCGTCCGTTCTCGTCATCGAACAGCGAGGCGAGCTGCTCGGTCATCGCGCCGGCCAGTTCGTCGGCATCCACGATGGTCACGGCGCGGCGATAGTAGCGCGTCACGTCGTGGCCGATGCCGATCGCCAGCAGTTCGACCGGCGACCGCGTCTCGATCTGCTCGATCACGGCCCGCAGGTGCCGCTCCAGATAATTGCCCGGATTGACCGACAGCGTCGAATCATCGACCGGCGCGCCGTCCGAGATCATCATCAGGATGCGCCGCTGCTCGGGCCGCGCCAGAAGGCGGTTGTGCGCCCAGATCAACGCTTCCCCGTCGATATTCTCCTTCAGGAGACCTTCGCGCATCATCAGGCCGAGATTGCGCCGCGCCCGGCGCCAAGGTGCGTCGGCCGACTTGTAGATGATGTGGCGCAGGTCGTTGAGACGGCCCGGCGACTGCGGCTTGCCGCTGGCGAGCCATTTTTCGCGCGCCAGACCGCCCTTCCAGGCCTTCGTCGTGAAGCCGAGAATCTCGACCTTCACGCCACACCGCTCCAGCGTGCGCGCCAGAATATCGGCGCAGGTCGCGGCCACCGTGATCGGCCGGCCGCGCATGGAGCCGGAATTGTCGATCAGCAGCGTCACCACCGTGTCGCGGAAGTTGGTGTCCTTCTCCCGCTTGAAGGACAGCGGCTGCATCGGGTCGATGATGAGGCGCGTCAGACGCGCCGGGTCGAGGTAACCCTCTTCGAGGTCGAACTCCCAGGAGCGGTTCTGCTGCGCCATCAGGCGACGCTGCAGCCGGTTGGCGAGCCGTCCGACGGCGCCCTGCAGGTGCGAGAGCTGCTTGTCGAGGAAGGCGCGCAGCCGGTCGAGTTCCGCCTCGTCGCAGAGTTCTTCCGAGGTGATGGTCTCGTCGAACGCCTCGGTGAAGACGGCATAATCCACCTTCTCGTTGAAGTCGTCGAACGGGCTATTCGGCCGCTTGACCTCGCCGGGCGTCTCGCTGTCCTCGTCGCCGTCATCCGACATTTCCTCGTCGGAAATCTCGGCGCCGTCCATCTCGCCGTCGTCCATCTGCTCTTCGGCAGACTCGTTTTCCTCCGACGGCGCGGCATCGGAGCCGGCATCCTCTTCGGAGGTCGATTCGTCCTGTTCCTGGCTGCGCGGCTGGTCCTCGTCCGTCTGCGTTTCCTGGTCGTCCGGCTCGGCGTCCTCGTCGGTATATTTTTCGGCCACGTCCATGGAGGCGAGCATGTTGCGCACGACGCGGGCAAAGGCCTGCTGGTCGTTGACGGCGCCCGAGAGATTTTCCATTTCCCGGCCGGCCTTCTCCTCGATGAAGGCGCGCCAGAGATCGAGCACCTTGCCGGCCGATTCCGGCGGCTTGCGCCCGGTCAGCCGCTCGCGCACGATCAGCGCCACGGCCTCCTCGATCGGCGCATCGGCCTGCCGCTCGATGGCGCCGAAATTGGCGCGGGCATATTTCTCGTCCAGCATGGAGGTGATGTTCTCGGCCACGCCGTCCATGCGGATCGCGCCGATCGCCTCGCAGCGCGCCTGCTCCACGGCATCGAAGATGACGCGGGCATCCGCCCCCTGCGGCGACATCGTCGCGTGGATGCGATTGTCATGGCACGCCTTGCGCAGCGCCATGCTGTCGCCGATGCCGCGCGTCACCGACAGTTCCTGCCGCGTCGGGCGGCGGGAAATGTCCGGCAGGCGCATGCGGTCGCCGGTGAGGCCGGGCCGCTCGTTGGCAAACACGACCTCGATCTCCGAATCGCCGGCGATCGAGCGGATGCAGCCGGTCAGCGCGCGGCGGAACGGTTCGACATCCACCTGGACGCCGGGTTTCGGTCTCGTATTGTCGCCGCGCCCTGCCATGCGATCAGGCCGTCGCTTCGAGGACGATGTTGGCGGCGCTTTCCTTCAGCTCGACGCCGAAGGCGCGCTGGTAATGCTCGGCCACCAGCGCCCGCTCCAGCTCGTCGCACTTGTTGAGGAAGGTCACGCGGAAGGCAAAGGCGATATCGCCGAAGATATGCGCGTTCTCGGCCCAGGTGATCACGGTGCGCGGGCTCATGACGGTCGACAGGTCGCCGTTGATGAAGGCGGCGCGGGTGAGATCGGCGACGCGCACCATCTTCGACACCGTGTCGCGGCCGCGCTTCGCGGTGAAGCCCTTGACCTTGGCCGCGACGATATCGACCTCGTTGTCGTGCGGCAGATAGTTGAGCGTGGTGACGATCGACCAACGGTCCATCTGCGCCTGGTTGATCTGCTGCGTGCCGTGATAGAGGCCGGTCGTATCGCCGAGGCCGACCGTGTTCGCGGTCGCAAACAGGCGGAAGGCGGGGTGCGGCCTGATGACGCGGCTCTGGTCGAGAAGGGTCAGGCGGCCGGAGGATTCGAGCACGCGCTGGATGACGAACATCACGTCCGGACGGCCGGCGTCATATTCGTCGAACACCAGCGCGACATTGTGCTGGTAGGCCCAGGGCAGGATGCCGTCCTTGAATTCGGTGATCTGCATGCCGTCCTTGACGACGATCGCGTCCTTGCCGACGAGGTCGATACGGCTGACATGGCTGTCGAGGTTGACGCGCACGCAGGGCCAGTTCAGCCGCGCGGCCACCTGTTCGATATGGGTGGACTTGCCCGTGCCGTGATAGCCCGACACCATGACGCGGCGGTTGTGCGCAAAGCCGGCCAGGATCGCAAGCGTGGTTTCGCGGTCGAAGAGATAGTCGGGATCGCTGTCCGGCACGTAGGCATCGGCCTTGGAATAGGCCGGCACGCGCAGGTCGCTGTCGATGCCGAAGACCTCGCGGACGGATACGGTCGTATCGGGAAGATTGGAAATATCGAGGTCTACCTTGCTCATCATGTCTCCGCTCATTAAGTCACCGGGGCCGCGCTTCGCGCCAGGCCTCATATCGCATTGCAGTGTGACGGGGTTCTTCCTAGCAGAAGCCTGCCTGTTTTAACAATTGGTAGGCCTGAACGACCTCGCGAAAACGGTCTTCCGATCCCCGGTCTCCGCCATTGGCGTCGGGATGGTGTTTTTTCACGAGATCCTTATAGGCGGTCTTGATGTCCGTGGACGTCGCCGTCGCCGTCAGGCCGAGCGTGTCGAACGCCTTGGTTTCCAGCGTCTTCAGCTTGCGCTGGCGCGGCTCGGGCTGCGGCCGGCGGGCCCGCGCCTCGTGCAGGAAGCCGAACGGGTCGCTCATCCGCGCCTTGGCGCCCGCCGAGCCCGACCGCGTCTGTCCCTGCTCCGGCGCGTTTTTCGCACTGCGGTTGACGCCGAGCGTCCAGGTCGGCCGGTGCCCCGTCAGCGCTTCCTTCTGGTAGCGCGCGATCTCGTTGTCCGAGAGGCCGGAAAAGTAGTTGTAGCCCTTGTTGTATTCCTTCACGTGCTCGAAGCAGAACATGAAATACTGGTTCTCCGCATTGCGGCCGACCGGGGCGCGATGCCCGCCATTCTCCTCGCAGCCGTCCCACTGGCACGTCGGCGCCACGGGCTCCGGTTTCCGGGTGGTCCCGCGTCGCTTCGTCCGGATGGTATCGAAGTATTTTGAGTCGAGTTTCATGGCACACATTATGGTGTGATGGAGGGGCCACAACAAGAATTGACAAATGCGAATGTTGCAGGCTTTTTGAGGGTGATTTGCCGGTTGCGCAAGGTGTCGCGCAGGCGAATGCGGGACAGCGTTCGGCGCAGAGCCGGACCGCCGGACGCAGCGCCCATCGCAAGCCGGAAAAACAGGGCGAACCATGTCGTTAGAGCAGCGCATCACATCCAGGCTCACCGAGGCGTTCGCGCCCTCGCGGCTTGCCGTCATCAACGAAAGCCACCTGCATGCGGGCCATCACGCCGATTTCAACGGCACCGGCGAGACCCATATGCGCGTGCGCATCGTGGCGGACGCCTTTGCCGGCATGTCGCGCATCGCCCGCCACCGCGCCATCAACGATCTCCTGAAGCCGGAACTCGATGCCGGCCTGCACGCGCTCGCGGTCGAGCCCGCGGCGCCCGGCGAGGAGACGCGCTGGTAGCACAGGCCTAACGTCAAGCCTCAGGCCTTGGGCGCATCCTCGGCGGGGCGGATGCGCAGCTTGGTGATCCGGTTCTTGACGCGCTTCATCACGATGAAGCGCTTGCCGTAGAAGGTGAAGGCCTGCCGCTCGTCCGGGATCGTGCGGGACTCGTGGATGACGAGACCGGCGATGGTCGTCGCCTCGCCGTCGGGCAGCGACCAGTCGAGCGCGCGGTTGAGATCGCGGATCGGCACGCCGCCATCCACCACGATCGAGCCGTCCGCCTGCTGGTGGACGCCGCGGATGTCGAGATCGTGCTCATCGGCGATATCCCCGACGATCTCCTCCAGAATGTCCTCCAGCGTCACCAGCCCGCGCACCTCGCCATATTCGTCGACGACGATGGCGAAATGGCTCTTGCGCCGCAGGAAGGCGCTGAGCTGGCTGGCAAGATCCGTCGCATCGGGCACGTACCACGGTTTCTGCGCGATTTTGACGATGTCGACCGTATCGGGCCGGATATCGGGCTCGGCCAGCGCCCGCAGCAGGTCCTTGGCGTGGAGAACGCCGATGATGTTGTCGGCCGATCCGCGCCAGACCGGCATGCGCGTGAAGGGGCTTTCCAGCACGGCCTTGACGTTGACCTCCGGCGGGTCGTCGGCGTTCAGCGCCCGCATCGCCATGCGGTGCACCATGATGTCGGAAACCTCGAGCTCGTCCAGATCGAGCACGCCGCTGACGCGGTCGCGGTCGGCCTTGACGACGGCACCCTCCCGGTGAAGGAAATCCACGGCCCCGCGCAGTTCCTCATGCGCCGTCAGCATCGGCGCCTCGCGCGACAGCTTGAAGCCGAAGGCCTGCATGATCGCCCGCACGGTCGCATTCACGAGGCTCGACAGCGGCCCGACGATGGCGACGACCACCCGAACCGGCCGTGCGACGGCAACGGCGAAGCGCTCCGGCGCGGCATTGGCCCAGCTGCGCGGCAGCACCTCGGCAAACACCACGAGCAGGATGGTCATGGCCATCGTCGCATAGGCGACACCGGGCGCGCCGGAGAGCGAGAGAAACAGTCCGGTGGCGACCGCGGTTGCGAGAACGCGCACGAGGTTGCTGGCAAACAACAGCGCCCCGATGGCCCGGTCGCGCCGCTCGATCAGCCGATCAACCACGCCGGCGCGCGCTTCGCCCTGGACATCCAGCGTATGCAGCCGCGTGCGCGACACCGCGGTCAGCGCCGTTTCCGAGCCGGACAGAAAGGCCGCCAGCACGATCATCAGCAGAATCGCCAGAACGGCCGGACCGTGCGCGACCAGAAGAGCGGTCAGCGCCTCCATCGTCATGCCGCGCGGTCGGGGTGGTTTTCGGCAAGGAACGACAGGACGGCCGAGGCGGGCACGTCGTCGGCGACGAAGGCCTCGCCGAGCCCGCGCGTCAGGATGAAGGTCAGCTTGCCGCCCTTCACCTTCTTGTCCTGGGCGATGGCCTCCATCAGCACCTCCGCCGGCGGCAGCTGGCCGGGGATCTCGCGCATTTGCGTCGGCAGGCCGACGGTGCGCAGATGCGCCTCCACCCGGGCTGCGACGTCGGGGCTTGCAAGGTTCATGCGGGCCGAGAAGGCATGCGCCAGCACCATGCCGATCGCCACCCCCTCGCCATGCACCAGCCGGGTGCCGTCATAGGCGGTGGCGGCTTCGAGCGCATGGCCGAACGTGTGGCCGAGATTGAGAAGTGCGCGACGGCCGTTCTCGCGCTCGTCGGCCACCACCACATCCGCCTTTGCCTGGCAGCTGAGGGCAATCGCCTCGATCCGGGCATCGCCGCCGGCAAAGACCGCCTGCCAGTTGGCCTCCAGCCAGGCGAAGAAGTCCGGCTTGTCGATCAGCCCGTATTTCGCCACCTCGGCATAGCCGGCCCGGAACTCACGCTTCGACAGGGTGTCGAGCACGTCGGTATCGGCAAGCACGAGATCCGGCTGGTGGAAGACGCCGATGAGGTTCTTACCGTGCGGCGAATTGATGCCGGTCTTGCCGCCGACGGAACTGTCCACCTGGGCGAGAAGCGAGGTCGGGATCTGGATGAAGCGCGAGCCGCGCCGCGCAATGCCGGCGGCAAAGCCGGTGAGATCGCCGATGACGCCGCCGCCGAGCGCGATGACCGCGTCGTTGCGCTCGATACGGGCGCCGAGAATCGTCTCGCAGACGGGCATGAGATGCTCGAAGCTCTTGGTCTTCTCGCCGGCCGGCAGAATGGCGGACACCGCCTCGATCCCCGCCGCCGCCAGACCGTCCATCAGCGGCTGCAGATAGAGCGGCGCGACGTTCTCGTCCGTCACCACGGCCATCCGCCGGCCGGTGAGCCGGGCTGCGATATTGGCTGCGGCTGAGCCGATCAGGCCGGGACCGATGAGGATGTCGTAGGCCCGATCGCCGAGCGGGACATGGATCTTGCGCACGGTCGGGGTTTCGCTCATCGCTCGGCTCACTCTCGCTTCTGTCTGTCGGTTCTCGGCCCAGGAAGACCTATTTCTTCGGAGGAAGCCCGGCAATGGCCTCCAGGACCTCTTCGACGATCCGTTCCTTCTTCACGTCGCGCGAGAGCACGCTGGCATCGGCCTCGGCATAGATCGGATAGCGGTCGATCATCAGCTTTTCGAGCGTGCCTCTCGGGTCGTCGGTCTTCAGCAGCGGCCGCGAATCGCGCTTGTTGACCCGCTCCCACAACACGTCGAGGTCGGCATTCAGCCACACGGAAACGCCGCTTTTCTGGATGTGCCGGCGCGTCTGCGGATTGATATAGGCGCCGCCGCCGGTGGAGACGATGCGCGCACCCGACTGCAGCAGCCGCTTGATCACCCGCGTTTCCAGCGCCCGGAACTCCGCTTCGCCATAGGCTGCGAACAGTTCGGCGATCGTCATGCGCGAGACGCGCTCGATTTCGTGGTCGGAATCGACGAAGGGCAGCGACAGCGCCTGCGCGGTCAGCCGCCCGATGGCGGACTTGCCCGCCCCCATCAGACCCACGAAGACGAGGTTGCGCCGGCCGAGCGCGGCTCTCGCCCGCTTGACCAGCGCTTCCGAAACCGGCTCGACCACGTCGCTCATCACCGCAAGACTTTCCCCATTTCCCTGTTCTATCGACAAAACCGGGGGAAGCGTCAAGTCGCGGCCGGGTGCGCAACGGCTTTCCTATCCCGGCCCGACCGATCATCGCAAACGCGGCCCGGCTTGCGATCACGCGGAGGCGGCGCCATATAGAGCGACGCCTCGGAGACGTTCATGCCCACCCTCGTCCGGTTTCTCATCATCTGCCTGATCATCGCGGGCGCCGTCTACGCAACCATGCTGGCCCTCGTCACCTTCGTCGATCCGGCCGAGCGCGACGTGACGATCCGCATCCCGCCCGAAAGGCTGGACACCGAGCGTCTGAACACCGAGCGCCTGGATACCGAACGTCTGGCCCCGCGCTGATGGATCTGTCCGCCGCCCATCTCGAATCCTTTCTGGAAATGATGAGCGTCGAGCGTGGCGCGGCCGAAAACACGCTCACCTCCTACCAGCGCGATCTCGAGGACATCCTGTCGTTCCTCAAAGCCCGCGGCGTGACGGCGGCAGAGGCCGGTCCGGACGAATTCCGCGCCTATTTCGCCGATTTCGCCGCGCAGGGCTTCAAGGCCTCCTCGCAGGCCCGCCGGCTCTCGGCGCTGCGCCAGTTCTACAAGTTCCTTTATGCCGAGGGCATCCGCGCCGACGACCCGACCGGCGTGCTGGATGCGCCGAAGAAGGGCCGGCCGCTGCCCAAGACCATGAGCGTGGACGATGTGACGCGGCTGATCGGCCAGGCCGAGGCGGAAGCGCGCGCCGAACCGCGGCTCGACCGCCTGCGCATGGCCGCGCTGATCGAGCTTCTCTATGCGACCGGCATGCGCGTCAGCGAACTCGTCTCCCTGCCGGCTTCCGTGCTCGCCCGCGACGGCCGTTTCCTCATCGTGCGCGGCAAGGGCAACAAGGAGCGCATGGTGCCCCTGTCGCGCAGCGCCATTGCGGCCATGCAGCGCTACGGCACGGCCATGCAGGCGGAGACGGCAGCCAGAGGCGGCGAGGCGAAAGGGGGGGAGGCGAAAGGGGGGGAGGACAGCCCGTGGCTGTTTCCCTCCAGCTCCGAATCCGGCTATCTGCCGCGGCAGGTCTTTGCGCGCGACCTGAAGGGCCTTGCCGGCCGGGCCGGCGTCCGCGTCGCCTCGATTTCGCCGCATGTGCTGCGGCATGCTTTTGCCAGCCACCTTCTCGCCAATGGCGCCGACCTTCGCGCCGTGCAGGAACTGCTCGGCCATTCGGACATTTCGACCACGCAGATCTACACCCACGTGCTGGAGGAAAGGCTGCACGATCTTGTGCAAAACCATCACCCTCTTGCCAAACAGGCCAAAAAACAGGATTAGGACGCTCGCCTCCCGTTCCGGAATGCCACGGGAGACCCGCGTCGAAACGATCGGAACCGCATCTCATGCATCACTATCTCGATTTCGAAAAGCCGATCTCGGACCTCGAAGGCAAGATTCACGAGCTGAAGAAGATCGCCGGCGAGGACGAGAGCATCGACACGAGCGACGAGGTCGAACGGCTTGAGGTCCGTGCCCGCGAGGCGACCGTCGAGATCTATTCCAAGCTGACGCCCTGGCAGAAGACGCAGGTCGCGCGCCATCCGCAGCGCCCGCACTTCCAGGAATATGCCGCCGGTCTCTTCACCGATTTCACGCCGCTGGCCGGCGACCGCAAATTTGCCGAAGACGCCGCCATCCAGGCGGGCCTTGCCCGCTTCCGCGGCATGCCCGTGGCCGTCATCGGCCAGGAAAAGGGTAACGACACCAAATCCCGCATCAAGCACAATTTCGGCAGCGCCCGGCCGGAAGGCTATCGCAAGGCGATCCGCGTCATGGAAATGGCCGACCGCTTCGGCCTGCCGCTGATCACGCTGATCGACACCGCCGGTGCCTATCCCGGCATCGGCGCGGAAGAGCGCGGCCAGGCGGAAGCCATCGCGCGCTCCACCGAAATGTGCCTCAACCTCAAGGTGCCGATCATCTCCGTCGTGCTCGGCGAAGGCGGCTCCGGCGGCGCCATCGCGATTGCCACCGGCAACCGCGTCTACATGCTGGAACACGCGATCTACTCCGTCATCTCGCCGGAAGGCGCGGCCTCCATCCTCTGGCGCGACTCCACCCGCGCCAAGGAAGCCGCAACCAACATGAAGATCACGGCCGAGGACCTCAAAGCCTTCGGCATCATCGACGGCATCATCGAGGAGCCGGTCGGCGGCGCGCACCGCGATGCCGATCTGGTCATCGACCGCACCGGCGGCATCATCGCCGACGCGCTGAAGGACCTGTCGAGCCGCAAGGGCGAGGATCTGCGCAAGGATCGCCGCGAGAAATATCTGAGCATTGGCCGCTCGCTCTAGGCTCGAACTGCCTGGGGCGAAAGCGGAGGCGGTGGAAGCCCGCCCCTTTTCGGCCAGGATTGTCGGGCCTTGATCGTCGGGTCTGTGGTCGCACAACGCTGCCGGCAACCGCCGTCACCGCTGCGGTTAACAATTTGTGAAGCATAAAACCGTATTGATTCTGGCAGACTCCGCCGCTAGGGAAGAGTCGCGTCCGACTTTCATTCCGATGGGCTCCTGCCGATGCGTCTGACACATATTCTCGCCGCCGCCGTCATGGGCCTGTTTCTGGCAGGTTGCACCACGGAAGAAGTGGTCGATAGCGTCGATGTCGACCTGAAGAAGGTCACCAGCAAGACCAATTACGAGCTGTCCGGCAAGATCGTGCAGAAGATGCAGGCGATGAGCATGGCGAAGACCTCGCCGATCATGCTGCGCATCTTCAAGGAGGAAGGCGCGCTCGAGGTCTGGAAGGCCAATACGTCCAACCGTTTCGAGAAGCTGCGCGAGTACAAGATCTGCGCCTGGTCCGGCAAGCTCGGCCCGAAGGTCAAGGAAGGCGACCGGCAGGCGCCCGAGGGCTATTATCCCCTCGCCCCCGGCCAGCTGAATCCGAATTCCAGCTATTATCTCGCCATCAATACCGGTTTCCCCAACCAGTTCGACCGCGCCAATGGCCGCTTCGGCACCAATCTGATGATCCACGGCGCCTGCTCGTCGTCCGGCTGCTATTCGATGACCGACGAGCAGATGCAGGAAATCTTCGCGCTCGCCCGCGACGCCTTCAAGGGCGGCCAATCGACCATCCAGTTGCAGGCCCTGCCCTTCCGCATGACGGCCGAAAACATGGCGCGGCACCGCACCAGCCCGCATTACGAGTTCTGGAAGAACCTGAAGGAAGGGTACGACCAGTTCGAAATCACCAAGCGGCCGCCGGAATTTGCGATCTGCGACCGGAAATACGTCTTCAACAAGAGCGTTGCCGGCAAGATGAACCCGACGGGTCAGTGCCCCGCGCTCTCGACGCCGCCCTCGATGGAAATGGCGCTGGCGAGCTACAACAAGAAATACGATACCAACTACGACAAGGCCCTGAAGAAGCTCGACGGTCTCGTCTGGTACGAGCCGAGCGAAGCCGAGCGCAAGGCGGTGGTCGCCAAGCAGCGCGCCGGCCGCGAGCTGGCCTATGCCCCGACGGGGACCTCGCTCGACGCCGGCAAGCTGATGAAGGTCGCCGACCTCGAAAAGCGGGAAGCCCATATCGCCGAGCTCGAAGAGGCCAAGAAGGCGATCGAGATCCAGACCGCAGCGCTTGAAAAGAGCACCCGCAACGGCAAGAACGTGCCGATTCCGCAGGAAAACCCGCTGCCGCGCCCGGTCGCCCAGATCGAAACGGCATCGCCCGCACCCGGCCAGGGCGGTTTCTGGGGCAAGCTGTTCAAGAAGCCGTCACCGGTCGGCCCGGCCGACCCCGCCGCCGGTCCGCTCCTCGGCGAACCGCAGACGGCCAGCGCCGACACGACGGGCCAAAGCGCAATGGGCCGAAGCGCAGGGGGGGCCCAAAGCGCAGGGGGCCAAAGCACGTCATCAGGGCAGGTCGCATCCATCAAGTCCGGTCGCGAGACCACGGCCGGCGTTCCCGTCAGCGTGGAAACCCGCAAGGTCAGCGTCAAGCCCGGCCATAAGGGCGACCAGCCGACCGCCGTCGGTTCGGCCGCGCCCGTCGATCAGACGACCGGCGCGCAGGGCGCCGCCGCAGGCGTTCAGGATGGTCAGGGCGCAGGCGAGATGCCGGTGCCGCAGGCGCTGGCCGAGCAACAGCCCGAAGGCAAGAAGAAGCCGTTCTGGAAGCTGTGGTAGAGGCCGGATCCGGCCGATGACATCGGATGAACGCCCGACATCGCCCGATCGCGACCTCGAGGAACCGGCGCTTCATCTCGACCTTAAGGGCCTGAAATGCCCCCTTCCCGTCATCCGCACCCGCAAGCGGATGGCGTCGCTCGGCCCCGGCGCGCGCGTGCTGGTGGAAACGACAGACCCCCTCGCCGTCATCGACATCCCGCATTTTTGCAACGAGGACGGTCACCGCCTCGAACGTCAGACCGCGACGGAGCGCGGCCACAGCTTCCTCATCCGGAAAGGTTCTGCCTGAGGGCCAAGCCGCCCGCGGGCGAAAAAGCCGTTACATCCGCAGACCGGGCACCGCCAGCGGATTGTCGGACAGCGCCTGCCTGTCCGGCCGGTCGATCGCGGGCTTGCCGGTGAAGGCATCGAAGAGATCGCGCACGAAGCTTTCCTCCAGCCCCTTGGTGATCAGCACCATCCGCGTGCGGCGATCATGAGGGTCCGGCCAGGCGGCCAGCCGCTCCGGCGGGTGAAAGATCTGCTGGACGCCGTGCAGCACCAGCGGCCGCTCCGGCCGCTCTGCCGTGCAGACGATCGCCTTCATGCGCAACAGCTTCTCGCCATGCGCCGAGCGGATGAGATCCACGAACATATCGAGCGCCATCGCCGAGATCGGCCGGTCGTGCACGATGCTGAACGAGCGGATATCGTCGCCATGCCGGTTGGCGTCATGGTGATGGTGGTGCGCATGCCCCTGATGATCATGGTGGTGATGATCATGGTCGTGATGAGTGTGATCATGGTGATCGTGCCCATGATGAGTATGAGCGTGATCTCGATGCGCCTCGTCCTGCAGCCAGCGGCCGACATCGGCGATCTTGGTCGCGGGATCGTAGAGCCCGCAGGCAAAGAGCGCGGCCCGGCCGGTGTCCGGCAGATCGCCATCGATGACCGGCGCACGCGGATTGAGGTCGGCAAGCCGCGCCCGCAGCGCCGCAACGCCTGCGGGAGAGCCGAGCGTCGCCTTGGTCAGCACCAGCCGATCGGCCACCGCCACCTGCTTCACCGCCTCGACATGATGGTCGAGCGTCGACAGGCCGTTGACGGCATCCACCACGGTCACCACGCCATCGAGCCGGTAACTCTGCTGCAGCGTCGGATGTCCCATCACCGACTGCATGACGGGCGCGGGGTCGGCAAGGCCGGTGGTTTCGATGACGACGCGCTTCAGCGGCCGGATCTTGCCCGTCTGCATCCGGTCCATCAGGTCGGCGAGCGTATCCACCAGTTCGCCGCGCACCGTGCAGCAGAGGCACCCGTCGGCAAGCTCGATCACGCCGTCGCCCGAGGCCTCCACCAGCAGATGATCGAGCGACACGTCGCCGAACTCGTTGATGATCACGGCGGTGTCGGCGAGATCGGGATCCTTCAGCAGCCGATTGAGAAGCGTCGTCTTGCCGGCACCGAGAAAGCCGGTGAGGATCGAGACCGGCACCGGATCGAAACGGGTGATCATGTCGTTCGCTTTCGAGGGCACGCCCGCAAGACAGGTGCGTGCGGAGAGGAAATGTTTAGAACACGGGCCGCGGTACGGGCACCGGCACGTTGGCGACATCGCCCTGTGCGCTGTCCGGCTGCCCGTCGGCATCTGCCGCTTTCGCGCCCTGGCCCGGGATCAGCTGCGCCGACACGAAGTTGAGCGGCCGGTTGATCTCGTGGATGAAGGGCGACAACAGCTTCTGGCGTCCCGCCTCGTCGCGACCTTCGCTGCGCACCTTGGCGGCCTGCGCCGAGCAGATCTGCTTGGAGATGTCGGCCGTCACGTCGCGGGCGTCGCCATAGGGCGCGATCTGTCCGAGACCCGGCTTGCCGGCGGCGCTCGAGGTCAGCGCCATCTGCATGAGGCGGGCCGACTCGTCCGCCCGTCCGCCGAGGCTGTCGGCCCCGAGCACGACGGAAACGACGCTGCGGCCGTTGCGGGTGGCCGAAGACACCTGGTTGAAGCCCGAGGCACAGATGAAGCCCGTCTTCATGCCGTCCGCGCCGTCGAAACGGCCGATCAGCATATTGTAGTTCGGATAGCTCTTCTTGCCCGTCGAGAAACCCTCATAGGCGAAATAGGCCGCATATTCGGGGAATTCGCGCTTGATGGTGATGGCGAGCACCGCGAGGTCCCGCGCCGTCGTGTACTGTCCGGGCTCGGGAAGGCCGTTCGGATTGACAAAGTTCGACGAGGTCATGCCGATCCGCTTCGCCTCGGAATTCATCATGGCGACGAAGCCGGGCTCGGAGCCGCCGACCGCCTCGCCGATCGCGACCGCGATGTCGTTGGCCGATTTGATCAGCATCATCTTCAGCGCGCTGTCGAGCGTCATCGACGCGCCGGGCTTCAGATACATCTTGCTCGGCTGTTCGGAGGCCGCATGCTTCGACATCACCACCGGCGTGTCCAGCGTCATGCGCCCGGCCTTCAGGGCCCGAAAGGTCGTGTAGGCGGTCATCAGCTTGGTCAGCGACGCCGGATACCAGCGCTGGAAGATGTCCTCCTGCTCGTAGACCTTCAGCGTCGCCACATCCACCACCAGCTTGGGATTGGCCAGGGCCGGCGCCGCGGCGGTCAGCGCCAGCGTGCCGGCAATGGCTGCGGCCGCGAGCCTCAGCCCCGCCGACGTTCCGCTTCCCACCTTGGAACCGGACATGCGAATCTTCATAGTCACCACAGTTCAACCTCGAAATTTTCGGGCATTGCCTCGTGTCGAGGCGCTATTTAACCTATATGGCAGGGGCAAGGCAAAGACCTTTGCCGCGAGATCGCCCGGCAATCGCCAGGGCGACCCCATGGCGACCGGGTGCTGCCACCACGACCGACAGGATAGACCATGCCGATTCTCAACCGTGCTGCCGAACTCCAGGACGAAGTCACAGCGTGGCGCCGCCATATTCACACCCGGCCCGAACTTCTGTTCGCGGTGGAAAATACGGCATCCTTCGTGGAAAACAAACTGCGCGACTTCGGCGTTGACGAGATCGTGACCGGCATCGGCCGCACCGGCGTCGTCGGGCTCATCCGCGGGCGGCTGGGTGACGGCACCACCATCGGCCTGCGCGCCGACATGGACGCCCTGCCGATGACGGAGACGACCGGCAAGCCCTATGCCTCCACCACCCCCGGCAAGATGCACGCCTGCGGCCATGACGGCCACACGGCCATGCTGCTCGGCGCGGCCAAGTATCTGG
The DNA here is from genome assembly GCF_004342335.1 of Rhizobium sp. PP-F2F-G48. Lineage (NCBI taxonomy): Bacteria > Pseudomonadati > Pseudomonadota > Alphaproteobacteria > Hyphomicrobiales > Rhizobiaceae > Rhizobium > Rhizobium sp. PP-F2F-G48. Next base: position 40,305 of record NZ_SLVH01000013.1, on the reverse strand, counting down.
CGGAAACCCGCAACTTCAAGGGCGCGGTCGCCGTCATCTTCCAGCCGGCCGAAGAGGGCGGCGGCGGCGGCAACGAGATGGTGAAGGACGGCATGATGGAGCGCTTCGGCATCTCCGAGGTCTACGGCCTGCACAACATGCCCGGCATGCCGCTCGGCCATTTCGCCTCCCGCGTCGGCCCCATCATGGCCTCGACCGACGAATTCTCGATCACCCTCGAAGGCCGCGGCGGCCATGCGGCCCAGCCGCACAGGACCATCGACCCGATCGTGCTCGGCGCCCAGATCGTCACGGCCTTGCAGACCATCGCCTCGCGCACCGCCGATCCGCTGTCGGCCGTGGTCGTGTCCGTCACCAAGTTCAATGCGGGCTTCGCCCACAACGTCATCCCGGAACAGGCGCTGCTGGCCGGCACCGTGCGCACGCTGATGGCGGAAAACCGGGATATGGCCGAGCGCCGCATCAACGAGATCTGCACGCATCTGGCGGCCGCCTATGGCGCGACGGCCCGCGTCCGCTACGCCCGCAACTATCCCGTCACGGTCAATCACGCGACCGAAACCGGCCATGTGCTGCAGGCCGCAAGCGATGTCGCCGGTGCCGCGCAGGTGGTGGGCGACGTCGATCCGATGATGGGCGGCGAGGATTTCTCCTACATGCTGCTTGCCCGTCCCGGCGCCTTCGTCTTCATGGGCAATGGCGACAGCGCCGGCCTGCACAATCCCGGCTACGACTTCAACGACGAGGCCATTCCCCACGGCATCTCCTACTGGGTGCGCCTTGCCGAAAGCCGCCTGGGCGCCTGATGAGCGGCATCGACAAGATCGACCGGAAAATCCTCAGCATTCTCCAGGCCGACGGGCGGATCACCAATCTGGAATTGTCCGAGCGAGTCGGCCTGTCGCCGACCGCCACCAGCGAGCGCATGCGCCGGCTGTTGAAGGAGGGTTACGTCTCCGGCTTCGGCGCGCGGCTCGACCCGCAACGGCTCGGCTTCGGCCTGCTCGTCTTCATCGAGGTCATGCTGGACAAGACGACGCCGGAGGTCTTCGACACCTTCGCCGACGCCATCCGCAAGGCGCCCTCCGTCATCGAGTGCCACATGGTGGCCGGCGGCTTCGACTATCTCGTCAAGACCCGCTTCGAGGACATGAGCGCCTATCGCAATTTCCTCGGCCAGTTTCTCTGGACGCTTCAGGGCGTCAAGGAAACCCGCACCTATGCCGTCATGGAGGAAATCAAGAATGACGGCCCCCTGCCGCTGCTTTAGCGGCCTTTGCGGCGCTTTCTGAGCAACTGCACCATACCCGCACAAGTTTCATACGCATATGTATCAGGCTTAACTAATAGTGTGGGCCCTCATGCGGTCCAGCCAGAGGGTCGCAACGATGATCGAACCTGAAAGGGCAGACGTTTCCGAGACGCGCGCCACGCCGCGTGCCATGCGTGCCGTTACCGAGCGGATCGGCAACGACCTGGAAAGCTTCCGTCGCGAGAATGACGACATCGTCCGGCATATCCGCCTGCTCGGCATCAATGCCAGCATCGAGGCGGCCCGCGCCGGGGATATCGGCAAGGGCTTTGCCGTGGTCGCAAGCGAGGTGCAGCGGCTGGCCGGCGTTTCCGCCACGATCGCCGCCAAGTTCCAGCAGGAGGTTCTGGAGCGCGTCAACCTCGGACGCTCCCTGTCGGACGCGCTCGTGAACGAAATGGAGGGCGTGCGCCTGGTCGATCTGGCCCAGACCCTCGTTCAGCTCATCGTACGCAACCTGTTCGAGCGGACGGCCGACGTCCGCTGGTGGGCGACGGATACCGCGCTCTGGGAGGCGCTGGAAGATCCCGATCGCGCCCGGCAGGCCTTCGCCGCCAAGCGCCTGGGCGTCATCAACCGGTTCTACACCGTCTATCTCGACCTCGTGATGGTGGACACGACCGGCCGGGCGATCGCCTCCGCCAATCCGAGCTTTCAGAAGTCGATCATCGGCCAGAATCTTTCCGGCGAACCCTGGGTCGCCGCCGCCATGAAGACGGGCTCGGGCGACGACTATATCGTCGATGTCGTCAAGCCGAGCCGGCTGCACGGCAATGCCGATGCGCTGGTCTACGCCACGGGCATCCGCCAGGGCGGTGTCTCCACGGCGCCGCTGGTGGGCGCACTCGGCGTCTATTTCGACTGGGCGAACCAGGGCCAGTCGATCGTCGACAAGGAGGCCAATATCGCGCCTGCGGACATCGAGCGCACCACCGTGCTGCTGCTCGACGGAAAGGGCATGGTGATCGCCGCCTCGCGCCCCACGCTCGTCTATACCAGTTTCGCATTGACCCCGCCCGAGGGCATGAAGCGCGGCAGCTACTATATGAGCGACGGAACGCTGGTCGCCTTCGCGCCCACGCTCGGCTATGAGGATTATGACGGCCTCGGCTGGTGCGGCGTCGTCATCCAGCGCCCCGAACGCGAGGCCGACATCCGCGAGCGCCTCTCCCTCTGACGCCGCGAAAAAGGGGCCGCCGCTAACGGCCGCCCCCTTTCCTGCTGTACCGTAATGACGACGATCAGATCGTCGCGGCGTCGATCAGATCGTCGCGGCGTCGATCAGATCGTCGCGGCGTCGATGACGAAGCGGTAGCGCACGTCGCTCTTCAGCACGCGCTCATAGGCCTCGTTGACCTGATCCATACGGATCAGCTCGATCTCGGAAACGATGTTATGCTCGCCGCAGAAGTCGAGCATTTCCTGCGTTTCCTTGATCGACCCGATCATGGAGCCGGCAATGCTGCGGCGGGCGGGCACCAGCGAGAACGCGTGGACCGGCACCGCATTTTCCGGAATGCCGAGCAGAACGAGCGCACCATCGACCTTCAGCAGGCCGAGATAGGCATTCCAGTCGATTTCGGCCGAAACCGTGCAGAGGATCAGGTCGAACGTGCCCGCCAGGGTCTTGAACGTCTCGGCATCGCTGGTCGCGTAGTAATGCGTCGCGCCGAGCTTCAGGCCGTCTTCCTTCTTGGAAAGCGACTGGCTGAGCACGGTGACTTCGGCACCGAGCGCCGCACCGATCTTCACGCCCATATGGCCGAGCCCGCCCATGCCGACGACGGCGACCTTCTTGCCGGGGCCGGCCTTCCAGTGCTTCAGCGGCGAGTAGAGCGTGATGCCGGCGCAGAGCAGCGGCGCGGTGGCCGCGAAATCCAGGTTGTCCGGAATGGACAGCGCATAGCCTGCCTTGACGACGATGCTGTCGGAATAGCCGCCATAGGTCGGCGTCGTGCCATCGGCCTCGACGTCGTTATAGGTCTGGACGAGACCCGGCATGTAATGTTCGAGGTCGAGATCGCGCGTGGCGCAGGTGGTGCAGGAATTGACGAAGCAGCCGACGCCGGCCTTGTCGCCGACCTTGAACGTGGTCACGCCCGAGCCGACGGCAGACACGATGCCGACGATCTCATGGCCGGGAACCATGGGATACTTCGCATTGCCCCATTCGTTGCGGACCTGGTGGATGTCGGAATGGCAGATGCCGGAATATTTGATGTCGATGACGATATCGTCTTCGTTGGGTGCACGACGCTCGAAGGTGAAGGGTTCGAGCGGCTTCGACGCGTCGGTCGCCGCATATCCTTTTGCGAAAGCCATGGGTGGTTCCTTCTGTCTGCAAATCTGAAACCGGACGAGACATCGCCGGCGCGCGCACTATGCAATTTGCGAGTGACCGAGGCATGCGCCATTCCTGCAAATTTCTTGCACGATCCTGCAAATGACCTTTCGAGGCTTTGCGGCGGCCCGATCATCCGCCTATCTCGGGACGATCGTCGCGAAGGCAGAGGCAACGAGGCGGATCCGTGCGGCGCTCGTGGGCGAAAGCCTCATTTCCCACGTTGAAGCCATCGCCGCTTTCACGCTAGATACCGTTGTCCTGCCGTGCCTGCTTCAGGAGAGGCTTACACTATGTTCGATCCATCCGCCGCCCGCCGCGAGCCTTTCGTCGAGATCATTGCCCGTTTCGCCAGAGAGGACGGCGACCACGCCACGCCCGTTCCGGGCCTGACGCTGCATCGGCGTTCCGAGCAGGCCGTTCCCTCCTGCGGCGCCTACCGTCCGAGCTTCGCGCTCATCGCCCAGGGCGCGAAGGAGGTCACGCTCGGCCACGAGACCTATCTCTACGGCGGCTCCGACTATCTGCTGACCTCCTTCGACCTGCCGGTGACGAGCCAGATCGTCCAGGCATCGCCCGAAAAACCCTATCTCAGCATGATCTTCGAGATCGACGTCGCCAAGATCCCGCCGCTTCTTGCTCTGCTCGACCGCCCGGCCGCAGCAGCGGACGACGCGCGGGACGCAGCCGCGGCATTGTCCGAGGGCACGGCCGCCGAGCAGCGCGGCATGTCGGTCGCCGCGCTGACGAGTGAACTCGAGGACGCAGCGCTCCGCCTGCTCCGGCTTCTCGACCGGCCGGGCGACATCCCCGCTCTGCTGCCGCTGATCGAGCAGGAGCTGATCTTCCGCCTGTTGACCGGCCCGCATGCGGCGCGGCTGCGCCAGATGGCGATGGCGGAAAGCCAATCCAACCAGATCGCGCGGGCCTGTGCCTGGCTGAAGGAGCACTACGCTTTGCCGCTGCGCATCGAGGATCTCGCCCGCCGCGTCAGCATGAGCGTGTCGTCCCTCCACCATCATTTCAAGGCGATCACCGCCATGAGCCCCATGCAGTATCAGAAGCAGCTGCGCCTGCAGGAGGCCCGCCGGCTGATGGTGGAGACCATGCTGGATGCCGGAAGCGCCGGCCATCAGGTGGGTTACGAAAGCCCCTCCCAGTTCAGCCGCGAATATGCCCGCCAGTTCGGCGCGCCGCCTCTGCGCGATGCCGGCCGCACCCGCCGCTCGCTGCTCGACCGGCCAAGCCGAGAGCCGGATAGGCTGAGCCCGGAAATGCTCAGCGAAGGCTGACCTCCTTTTCCCGCTCTCCTGACGGAGACACCACCCCTATCCCAGACCGATCCGGAGTTCCCATGACCGAAACCGTCCGCCTGTCCCTCGCCGATGCCCGCACGCTCAGCCTGCAGGCGCTGGCCCGGGCCGGGCTTTCGCCCGAGCATTGCGAAGCGCTGGCCGATCTGGTCATGGCCGGCCAGATCGACGAGTGCCATTCGCATGGGCTCTACCGCGTGCTGAGCTGCGTCGATGCGATCCGCAAGGGCAAGGTCGACACGAAGGCCGTGCCCGAGATCCTCGACAGCGCCCCCGGCATCGTCCGGATCGATGCGAAGTTCGGCTTCTCTCCGCTCGCCTTCCGGCTCGGCCTGCCTCTGCTGCAGGAAAAGGCCCGGACGCAGGGCGTCGCCGCGCTCGCCATCAACAGTTGCTTCCATTTCTCCGCCCTCTGGCCCGAGGTCGAGCGCATCGCCGCTGCGGGCCTTGCAGGGCTGGCGATGACGCCGAGCCATAGTTGGGTCGCACCCGCCGGCGGCACCAAGCCGGTGTTCGGCACCAACCCCATCGCCTTCTCCTGGCCGCGTCCCGGCCCGTTTCCTTTCGTGTTCGATTTCGCGACCAGTGCCTCGGCGCGCGGTGAGATCGAGCTGCACCGCCGCGCCGGCAAGCCGATCCCCGAGGGTTGGGCGATCGATGCCGAGGGCGCATCCACGACGGATGCCGAAGCCGCCATGGCCGGTGCCATGCTCACCTTTGGCGGCCACAAGGGCTCGGCCCTGTCCGCCATGGTCGAGCTGATGGCGGGACCGCTGATCGGCGATTTGACGAGCCGGGAGTCCCAGGTCTTCGACGCGGGCGCCGGCGTCACACCCTGCCACGGCGAACTGTTGCTGGCCTTCGATCCGAACCTGCTCTCGGGCGGACGCGCGATCGAAAGCGCCGAGCGGGCGGAAGCACTCTTCGATGCCATCATCGGTCAGGGCGCCCGTCTTCCCTCGCAGCGGCGCTACGCGGCGCGCGAGCGCAGCCTTGAAAACGGCAGCGTCGAGATCCCGAAGGCCCTGCACGACGACCTCGCGGCGCTGCTCGGCTGAGATCGCCTTTTCCGTCAGGCGAACAGCCATCAGGCCTTGGGATCGGCCGAGGCCCGCGCCCATTCCCGGCGTCCGAGCATCACCATCGCACCGATCAGCATGGCGGCCAGCGCGAACCAGGTCAGGGCATAGACGAGGTGGTTGTTCGGAAACACCACGCGCGTGAGCCCGCCGACCGGCAGCCCGCCCGGATTGTCCGTCCCGTCCGCATCTATGAAATAGGGAGCCGTCTGCGTCAGGCCCCGCGCCGCGGCGATGGCGGCGACATCGCGGGAATACCAGCGATGGCCCGCAGGATCGTTGTCCCGGAGAAACCCGCCGCCCGGCTCCGAAAGCCGCAGCAGCCCGACGACCTGCGCGTCCCCCTCGACATTGCCGGCGGCGCGGCGCGCGGGATCGCGCCGGTCGGGCGGCACGAAACCGCGATTGACGAGGACGGTGCTGCCGTCGTCCCGAACGAGCGGCGTCACGACCCAGAAGCCCGGCCCGCGCTCGGTGGTCGCCTGCACCAGCGTTTCCGCGTCATGACGGAAGGTGCCGGTGACGCGGATATGCCTGTATTCGTCGTTGGCGGCCGTGATCGAGGACCATTGGTCGGCGCGCGGCGCATCGACCGGTGCGGCGTTGACGCGGGCATCGACCCGTTCGATCAGATCGAGCTTCCAGAAGAGGCGCTGTACCTGCCAGATGCCGAGCGCGAGCAGCACGACCGTCACGACGGCGGAGACGGCGCCGAAGACGACCAGCCCCGTGCGGGAACGGCCGCCGCTGGCGGACCCCGTCTCACGCGGGGATCCGGCGGCCGTCTCCGGCCGCCGGGAGGGATCAGGGGACATTGCGCATCATGTCCGGCGTCATGGTCATCATGTTGGTGTTCAGATGATGCATGACCCAGAGCGAGCCGGAGAGCGCGATGACAATCAGCACGATCGTGAAGATCAGGGCCATGACCGTCCATCCGCCTTCGGACTTGGTGTTCATGTGCAGGAAGTAGATCATGTGCACGATGATCTGCGCGACGGCGAAGACCATGACGAGACCGGCCGTGACGGCCTTGTTCTCGACGACCTCGCCCATGACCAGCCAGAAGGGGATGGCCGTGAGAATGACCGACAGGACAAAGCCGGTCACGTAGCTCTTGAAGGATCCGTGCGAAGCCTCGTGGCCATGGCTGTGGCCGTGATGGGCCTCGTGCGCGTCCTCGTGTGCGGGTGCGTGTGTGCTCATCCGAGAACTCCGATCAGATAGACAATCGAGAAGACGCCGATCCAGACGACGTCGAGGAAGTGCCAGAACATCGACAGGCACATCAGGCGGCGGCGATTTTCCGGGATCAGGCCCTTCATCTTCACCTGCACCATCAGCGTGATCAGCCAGATGATGCCGAAGGTGACGTGCAGCCCGTGGGTGCCGACCAGCACGAAGAAGGCCGACAGGAACGCACTGCGGCCTGGGCCGGCACCTTCATGGATCAGGTGCACGAACTCGTAGATTTCGAGCGCGATGAAGATCGCGCCGAAAATGCCGGTGATGCCGAGCCAGAACAGCGTCTCGGCCTTCGCATTGCGCTCCATCTGCAGCATCGCGAAGCCATAGGTGATCGACGACAGAAGCAGCATGGAGGTGTTGATCGCCACCAGCTTCAGGTCGAACAGGTCGGCCGGCGACGGGCCGGCCGCATAGGAGCGGCCGAGCACGGCATAGGTGGCGAACAGGATCGCGAAGATCAGGCAGTCGCTCATCAGGTACAGCCAGAAGCCGAGGCCCGTGCTGTTTTCCGGATGATGGTCTTCCGTCATGTAGAAGACCGGCTTTTCGCCGTCGGCGAGAGGGGGATGTGTCGGTGCGCTCATGGTCAGGCCTGCCCGGAGAGCTGGCGTGTGCGCTCCCCTTCCGTTGCGACGACGTCTTCCGCCGGAATGTAGAAATCGCGGTTGTAGTTGAACGTATGTCCGATGGAGACCGCGATGATGCCGACGAAGGCAACGATGGCGAGCCACCAGATATACCAGATCACACCGAAGGCGAAGGCGACGCTGAGGCCGCTGAGGATGACCCCCGTGCCGGTGTTCTTCGGCATGTGGATCGGCTTGAAGCCGCCCAGCGGACGCTCGTAACCGCGGTTCTTCATGTCGTACCACGAGTCATGATCGTGGATGACAGGCGTGAAGGCGAAGTTGTAATCCGGCGGCGGCGAAGACGTCGACCATTCGAGCGTCCGGCCGTTCCAGGGATCGCCCGTGATGTCGCGCAGCTGCTCGCGCTGCAGGAAGCTGACGACAAGCGAGATGATGAACGAGGCGATGCCGAGCGCGATCAGGACGGCGCCGAAGGCCGCGATGATGAACCAGATCTGCAGCGACGGATCCTCGAACTGGCTGAGGCGACGGGTGACGCCCATCAGGCCGAGCACGTAGAGCGGCATGAAGGCGAAGTAGAAGCCGATCAGCCAGAACCAGAAGCTCATCTTGCCCCAGAATTCGTTCAGCTTGTAGCCGAACGCCTTGGGGTACCAGTAGGTGACGCCGGCCATGACACCGAACACCACGCCGCCGATGATGACATTGTGGAAGTGGGCGATGAGGAACAGCGAGTTGTGCAGCACGAAGTCGGCCGGGGGAACGGCGAGCAGCACGCCCGTCATGCCGCCGATGACGAAGGTCACCATGAAGCCGATCGTCCAGAGCATGGGAACCTCGAACCGGATGCGGCCACGATACATCGTGAACAGCCAGTTGAAGATCTTCGCACCCGTGGGGATCGAGATGATCATGGTCGTGATGCCGAAGAAGGCGTTGACGCTGGCGCCCGAGCCCATCGTGAAGAAGTGGTGCAGCCAGACGAGGTAGGAGAGGATCGTGATGACGACCGTCGCATAGACCATCGAGGCATAACCGAACAGGCGCTTGCCGCAGAAGGTGGCGACGATTTCCGAGAAGATGCCGAAGGCCGGCAGGATCAGGATGTAGACTTCCGGGTGACCCCAGATCCAGATGAGGTTCACATACATCATCGGGTTGCCGCCGAGATCGTTCGTGAAGAAGTGCGTGCCGACATACCGGTCGAGCGACAGCAGCGCGAGCGTCGCGGTCAGGATCGGGAAGGACGCGACGATCAGCACGTTGGTGCAGAGCGAGGTCCAGGTGAAGATCGGCATCTTCATCATGGTCATGCCCGGCGCGCGCATCTTGACGATGGTCGCGATCAGGTTGATGCCCGACAAGGTCGTGCCGACGCCCGCCACCTGCAGGCCCCAGATATAATAGTCGACCCCGACGCCCGGGCTGTAGTCAGCGCCCGAGAGCGGCGGATAGGCCAGCCAGCCCGTGCGGGCGAATTCGCCGACGAAGAGCGAGATCATGATGATCGCCGCACCGGCCGCCGTCATCCAGAACGAGAAATTGTTCAGGAACGGGAACGAAACGTCGCGCGCGCCGATCTGCAGCGGCACGACGAAGTTCATCAGGCCGGTGACGAAGGGCATGGCCATGAAGAAGATCATGATGACGCCGTGCGCGGTGAACACCTGGTCGTAATGGTGCGGCGGCAGGAAGCCCTCGTTGCCGTTGAAGGCGATGGCCTGCTGCGTGCGCATCATCAGCGCGTCGGCAAAGCCGCGCAGCAGCATGATCAGCGCGAGGATCACATACATGATCCCGATCTTCTTGTGATCGACGCTGGTCAGCCACTCCTTCCAGAGATAGCCCCAGAGCTTGAAATAGGTGAGCGCGCCGACGACCGCGAGGCCGCCGAGAACGACGCCGATGAAGGTAAGCACGAGGATCGGCTCGTGGTACGGAAAGGCTTCCAAGGTCAATCGTCCGAAGACGAGGCTGGAAATGTCCTGATTAAACATGGTGACCCCAGTTCTTGCAGTCGCAAGCGGTGCGGAAAAGCGCCGCGATCATTTCGAGTTGTTCAATTGTTCGGGCGCGATCGAGCCTTTGTCAGGCGTCGCCGAGCCGCTGTCGGAGGCCGGAGCCTGCGGGTTCTCGCCACCCATCTGGTGGCCGTTCATGTCGTGACCGTTCATGTTCTGCATGTCGTGCTGCATCGGCTGCGCGCCTTCGGCCGGCGCGGCATCGGGCTGGCCCTTGCCTTCGGTGCCTTCGGTGCCTTCCGGCGCACCCTGTCCGCGGGCCGGCTGACCGGTTGCGGGGAAGGTCGCGGCGCTCGTGCCTTCGCCGGTGCCGGCATGGCGGTTGTCGTATTGCAGCCGCTCGCGGTTGGCTTCGCTGTCTTCGCCGCCGCCGCCCATCATGTCGACATGCATCATTTCGTTCATGCACATCTTGCCGGGCTGCGCACACATGTTGAGCACCGCCTGGTAGAGACCGTTCTCGACGCCACCGTAATAGCGCACCGGCTCCCGCTCGCTCGGCTTTTCGAGCTTCAGATAGGCGTCGCGGTTGAGCATGGTGCCCTGCTGCTTGACCTTGGCGACCCAGCCGTCGAACCCGGCCTGGTCGAGGCCATGGAACTTGAAACGCATATGCGAGAAGCCGGCGCCGCTATAGTTGGCGGAGAAGCCCTCGAACTCGCCCGGCTGGTTGATGACGGCGTGAAGCCGCGTCTGCATGCCCGGCATTGCGTAGATCTGGCCGGCGAGCGCCGGGATATAGAAGGAGTTCATCACCGAGGAGGCGGTAATCTTGAAATTGATCGGCACGTCGACGGGCGCCGCCAGTTCGTTCACCGTGGCGATCCCGTAGTCCGGATAGAAGAACAGCCATTTCCAGTCGAGCGCGACGACCTCGACATTGAGCGGCATGACGCCCTCGGGAATGGCGCGCTCCGCGTCCAGCCGGTCGATCGGGCGATAGGGATCGAGCTTGTGGGTGCTGATCCAGGTGACGGCGCCGAGCGCGATGATGATGGCGAGCGGTGCCGACCAGATCACCACTTCGAGGCGCGTGGAGTGATGCCATTCGGGATCGTAGACCGCCTCCGTGTTCGCACGGCGATAATGCCAGGCGAAATAGAAGATCAGCACGATCACTGGAATGATGATCAGGAGCATGAGGAAGGTCGAGACCAGGATGAGGTCGCGCTGCTGCGTTGCGATGTCGCCGGAGGGAGACATCACCACCATGTTGCAGCCGGCAAGCGCAGCCAGGAGCGGCAGCATGAGGATGCGACAAGCGTGTCGGAAGAGGTTCGCCATGGTCCAATGCTCTTTTCGTTATCTGTGCCCTGCGAGTAATACCCTGCGACCGCGAACGAAATGAGGTGTTTGGTCGCACCGCAGCAAAAATGATGCTCTGCGGCAAAATCGCGCTGCCGCGTCGATAGACCGCTCGGGCCCGGCCCGCCAGTCGCGACAGCGCGTCGTCAACAGGCTTCCCGTTCCACGCCTGCTCCTATCCGAGATATGCATGGTACCGAAAAAGTCGAGACTTGGCCCTTGAAATGATGGCTTCCGGACACGGGGCATACCGTCGCAGGGCAGAATTTCTCACGCGTGCCACTTGATAAGCTGGCCGGTTTGATCAACATCGTCTGAAAGACGGCACGTGGGCGACCACGCGGCCAAGAGACTGTATGGAGGCTTCCCGATGACAACGATAGCAGAGACGTCCGGCGGACCCTCATCCTCGGCCCTGGAGCGCGACGCGCGGCAGATCCACGGCGACGCTCCGGTGTCCCCGGGTTCGATCGCGCTCGGCGTGATCATCGGCCGCATGTCGGAGTTCTTCGACTTCTTCGTGTTCGGCCTCGCCTCCGTGCTCGTCTTCCCCCGGCTGATCTTCCCGTTCGCACCCGATGCGTTGACGGGCACGCTCTATTCCTTCGCGATCTTCTCGCTCGCCTTCGTCGCGCGCCCCATCGGCTCGATCATCTTCATGGCGATCGACCGGGCCTACGGACGCGGCACCAAGCTGACGATCGCCCTGTTCCTGCTCGGCATTTCCACGGTCTGCATGGGCTTCCTGCCGAGCTACCAGGATGCGGGCGTCTCGGCGATCTACCTGCTCGCCATCTTCCGCATCGGCCAGGGCCTGGCACTCGGCGGCGCCTGGGACGGTCTTGCCTCCCTGCTCGCGCTGAATGCACCGGAAAAGCACCGTGGCTGGTACGCGATGATCCCGCAGCTCGGCGCGCCGATCGGCTTCGCGCTCGCCAGCATCCTGTTCGGCTTCTTCGTCGCCAACACCACGGAAGCCGATTTCCTCTCCTGGGGCTGGCGCTACCCGTTCTTCGTCGCCTTCGCGATCAACGTCGTCGCGCTCTTTGCCCGCCTCCGCCTCGTCATGACGAAGGATTTCGGCGATCTGCTGGAGCGTCACGAGCTTGAGGCCGTGCCCTTCACCGACCTCATCCGCACCCATGGCCGCGACATCCTGATCGGCGCCTTCGCGCCGCTCGCCAGCTTTGCCATGTTCCACGTCGTCACGATCTTCCCGCTGGCCTGGACGAACCTCAACAGCGACCAGTCGATCGGCTCGTTCATGCTGGTGCAGGTGGCCGGTGCCGGCCTCGGCATTCTCACCGTCATCGCCTCGGGCATCCTGGCCGACCGGTTCGGCCGCCGCAAGCAGCTCGTCATCGGCGCCATCATCATCGCCATCTTCAGCTTCATCGGCCCGATCCTGCTCGGTTCCGGCCAGACCGGCATCTCGTCCTTCGTCATCGCCGGCTTCGGCGTGCTCGGCCTGTCCTTCGGCCAGGCGGCGGGCTCGGTCTCGTCGCGCTTCACGCAGGGCTATCGCTATTCCGGCGCGGCCTTCACCTCCGACCTTGCCTGGTTCCTCGGCGCGGGCTTCGCCCCGCTGATCACGCTCGGCCTGTCGAGCAAGTTCGGACTGCCCTTCGTCGGCTATTACCTGCTGTCGGGCGCGATCTGCACCATGCTCGCCCTGTTCCTCAACAAGCGCCTGCTCGCGCGGGAATAGCCGCCTCTTCTTTGGCCGCCTACTTGGAGGGATGAAACACCCCGGCAAACTGGTAACGGTCGCCGGGGTGCGTGATTTCGACGAAGGTCACCGTCCGTCCGTTCTGCCAGGTCTGGCGGGTCAGGAGCAGGCAGGCGGCATGCCGCTCGATCGTCAGCAGTTTCGCCGTCGCCGCATCCGCGGAAACGGCCCGGATGATGTGCTTTGCCTCCGACCACGGCACCTGATCCAGCAGCCAGCTTCCCGGCGGGCTCGCCTCGAAGGTTTCGTCCCGCGCCTGCGGCACGGCATCAAGCAGGATCAGCCGCTTCTCCAGCGCATTGGGCCTTGCATCGACGATGTGCAGGCATTCCACCCGCGCCACTTCCGCCCCGGCCGCCTCGCCGATCGCGGCGGCCTCCGCCGTCCCCAGCCGCTCGATCCGCCGCGACAGGATCCGGTGGCCATAGGCGTGTCCGGCGACTTTCGCTTCCGTGCCGATGTCGGAAATGTCCATCACCGTCCGGTCCATCTGCGGCGAGGCGACGAAGGACCCGGCCCGCCGGCGGCGCACGATCATGCCGCGCGCGGCCAGCGCCGAAAGCGCCTTGCTCACCGTCATGCGCGAGCAGCCATAGGTCACTTCCAGCTCGTGCTCGGCCGGAATGCGCTGCCCCGGAGGCCAGACGCCGCTCATGATCTTCTGCTCGATGTCTTCGAAAATGCGCTGGTGAAGCGAGGTCAAGGCACGGCTCTCCGAAAGGCGAACGGGCGGCACGAACAAGGCATAAAGCTTGCATGTCGGACAGGGCGGACGCCGCAGGCCGCGGGCAGTTTGTCGTTGACACCTTATGCAAGGACCTGTCTATTTGTATAGTCAAAATGCGGGACGCAGAAGCCTGCAGATTCAATTCTGAAGACGGGAACGCCGCAGCGCACGCGCGGCATGATACTGGAGAGACGACCATGACACCTCATTTTCTGCTGAAGGGCCTCGTCGGCGCGGCCTTCCTGCTCGGCGCGACCTTTTCGGCCCATGCCGAAGACGCGCTCGCCCGCATCAAGGCCGCCGGCACCATGAAGGTCGGCACGGAAACCGCCTTCGCGCCCTTCGACTTCATCGATGCCGGCGAGCATGCGGGCCTGAACGTCGACGTCTTTGCCGAGCTGGGCAAGGAACTGGGCGTCGAGATCGAATGGATCGCGCTGCCGTGGGAAGGCGTCCTGCCGGGCCTGGAAGCCGGCAAGTTCGATATGGTCGCCGGCCCCGCCACGATCACCAAGGCCCGCATGGAGCGCTACCGCTTCACGCCGCCGGTGGCCGAAGCGACGGTCGCGATCCTCAAGAAGGCCGGCGACACCAGCATCACCAAGCCGGAAGACATCGCCGGCAAGGCGATCGGCGTCGGCAAGGCGACAGCCCAGCTCGCACAGCTGCAGGGCTATTCCGAAAAGCTGCCCGAGAAGGTCGATATCCGCGAATACCCGGCCTTCACCGAATCCTATGCCGACCTTGCCGCCGGCCGCATCGCCGGCGTCGCCAATTCGCTGCCCAACATCGCCTTCGTCGCCAGCCAGCGCAAGGATACGTTCGAGGTCGTGCTGCCGCCCTTCGGCCAGAAGGCCTATTTCGGCTTCATCGGCACGAAGGACGCCGACCACGCACCGCTGATGGACGCGATCGACGCAGCCCTCCTGAAGATGAAGGGCGACGGGCGCCTCGCCAAGCTGCAGGAAAAGTGGTTCGGCGCGAGCTTCGACACGCCGGACGCCGTCAAGGACCCTGCATTCTGATCGCAATCCGTCCCTGAGTTAAGGCGGGGCTGAGCCGGCACGACACACGTGCCTCCGACAGCCCCGCTCTTGCCTTCGCCTTCGCGCCTGCGACAGCCCATCCGACGAATTGGCCGGCAATGTCTTTCAAGCTGTTCGAACTTCTTCTCAAGGCCTCGCTCTACACGATCGGCATCAGCCTCGTGTCGATCCTCATCGGCTTTGCGATTGCCATTCTGCTTTCCGGAATGCTCCTGTCGGGACGCCGCGTGCTGGCGGTTCCTGCCCGTATTTTCATCAGCTTCTTCCGCGGCGTGCCTCTCCTCGTGCAGTTGCTGCTGATCTATAACCTGCTGCCCGTCATCGGCCTCAATGTGCCGAGCATCGTCGCCGCGATTATCGGCCTGTCGCTCTGCACCGCGGCCTATCAGGCGGAAAACCTGCGCGGCGGCTTTGCCAGCGTCCCCCGCGGCCTGATCGAATCGGCCGAGATGGTGGGCCTCACCCCCGCCCAGGCCTTCCGCCGCATCAAGGTGCCGATCGCGCTGCGCCTCACCTTCCCGGCGCTGGTCAACGAGGCCATCCTGATCCTGAAGGCCTCCTCGCTCGTCTCCGTCGTCGGCATCGTCGAGCTGACGCGCATGGCGCAGGATCTGGCCGGCAGCACCTTCCTGCCGCTGCAGCTCTTCGCCTGCGCCGGGCTGATCTACCTCGTCATCAACGGGGTGGTCGCCCGTGCCGGCGGCCTCATCGAGCGGTCCCTGCCCGGAGTGCCGCGATGAGCTTCGACGTCAACGTCATTCTCGCCCAGCTTCCGGCCATCCTGTCGGGCGCCGGCGTCACGCTGCTTCTCTGGATCGCCGGCACCATCGGCGGCGCGGCGGTCGGGTTTCTCGTCGCCGTCGGCCGGCGCTATGGCGGGCGCATCCTCGGCTGGCCGCTCGGCCTCGCTGTCGAGGTCCTGCGCGGAACGCCGTTCCTGATCCAGATCTTCCTGCTCTATTACGGCGGTCCCTTCATCGGTCTCGCGCTCGATCCGGTGCCGGCCGGCCTCCTCGGCCTGACGATCTACGGCGCGGCCTATTTCAGCGAGATCTTCCGCGCCGGCTTCGCCGCCGTTCCCCGCGGCCATATCGAAGCGGCGGAATGCGTCGGCCTTTCGCCGAGCCAGATCGTGCGGCGCATCCTCCTGCCCGAAATGACCGTGCTCGTGCTGCCGCCCGCCATCAACATGGCCGTGATCCTGATGAAGGAAACCGCGATCCTCTCGATCATCACCGTGCCGGAACTGACGCTCACCGTCAGCGCCATCGGCTCCCAGCAATATGCCTTCGTCGAATCGCTCTTCCTGCTCGCCGTGTTCTACTGGGTGCTGGTCGAGGTCACCGACAAGCTCGGCCGCTATGCCGAGCACCGCTTGTCCCGCTACAGGTTTTCCCCGACATGACCCTTCCCGCCATTGCCGTCCGAAACCTCGTCAAGCGCTACGGCGACACCGCCGTGCTGCACGGCATCGATCTCGACATCCCGCCCGGCCAGGTCTCCTGCCTGATCGGCCCTTCGGGCTCCGGCAAGAGCACGCTCCTGCGCTGCATGGCGTTCCTCGAAGAGGCGACCAGCGGCGTCATCACGGTGGATGGCGAGGATCTCGGCTTTTCGGAAAGCCCGAGCGGTCAGCGCGAGCGCATTCCCCCCGCCACCAACCGCGCCATCCGCTCGCGGATCGGCATGGTCTTCCAGCAGTTCAATCTCTGGCCGCACATGACGGCGCTCGGCAATGTCAGCGAAGCGCTGCGCACCGTGCACAAAATGAGCCGGACGGACGCGGAAGCCCGCGCCATGGCGCAGCTGGTCAAGGTGGGGCTCGAGGCCCGCGCCGGGCATTATCCCGCCCAGCTCTCGGGCGGGCAGCAGCAGCGCGTGGCGATTGCCCGCGCTCTGGCGCTGAAGCCGAAGATCATGCTCTTCGACGAGCCGACCTCCTCGCTCGATCCGGAACTGACCGGCGAGGTGCTGAACGTCATGCGGGATCTCGCGGCAGAGGGCATGACCATGGTCGTCGTCTCGCACGAGATCGGCTTTGCCGCGACCGTCGGCAGCCGGATCAGCTTTCTCGACCAGGGCCGCCTGCTCTTCTCCGGCCCGCCCTCCGAGGTCTTCGGCAAGCCGCGCCATCCGCGCCTCGAGCAGTTCCTCGACACCTATCTCGACCGCGGCGCCTCGATGCTCGCCTGATCGGCGGCTTACGCGATGGGCAGCACCTTGCCCGGATTGAACAGCCCTTTCGGATCGAGCGCCTGCTTGATCGCCCGCATCGTCGCGAGCTTCACCGGATCGGCCGTCGCCAGCAGCGCATGAATGCGCTTCGAGCCGACGCCGTGCTCGGCCGAAAACGACCCGCCCATCGCGCCGATCCCGTCATAGAGCACCTGCTCCACGGCATCGCGGCGCGCATCCGTCATCCAGCTGCCCGGCCGGTCGAGCACGATATGCAGGTTGCCGTCGGCGACATGGCCGAAGATGAACGGCGACAGCCCGTCGATGGCGCCGAGCGCCGGGGCGATCCGTGCGATATAGCGGCCGAGGCGGTCGATCGGCACGGAGACGTCGTAGGAGGGCGCCGCCGGAAAGGCCCGGTACATCAGCCCCGTTTCCTCCCGCAGCCGCCAGATGTCGTCTGCCTGCTGCCCGGAGCCGGCGACCACCGCCACCGTCTCCGGATAGGTCTCGCAGATCGCCTCGTAGAGCCCGGCGAGGACACCCAACAGTGCCTCGTCCGTCTCGCCGCCAAGCCCGATCGCCAGATGCACCGGCAGGGCGTCGCTCGTTTCCCGCCAGCCGAAATGCGCCGCCGTGAAGCCGAAATAGCGCGACCACATCGCCTCGCAGGCCCGCAGCCGGCCGGTGGCCCGGGCAAGACCCATCAGCGCCAGCGCCGCCTCGGTGGATGGCAGGCCGAACAGGGCCGTGGCGCTCGCCGCCGGTACGGGGTCGAGCTTCACCACCAGCCCGGTGATCACGCCGAGCGTTCCCTCCGCGCCGATCAGCAGATGTTTCAGGTCGTAGCCGGCGGAGTTCTTCACCACGCGCACCATGTCGCGATAGATGCCGCCCTCCGGCAGCACGGCTTCCAGCCCGAGGATGCGATGGCGCATGACGCCGTTGCGGAAGGCCATGACGCCGCCGGCATTGGTGGAGGCCATGCCGCCAAGCGTCGCCGAGCCGCGCGCCGCAAGGTCGATGCCGGGCTCCAGCCCATGCACGGCCGCTGCCTGCTGCAGCGCCTCCAGCGTCACCCCGGCCTCGACCACGGCCACGCCGCCGATCGGATCGATCTCGACGATCCGGTCGAGGTTGCGCAGCGACAGGACGATCTCGTTTGCACCCGAAATGCCGCCGCCGACCAGCCCGGTCCGGCCGCCCTGCGTGACCATGGCGATGCCGGCAGCGGCGCAGATCGAAACGATGGTCGAGAGCGCGGCGACATCGCGCGGCGCGATGACGGCGGCGGCGCCGAGATTGTCGGGATGTTCGCCCGGATGCAGCGCCGCAATCGCCACGCCGGTGCGGATATCGACGTCGGGAACGGCCGCGGTAATGGCGGCGAGGACGGCGTCGATATCGGGCATGCGGATGGTCCTATTCGGGAAGCAGCGTGCGGAAGCCGCCGTTGAAGTAGAGCAGCGGCGCCACGCCCTGGCGGACATGCACGCTGCGGACGCGGCCGATGAGCACCGCATGCGTATGGCGGTGCAGCGCTTCGTCGAGGCCGCAATCGATGACGGTCAGCGCATCGGCGAGCGCCCATCCGCCGCTGTTGAGCTTCGTCCATTCGGCACCGGCATAGCGCTCGGCGCCGCGGCGTCCGTCGGCCCCGGCAAAGGCCTTGGCGATGCCTTCCTGTCCTTCCGCGAGCACGTTGACGCAGAACTGGCCGCTGCGCTCCAGCACCGGCCAGGACGACGAGGTCCGGTTCAGGCTGACGATGACCGACGGCACGTCGGCGGACAGCGAGGTGACCGACGTCGCGGTAAATCCGGTCCGCCCCTCCCCGTCGCCCACCGTGATGACGCAGACGGCGCCTGCGAGATGCCGCATGGAAAGCTTGAAGGCAGCGGCATCGGGGGCGGCGGCCGCCGCGGGCGACGGATGAACGGCAGAAGTCATGTCTCGACACCTCGCAAATGGACACGCACGAGCGACAGCATCGCGGCGGGCGGGGCTTTCTGTCTACGCGACTCCCCTGAACATCTCACTTACATCTTCGGTCCATCGGAGACGGGACGCAAGCGACGGGCCGCGATCTTCGCTTATGCTTTACCGAGGCTGAACGTGCGGTACGCCGGACCCTTGCCGCGCCGCCGTATGGCGATTGACCGGCTTGGATAGTCCGAGGTTCTCGCGCAGCGTCGCGCCTTCGTAGTCCTCCCGGAAGAGGCCGCGCCGGCGCAGCTCCGGCAGCACCAGCCGCACGAAATCCTCGAGGCTCGCCGGCAGGGTCGGAAACATCAGGATGAAACCGTCGGCAGCGCGCGTCTCGAACCATTCCTCCATGAAATCGGCGATCTGCACCGGCGTGCCGGTGATGCCGTTGCCGGTGTGCTTTTCGGCATAGAGCCGGATCAGCTCGCCCACCGTATGGCCCTTCTTCACGAAATCGGTCAGTTCCTCGAACAGCGCCTTGGAGCCCTTCGGCTGCGCAGGCAGCCGGTCCATCGGGAAAGGCTGGTCGAGCGGCACGCCGCGCAGGTCGGCCTCCAGGAATTCCGACAGCATCAGCCGCCCGACATCGGGATGCAGCCGGTCGATCAGGAAATTCACCTTCGCCCGCGCCTCGGCCTCGGTCTCCCCGACGTTCAGCACCACGCCCGGCATGATCTTCAGGTCTTCGGGATCGCGCCCGAGAGCGGGCATCCGGCCCTTGACGTTGGCATAGAAGGCTCGGTTGCGGTCGATGTTGGAGGCGAGGCTGAAGACGATCTCGGCCGTGCGCGCCGCAAGGTCCATGCCCGCTTCCGACCCGCCGGCCTGCGCGATGACCGGCCGGCCCTGCGCCGAGGGTGCGATGTTGAGCGGCCCGCGCACCTGATAGTGCTTGCCGACATGGTTGAGCATGTGATGCCGGGTCTTGTCGTAATAGAGCCCGCTGTCGCGATCGAGCAGCAGCGCATCCGCCTCGAAACTGTCCCAGAGCCCGAAGACGACATCCACGAACTCGCGGCATCGCTCGTAGCGCAGGTCATGGGGATCGAGCCCGGTGCGGTTGAAATTATAGCCGGTCTCGTCGTGATCCGAGGTGACCACGTTCCAGCAGGCCCGCCCGTTCGACAGCTGGTCGATGGAGGCGAAGATACGGGCAATATTGAAGGGCTCGTAGTAGCTGGTCGATGCCGTGGCGACGAGACCGAGGTGCTCCGTCACCATCGCCAGCGCCGAAAGGAGCGTCAGCGGCTCGAAACGGTTCATCTTGGTGGGACTGCGGGCCAGCGCATCGGGATCGCCGATACCGGCCGCCGGCGAATCCGCCATGAACAGGAAGTCGAACTTGGCCGCCTCCGACATCTCGGCGACCTTTTTCAGATGCGCGATGTCGTTCGCCCCGTTGACGTCGCTGTCGGGGTGCAGCCAGCTCGCGGGGTGGAAGCCGAAGGTATAGACGAACGTCCCGAGCTTGAGCTTGTCCTGCCGCGCCATGCGAGCTTCCCTCTTATCATCTGTCCCGGAGTATGGCGGGAACCGATCGGCGGACAAGCCCGGCGAACGATGTTCTATGTGAGTTTTTCTAAACAGTGGTGGAGCAAAGGCCGGTCACGGGGCCGAGGCCTGCCCCTGCCGTCGGCCGAGCGCAGTCAGCCAGGCGTGAAACGCCGGCCCATGCGGTTTGTCGAGCGCGGAACGGTCCCAGGCGAGAAAGTAGCTTTCCGGTAGCGGCAGCCGCAGTTCGAACGGTACGACGAGCGTGTTTGCGGCCAGCTCGTCAGTGATCATCGACATCTGCGCCAGCACGAAGCCGCGCTTGTTGACGGCGGCATCGATGGCGCTGGAGGAGAGCGTGAAGGACAGGCCGGGCCCGCCCTCGGCAAAATCGACGCCGGCCGCCCGGGCGAAGTCGCGCCAGTGGGGAAAGGTCGAGAAATGCGGCTCCCAGGCGACATGCAGCAGCGGATGGCGCAGGATCTCGGCGGGACCGACAGGCCCTGCCTGCGCCTCGATCAGCGCCGGCGCGCAGGCCGGCACCACCCAGTCGCGAAAAAGCGCGGTGCTGTGGGGATGCTGGCTGCCACGCTGGCCATAGGTGATGCGGAAATCGACCTCGTCGATGCCGAGCCGCGGCTCCGCGTCCTGCCCGAGAAGGCGCAGCTGCGCATCGGGATGCAGGCCCTGCCAGTCGAAAATGCGGCGGCCGATCCATTTGTTGACGACGGAGGACAGCGCCGACAGGGTCAGCCCGCTGCCGTTGCGCGCCCGCGAAAGGACGTTCTCCGCCTCCTGGAACTGCAGAAAACCCTTGGCGATTTCGGCGTGGTAGAGCCGCCCGAGCGCCGTCAACGCGATGCGCCGGCCCCGCCGCTCGAGGAGGCTGACGCCGAGATGCGCTTCGAGCTTGCGCAGATGCTGGCTAACGGCGCCGGGGGAAACGCCGAGTTCGCCCGCTGCTGCCGTCACGCTGCCGAGCCGCCCCACCGCGTCAAAGGCCTGCAGCGCGCGCAGGGCGATCATCGACATCTCTCGCCCCGCTTTTCCGCTAAACCTGGCCGAGCGGCAGGCTCTGCGCCAGACGCACCAGATAGCCGTCCGGATCCTGCACCAGCAGTTCGCGCGACGCCCTGTCCTCTCCGCCGACCTTGTAGACGGCATCCTGAATGCCGCGAAACAGCGGCCAGCTCACGTGCGCCAGCCGGGCCGCGACGACCGCGAGATCCGAGACCTCGATCTGGAAGTTGATGCCGCGGCCGAGCGGCGGCTCCAGCGGTGCGGTGACCCAGGCACCGTTGATCTGCGACAGCATCACCTGCGCGCCCTCGCGCTGCAGATAGGCGAAGTTCGCAGCCTTCCGCTCATAGGCGATGGTAAAGCCGAGGAGGTCGCACCAGAAGATGAGGCTGCGGCCGAGATCGGTCACGTCGAGCTCCGGTACCAGCGCGTTGAAGCCGCCGGCCGGCAGTTTGCCTGCACTGTCGGCGGCGTTGCGCGCGCTCTGGTCGAGGCGGGGTGGAGGCAGGTCGAGGCTCACAATGCCGACGCCTCGACCGGCGCATACCGCCAGGGCTCCAGCGTTCCAGGCCGCCCGGGAAGCGACAGTGTCGCGGTGCGCGGCGGCGTCTGTGAAATGATCTTGCCGCGCCGCATCACCATCAGCCGGTTGGACCGCATGCGCACGGCTTCGGCCGCGTCGCGCGCCTCGATCAGCACGAGATCGGCATGGCAGCCGGGCGCGATGCCATAGCCGTCGAGCCCGAAGGTGCGGGCCGCATTCTCCGTCACCGCGCGGAAGGAGGCCCTGACCGCTGCCGGGCTCGTCATGTGGCCGGTGTGAACCGCCATATGGGCGACATCCAGCATGTCGGCATTGCCGAACGAATACCAGGGGTCCATGCAACTGTCCTGCCCATAGGCGACATTGACGCCGAGCGCCATCAGCTCCGGCACCCGCATCATGCCGCGCCGCTTGGGATAGGTGTCGTGGCGCCCCTGCAGCACGATATTGGCCAGCGGATTGGGGACGCAGTGGATCTCCGCCTCGGCGATCAGCGGCAGCAGCTTGGAGACATAGTAATTGTCCATCGAATGCATCGACGTCAGATGCGAGCCGGCCACCCGCCCCTGAAGCCCGAGGCGCTGCGTCTCGCAGGCCAGCGTTTCGATATGGCGCGACATCGGGTCGTCGGTCTCGTCGCAATGCAGATCGACCAGCAGCCCGCGTTTCGCGGCGATCTCGCAGAGCGCCGTTACCGAGCGTCGCCCATCCTCCATCGTCCGCTCGAAATGCGGAATGCCGCCGACGACATCGACGCCCATGTCGAGCGAGCGCTCGAGATTGCGGGCGGCCGTGGGCGAACGGAAATAGCCGTCCTGCGGAAAGGCCACGAGCTGCAGGTCGAGATAGTCCCGCACGAGATCCTTCACCTCCAGCAGCGCCTCGACGCCGGTCAGCTTGTCGTCGCAGACATCGACATGGCTGCGCACGGCGAGCAGTCCCTGCGCTACCGCGAGATCGCAATAGCGCAGCGCCCGCTCGATCACCGCCTCCCTGGTCAGGAGCGGCTTCAGCTCGCCCCAGAGCTGGATGCCTTCGAGCAGCGTGCCCGACCGGTTGAGCCGCGGCGTGCCGAGCGACAGCGTCGCATCCATGTGGAAGTGGATATCGATGAACGGCGCGCTGACGAGCCGGCCGCCCGCATCGATCATTTCACCCGCCTCCGCCGCGATGTCGGGCTCCACCGCGACGATCCGCCCCTTGCGGATAGCGATATCGACATCCTCCCGGTCATCGGCAAGATTGGCATGGCGGATGATGGTATCGAACGTCATTGTCGGCTCCGTACGTGCAGGCTTTCCCGCCAGCGATCTCACGGTCGGCATCTTAAACGGTCGCACAGGCCCGGCAAGCGCGCAAAGCCGGTGTTCAGGCCTTATCGGCACGCAGGGCGCGCGTCTCGAACGCCACGGAACTTTAGGAGACGTGAGGACGTTATGCGCGAAACCAGGAGAGATGCCATGTCGATACGATTTGCAGCCCTGACAGCCTATATCGCCCTCACCGCCACCTTCATGACAGCCGCCGTGCTGTCGCAGACGGACGCACCGACGGTCTCGATGAGTTCCGTCTCGCTCGGCAAGACCAACCGCGTGATCATTGGCACACCGGACAGTTTTGTCATGGAACGCTTCGCCGGCTGAGCGGAGACACAAGACCCTGCGTCTCGATCGAACGTTCCAACCCGCCCGCCTGTCGCGTGCGGGCTCAACTGTGCGGCATCGGCGCCTACAGCGCCAGCCGCACCAGCAAGGCGATGCCGATCCAGAGCCCGATTGAGACGAGCGATGCGCAGACCAGCGCAACGAGCCTCAATGTCGGGTGCTTGGTCGGCGTCTGCTTCCCGGCAAACGACCGGGGCTGCAATCTCGGCACACCGATATTCCCTATCGTGTTCTGCATGACATGCCTCATCCCGTTGCATCCTGACGCCGAGACGTGAAATCCGCTCGGTGCCTGATGATGAAGACATCTAGCGATCTTTCGGCATCAAACCGCTAATCGCATTCACGGCATTTTACGCAATTGCGCATTTCATCTGAGGGGGTAACGCAAAAGCCCGGCTTGCAGATGCAAACCGGGCTCATCATTGCTGTCACGATACCGTGTGCTTTAAGCGTCTTCGACGACCCGCAGGGCCTGCGCCCGGGCAAGAGCCGCCTTCTGCACCGCATCCTGCACCTTTTCGAAGGCGCGAACCTCGATCTGGCGGACGCGCTCGCGGCTGATATCGAACTCGGTCGAAAGCTCTTCCAGCGTGACCGGATCTTCCGTCAGGCGGCGGGCCTGGAAGATGCGGCGTTCGCGGTCGTTCAGCACGGCCATCGCACCCGACAGAAGCGAACGGCGGTTTTCCAGCTCGTCCTGCTCGATCAGGATGTCTTCCTGGCTCTCATGGTCGTCCACGAGCCAATCCTGCCACTGGCCGGACTCGCCCTCGCCGGCCTTGATCGGCGCGTTCAGCGACGCGTCGCCGGACAGGCGCTGGTTCATCGAAATGACCTCGGCCTCCGACACGTTCAGCGTCGTCGCGATCTGCTTGACCTGATCGGGCTTCAGGTCGCCGTCATCCAGCGCCTGGATCTTGCCCTTGAGGCGACGCAGGTTGAAGAATAGCCGCTTCTGATTGGCGGTCGTGCCCATCTTCACAAGCGACCATGAGCGCAGGATATATTCCTGGATCGACGCCTTGATCCACCACATGGCATAGGTCGCAAGACGGAAGCCACGCTCCGGGTCGAACTTCTTCACCGCCTGCATCAGGCCGACATTGCCTTCGGACACCACTTCGCCGATCGGCAGGCCATAGCCGCGATAGCCCATGGCGATCTTCGCCACGAGGCGCAGATGGCTGGTCACGAGCTGGTGGGCGGCCTTGCGGTCGTCATGCTCCTGGTAGCGCTTGGCGAGCATGTACTCGACCTGCGGCTCCAGCATGGGAAACTTGCGAATTTCATCGAGATATCGATTGAGACCACCTTCGCCTGCGGTCAGTGTCGGCATCGTACTCCGGGCCATTGTGCACCCCTTTCTCGTTCCGGCTTCCATCTGGCCAGCCGGCATGTGGGTCCTTCGACCCCACAGGTTACCAAGATAAGAACGCGCCGCGCACGATTCAAGGATGCAGCCGCGCGATTGCGACCCCATCCTTGGGCTTCGGGATATCTCGGTTAGATCGGCACGAAAGGGCTGAAATCAACCCCTCGCGCCCTATTTTCCGGCCGGCTTCACGCGAAGGCGAAGCCTGCGGGCGACGATCTCAGTGGATCGCGCCGCCGTCGTCTTCCTGCTCGGACAGGAACGCTTCGTCGCTTTTCGCGCTGAGGCGCACCCGGTTTTCATCGACGCTGTCGACCAGCGACAGGGCGATGAAATGGTGATGATCCTGGTGGCCGACCGGATTGTCCTTCTTCGTCAGCTTGATGCGGTCGCCCTCGACACCGTCGACGGTTCCGACATGCACGCCATCGGCGCTGATGACTTCGGCATGTTCCTTGATATGGCTGGCATTGATCATGACGTTTCTCCCTGGTGATCGATGTTCTGGTGATCGATGGGGGAAAAACGCCCGCCTCGGCAAAAGGATGCATGGACGCATCAAGATTTCGCCGCGCGCATAAAGACTCAGGCCTTGAGCGCGGCCGCCAGTTCCAGCATGTCGGCCGGCAGCGGCGAGGTAAAGCGCATGGTTTCCCCGGTTGCCGGATGCTCGAAGGCCAGCATGAAGGCATGCAGCGCCTGGCGCGGAAACCGGTCGACCACGGCCTTGGCAGCCTCCGGCAGGAGGTTCGATTTCGTCCGGAAGGCGGCGCCGTAATCGGCATCGCCGACAAGGGGATGCCCGATATAGGCCATGTGGACGCGGATCTGGTGCGTCCGCCCCGTTTCCAGCCGGCATTCGACCATGGCGGCGAGCGCCGTCGCGTCCGGCTTTTCGTGGTAGCGCTCGGTCACCTCGTAATGGGTGATCGCCTCGCGCGCATCGTCCGCATCGTGCTTCTTCACCGCCCGCTTGATCCGGTCTCCGGCGCGGCCGAGCGGCGCGTCGATCGTGCCGCGAAGGCCGCGCGGCCGGCCCCAGACGATGGCGGCATAGGCGCGTTCCAGCGGTCCTGTGCGGCCATGGTCGGCAAACTGGTCGGAGAGGTGCCGGTGTGCCAGATCGTTCTTCGCCACCACCATGACGCCGCTCGTGTCCTTGTCCAGACGGTGAACGATGCCCGGCCGCTTTACGCCGCCGATGCCCGACAGGCTGTCGCCGCAATGGTGGATCAGCGCATTGACCAGCGTGCCGGTCCAGTTGCCGGCGCCGGGATGCACGACGAGGCCGGGCGGCTTGATCAGCACGATCACGTCGTCGTCCTCGTAAAGCACGTCGAGCGGGATATCCTCGCCCTTCGGCTCGGGATCGTCCGGCTCCGGCATGCCGATCTCGAACACGTCGCCCGGCTGCACCTTGCGCTTGGGCTCCAGCACCGGCTTGCCATTGACGCGCACCGCGCCCTGTTCGATCAGCGCCTTGAGGCGGTTGCGCGAAAAAAGACCGTCCATCTGCTCGGTCAGCCAGGCATCCATGCGTCCGGATGCATCCTCGTCTGCCGTCAGGACTTTCCTTGGGGCTGCCGCTTGTTTAAAGGGGTCGTTCATAATGCTCAATCCGTGAGGTCAAACCGCCCATGTCGATCCAGGAACCCGACGAACAGGACGAAAAGCCGCTCGATCCGGTTATGGAAAACGTTCGCCGCAAGATGATCCGCCTGCAGCTGGTCTCGGCGGGTGTGATGTTGGTCATGCTTATGGCCGTGCTGGGCGCGATTGTCTACAAGGTCACGCGTCCGAGCACCGCCCCGTCCCTGGCAAGCGCCCCGGCCTACAACGGGACCGGCGTGCCGAGCGATGCGCCGCTGGCGGCAACCGCCGTGCTTCCGCAGGGCTTCGAGATCGCCGGGACCTCCCTTTCGGGCGGGCAGATCCTGTTTTACGGCACGCTGTCCGGCGTCCGCAAGGCGCTGGTCTACGACATCGCCGCCAACCGCATCGTGGCCGACATCACCGTTTCCGCGAACTGATCGTGGCGAAGGTCGAGCGCATCATCGATCCGGCCGATCCGCGCATCGCCGCCTTCGTCTCGATCCGCGAGCGCGACCTGACCGGGCGCCAAAGCCGCTTCATCGCGGAAGGCACCGTCGTGCTGCGCATGCTGGCGGCATCGGCAGCCGGCGGCGGGCCGTTTACCGCCGAAGCGATCCTGCTGCTCGAAAACCGGCTGGCCGGCGTCGCCGACATTCTCGCGCAGTTCGACGAGACGGTGCCGGTCTTCGTCGCGGATGCCACGGTGTTCAATGCGATCGCCGGCTTCGACATGCATCGCGGCGTGCTCGCCATCGGCCTGCGGCAGAGACCGCAGACGCTCGCGGACATGCTTGCGACCCTGCCGGACGAGGCCCTGATCCTCGCCGCCTGCGGCCTGTCGAATCACGACAACGTCGGCGCGATCTTCCGCAACGCCGCCGCCTTCGGCGCCAGCGCCGTGCTCCTGGACGAGACCTGCTGCGATCCGCTCTATCGCAAGGCGATCCGCGTTTCCGTCGGCGCGGTCCTCAGCGTTCCCTTCGTGCGGGAGGGCACGGCCGGCGATCTGCTCGCGGCCATCGAGGAGCGCAGCTTTGCGCTCTGGGGGCTGTCGCCGCGCGGGGAAACCGACCTCGATGCGATCCCGCCGGCCCGCCGCACCGCTCTCGTGGTCGGTGCCGAGGGCGAGGGCCTGCCGCCCGCCATCCTGTCCGCGATCCGGACCGCGCGCATCCGGCAGAAGCCCGGCCTCGACAGCCTCAACGTCGCCACCGCCACCGGCATCGCCCTCCACCGGATCGCGCAGCTCAACGGCATCGTGTAACGAACGAACCCGTCCGATCCGGCTTACGAGGTCGACGCGAGGAGCGCGCGGGTGCGGGCGGCGAGCGTCGTCGTGCCGGTCTCTTCCGTCTCCCGCGCCAGAAGCGCCGGAATGGGCGATGCCGCGCCTTCGCCTCGCGCCGTCAGCGCCGTCATACCGGCGGCGATCCGCAGCATCTCGTCGCGCAGCGCCGCATCCTCCGACGGATCGGCAGCGACGAGGCGATCGACGAACGCGCCGGCTTCCGCCCGCAATTGATCCGGCGAGGGAAGGCCGTTCGATGGGAGAAGCAGGATATCCTCGGATGCCGGCACGGCAATCGCTGTCTCCTGTGCAACGGGAAGCGGGCCGGCACCGCCTGTTTCCTCGCCGGCAGGCAGCCGGGGCTCGATCCCGGCGGCGCGCAGGGCCTGCAGGGCGGTCGCCAGTTCCGCCGTCATCTCGCGCACACGGGTGGTGAGGCGATCGATTTCCGACCGGCCGCGTTCGAGGTTGGTTTCGCGGTCGGCCAGGAGCGCATTGGCCGTCGTCAGCCGGGATTCGAGCTGCTTTGCCCGGATCTCCTGCTGCGCCAGCTTCAGCTCGAGGGCTTTCGCCTTTTCGCTCTCGCGGCGGCGCTCGTCGCGCAAGGTTTCGCGCTCGTCGCGCAGGCCGCCGGCGCGGGCATGAAGCTCGTCGACATGCAGCGCTTCAGCGGCCGATACGACACGCACCTCGTCCAGCTCGCCCGAAACGCGATCGAGCTGGCGCGCGAGCACCGCGGCCTGTTCGGTCTTCGACGCGTAATCCGTCTCCAGCGCCGCCAGCGCCTCTTTCAGCCGCTCGATATGTTGTTCCAGCAGCCGGATGCCGGAGCGAAGGTCGCCCGCCTCGCCGTTCATCACGTCCAGTTGGGTCCGCAGGTCGTCGTTCTCGGCGCGCACGGCGCGCATTTCCGTCTCGGCCTTTTCGCGGGCGAGCATCAGGGAGATCGCCTTGTCGCGCTCGCGCTTCAGCGTCTGGCTGGTGCGCACGTTCTCGGCGGCATAGATCGCCCGCGCCGCATCCTTCTGGGCACGGACCTCCTGTTGCGACAGCGGCGTCGTCGCCTTCAGCCGGTCTTCCGCAAAGCGCACGATCCGCCGATGGACGACGGGCGCGACCAGCGCACCGAGGAGGACCGCGGAGAGAAAGCCCAGGGCGAACAGCAGTGCAAATTCAATCACGCGGAGGTCACTTCACAGGCGGTTGGACAAGGGCATCATCCCCTTGCGCATCATTATTCGCGCTCGGCCCGGACTTGGCAAGCGCGCGGCAGACACGCCGCGACGCTTAGGACACGCGGCTGGACAGACCCGAAAAAGCTCAGGCCGAAAAGGGCTTAAAAGGGGTTCCAGGTCGGCTGCTGCGTCAGCTTGAGATAACCGACATTGATGCCGAGACGGGCGCCGACGCCGGTGCGGATCGGCACGAGCACGATATGCTCGTCGGTCAGCACCGTCATGCCGACGCCGGCCACCACATAGGCCGAACCGGAGACGCCGCCGAAGCGCTTGTAGAGGCCCGGCACGCTCGGAAGATTGTAGACCAGCATCATGATGCGGCTGCCCTGCCCGCCGGCGTCGATGCCGAGCGAGGGGCCCTGCCAGTAGACGCTGTGCTGTCCGGCATTCTTGGTGTTGAGGCTGCCCTCGCCATAGGTCAGGCCGGCGACGAAGGCGCCCGAGCCTTCCTGGCCGAGAATATAGCCGTTCGGCAGGCCATAGCTCTGGAACGCGCGTTCGACCACCTTGGCCAGACCGCCGGAGGTGGAGCCGAAGAACCCGTGGCCGGCATCGACGATTTCCTGAATGGTATATTGCGACGAGCCGTTGGCAGCCTGCGCGGACGCGGTGGAAACCGCGACGCAGAGCGCAAGGGCGCCGAACAGGACGGCCTTGACGACAGACAGCAGGCCGCGCCGCGGCATGCGCGCGGCAACATCCGTCGCGCGTGCAAATTTCGATCTCGGCAGCATCGCATCCTCCGTTTTCGCAGGGCCGATGGGTGTCGGCAGGAGCAGGCCGTGCCTGTCCGCGCGCCCCGGCCCGGGATTCCGCCACTCTGAACCCATCATCTTAACAATTGGTTTACCAAACATGGTGTCATTATGGCTGAACGGGACGCGCCACGTCCGCGCAATCTTCACCCTCTAAACACGCCCCGGAAACGACCCTGCGCGAACGCGTCGCGCACCGGGATGATCGGCAGGGACGACCCTTGAAGGACACGACGATGGAAAAGAATCCGAACCTCACCCTGACCGGCCCCGATCTTGCCGCCCTGTTGTGCAGCCGCGTCTGCCACGACATCATTTCTCCGGTCGGCGCCATCAACAACGGCCTGGAGCTTCTGGACGAAGGCGGCGCCGATGCCGATGCGATGGACCTCATCCGCACCAGCGCGCTCAACGCGGCCGTCCGCCTGAAGTTCGCCCGCCTCGCCTTCGGCGCCTCCGGCTCGGTCGGCGCGTCGATCGACACCGGCGAAGCGGAAAAGGCGGCGCGTGATTTCGCCGTGGTGGAAAAGAAGACCGAGATCAGCTGGACCGGCCCGCGCGTCATCATTCCGAAGAACCGCGTGAAGCTGCTGCTGAACCTCTTCCTCATCGCCTATGGCGCCATTCCGCGCGGCGGCTCGCTCGACGTGACGCTGGAAAACCCGGAATACGACGCGGTCTTCAAGCTGGTCGTGCGCGGCAAGATGATGCGGGTACCACCCAAGCTTGTCGAATTGCTCTCCGGCACGCTGGAGGAAGCGGTCGATGCCCACACGATCCAGCCCTATTACACGGTGCTGCTGGCGGACGAAGCCGGCATGAAGATCGAGATCCTGCCGACACCGGAAGAGATCGTCTTCATGGCCTCCACGGTTTCGTAACGCAGATCCCGCCTCCTTGCCGTCACGGTAACGGTTTGTTTGCCAAAGGCGCCTAATATTCCCGAGAACAGCGCAACCCCCGGATCCGGACTGACGGATCCCGGAGGGGGCGCAACCGGACGTTGACCAAGCGCCGGGGCGGTTTCCGCCCGCGGCCCAAGGTCGAGGGCTCGGATCGCGGGAATGGAAGGACAAGGAGCACCCATGCAGCGCTTGATGATCGCCGACGATTCCGACGTGGTGCGCAAGGTCGGCAAGCGCATCCTCTCCGGCATGGGTTTCCTCGTCTCCGAGGCCGCCAACGGCCTGGAAGCCCTGTCGCGGTGCGAGGCGGAGCTGCCGAACATCATCATCGTCGATGCCGGGCTCGACGGCGCGCTGGAGCTGATCGCCAACATTCGCGTGATGTCCGAAGGCAAGTCCGTCCGCATCTACTACTGCGTCATCGAGGCGGACCTGCGCAAGATGATGGCCGGCAAGCGCGCCGGTGCCGACGACTTCCTGCTGAAGCCGTTCGACCGCAAGATCCTGACGAGCGTGTTCGGCGCCTACGCCGCCGCAGCCTGACCTCGGGTTTTCTAGACCTCCCTCCCCGACATCCCCCATGTCCGCACCAGGCCGCCCGCAAAGGCGGCCTTTGTCGTTTGCGCTGTCCAAAGGTCGGGGATGCCCTGCTCTCTCTATCACTCACTCTCACTCTGGCGCCGAAAACGAAAAACCCGCCACGAGGGCGGGTCGGTCGGCACCGATGTCGGCGATCCTGCACTGCGGGATGCATGATCGCCGATGGCGCTCAAAACATCCGGAAGATCAGGCGCTTTCGGCCAGATCGCCTTCCGGTTCGCGCAGCACGTAGCCACGGCCCCAGACGGTCTCGATGTAGTTTGCGCCGCCGGCGGCATTGGCCAGCTTCTTGCGCAATTTGCAGATGAACACGTCGATGATCTTGAGTTCCGGCTCGTCCATGCCGCCATAAAGGTGGTTCAGGAACATTTCCTTGGTGAGCGTCGTCCCCTTGCGGAGCGAAAGCAGCTCCAGCATCTGGTATTCCTTGCCCGTCAGGTGGACGCGCTGGCCACCGACTTCGACGGTCTTGGCATCCAGGTTGACGATCAGCTCGCCGGTCGAGATGACGGACTGGGCATGACCCTTGGAGCGACGCACGATCGCGTGGATGCGCGCCACCAGCTCGTCCTTGTGGAACGGCTTGGTCATGTAGTCGTCGGCGCCGAAGCCGAGGCCGCGAACCTTGTCCTCGATGCCGGCCATGCCGGAGAGGATCAGGATCGGCGTCTTCACCTTGGACAGGCGAAGCGTCCGGAGCACCTCGTAGCCCGACATGTCGGGCAGGTTGAGGTCGAGAAGAATGATGTCGTAATCGTAGAGTTTGCCGAGATCGACGCCCTCTTCACCGAGATCGGTGGTGTACACATTGAAACTCTCGGACTTGAGCATCAACTCGATGCTCTGCGCTGTCGCGCTGTCGTCCTCGATAAGCAGAACCCGCATGATTTTTGTCCCCTTTTCCGCCGTCGAAAGGTAGTGCAAGGCTGCCTGACGCGAAACGGATCCAGTCGTTGCCTGATTTGGAGCTTGCCATCAAATGGTTAACAAATTCTGATTCCCTCTGGCAAGGTGCACATGCTTTGTTAAATATTTTTGTCAGCCCCTTGATTTTGTTCGATTTTGATAATGCAGCCTTCTCACCCTGAAGGTGAGGCAACCGCCCTATCGGATTCCACAGACTCGTCAAATCACCAAAGCATCACATTTCGCACTGGGCATTTACCGGGCCTTAAATGATCGTCCCTAGGATTAACTATGCCCGTAAACGAAACGTTACCAGCGGTAGGCATTTGTTAAGATCGCTGGGATTTTTTCGCGGCGCTGCAGGCATGAGCCTTCGGCAAGGGTTGCAAGTGAGATGCCGGGTCTCGCACCGCGGGAGTATTGCGTATGAAGTCACGTGAGAGCCTTGTCCGCCTGAAGGAATTTCAGGTGAAAGACAAACAGCGTCAACTGAAGCAGCTTCAGATGATGATGGCCGAATTCGAAAGGATGACCAAGGATTTGGAGCATCAGATCGCCTTCGAGGAGAAAAAATCTGGCATTTCGGATCCGTCCCATTTTGCCTATCCGACCTTTGCCAAGGCGGCCCGCCAGCGGGCCGACAATCTGCAAGTGTCGGTACGGGAACTGAAAGTCCAGCAGGACGCGGCCGAACTCTCCCTGGAAGAAGTCCAGGCAGAGTTTGCCAAGGCCTCCGCACTCGAAGAACGCGACGGTCTCGTGCGGCTGCGCGCCTGATCCGTTCTGCCGGCAGTTCAACCTGACCGGCAAACCAGACTGACCGACGACACCGCGCCTCGCTTCGAAGCGCGGCTGTCGTCGTTTTGCTTTCAGCTCAAGTCTCTCGCCGACGATCGCGCTCCTCGCGCGCAAAGATCGACACAGGGGATGATTGGTAAGCCAAGGAGCTTGCGCGAAGCCTGCCCGCCGCTTCGTCCCGCGGTTGCCGGCCGTGGAAAAGCACGGCGCGCCGGACGCCTGTGAGGAGACGGCGCGTCCCCTGTCCCGACACGACCGATCGACCGGTCTCAAAACGCCAATGAGCGGCCGCGACGTAAGCCGCGACCGCTCATTGAACAAACCTGACGCCTGACGTCCTTGCGGATCAGTGGCGATATTGCTGGATGCGCGTCGTGCGCAGTCCGGCCAGACCGTGATCGTTGATCGAGGCCTGCCAGGACAGGAACTCTTCCACCGTCAGCGTATAGCGCTCGCACGCCTCTTCAAGGCTCAGGAGGCCACCGCGAACGGCCGCCACCACTTCTGCCTTGCGTCGAATTACCCAGCGCCGCGTGTTCGCCGGAGGAAGATCGGCGATCGTCAGTGGACTGCCATCCGGGCCGATGACATACTTCACGCGGGGTCGTACCATTTCGGTCATTGGACTCTCTACACATACTCAAGACCATATTCAGCGAGCCTAGCCTGCCACATTTAAGATTTGCCTAAGCTCCACGACACAATTTATCCATCATTCGAATGGCTTGCCGGAAAAGGTCAATCCGGTGCTGAAAGAACAGGCTTTTTCGCTCGCAACGCCCGGCCGCAAATTTCGATTGTATCGCGACAGGGCACACGGAAAAGCAGGGGAAATCCGGAAAGAGGCCTTTCCGGGACGGGGCCCCTCCCCGCATGGCAGCCATGCGAAAGAGACGGGTTTCAAAACTCGTAAGTTTTAAATATAAAATGATGCAATGCTGAGGCGTGCGACGCACGCGGGCCGACGTTATACCCCCTCTTTTCCTTGCACCGGGCGCGGATCGTTCCCGCGAAGCGTTTGGGGCACAGCGTCGGGACACGGCAGACTGTGTCTCGAGGGCCGCGGGGCTTCGGGATGTCTCTCATGCGCACCCACGGGTGCCTTCAGATCGTTTTTCCGCTAGACTGCACGCCCTCAGTGCCAGAAAAGCGCCCGCTCCGGGCGCGGTGCGGAGAGCTGGGTCGTTTTGCCCGGCGGGCGGAAAAGCAGATCGGGAGACAGACAGAAAACAAGGAGCCGGTGCGGCCGGCGGTGGTGATAGCGCAATGTCCGACGTCGATGAAACGGTAAGCGGCAGGAAATCGAGCCTGCTGTCTGCGCACTCCGATCCATCCGCCGTTCAGACGGAATACGAAGTGCTGCGTCTCATGCGGCAATGCGCCGCCGAATTCGGCTTCGACAATTTCATGATCGTGCGGGTTCCCACCGGCGACCAGCAGAATTTCGCCGAGCGCCTCGTCGTCAGCAGCTGGCCGGCCGACCTCGTGCGCGGCTATGACGCGCTCGACATCTTCCGCCTGAGCCGGCTGGTGGAAGAGTTGCGCCACACCAAGCTGCCCGTCTTTCGGGAAACCGCCGCCTTTCTCGGTCTGCGCGGCAAGCCCGTGACCGCGCTCGGCATCGCCCCGTCCATGGCCTTCACCCTGGCGGTGCTCCTGCACACGACCTATGCCGATCCCTTCATCGTCACGCTTTCGGGAAGCCGCGACGCTCCGGAAGGCGTGGAGGCCGCAGAGCTCTATTATGTGCTGCTGCAGCTGTTCGAGCGGCTGGAGCGCGCCATGGATGCCGGCGTCACCACCCGCGAAAAGCTTTCGGCCCGCGAGATCGAATGTCTTCGCTGGGCCGCGGCCGGCAAGAGCAGCGACGAGATCGCCATCATCCTCGGCATCTCCGCCTATACGGTCAGCAGCTATTTCAAGACGGCCGCCCGCAAGCTCGACGCCGTCAACCGCATGCAGGCCATCGCCCGCGCCATGCGCCTGAAGATCATCTGATCGTCCCGTGCCAGCACCGGCACCGGCACCGGAACCGACATAGGAACCGGCACCACAGGATGCCGCGCAGCGCTTGTAGACGCGCCCGCGACCTTTTATATTGCGATGAGCAAGGTGCAGGCGCAGATGCCGCACCGATCATCCGACAGAATCGGACCATCTCTCGTGAACAGCCTCGATTTCGACCGCAAGCCTGAAGATACCCGCGTCGTGGTCGCCATGTCCGGCGGCGTCGACAGCTCCGTCGTCGCGGGCATCCTGAAGCGGGAGGGCTACGACGTCTTCGGCATCACGCTGCAGCTCTACGATCATGGCGCGGCCGTGCATCGCGCCGGCTCCTGCTGCGCCGGCCAGGACATCGACGATGCCCGCCGCGTCTGCGAGGTGCTCGGCATTGCCCATTACGTGCTCGACTACGAGCAGCGCTTCCGCGAGACGGTCATCAACCCGTTTGCCGAAAGCTACATCGCCGGGGAAACGCCGATCCCCTGCGTCGCCTGCAACCAGACCGTCAAGTTCGCCGACCTGCTGGCCACCGCGCGCGATCTCGGCGCCGACGCGCTGGCGACCGGCCATTACATCCGCTCGCGCGCCAATCCGCAGCCCGGCTTTCCCGGCCGCCGCTCGCTCTATCGCCCGGCGGATGCCGACCGCGACCAGAGCTACTTTCTCTTTGCGACCACGCAGGGGCAGATCGACTATCTGCGCTTCCCGCTTGGCCACCTGACCAAGGCGGAAACCCGGGCGCTGGCCGAGGACATGGGCCTCGTCGTCGCCAAGAAGGCCGACAGCCAGGACATCTGTTTCGTGCCGCAGGGCAAGTACAGCGACATCGTCTCCAAGCTGAAGCCGAATGCGGCGCTCGCCGGCGATATCGTCCATCTCGACGGGCGCGTGCTCGGCCGCCACGAGGGCATTCTGCATTATACGATCGGACAGCGCCGCGGCATCGGCGTGGCCACCGGCGAGCCGCTCTATGTCGTCCACCTCGACGCACGCTCCTGCCGCGTCATCGTCGGCCCGCGCGAGGCGCTGGAGACGCGCCGCGTCGCGCTGCGCGACATGAACTGGCTGGGCGACGTCGCCCTTCAAGACCTGCCGGCCGAAGGCCTCGCCTGCTATGCCAAGGTGCGCTCCACCCGCATCCCCGCCCCGGCTTTGCTGAAGGTCGATGCCGCCGGCATCACCGTCGAGCTGATGGAAGGCGAAGCCGGCATCGCGCCCGGCCAGGCCTGCGCGCTCTATTCCGGCCCCGGCGAAGACGCCCGCGTCTATGGCGGCGGCTTCATCCTGCGCTCCGAGCGCGAACCCGCCGCCGAACAGGCGCTCCGCCACCTGCTGCAAGCCCCCGCCGCCGCCTGAAACCGGCGGCGCCGGACCCTTGCATTCCCGGCACCCGGACCCGCTTTCCCCTCATCCCCCCTTTTTTTCCACCATCGCTTGACACCCCCCTGACCCCCATCTTATAAGCCGCCCACCGCAAGCGACCGACCAAAGGTCGCATCCGGCGGCGGGGTAGCTCAGGTGGTTAGAGCAGCGGAATCATAATCCGCGTGTCGGGGGTTCGAGTCCCTCTCCCGCTACCAAATTCCTTCGATTTTGATGATGGCGTGGCAGTCGATATGGACGGCTTGAGCCCGCGTATCGCGGTGGCGGACGCGACTTTCCGGAAATTTGACACGAGAAATCGGAATTTCCGCTTTTCCGCAACGGGCGTAAAAACCATTTCAAATTGACTTCGAACGACAGCTGAAAGACGCGTTAGCGATCCTTGGAACGAGTCAGCTAGTCACCAGATCACCAGCGACATGTGACCAGACTCATAACGTAGAGCTAAGTTTTCCAGTGGTCACCAGCGGTGATTAAATGCTAGTGAGCTTAAGGGTCTGCTGCTTCATCAGTCGAGCAGCTAGGATGATAGCGCCAGCCCATCACTTCCAATTAGTGAAGCCAGGACACACGATGAAAATCAAAGATGTCATTCAAATCCTCAAAGATGCCAAAGAACCTGCGCCTAAGCTCGATGGCCTGATCGCAATCATTGCTGGATATCGGCGGAGAGGCGAGACCGTTGATTCATGGGTCGACCCGGAGGGTAGCTCCGTCAATCGTCCGCCGCGATACACAGAAGTCATCGATGATGCCATGGCGCTGCAGGTTGCACTATGCCCCGCTACAAAGGCCGGGTGCGCTTGGGAAATGGGCGCAGGATCGGCCAACGTCGGTTCTACGATCGCATATTCGGTGAACCCAGCAATGGCACTCAGCATTGCTTCGCTTGAGGAAATGCTCAGCCGACAGTCGACGGGCAACGAATAGAATTGGCCATGCGATACGAGAAGATCCTCCAACAGCTTGAGCAGTCGCAGGAAGCCAGCCGTTTCCTAGACGCGTCGATCGCCTTGGCCGCAGGCTATTCTCGTAAGGATGCGGGTGATGGCCGGTCAGCATGGTTGAACCCCGAAGGACTCCCGGTTCGGAAGGTTCCGCTTTACACGAAGTTCGTACAGGAAGGCCGTAGGCTGGCTGACACACTGTTGCCCGGTGAGGCTGCCG
This sequence comes from Rhizobium sp. PP-F2F-G48, assembly GCF_004342335.1. Taxonomy (NCBI): domain Bacteria; kingdom Pseudomonadati; phylum Pseudomonadota; class Alphaproteobacteria; order Hyphomicrobiales; family Rhizobiaceae; genus Rhizobium; species Rhizobium sp. PP-F2F-G48. Next base: position 2,702 of record NZ_SLVH01000013.1, on the reverse strand, counting down.
CAGTAGTTTGGGATCCTGATGGCTCAGGGAAGGCTTCGGTGGAAGTGGGCGTCTACCACATCGGCGCCACTCCCGCGATTGCATTGTGCATCGCCGTTTTGTCCACCCACGAGAAGCGGTTTGATTGAAAGTTGCCGCTTTCAGATTAGAGTTTCGAGTAAAAAATGACTAAGTTGAGCTTCAGTAGCTACGCAAATTTCCAGAAAGCGGCAGTGGACAAAGGCTTGATCCTAGCCGCTGATATGAAGATCTCTGGGAGCATCACCTACGAACCGCCCGTTCGCCTAAGTGGCTCATCAGTGCTCGGGGCCTGCCATATGGGTATGGGCTCCTACATCGGTCCGGGCGGGCTAATCAAAAACGCGACAATTGGTCGATATTGCGCCATCGGAGAACGCGTTCAGATCGGACCGCCGAACCATCCCACAGAGTGGGTGAGCTGCCATCCGTTCCAGTACAGCCGCGTTGGGTATTTCGACAGCTACGATTATATGCCCAAGGGCAACAAACGTTATCTCAATAACTCGAACCGAACGATCATCGGCAACGATGTATGGATCGGCACGAATGTCGTTATCATTCAGGGAGTGACGGTGGGAACCGGCGCCGTGATTGGAGCCAATTCCGTTGTGACCAAAAATGTCGAACCCTACTCGATCGTTGTAGGAGCGCCGGCGATTGCGAAAAAACGCAGGTTCCCCGACGACCTTTGCGAGAGCCTTCTAGCTTCTGAGTGGTGGGAAAAAGATTTCCGGGATCGCGACCTTTCCTATGATGACCCGCGGAAATTTCTCGAGGAACTCATGATGGAAGAAATTTCGCAGATCCAATTGGCGAAGCACACGGCGTCGTCCACAGCCTCAGGGTGGGAGCTGAGGCTAAGAAAGCCTGTTGTTATCGTCAGCGAGCCGCCAGAACCTGTCCAACTTCCTGATCAATCAGCTGAATAAGCTCGGCAACTCTCTGATCGTCGCGAGCTTGCTTTTCACTGTCGGGGAAGTCGGTCGCGAACCTTGAATTCTCGGCGTCCTGATGAAGCTTCTCGTCGATAAGGTTTGCAATCGCTTGACCCAAGCTGACATTCATGGCGGTCCCTCTCTTTAGCGGTGCTCTTAGCTCTTATGAGCTCGAAATGACAAGCGAGCCATCGTGCCGCTGATTACAATCGTTCGAATTCGAGTCGGTTATTCGGAAGTGAAGTCGACCATATCCCAATTCATAGAGCCGGGCGTTCTGGCCCATGCGATACGCTGCCTGATCAGCTTTGCCGGAACCCCGGCATAGATTGCATTTGGAGTGGCAAGAGGACGTGACACAATTGCGCCGGTTCCTACAATCGATCCGCTGGCTACCATCATACCTTTGATGATGCGAACCCCCTCTCCAATCCAAACGTGATCTCCAATCACCACGTCACGACCGGCGTTGATCTCCTCCCTCGAATCAAGATCGTAGATTGGGTGCTCATCCGAGCATCGAATTTCGACGTTGCGAGAGACCTGGCAATCGCGACCCATCTTGATAGATGCGCGACTGCCGACGCTAAATCTCACAGTCTCCGTCGTGGTCTCTGGGCCGATCCTGAGGGAGGACTTGTTGCCGAGGACGTAAACTAGCCCTCTAAGCCGCGTATTTTTCCCGACGACAATCAAGTTCCCAGAGCCTTTGATTATGATCGAAAAGCCTGACAAATCAGCGCTCGGATCAAGGCGGAGATGGTTTCCGTTGCCGCAGACCTCCAGCCTTCTCGGAGGAAAGAGACAAGCCACATGATTGGTGACGTTGTCTTCACCGTCGACAATCACGCCCGGTGCGGAGGCCGCGGCAGGCTCAATCATTGCTATCTTCCCATAGCTGAGCACGATTGGAAGCGAACTGACGAAAATTCTTATGCAAGGCAAAGGTCATTGTTATCTCCAGACAGCGACCTTGTAATACCTTTCATCGTCCGATTGAAGATGACATCAGCGATGATTGTTGGCGGCGCTGGCATTCAATGCCGGCACCGCCGCTTCACGATCGCCCCCCACCAGATGGTAATGGGGTGGCTACCCACTACCAAGCCGGAGCGGGGAAGCGGAGATAGCCCCACATCCGCTTGACCGTGATGGTCACAGTCGTACTTGCCGGAATTGCCACGCAGACGAACGGTCCGATGTAGCCGGTTGATACAGAGCCCGGTTGCGTCGTCCCGACTTCGCTCTTGAGGCTGATGCGCGATGGCGGCGATCGAGGCCACAGACGCCCCTTCCTCAAGGCGGATCGTGACAGGGCCGACGACAATCTCGGCGCGGGAGACTGCTTTGGCAGTCGGCGGCTCCGGTGCGGGCATCTCGACGACCATGGCCGCGAATTCAACTTCGTCCTCCGGCGCAGGCAAAACCAGCTTGCCCTGCCGCGCCAGCGTTCGCCAGGACGACAGGTGGTTGGCCTTCAGCCCGTATCGCCCCGCGACTTCATTCACCGTCGCGCCCGGTCGCAAACTCTCTGACCTGAGACCCGACTTCCCTCCAATTTTCGGGAGAGTCTAGGCTCAGGACTCATAAAATTCACAGCCAGAAGATAACAGCGGCCGCGATGCAGATGCTCGAGAAGAAGGTATGTGCACAGCGGTCGTAGCGGGTGTGAATGCGCCGCCAGTCCTTGAGCCTGCCGAACATGTTCTCGATTTTGTGGCGCTTCCTGTAGAGAACAGGATCGTG